>JBGANQ010000032.1:0-87157 GCA_044222245.1 Polyangia bacterium | reverse complement strand
CAAGGCGCCCTGCTCATCGCCCTGACCGGCTACGGCCAGCCCGAAGCTCGCCGCACCGCCCTGTCCGCAGGCTTCGACGTCCACCTGGTCAAGCCTGTCGACCCGCAGACCTTAACCGACTTGATGGGACGCGCCCCCGCCTGAGCCGCGGGCCGGCCGCGCGACCTTCAGGTCGGGGCCGCGAAGTGCGAGACGATGACGGTGATGTTGTCCTGACTTACGCGGGCGTTGGCCTCGGCGATGAGCCGCTCGCAGGCCGACTTGGGCGCGCTCTCGGCGCTGAGGATGGCGCTGATCTGGTCGTCGGTCAGCATCTCGGTGAGCCCGTCCGAGCACAGGAGCATGATGTCGCCGGCCGCCAGCGTCACGCGGTGCGCCTCGACCTGGAGCCCCGGCTTGTTGCCGCCCACGGTGTTGGTGACCACGTGGCGCAGGTAGTGCCTGCTCGCCTGCTCGGGGGTCAGCACCTGGTGCCGGACCATCTCTTCGACCAGCGTATGGTCTTTGGTCAGCCGGTACAGGTGGCCGTCGCGCTGCAGGTAGCAGCGGCAGCCGCCGACGTGCACGATGAACAGCTGGGCATCCGAGTAATAGGCCATGGTGACGGTGGTGCCCATGCCCTTGAGCTGCGGGTGGCGCGTGGCCTCTTCAAAGATCTTGGCGTCGGCTCGCCGCAGGGCAAGCTGGAACTCCGCCAGCACGTTCTGCTCTTCCTCGCTGCGCAGGTGAAAAAACCACTGCAGGGTGTTGAGGACGAACTCCTCCACCGTGTCTACCGCCAGGGCGCTCGCCTGCTCGCCGCCCATGCGTCCACCCATGCCATCGGCGACGATAAACAGGAATCCTTTTTCCTCGCTGTAGCGGGTCTTGGGCTGCGGCAGGCTGGTCTGCTGCACCTGCAGCGCCTTGGCCAGCTCGGCGATGAGGAACTGATCTTCGTTCTGCCCGCGCAGCTTGCCGACATCGGTAAGACCGTAGCTGTGGACCACCAGCTGGCGGCTCGGCGTCTTGCCATCCACCATCTTGAGCGGCAGGGTCGCCTGGCCGCTAAGCGGTGCTGTGACGGCGCCATCGCCCGGCTCCGAGTCCGCGATGGGTTCCGCTACTACTCCTGCACCAGGTTCTACTGGATCGTTCATCGTATCTCATCCGTCCGGTCAGGCACGCGCAAGCTCAACATAAGGAGACGTCCTTTTTAAGATTAGCCTATTGGCGGCGCCGGCGCCATGTGGGCTGGTGCTGACAGCGAAGCTTGGGTCTGCCCGCGCCGCCGGCAGCCGGTGACCCGGGGTATCCGCGTCGCTGCGCGCTTGCCGCCGGCGGCTTTAGCTCGCGGGAACCGCGGTGCCAGTGCGCGCGGGGTCAAGCAGGGCGCCGAGGTTGTTTACGCTGACGTCCCGGTTTCCCAGCTGGCCGGTGCGCTCTGCCAGCCAGTTCCACTCGATGAACTTCACGATCGAGGAGTGCTCAAGGACCGTGTGGGCTACATGGTTTCTGCGGGCAAAAGGTCCGATGGCGAGAAACGGCAGCCGCGTGCCGTAGGGCTGGCCGTCGCTGGCGCTGGTTGGCGGGGGCGCCAGGTGATCGAAGTAGCCGCCCCCTTCATCGTAGACCAGCAGGATCAGGGTGGTCGCGCCGTACTGCGAGCCGAGGAGCTCCTCGACAAGCGCGGTCACCCACCGCGTGCCGTCGGTGATGCTCGTGTCGGCGCCCGGGTGCTCGCTCTTGTAGCCGAGCGCCTTGACGTAGCTTACCGCCGGCAGCGTGCCTTGCTGCAGGTCGGTGGTGAGGCGGTGCAGGTCGCGCATGTAGACTGGATTGTCGACAAAGGCCGCGTAGTACTGAAATGGGATGTCGCTCGGGTCATAGATGCAGGGATACAGGCCGACGCCGAAGGCGCAGCTCGCGGGCGGGGCGGGGCACTTGCCCTGCTGGTTGGCCGCCGCCATGTCGTCATAGCCCTCGGCGTAAAACGCCCAGGTTACGCCGTGGTCCACCAGCAGATCGCCGATGGTCTGATCGGTGTATACCTGCCGCTCGCCGCTGAACCCGCAGCGGGCGCCGATCGACTCGGGGCCTACCTGATTATCGGTGAACACGAAGCGGGCGCGCGCCAGGTACATGTCATTGGCCGAGGAAGCGCCGGCGATGGGCTGAAAGTAGTGATCCGCCAGGGCGGAGCTTGCCGCCAGCTGCCAGTACGGTCCGGCGACCTCCACCGGGGCGATGGCGAAGTTTCGCGGGTTGCCGCACAGCTTGTTGGCGATAAAGCCGTCCATCTTGCCGCCGTTGATCTCGGCCAGCTCGCAGTCCTTGTAGTGGTTGGGACTGAAGGCCGCGTTCTCGACATCGGTCAGCAGCACCGGCGGGCTGCCAGTGCCAGGGTCATTGGCGGGGGCGGACTCACAGCAGCCGGGGCCGGTCTGGCAGCTCGGTCCGCTGCCGGGAGCGGCGGTGCAGTAGCGGCCGAAGTAGTTGTCGAAGGTGTGGTTCTCCTGGACGATGACGACAAGGTGCTTTATTGCCGAAGCGGTGGGCGCCGCCCCGTCATCGGGCGAGCGGGTACAGCCGGCGCCGACGGAGACCGCCACGGCGCAGGGGATAAGGACTTGCAGAAGTAGGGGAAGCGGATGCTTCATTCTAGAGAGTATATCGAGGCAAATCTGCCCAACAAGCCGCGGCCGGGCGATAGGAAGCGCTCGGGCGCCTGGGGCCTGTCGCCTTGCCCGGTTGCAAGGACCTTCTCTCCGCCGCGCCGGTGGCTTATGATGGCACGATGAAGACCCGTGTTGTTCCGTCGCTTGTCTGCTGGTGTTTGGCTGGATCGGTGCTCGTTGGCGCGAGCGTCGCTGTGGCCGGTGGCGACAAGGGGGCCGAGCCGGCCGCGGCGAGCAAGAAGGGCGCGGCGTGGGTCGACTATGAGGCCCCAGATGGGCTCTACAAGGCGAAGTTTCCCGCGGCGCCGCAGACCGAGACGCAAAAGGGGATACCGACGCTGGTGGTCGCGCGCTACCAGACCGTGGGCGGCCTCAACTCCGGGCCTATGTATTATGTCGCGGCGATGGTCGGCAAGACCCAGAACACGCCGCCCACGGATCTTTTGCCCGGGCTGCTCGCGGCGGCCGAGAAGCAGGGCTTCGCGCCGCTCGGGGTCGAGGCCAGTGACGGCAAGCCGATCAAGGAAGCGCAGGGCAACCCAGGCCGCCGGCTCAAGCTCACCCACCTCAAGAGCCACCGCACCGGAGTCGGCAAGGTTGTGGTCAATCGCCTGACCGGCGCCATCCTGCTGGTCGCCGGCTTTGGCCCCGACGCCGAGGCGTTCGTCAAGTCGGCGCAGCTTCTGTAGCCCCCGCCGCGGTAGCGCTGAGGCAGGCCAGGCAGGCAGGCGCCGCCGCGGACTCCTGCAGCGCGAACGAGGCACCCTGCGGATCGTCCAAGACGGCGATGCGCGGGCCCCGCGGGGCCGGCAGGGGCCCGATTATCAGCGTCGCGCCGCCATCGCAGGCCCGGCGGACTGCGCCATCCAGATCGGCGACGTTGAAGTAAAACAGCCACTGCGGATGGATGTGCGGCCGCCGGGCGATGCTGAGCATGCCGCCGCAGCTCGGTCCGGTCGCGTCCCAGGCGAAGCTGTGGTAGGCGCCGAGCTCGCCTTCGAGCGGCACCACCCCCGTTCGCTGCCAGCCGAACAGCTCGCCGTAAAGTGCAGCTGCCTGCTCGGCATCGGGCGCGTAGAGCTCGTGCCAGCCCACGCCAGAGCTGGCGGCGGATGACGCCGCTTCGCTGCAGGCGACGACGGCGCCGAGCGGATCGCGGACGATGGCGACGGCCTTTGCCGCGGCGGCCCGCGACGGCGGTCCCAGCTGGATGCCGCCGCGAGCGACCAGGCCGCGCGCTGCCACCTCGGCGTCCGCGACCGCGATGTGACCCAGCCAGTGCGGCGGCGCCCCCTGCGCGGCGGCGCGCGCCGGCAGCTGCGTGATCGCCCCGCGCAGCCGACGCGCGCAGCGAGCCGCGCCCGGGCACGGCGGCGCGCCGGCGGCGAGCACCCAGGCGTAGAAGTTGCGTGCGGCGTCTACGTCCGCGGTCCGGAGCTCGTACCAGCAAAAGCCGTGTGGCATCAGGTTCCTCCTTGAGCGGCTGCTGTGTAGCACAGGCGCCGGCGAGAGAAAATGAGCCAGCTGCTTCCCGGGCACCGCCGCGGCGCCGCCCGATAAGCAGACAGGAATACGGGTGATTCGGCCGCCGTCGCACCGACGCTGACAGCGCGATTTCCCCGAGCCTTGGCGGCGCGTATGATCGCAAGGATGCTGCGCACCACCACCTTCCTCCTTATGTCCCTGGCTCCTGCCGCTGCGCTGGGCCAGGTCACCGTCAACCTGGACCCGACCGCGGACGTCCACCTGATCTCACCGCGGATCTACGGAATGAACTACGCCGCCTCCGATCAGGTCAAGGCCGCCCGCATCGCCTTTACTCGCTGGGGCGGCAACACCACCACACGCTACAACTACCAGATCGACGTCAGTAACTCCGCCGCCGACTACTTCTTCGAGAACACTGCCGGCTGCTGGAACGCCGGCAGCAACTACTGCAACCCCGCCCCCAGCGACCCCAAGGGACAGAGCGGCGCCAACCAGTTCCTGATGAACGCCGCCAGCATGTCGCTGGACACCCTGTTTACCATCCCGACCATCGGCTGGGTCGCCAAGGGCCCGCCGGCCTACGGGCACCCGTTTCTGTGCGGCTTCCCCAAGACCGCGCTCGCCGCCCAGGATCAGTTTGACGTCTACGACACAAGCTGCGGCAACGGCCTGCTCGCCGGCAAGAACCTGACGCCGCCGCCGCCCACGACCACTAGCATGGCGGTGGACACGACCTGGACGACCGGCTGGGTGACCTACCTGACCTCGCGGTTTGGTCCGGCGCAGGGCCACCGCATCTATGCCTTGGACAACGAGCCGAACCTGTGGAGCTCGACCCACCGCGACATCCGCACCACGCGCCTTACCTACGACGAGCTATGGCAGCGCATGCGCGATCACGCCGAGGCCATCCTGCAGGCCGATCCCACCGCCGAGATCGCCGGACCCGCCGAGTGGGGCTGGCCGAACTATCTGTGCTCGGACGCCGACGACATCTCCAAGGGCTGCAGCGCCGCCTCGCCCGACCGCGCCAAGCACGGCGGGCTGGAGCTGACCGCCTGGCTGCTCGACCAGGCCAAGGCCTACGAGCAGCAGAAGGGCAAGCGGATCCTGCACTATCTGGATCTGCACTACTACCCGCAGGGCGGCAACCCCCCCGCGGTGACCCGCTCGCTGTGGGATCCGAGCTACACCGACCCGTCCTTCATCAACACGCAGATTCGCCTGCTGCCGCGCATGCGCGACTGGGTCAGCCAGCACTACCCGGGCACCAAGACGCTGGTGAGCGAGTACGACTTCTACTCCCAGGAGCGCGCCGCAACCTGAGTCTTATCAGGCAGCTGCGCGCCCGGCGTGCCACAAGCAGCGCGGCGGCCCGCGCGGCACCGTCGAGCGCGCGCGCCGGCGGGCTGGATGACCCGCGGATGCCGCGCCATGGTAGGATCGTCCGCGGGGGGCTCTTTGCGATGGGCGACATCATCCGTCTTGTGCGAAAGGGCCGCTTCATCGGCTACTACGTCCGCTACAAAGACACCGATGGGCGGCGCAAGATGCGGGCGAGCCACCAGCCGACGCGCGAGCTGGCCCGCCGCTATCTTTTGGAGGTGGAGGGCCGGGTGGCGCGCGGCCTCCTGGGCATTCCGGTCGCCGCGCCGCCCAGCCCCACCGTGGCGGCGCTGATCGAGCGCTTCCTGCGCGAGTACAGCCGGCCCGGCCTCAAGGACCTGGGCAGCTACCGCCGGCGGGCCGGGGTGGCGCTGCGCCGCGTGGTGCCGGTCGTCGGGTCGCTGGGCAGCGACGCGCTTGGGGGCGCCGAGCTGGCCCGGCTGCGCGCCGCCCTGCTGAGGAAGTGGGCTCCTGGCACCGTGGGGCTGAGCCTCACCTACTGCAAGACCGTGTTTGCCTGGGCGCTGCGCCAGGGCCTTGTGACCACGAATCCGTTTGCGCGCATCGAGCTGCCGCGGCGCCCGGTCGCGGTGTCCTTCCTGAGCGCGGACGAGGTGCGGAGTCTACTGGCCACCGCCGACCGCCTGGCCGTCCCGGGCGTGACCGCGGCGCGGGGGCTGCGCGCCCTGGTCCACCTCGCGGTGCGCACCGGCCTGCGCAAGGGCGAGCTCTTTGGCCTGCGCTGGGCGGACGTGGAGCTCGACAGCGGCCGACTCACCATCGCGCGCAGCTTCGCCTCCACTCCCAAGTCGGGCCGCCCGCGCCAGCTGCGCCTGCCCGCCGAGGTCGTCCCGATCCTGCGCCAGTGGCAGAAGGAGTGCCCGCCGACCCGCCAGGCCGTGCTGTTCCCGCGCCGCTCGCGCGCCGGCGCGTGGGAGATGCCGCGCAGCGCGACGTACATGGCCGGTCTGCCCAGGCTGCTGGCCGCGGCGGGCTGCCGGCCGCTCATCCGTCCGTTTCATGCCCTCCGCCACACCTTCGCCAGCCATTACCTCATGCAGGGCGGCAGCCTCGCCGTGCTGCAGCAGATTCTCGGCCACAGCGACCTGAAACACACCCTGGTCTACGCTCACCTGACGCCGGACTTTTTGGGGACCGAGCTGAATCGGGTCAAGTTTTGACGCGCGCCGCCGCGGTGTTATAAGCGTCAGGACAGGGTGTCGGCTGGTGCCGCGCACCGCCGGTGGTCGTGAGTTCTTGGCGTATTAATTGCACATGACCCGGTATGGAGTAGGACCTCTTACCTGGCGGCGAACTCCCACTGCAGCAAGGGAGCCAGCCGGGCCCGCTGGCAAAGGTTTATGAGCAAATGGAAGCCATGGTGTTTACCGGAGCTGGGAAGCCGCTGGCCCCTGCCGAGCTGCCGCCTCCCGCGCCCGGCCCCGAGCAGGTGCTGCTGCGCGTCACTGCCTGCGCGGTCTGTCGGACCGACCTGCACATCGTCGATGGCGAGCTGACCGAGCCCAAGCCGCGCCTGGTGCCGGGCCATGAAATTGTCGGCCGGGTGATCGCAAAAGGGGCGCGGGCCCAGCGCTTCGCGGTGGGCGAGCGGGTCGGGGTTCCGTGGCTCGGCTGGACCTGCGGCGAGTGCAGCTACTGCCAGTCGGCACGCGAGAACCTGTGCGACCGGGCGCGCTTTACCGGCTACCAGCTCGACGGCGGCTTTGCCGAGCTGGCGGTGGCCGACGAGCGCTTCTGCTTCCCGATTCCCGGCGGCTATACGGATGTGGAGGCGGCGCCGCTCTTGTGCGCTGGACTCATCGGCTATCGGGCGCTGCGGCTGGCCGGTGCGGCGGCGCGGCTCGGGCTTTACGGCTTCGGCGCGGCGGCGCATATCATTGCCCAGGTGGCGCGCTACCGCGGACAGCAGGTGTATGCCTTTACCCGTCCCGGAGACGCCGCCGCCGCCCGCTTTGCGCGTGAGCTTGGCGCCACCTGGGCCGGCGACTCCCTGGCCGCTCCCCCCGAGCCGCTCGATGCGGCGCTTATCTTCGCGCCGGTCGGCGCGCTGGTGCCGGCGGCGCTGCGCACCCTGGTCAAGGGCGGAACGGTCGTCTGCGCGGGAATCCACATGAGCGACATTCCAAGCTTTCCCTACGCCGAGCTGTGGTCCGAGCGGGTGATCCGCTCGGTCGCCAACCTGACGCGCCAGGACGCCACCGAGTTTCTCGCCCTGGCGCCGCAGGTGCCGGTCAGGACGCGCCCGGTCGCCTATCCGCTGGCGCGCGCCAACGAGGCGCTGGCGGATCTCCGCCAGGGACGGATTGAAGGGGCAGCGGTGCTCGTGCCGGCGAGCTCTGGAGTCGCTCTCGACTGACGCATGACCCGGCCGGCAGCGGACCGCTGCGCAGGATTTGCGGGCCGAAACCAAAGGACGGCAAGCTTTGCGGGTAGAAACCACGCCAATCTGGCATCAGCTCTCGTCCGCGCAGACCGCGGCGCAGCTGGGCGTTGCCCTGGAGCACGGCCTGACCGCGGCGCAGGTGCAGGAGCGACGCGCTCGCTACGGCGAAAATACCCTGCCCGAGACGCCGCCGCCTTCGCTATGGGTGCTGCTCGGGCGGCAGGTCAAGAACTTCATCGTGCTCGTGCTGCTCGGCGCGGTGGTGCTGTCGCTGGTCCTGGGCGAGCGCGGCGACGCGGTGGCAATTGTCGTCGCCTTGATCCTCAACGTCGCGGTCGGGCTGCTCATGGACTACCGGGCCGAGCGGGACATCGCTTCGCTGCGGTCGCTCAGCTCACCGCGCGCCCGGGTCCGCCGCGATGGCCACGAAGACCAGCTCCTGGCGAGCGAGCTCGTGCCCGGCGACGTCGTGCTGCTAGAGGCCGGCGACCGCGTCCCCGCCGACGCGCGCCTTTTCAGCGGCGTCTGCGCGGTAGATGAGTCGCTGCTCACCGGCGAGTCGCTGGCGACGGAGAAGTCGGCAGACGTGCTGATGGTGGCGGCGCCGGCGCTGGCGCAGCGCGCCAACGAGGTCTTTGCCGGCTCGCTGGTGCGCACCGGGAGCTGCGCGGCGATCGTTACCGCCACCGGGACCCAGACCGAGCTCGGGCGCATCGGCAAGCTGCTCAGCGCCACCCACCCGCCGCCGGTGCCGCTGAACCTGCGGCTGGAGACGCTCGGGCGCTACATCATCTGGATGGTCGCGGCGGTGGGCGTGCTCCTCCTGGCCCTTGGTCTGTGGCAGGGGCAGCCGTTCTGGCCGCTGGTCCGTACTGCGATCGTGCTGGCGGTCGCCGCCATCCCCGAGGGGCTGCCGTCGGTGGCCACCCTGGCGCTGGCGGCGGCGGCGCGGCGGCTGGCGCGGCAGAAGCTGCGGGTCCGTCACCTCGGGGTGCTGGAGGCGCTCGGCGGCATCACCACCTTGTGCCTGGACAAGACCGGCACCCTGACCGAAAACGCAATGACGGTGCGGGTGGTAGAGCTTGCCGACCTTGAGCTGACGGTCACCGGAGAGGGCTTCACTCCCACCGGCGAGTTTCACCAGGCGGGCCAGCGTATCGAGACCGCTTCCCAGCCCGGACTCCTTTTGCTGCTGCGCAGCTGCCAGTTCTGCAATCAAGCGACTCTGGAGCAGGAAGACGGACGGTGGCACATCCACGGCGACCCGAGCGAGGGGGCGCTGCTGTGCGCCGCTGCCAAGGCCGGGCTCCCCGATCCGCGTCAGCTCCTTCTGGAGCCGGTCGTGCGCACGGTGCCCGCCGGGCGCGACCATCCGTTCATGATCGTGGTGACGCGGGCGCAGCAGGAGCAGCGGCTGTACATAAAAGGCGCCCCCGAGCAGGTCCTGGCCCGCTGCACGACCGTGCGCACTGCCGCCGGCCGTCAGGAGCTCGATGACGAGCTGCGAGCGCAGTGGCTGCTGCGCAACCATCGCCTGGCGGACCGCGCGCTGCGCGTCTTCGGCGTCGCCATCGGCGCGGCGCCGATCCCCGAGGTCGGCCAGGAAGACGCCGCCGACCGCGAGCAGGGCTGGGAGTGGCTGGGCCTGGTCGGGATGGCCGACCCGCCGCGCGCGGGCGTCAAGGACGCGCTGGCGGTGGCCCACCGCGCCGGCATCCGCACCATCATGATCACCGGCGACCAGCCGGCCACCGCGGTGGCGATCGCCCGCGAGCTCGATCTGGCAGACGGGCGGGCGCCGACGGTCCTTACCGGAAGCGGCGACCTGACCGCGGACGCGGACGTCTATGCGCGCGCCACTCCCGAGGGGAAGTTCCAGCTGGTGCAGGCGCTGCAGCGGCGCGGCCAGCAGGTCGGCATGACCGGCGATGGCGTCAACGACGCCCCCGCCCTGCGCGCCGCCGACGCGGGCATCGCCATGGGGCGCGGCACCGAGGTCGCCAAGGCCGCCGCGGCGATCGTCCTGGTCGATGAGAGCCTGCCCACCCTGCTGACCGGCGTTGCCGAGGGCCGCGCCGTCTTCCGCAACATCCAGAAGGCCCTGGACTACCTGTTGTCCTGCTCGCTGGCGACGGTGCTGGCGGCGTTCATCACCATGGCGGTGGGCAATCCGCCGATCCTGCTGCCGCTGCAGATCCTGTATCTCAACCTGCTCATGCACACCTTCCCGGCGCTCGGGCTGACCCTGGAGCCGGCGAGCCCCGACATCCTGAAGCGGGCGCCGCTGCGGCGCGAGGCGGCGCTGCTGTCGCCGGCGCGCCTGGCGGCGATCCTCTGGCACGGCATCATCATCGGCATCGCCGCGGTGGCCATCGGCGCCTGGGGCCTGCACCATGAGGGGGAGGCGCACGGGCGCTCGCTGGCCTTTGCGACTCTGGCGACCTCGCTGCTGCTGCACGCCTTCAGTGATCGCTCGCCGCGGCCGTTCCGCGGCTGGGCGGCCGGGCGCAACCCAACGCTGCTAGTGTGCGTCGGGACGGCGCTGGTCTTGCAGTTCCTGGCCCTGTACCTGCCGGCGCTGCGACAGCTGCTGGCGATGACTCCCTTTACTGTTGGCGACTGGCTGGGAGTGCTGGCGGCGGCCGCCGGCAGCGTGCTCGCGGTGGAGCTCAGCAAGTGGGCCTGGCCGCAGCAGGGGCCAGAGGCAGAGTAGAACGAGATACGGCAGACTGGGTACAGGTGCCGCAAGCGATTGCCCGGCGCCGCGGTGCTCCCGAGCTGCCGGTGCGGCTGTCGTTGACGAGCGGCAAGGCCCCGGCGGCCGGCGCCGGATGACCCTGGGATGACAAGGCCCCGCCATCGCCGGCTGCAGCGACGACGCAGGGGGGCAGCGCGAGAGTACGACTTCTACTGCCAGCTCAGCGCCTGACGCCGTCGCCAGCGCGCCCGCACCCCGGAGGGCGTGGTCCCCAGGCGGTCCCCAAACCCGGGCCGCAGTCGCTGGGCTGCGCAGCAGGCGACGATTTGGCCGAGAACGCCTATCCTGATCAGGCTGCGGCTTTTGGTTGGAGCAGCCACCATGGGACACGTCTTCATCGTTCACAGCGACATCCGCAAACTGTGCTGCGACGCCTGGCTGCTGCCCTGCGACGTGCGCGCCCGCCCCAATCGGCAGTGGCTGGAGTGGCCCCCGGGGGCCGCCGCGGCGCTGCCGCCCCGCGGGCTGCCCGGCGACTGGCACCCTGACGGGCGGCGCACCCTGAAGCTCGCCGGCTGGCCGGCCGGCCACCCGCAGCCGTGGCTTACCAACGTCGGCGCCGACCGGTTGCGCGGCCTGGACTGGTTCATTGCCGGCGCGCTGCAGTTCATCGACGCGGCGGCCCGCGAGCTGTCGGCGCGCGGGGCGAGCGGTGGACCGCGATCGCGGCCGCTGCTGGCGCTGCCGGTGGTGGGCACCGGGTTTGGCGGCGCCGAGGCGCTGGCCGGCGACGTGGTGCGGCTGCTCATCCCGGCGCTGAACGAGCGCGCCCACCGCCACCAGCTGGACGTGGCGCTGGTCGCCTACGACGAGCACACCTTCGCCGCCGCCCAGGCCTACCGGCGAGCGCGACCCGACTCCTGGCCCGAGCTGCCCGCGCCGCTGCGCAGCCACGCCGATCGCCTGGCCGGGCTGGCGGCGCGCCACGAGCTGGTGCTCTTCCTGGGCGCCGGGGTGAGCAGCGGGGCCAGCCTGCCGCTGTGGGGCGAGCTGCTCGAGCTCCTGGCGCGCGGGCTGGGCATCGGCGACGCCGAGCTTGCGGCGCTGCGTCGGCTCGACTACCTGGATCAGTCGCACATCCTGGAGCAGCGCTGCGGCGGCGAGGACATCCTGCGCGAGAAGATCGCCGCGGCGATGCAGCGCCACCACTACGCGCTCGGCCACGCGCTGCTGGCCAGCCTGCCGCTCACCGAGATCGTCACCACCAACTACGACCAGCTCTTCGAGATGGCCTTTACCAGCACCGGCCGCCGGACCCTGGCCGTGCTGCCGCACGCGCCGCTGCAGGGCGCCAGCGGCTGGCTGCTCAAGATGCACGGCAGCGTCGATCACCCGCGCGACATCGTGCTCACCCGCCGCGACTACATGCGCTACGACGAGCAGCGCGCGGCGCTGGCCGGCATCGTGCAAGCGCAGCTTCTGACCAAGAAGATGATCTTTGTCGGCTTCTCGATGAACGACGCCAACTTCCTGCGCATCGCCGACACGGTGCGGCGGGCGCTGCGCGTCCCGCAGGCGGCGGCCGCGGCGCCGCAGTCCTTCGGGGTGGCGCTGTCGCTGTTCCGCAACCCGCTGCTGGAGGAGCTGTGGCGCCGCGACCTGGACTGGGTGGCGATGGACGACGCCCCCGAAGGGCTGCCCGCCGCACCGCGCGAGGCGGCGCGCCGGCTCGACATCTTCCTCGACTACCTGCTGGCGCAGGCCAGCAGCACCACGGCGCACCTGCTCGATCACCGCTTCGACGGGGTGCTCAGCGGTCCGGAGCGCGCCCTGCGCGGCGCCCTGGAAGCGTTCCTGGCCAACGTGCCGGCGGAAGCGCAGCACGCCCCGGCCTGGGCCCAGGTCGAGGAGCTCATCAGCCAGCTCGGCGGACTGGCGGTGGCCGGCGTTCCCTTTTTCCGCCGGACCGATCGTTGAAGGTCGCTAAAAGTCGCTGAAGGTTGCCGACCTAAAAAGGAAACAGGATTCCCTTGTCCTTGAGCTTGTCGAACTGCCGCTGCGAAAACCGGAACAGCTGCGCCGGCCGCCGGCCGCTCGCCCGGTACTCATTGAGCGGCGTCAGGATCGAGAGCAGCCCGAGCTTGCGGCGGAAGTTGCGCTTGTCGAGCGCGCGGCCGAGGATCGCCTCATACACCCGCTGCAGCTCGGAGAGGGTGAAGGTCGCCGGCAGCAGCTGAAAGCCGACCGTCGTGTATTCGAGCTTGTTGCGCAGCCGCTCTAGCGCGTAGGCCAGGATCTGCTCGTGATCGAAGGCCAGCGCCGGCAGCTCGGACATCGGCCAGAACTGCGCCTCTGCGGCGTCGCTGCCGGCGGCGAGCGGCCGCTGATCGGCGGCGATGAGGGCGAAGTAGGCGACCGTGACCACCCGCCCGCGCGGGTCCCGCCCCGGGTCGCCGAAGGTGTACAGCTGCTCCAGGTAGACGTCGCGCACCCCCGTCTCTTCCTGCAGCTCGCGCAGCGCCGCCTGTTCCAGCGACTCCTTGGGCAGGACGAAGCCGCCGGGGATGGCCCAGCGGCCGCGAAATGGGGCGATGCCCCGCTTGACCAGCAGGACCTCGAGCGCCGAGGCCACCTTGGCCTGGGCGCTGATGGTGAAGATGACGACATCGACTGCGACGCGGAACTCCATGCGGCGCCAGCATACCTTACCCACGGCGGCAGCGGTTAGATCTGGCGGCTGCGGGCCGGCCGGACGCGGCTAGGCAACGACCAGGCGGGCCCGCTGCGGCGCGGCGCGGATGTGCGCCACCGCGCCGGAGTTGAAGCTCAGGTAGTCGGCCTCGACGCCATCGGAGAAGATCACCCCGCCGAGCGGCATCGCCGACTCCAGGCGCAGCTCTTCTTTGGGGTCGACGATGCCGGCGATGATGCCGGCCCGCGAGTGGCGGCTGACGAACGGCTCGCGCACCACGAACAGGAGGCGCGGGTCCTCCCAGCCAAGCCGCGGCCGGGCAAGGGCCGCAGGTCCGGCGGCGGTGCCGGTGGTCAGCGCCAGCACGCCGCTGGCCATGTTGAAGATCGAGGACAGCCAGCCGGTCGAGCCGGCGCCGGTCGAGATCACCACGCCGCTGGAGGAGTGCGGCTCGCTCTGCCCGCGCCAGCCGATGCGGTAGCGCGCCGAGACGTGCGAGGCTGCCCCGACAAACAGATCGTTGAAGGCGAGCAGCCGCTGTCCATCGTCCAGCCGCACCTCGGCCAGCGTCACCTCGCGCGCCCGGAACGAGCCGCGCAGCACCGCCGTCGCCGCCGCCCGCGCCTGCGCCGGCAAAAACGGCAGCAGCACGCCATCGAAGCGCTCGGGGTCGGGGTTTATCGCCAAGAGCGGCTGCTGGTCGATGTACTTGGCGGTGTTGGCGACCAGCCCATCTTGACCCAGGGTGACCACCAGATCGCTCGGCGCGAACAGGTAGGTCGGCACAAGATCGCGCGGCAGTATCTGCACCTTGAGACCGAGCTCCAGCGCCTGGCGCACCTTCTGCAGCGCCTGCTGGTACACCGCGTCTTCACGCTCGTACTCGGCGAAGTCGCCGCCGGCGTGCTCGATGCAGAACTTGGCCTGGGCGCGGGTATTGAAGCGCCCGATCAGCTCTTCCAGGCGGGTCTTGCGGGTGACGATGACGATCTTCTCAAACGCCGTGGCGGACATGGACGCCTCCGAGGGTTACTTGAGCAGGGACCGCAAGAGGTCGGGCGTGATGTTTAACTCGCCGATCTTCTGGGCGTTGCCGGCCAGCTCCTGAAACGCCATGGCGATCGAAGACCGGGCATCGCCGGCCGGGGCCAGCATCATCACCTTGCGCCAGTCGAGCTCCCCGATCGGACCGAGCGTCGCCTTGAGGGCGTAGGCCTTGGCGTCGGCGTCCTTCTTCTCGTTCTCGACCCGCTGCTCGATGAGGGCGGTGCGCTGCAGCTCCAGCGCGATCTCGGCCGCCATGCCGCTCTCGCGCATCTTCTGGCGCCTTTCCTCGACGGCGCGCTCGGTCTCGAGTTCGCTTTCTTTGATCCGCCGCTCCTGCTCGACCGCGGCGTTGCGGCGCGAGTAGATGGCCTCGTCCGAGCGCCGCTGCAGCGCCTCGCGCGTCTCGGCCTCCAGCGCCTTGGCGACCTCCGGGGTGGGCCGGACGCCGAGGATGGACAGCCCGAGGATCTCCAGGCCAAGCGCGCTGACCTCCAGGGCGCCGTGCAGGGCGGTATAGACCTCGCGGGTGATCGCCTCGCTGCTCGCCAGCGCCTCACGCAGGGGGCGAGCGGCGACCGCGGCGCGCATGCGGGTGTGCAGCACCGCCAGCAGCCGCTCGGGCAGCTTCTCGGGATCGAGCGAGGCGTAGCCGCCGCTTCGGTGCAGCGAGAAATCGAGCAGGGCGGCCAGCTGCTGCGGCTCGGCGACCCGGTAGGTCAGCTGCCCTTGCAGGGTCACGGTCTGAAAGTCGGCGGTGCTCTCGGTAAAGGCGAACGGCACGTCGCGGCTGGCCAGCGGCACCAGCACGATCGTCGAGGTCGGGGCGTAGTAGAAAAACGACAGCCCGGGGCCTTCGCGCTTGATCACTCCGTGCTTGTAGTGCAGGACGTAGGTGGTCGGGGGGGCCTTGATGAAGCGGATGCTGAACATGGGCAAGCTCCTAATCTGTGTTTACAAAACACTAATCAAGTGTTCAAAGAACACCTATTTTACCAGGCGATACATGATGTCCGAGCGCAGCGCATACTTGACGCCGCTGCGCACCGGGCAGCCCTCGTGCACGAGCAGGTGCTGAAACAGCAGCGCCATCCCGGTCTGCGGCCGGATGCGCTGCCCCTCCTCGGGGAAGGCGGTCTCGCCGCCGGTGAAGTCGTGGTTCAGGTAGACAAGGAAGGTGAGCAGGCTGCGCTCATCGGCGCTGCGGGCGAAGGTTCCGTCCTGGTGCAGGGCGAAGCGCTGCCCGGTCTGATAGCGGTAGAAGCGGAAGCGCTCGTTGACCCCGACCACGCGCATGCGCAGCAGGCTGCGCGGCAGCCGGCCGAGGATGCGCTCGAACAGCTCGGCCGCCAGGTGGCGATCGTCGATGATCACCCGGCTGTTGCTGCGCACCTCGGGGCGCATGACCCAGCCCGAAGCGGTTGCAATCGGCGCTGGCGTCGGGTGCGCCGCTTCGACGCGGGCGATGAGCGACTGACACTCGGCGGCGGTCAGCACCGCCGGCACCGTCCACAAAAGCGGCTGCGTCAGATCGAGGCCGCAGACATCTACAAGCAGCGCCGAGTCTCTGTCCAGCTTGCGGGTCATCGGGGGGGTCATGGTGAGCTCCGATAAGTGTCTTATGAACACTATAATAGTGTCTAAGTGATAATTGTCAACTCGAGCCGGGCTCACGGCGGCGCGCCCCACGCTGCGCGCTGCGCGCTGCTCGCTGCGCGCTGCTCGTTGGTCGCTGGTCGCTGGTCTTGTGTAGCTGCTGCTCTGTTATGATTGCGCGATGGAGCTTGTTCTTGGCAGCTGCACCCTGCGGGACTGGCGGCGTACCGATCGCGATGCGCTGTGCCGGCACGCCAACAACCTCGCCATCGCCCGCAACCTGAGGGATGGATTCCCGCATCCCTACACTGCCGCCCACGCCGACTGGTGGCTGGCCATGTGTGAGAAGCGGTCGCCGCAGACCTTCTTCGCCATCGCCATCGCCGACGAGGCGGTCGGCGGCATCGGCCTCACCCTGCACGACGACGTCGAGCGGGTCGCCGCCGAGCTAGGCTACTGGCTGAGCGAAGCGCACTGGGGCAAGGGGGTTGTCACCGCGGCCGTGCGCGCGCTGACCGAGTGGGCGTTTGCCAGCTTCCCCCTCACTCGCGTCTACGCGATGCCCTTTGCCTCAAACCCCGCCTCAGCGCGCGTGCTGGAGAAAGCCGGCTTCACGCTGGAGGGCCGGCTGCGCCGCAGCATCATCAAGCACGAGGTGGTGCAGGATCAGCTCATGTACGCGCGCGTGCGCTGAGCGCCGCCGCGCTCGCGACCGGTGCGGCGCTCAGAACTTGATGCGATCCATCTCGTCGGCGAGGAAGCTCGGCGCCAGGTGAGCGTAGATGAGGGTCTGCTTGACGTCGCGGTGGCCGAGGATCTGCTGCAGCGCCAGCAGGTTGCCGCCGGCCATGATGTAGTGTGAGGCGAAGGTGTGGCGCAGCGCGTGCCACGGCCGCGGCAGCGGACCCAGGCCCGCTGCCGCCAGCAGGCTGGGCAGGTTGAACATATAGGTCGCGTTCTTCGCCATGCCCCAGGCGCCCTGCCGCGAGCGTCGGGGAAAGACCAGTCCCTCGGCGGTGCGCGGACACTCCTTCTGCCACTGCGTAAGGAGGGGAATGACTGCCGCAGGCAGCCGCAGGTGGCGCAGCTGCCCCGACTTGGGCGTCGTGGCGAAGCTGCGGGCGACGGTGAGGCGGCGGCTGTCGAGCCCGAGGTCGCGCCAGCGCAGGCCGCACAGCTCGCCTTTGCGCAGGCCGGTGTGCAGCGCGAAATGAACGGCGAGGCGCAGCAAGCGCTCGGGGAGTCCGCCCTGTCTTGCCCGCTGCTCTGCCGCGGCGAGCAGCTGCTGTACCTGGTCGGTGCGCAGAAACTCCACCGCCCCGGCGCGTGCTGCGCGCCCCGCGAGGTGCCGGCCGCGCAGCGGATGGTGCGGCAGGATGGCCTCTCGCACCGCCCAGGCCAGGCAGGTCTGCAGATACGCGATCGTCAGCTCGACCGAGCCGGCCGCGCACTTGCGGCCCAGCTGGGCGCGCAGGCGCTGCAGATCGGAGGGGCGCAAGGCGTCGGCGCGCACCGTCCCCAGGGTGGGCAGCGCCCGCTGCAGCGCGACCCGGGCCCGCGTGCGGTACATGGCCAGGTCCTTGAGCTGCGGGCGATGGTACTCGGTCAAAAAGCGCGCCGTCAGCTCGGTGACCGTCGGGGCGGGCGGCGGTGGCTCGGGCACGCCAATCCGGCCGCGGGCGATGCGAGCCTCGATCTCGATCAGCATGCGCCGCGCCAGGCTGCGCGTCGGCTGATGGCTCGCGCGCTGCTTGCGCCGGCCATCAACATCGACGTAGCGCAGGTACCAGCCGAGGAAGCGCGCCCCCTTGGTCCGGCGGATGATCTCGCCCATGGAAACCCCCGCCTCGATCGTATCACGCGACTGTGGTCCGCAGGCGGTCCACCGCGTCGGCGCTTGGCCACGACGGGCCGCGGTGCTGGCCGCTTGCCGGCCGCTTGCCGGGCGGCGGCAAGCGGGCGAAATCCCAAGCTCCCAGCCGCGCATGCGAGAGTACGACTTCTACCACCACAATGAAGCCGTTGGCGCGATCACCTACGCCGAGGTGCTGGGCATCTTCGGTCGCGAGGGCCTGGACGCTGCCACCGCCTGGTCCCCGCCGGCGGCCACCGACGCCGCGTTCGGCGCCTTCAAGCTGTATCGCAACTACGACGGCCAGGGCAGCGGGTTTGAGTCGATCAGCGTGCGCACCACGGTGAGCGGCGGCGGCCGCAACGTGCAGGCCTACGGCGCGGTGGGCCCGATGCGCGCCACCATCGCGCTGGTCAACGAGGACGCGGCCCCGGTCGATGTGACCGTGTCGCTCGGCAGCTTCAGCGCGACCGGCGCTGCTGCCTTCTACACCGGCAACGGCAACGCCATCACCCGGCAGGCCGATGCCCCGGTGCAGGGAAATCAGGTGACGGTGCGCCTGCTCGGGACCTCGTTCGCCATGGTCGTGGCCAACGGCGTCGCGCCGGCGCTGCCCGACTTTGCCATGCCCCCCGCAGCGGACGGCGGCAGCGCAGCGGGGGCAGGCGCGGCGACCGGCTGCAGCTGCCGCATCACCACCGCCACCGGGCCCGGCGGGGCCGTGGACGCAGCAGGCGCGGCGGCGCTGTCTATCGTGCTCTTGCGCCTGCGGCGGCGGCGAGCTGCGCCCGCACGGATGAGTAGACCGCGCTAGGCGTAGCGACCGGGCCCTGTTCTGCGGCCCGCCGCCTTGTTCATCGGAGCTCGCCGCGCTTGCGGACCTCTCTTTTTTGCCAACGAACTCAAGAGCAAACCACCAGCTTGCCAGCCCCTGATTTATTTCCTGGTCCGCCGCGCTGGATGCGCCGCGCCGACAGCCGGGAGCGACTTTCGTATTTCGATGTCCGAAAATGGCCAGACCCGCGCTGGCGCCCGCGGTAGCGTGCAAGACATGAGTGGCCAGCTGGACGGCGATGTGTGTTACCGAGCGCTGTGTGCCCGCGACGGGCGCTTTGACGGAGTCTGGTTTGTCGGGGTGACTTCGACGGGCGTGTACTGCCGGCCGGTGTGCCGGGCGCGCACGCCGCGGCGCGATCGCTGCGAGTTTTACCCCAGCGCGGCGGCGGCCGAGCGGCGCGGCTATCGGCCGTGCCTGCGCTGCCGGCCGGAGCTTGCCCCGGGGCGGGCTCCGGTGGACGCCGCCACCCGCGTCGCCGCTGCGGTGGCGGGGCGGATCGCCGAAGGGGCGCTCAACGAGCGCGGCGTCGATGAGCTGGCGGCGCAGTTCCGCCTGTCGGCGCGGCAGCTGCGCCGCATCGTCGAGCGCAGCCTGGGCGTGGCGCCGATCGCGCTGGCGCAGACCCAGCGCCTGCTGCACGCCAAGATGATGCTGACCGACTCGACCCTGCCGATCGTCGAGGTGGCCCTGGCGAGCGGCTTTGCCAGCGTGCGTCGCTTCAACGCGCTGTTCCGCAGCCGCTATGGGCTGGTCCCTTCGGCCCTGCGACGGGAGCCGGCCGCCAGCGCCAGCGACACCGTGCGCTGCCTGCTCGCGTATCGGCCGCCGCTGTCGTTTGCGCAGCTGCTCGCCTACCTGGGCGCGCGCTGCTACCACGGGGCCGAGGTGGTCACTGCCGATTCCTACCTGCGCGCCATCGAGCTCGACGGCCACCGCGGCGTCATCCGCGTCACCCAGGCCGCCGACTCGGCGCACCTCATCCTGGAGGCGAGCGCGGAGCTGGCCCGGGTGCTGCCGCGGCTGGTGCTGCGGGTGCGGCAGCTCTTTGATCTGGACGCCGAGCCGGCGCAGATCGGGGCCTGCCTGGCCGGCGATGCGCTGCTCGCGCCGCAGCTTGCCGCCAGCCCGGGGCTGCGGGTGCCGGGGGCGCTCTGCGGCTTCGAGCTGGCGCTGCGCGCCGTGCTCGGGCAGCAGGTGTCAGTGCGCGCGGCCACCACGCTCGCCGGGCGGCTGGTGGCTGCATTCGGGGCGCCGCTGCCGGGGCCGCTGCAGACCGGCGGCCTGACCCACAGCACCCCGACGCCCGCCCGGCTCGCGGCGGCAAGCGTCGAGGCCATCGCGGCGATCGGGCTGCCGCGGCGGCGGGCCGAGTGCGTGCGCGCGCTGGCCGCCGCCTTCGCGAGCGGCGAGCTGCGGCTGCGCCCCGGCGAGGACGCCGCCCAGGTGAGCGCCGCGCTGCTCAGTCTGCCCGGCATCGGCCCGTGGACTGCCGAGTACATCGCGATGCGGGCGCTGCGCTGTCCCGATGCGTTCCCCGCCGGCGATCTGGGCGTCCAGCGCGCCCTGGGGGTCCGGGGGGCCCGGGATGCCGAGGCGCGCGCCGAGGCGTGGCGCCCCTTTCGCGCCTACGCCGTCATGCACCTGTGGGGCACGCTGAGCACCAGCGGCGCGACCCCTGCTTGACCCGAAGAACGAAACTCGAACCGTAAGGAGCTTCTGCCATGCCCACCCCTGGATCTGCCTATTACACGCTCCTGTCCGGACTGCCCGAGCCGCTGGGCGAGCTGCGGCTGTGCAGCGATGGAACGTCGCTGACCCGCATCGACTTCGCGCCGCTGCCCGGCAGCGACCGGCCGCCCGTCGCGCCGCCTTCGGGTCAGCGCGCCGACGACCTGCCCGTCCTGCGCACCGCGGCGACCCAGCTGCGCGAGTACTTCGCCGGCTGCCGCACCGAGTTCACCGTCCCCCTGGCCCTGGCCGGAACGCCGTTCCAGCAGGCGGTGTGGGCGCAGCTGAGCCAGATCCCCTACGGGGCCACCTGGTCTTACGCCGAGCTGGCCCGTCGCATCGGCAACCCCCAGGCCCGCCGCGCCGTGGGGGCCGCCAACGGTCGCAACCCAGTGCCGATCATCGTGCCGTGCCACCGCGTCATCGGTCACAGCGGTGAGCTGACCGGCTACGGCGGCGGCCTGCCGCGCAAACAGCTGCTGCTCGGGCTAGAGCAGCGCACGCGCGCGTCGAGCCGACCGCTGCTCTTGTTTGCTGAAGGAGTGTGCTGAGTCCGGCGCTGGCAAGAGGCAGTCAGCGCGGAGCCCGAAAGTCAGGGAAAGGACGCCGACGCGCTACGGCTTGCCGTTGTCCGGGCGGCAGCGCGCGCCCGGCGGATAGTCGGGGTGATAGTGGTGCTTCAGGGGCCGCGTCACGCAGGCCAGGCACTGACCCCGCTCGCCCACCCGCTGGGTGCCGGGCAGCCGCTCGCACTGCGCCACCGTGCGCGACTCGTGCCCCGTGCTGTGCGCGACCGCCAGTGAGGCGCCGCCGAGCAGCGCCGCCGCTACCAACCCATAAAGGACAGCCTTCATCGTTGCCTCCTCGCTCCCCGATAGAAAAAGGACCGGCGATATCGTATCACGAATCGGGACCTTGGCGGGGGGCGGCTTGCTTCCCGCGGGCAAGCTACGCGCGGGCGCGGCTTTTTGTTATGGTGAAGGAGCATGCCTGTCACCAGCGACTATGTAGTCTATGTCGACTACGATGGCACCATCACCGATCAGGACACCTTCTATGCCCTGGCCCGCGACGGCGGCGGCCCGCTGCGCTGGCGGCAGCTGGAGGAGAGTCTGGCCGCGGGGCAGATGGAGCTGCGCGAGGTGCTGAGCGCGCAGGCCCGCGCCATGCGGCTCTCCCTTGATGAAGCGGACGCGCTGCTGGCGCAGAGTGTGAAGTTTGACTCGACGTTTAGCGCCTTTGTCGCTGCCTGCGAGCAGCGGGGCGTGGCGCTGGCCATCCTCAGCTCGGGAGTCGCGCCGCTCATCGGCCGCGCGCTTGGGCGCCAGGGTCTTTCGCGGGTGCAGATCCTCGCCAGCGAGGTGGTGGTCGAGCCGACGGGCTGGATCTTCCAGCACCGCGATGCCTCGGCCAACGGACATGACAAGGCGGCGGCGGTGCGGGCGGCGCAGGCGGCGGGCAAGCGGGTCGTGTTTGTCGGCGACGGACTGTCTGACTATGCGGCGGCGCAGGCGGCGGATCGGTGCTTTGCCAAGCGCGGGCGGGCGCTCGAGCGGTTCCTTGGCGAGCGCGGCGTGCAGTTTACCCCCTTTGACACCTTCGCCCAGATCCAGACTGCCCTGTTCGCGAGCGCCGCCGACTAGCTGCAGGGAAGCTTCTGCCCGATGGTGACAAACAGCCCGCCTTCGTGGCCCAGGCTGCCCATCCAGCCAAGCTGCGACAAGACGTTCTCGGCCGCCCAGTTGTCCTCAGCGGGGGTAAACAGCTCGCCGCCGGTGAGCGGCTCGGCGGCGATCAGCGCGTCGGGATAGGTGCGCAGGTAGGCGACCTCGCTGTCGCGGAACCAGCGCTGCACCTGCGCCACGGTGTGGCGGTGCTCCTGCGGGTGCAGGTACTGATCGCGCAGCCACGCCTGTCTGCGATCGCTTTGAGCGGCGCGGTCGCGCAGCACCGGATCAAAGGGAATCAGGCGATAGCCGGTCAGCCGGGCAATAAGACGTCGCAGGCGGTGCGGCAGCCGCGCGTAGGCGTTGTAAAGTCCGACGACGAGGATCCCGCCGGGCCGGCACAGGCGGGCCAGACGACGGAAGGAGTCCGCCGGCGCTCTTGTATGGTGCAGCACGCCCGAGCAGTAGACGACATCGAACGCCGCGGCGGGCAGTCCGGGCGCCGCCAGATCGGTCTCGACAAACTGCAGGCGACCGCGCTCGGCGAGCCCGAACCGCCGCGCCGCCGCCGCCGCCAGCGCCAGCGAGGCACGGGTCAGATCGGCGCCGATCACCAGCCGCTGGTGCCGCGCCAGAAATAGGCTCATCTGACCGGTGCCGCAGCCGAGCTCCAGCACCCGCGCATCGGGGGCTATTGCCTGATCGAGGAGGCGCGCGAACTCGCTGCGCTCGGCGCGGGCGCGCAGCGAGGCCAGGCTGTCGCGCGGCGGGTACCCCGGGAACGGCGCGGCGGTATAGAAGCTGCGCACGGTCTGGGTCACCGCGTCGGCCGGCTGCGGCGCGCGCAGCTCGACCACCCCATCACTTACCGGATAGGCGGCGGCGCAGCCGAGGCAGCCGAGCATCCCCGGGTCCGTCGCCTTCAGCCGCTGGCCGCACGCCGGGCAGCAGAGCAGCGGCAGACACTCCGCAGGGACCCCTTCAGACATCGGCCGCGCCTAAAAGATGGTGTAGATAAACGGGGCCAGCGCTTCTACGCTGGTTCCCAAGATCAAGATAAGGCCGGTCAGACACAGGAACAGCACCAGCGGCACCAGCCAGCGCTTGCCGCTGTCGCTGCGCCACAGGCCCGCGGCCAGCTGAAAGATCGACGGCACGGCGCTGGCCATGATGAGCACCCCGCGATGGAGCTTGCTGCGCTTCTTGATCACTAGGCGATCTCCTTGCTGGCGGCGCGGCTTGCGTGGGCGTCGGCCGAGCGCGGCAGCGGTGGTGAGAGGAAGGTGCCGGTCAGGTGCCGCTTGCCGACCACCTGGCGGCCGGCCACCAGCAGATCGATGTCGGCGCGCTGGAACGTCGAGTAGCCCTCGACCGCGCGGTTTACGATCGGCTCGCCGGCGAGGTTGAAGGAGGTGTTGAGGAGCACCGGAATGCCGCTCCGCTCGCCGTAGGCGTGCAGCAGCGCGTGCAGGCGCGGCGCCATCGCCGGCTCCAGGGTCTGCACCCGCGCGGTGCCGTCGATATGGGTGACCGCACCGAGCTGCGCCCGCCACCGCTCGCGCACCGGAAACACGCCCGACATGAAGCGGCCCAGGCGCGCCCCGCTGCCGGCGGCGCCGCCGTCGAGATCGAAGTACTGATCGGCCACTTCAATGGGCACTACGGGGGCGAACGGGCGGAACTCTTCGCGGTACTTGATCTCGCGGTTGAGGCGATCGCGCAGCTGCGGATCCTGGGGCGCCGCCAGCAGGCTGCGGTGGCCCAGCGCCCGCGGCCCGAGCTCGCTCGGCCCCTCCATCCAGCCGACGATGCGGCTGGCGTGCAGCTCATCGGCCAGGCGGCGCAGCAGATCGGCGTCGGAGGCGAACTCCCACAGCGGCAGGCCGTCCTCGCGGGCGAGCTGCGCCAGCTCGCGCGGGTCGACGCTGGGACCCCAGAACGGGTGATCGGGAACTTCGCGATCGGGCTGGCCGAAGTAGATCCGATCTGCATACAGCGCGGCACCGAGCGCGCAGCCGCTATCGCCCGGCGCCGGCGGCACGTAGAGCCGCTGGAAGCCGGACTCGCGCAGGATGCGGGCGTTGGCGCAGCCGTTGAGGGCGACGCCGCCGCCCAGACACAGCTCCGTCAGCCCCGTTTCTTGCTGCAGGCGCCGGCACAGATCCACCATCAAGTCTTCGAGCACGAGCTGGACGCTGGCCGCCAGGTCGGCGTAGCGCCGACCGTCTTGGGTGTCGAGGTCCAGCGGCTCGTGCGGCAGGCGCGGCGGGCCAAACTCGCGGACAAAGCGCGCCGAGTAGGAGCGGGCGGCGCTCTTGTGGTAGTCGAAGTAGGACAGATCCAGGGCGAAGCCGCCGTCGGCGGTGCGCTGGATGATGCGGCGCACTGCCTCGGCGTGGCGCGGCGTGCCGTACGCCGCCAGCCCCATCACCTTGTACTCGCCCTCGTTGACGGCGAAGCCGAGGAAGGCGGTGAAGGTCGAGTACAGCATGCCCAGCGAGTGCGGGTAGCGGATCTCGCGCGTCAGCTCGAGCGCGACCTTGCCGTCGCGGTGCCGCTCGCCGTGGCCGGTCGTGAGCGTCGCCCACTCGCCCACGCCGTCCGCGGTCAGGATGGCCGCCCGGCGACTCGGCGAGCAGAGAAAAGCGGTGGCGGCGTGCGCCTGGTGATGATCGGTAAACAGGATGCGGTCGCCGCGCACCCCGAGCTGCGAGGCGATGATTCCCTTGACCCAGACCTTGTCTCCCAGCGCGCTGCGCATCGCCCGCGGGAAGCTGCGGAAGGAGTGGGGGAAGGCGCGCAGCAGGCAGGTCAGCACGCGCTCGAACTTGAGCATCGGCCGCTCGTAGAAGACCACCGCGTCGAGCTCTTCGGGAGCCAGGCCGCCGCGCTCCAGGCACCAGGTGATGGCCTGCAGCGGAAAGGCGGCGTCGTTCTTGCGCCGCGACAGGCGCTCTTCCTGCACCGCGCACAGCGGGACGCCATCTATGACAAGGGCGGCGGCGGAGTCATGGTAGTGGGCGGAGATGCCGAGGATCTTCATGGGCGGCGTTCCTCGCCTTGACTAGTACTGCGCCCGCGCCGCAGCGGCCGGCGCGCGGACCGGTGGCGGCACAAAGCCGAGCGGCTCGCGCCGGGCGAGCCGTCGCGCCCACAGCGCAAAGGGCGGCAGCAGGACAAAGTACTGCAGCAGCAGCATCGCGCCGCCGAGCACTGCCGCCAGGGCAGTGGCCAGCCGCAGGTAGCCCTTCCACAGCCGCCGGGCGCGCGCCCAGAACAGCCGCACTCCGCTGCGCGTCGGCGCCACCCGGCGGAGCTGGGTGTGGGTGTAGCTCATGTGGAACACCTCGTCGTGCAGCACCGCTGCAAAGACCGCCTGGGTCGCCGGGTCGGCGGCGAGGACCTCTTGGTAGACGGCAAAGCGCCCGGCCGCCGCGCCCTCGGAGAGATGGAGGAAGGCGAGCAGGGAGTCGGGGCGCTCGCTCTCGACCCGCAGATCGTCCAGGCCGCGCTCGCCGGGGGTCAGAAGCTGCGCCTCAAAGCCTGGTCGCGCCCCGCGCGGCAGGGTGGCGAGGAGCTCCTGACCGCGGCGGCGGAACAGCGCGGCGTGGCGCTGCTCATCGACTGAGTGGCGGAGAAAGAGCCGCCGCAGCAGCGGCTCGCTGGCGAGCTCTGCAGCGCGCGCCAGATCGCGGCCGCCGTCGGCTTCGGTCTCGGCAAAGCGCAGCAGCTTGCGCGCCCGCCGGCTGGGGTCGCGCCACACCCAGCGGTGCAGCGGCCGCAAAAGCTGGTCCAGGACGCGGCCGGGCGGCAGCGCGCGGGCGGCCCGAGCGCGGGGCTCAAGGTCCGCCGATGGCGCCGCGGACACGCTGGAAATGGAGTCAGCCTCCGCGGGTTTCCCAAGCCGCTCGGCTGCGCCGATGTTGCTCACGCGCGGAACTTAGCACAACATGCGACCCCGATGCTGGAGGCTGCTGGCGATGAAAAAACCGATGCGGCGCCGGCGCGCGGGGTCCGTCTCGCGCTCGCGGCGGCGACCCTCACCCTCGCGCTCGCGTTCATCTTTTTTGCCGAGCGCGCCGATGTCGCCTGGTTTGAGCGCCACTTCATGCACTCCTACCTGGTGCCGCGCGCGCACTACGCCTACAAGATCGCCCTTTTGCGGATCGCCTGCGCCGCTCTAGGACTGCTGCTGCTCGTGCGCGGACCGACCCTGGTTGTGGCGCCGGCTCACAGGTGGTGGGTGCGCCGCCCGGCTGCCGAGCGGCTGGCGGCGGCGGGGCGGGTGGCGCTGGTGCTGATCGTGGTCACGCTGCTCTTCGAAGGCGTCTTGCGCCACACCGAGCGCCGCCTGGAACAGATGCGCAAGAGCAACCCACCGCTGGAGCTGCGGCTCGGCGGCGCCCACCCGCGCTACGGCTGGCTGCCGACGCCGTCGCAGCGCACCATCGCCCGCCTTGCCGACCGCGACATCGAGTACAGCTTCAACGCGCAGAGCGTGCGCGTGCGCAGCGTCGCCGACGTCCTCGACCCGGCGCGGCCGACCGTGCTTTTTACCGGCGAGTCGATCGGCATCGGCCACGGCCTGCAGTATCCCGAGACCTACGCCGCCCAGGTGGGCGAGCAGCTCGGGCTGCAGGTGGTCAACCTGAGCGTCGGCGGCTACGCCTGCGATCAGGCCTACCTGCGGCTCGCCGACGAGCTGCCCCGCTACAGCCGGCCGGTCGCGGTGGTGACGCTGTTTCTGCCGGCGCTGCTCGATCGCACCATGCGCGACTATCGTCCCCACCTCGTGCTGGACCCGCAGGGCGCGCTCACCCTGCTGCCGCCGGCGCACGGCCTGTGGGCCGAGCTGCGGCTGCGCAAGTTCCTGCGCAACGTCATTCCCTATCACAGCCAGGCGCACAACCAGGCGATGCTGGAGCTTGTGGGGGCCCTATTTTCCGAGACTGCGCGCCTGGCCCGGGCGCGCGGCGCGGCCCCGCTGTTCCTGATTCCCAGCCTCGGCCCGCCGCGCCCGCTGGCTGAGCACCCAGAGGCGTGGATCATCCGCAGCCTGTTTGAGGCGCGCAAGCTGCCGTATCTGCTGGTCGATCTCGATCCCAGCTGGACGCTGCCGGGGGACGGCCACCCCGACCCGCGCGCCACCCGCAAGCTGGCGGCGGCGATCGCGCAGGCGCTGGCGCCGGTGGTCAAGTAGGAGCAAGCTCCTTCGCCGCCAGCGCGTCGGCGGAGCGGATGAGTTAACAGAACCGGCGCCAGGGGAGCGACGCGCCGCGGGACCCGCGCTGACAGCCTGCGCCCAGCCTCACGTCGCTCAGCCTGCGGTTGTTGACACTTGGGTCATATGTGTCTACTTTGTCCGGGTGGAGAACAGCCGGCAGCGCATCTTGGATGGGGCGCTCGATTCGTTTAGCCGCTACGGCTATAAGAAGGTCGAGATGAGCGATCTGGCCGAGCAGGTCGGCCTGTCGCGGCAGGGTCTGTATCGCCACTTCTCGTCCAAGGAAGCGCTGTTTCAGGCGGTCGTCGAGCACATCCACGCCACCACCCTGAGCCTGGCCGCCACCGCCGCCGCCCAGGCCGACGCCGCGGGGCCGGTCGCGGTGCTGACCGCTCTGCTCGGCCAGCGCTTCGCCTGGTTCCTGGAGCGGGTGTACGGGACGCCGCACGGGGCCGAGCTGCTCAGCGAGAGCGGTCGCCAGTGCAGCGCCATCAACGCCGCCGCTTCGCAGAAGTTCGCCCAGATGCTGCGCGCCGCGATCGACGCCGAGGTCAGCCGCGGCCGGCTGGCCCTGGGTCCCGCCGGGCTTGACCCGGCGCGGCTGACCGAGCTCCTGCTGCGCGCCGCCTACGGGCTGAAGTCGCCCGAGCCAGTCCCGCTGTCTGCTGCCGAGTTTCAGTCGCGCCTGGGTCAGCTGGTCCAGCTGCTCTGCGCCAGCCTGATCCCGCCGCAGTTGCCCAAACCCCGAGCCAGGAGCTCCCGATGAGTCGTGTCACCTCGCCTTTTGGTGCCCGGTCCACCGCCTTGGAAGTCATCAGCGGCCATGATCTGCGCGGTCGCACCGCCATCCTCACTGGCGGCGCCTCGGGAATCGGAGTCGAGACCGCGCGGGCCCTGCTCAGCGCCGGCGCCGAGGTGATCCTCGGCGTGCGCGACCTCGGCCGGGCCGAGCCGGTGGCGGCGCGCCTGCGGCAGGAGACGGGCAGCGACCGGCTGCGCACGGCGGCGCTCGATCTGGGGGCACTGGCCTCGGTGCGCCGCTTTGCCGCCGAGTTTCTCGCCAGCGGGCGGCCGCTGCACCTGCTCATCAACAACGCCGGCATCATGGCCTGCCCGCTCGCCCGCACCCCCGAGGGATTCGAGTCGCAGCTTGGCACCAATCACCTTGGTCACTTTGCCCTCACGGTGCTGCTGCTGCCAGCGCTGCGGGCGGCGGCGCCGGCGCGCGTCGTCTCGCTGTCGTCGAGCGCGCATCGCCGCGCGGACCTCGACTTCACCGATCTCAACTACCACAGTCGCCCCTACGACAAGTGGAATGCCTATGGCCAGTCCAAGACCGCCAACTCGCTGTTCGCGGTCGAGCTGTCGCGCCGCTTTGGTGGCGCCGGAGTCTTGGCCAACGCCGTCATGCCCGGCGGCATCATGACCGGCCTGCAGCAGCACCTGCCCCAGGAAGAGATGCGGGCGGCCGGCTGGATCGATGAAAACGGCAAGGTCCACGCCGCCTTCAAGAACGCCGAGCAGGGAGCCGCGACCACAATCTGGGCCGCCGTCGGACCCGAGCTGGCGGGAATCGGCGGTCGCTACCTGGAGGACTGTCAGGAGGCGCTGCCGTGGGTCGCCGAGCGCCCGTATGCCGGCTATGCGCCGCACGCCCTGGCCGCCGACAGCGCGCAGCGGCTCTGGACCGTGTCCGAGCAGCTGACGGGACTGGCCAGCGGCTAGGCGGACCGGCTGACCGCCGCGCTGCTCGGGCGCAGCGCCAGCACCAGGCCAAGCAGGCACACGCAGGCGGGGAAGAGGCCCCAGGCGAGCAGCAGCTCGTGCTCGATGAGCAGGCCGCCAAGGTAGGGTCCGAGCACCGCCGCCAGCGACGCCAGCGACTGGTTTATCCCCAGCACCTCGCCCTGCTCGTGCGGGCCCACCGCCTGCGACACCTGGCCGGTGACCACCGGCCGCAGCACGCCGTTGCCGAAGGCCGAGATGGTCGCCACCACCAAGAGCTGCGGGATGCCGCGCGAAAGCGCCAGCCCGCAGTAGGCGATCGCCGCCGCCAGGAAGCCCAGGCGCGCCAGCTTGGCCTCGCCGAGCCCGCGCACCAGCCGGCCCATCAGTCCGCCCTGCAGGAGAATTCCCAGAAAGCCGCTGTACGCAAACAGATAGCCCACCTCGCGCGGGCCGAACGGGTGCCCGGCAAAGGTGAAGCGGCGCTCGGCAAACAGCGCGAACCCCGAGGTGAACAGCGAGAACGCCAGCGAGAACAGAAGGAACTGCGCCCACAGCGCCCACAGCGCCGGTCGAGCGCGCAGCGCAGCGATCCGTCCAAGCCGCGGCCGCTCGGGCTTGTCCGCGGTGGCGGCGGGAGCGGGCGGCGGTCGTCCCCCGGGCAGAAGCAGCGTCGTGCACAGGACGCTGGTGAGCGACAGCCCCGCCGCCAGCAGGATCGGCGCGTTCAGCCCGTAGCGCACAAGGAAGCCGGTCACCCACGGTCCCAGGAAGAAGCCGACGCCGAAGGCGACGCCGATGATGGCAAAGGCGCGGGTGCGGTTCTCGGGCTTGGTGTGATCGGAGATATAGGCCTGCGCGAGCGACAGGTTGCCGGCGGTCGCCCCATCGATGATGCGGGCGAGAAACAGCACCGGCAGCGAGTGCGCCGCGGCCATCAAGAGCAGGCCGGCGAAGGTCCCGAGCTGGCTGACGATGAGCAGCGGCTTGCGGCCCGTGCGATCCGAGAGTCTGCCGAGAAACGGTCCCGAGAACAGCTGACAGAGCGCGAACACCGAGACGAGCAGCGTCGCCTGCACCGGGGTCGCACCGAAGCTCTCGGCATAGATCGCCAGCAGCGGAATCACCAGCGTCATCGCGAACACGTCGACAAGGACGATGAGAAAGATGGGCAATAGCGGTGCGTTCTTCACGCCGCTAGTATAGAGATCTCGGCGGTAGAAAATAGGCTAGACCGCCGGTGCGCGCAGCTGCCAGGCCCCGAGCAGCGCCCCCAGCGCGAACAGGCAGTACGCCGCAAGCGAGTGCTGGGCGTTAAATAGGAGCGTCGCGCACAGGCACAGCGTCGCCGCGAGCAGCCCGCCGGCGATGCGCTGGCCGAGGCGGCTGGCGGCGCGGCCAAGCTCGGGGTCGGTGGTGCGCAGGGTCAGCCGGCCCAGGCGCAGATCGTCGAGCACCTCGCGCAGGTGCAGCGGCAGATCGTAGCCGGCGCGGCCGAGCTGCTGCAGGCCGCGCAAGAGATCATTGCCGAGCCGCTGCGGCGAGTAGCGCTTCTGGATGAGCGCCAGCACATGCGGCGCCGCCTCGCCGAGCACATCGAGCTCGGGATCGAGCTGCTTGCCGATGCCCTCGATGGTCATCAGCGCCTTGCCGACCAGCAGGAAATCGGGCGGGATCTCGATGCTGAACTTGCTGGCTCCCTGCACCAGATCGCGGACCAGCGCCGCCACCTCGATCTCCTTGAGCGGCCGGCCCAGGTACTTGTCGGCGAGCAGCGCGACCTCGGTGCGGTAGGCGGTGAGGTCGACCTTGGTGGTCGGGCGGCCGATCGCGTAAAGGGCGTCGGCGACCGCGTAGCTGTCCTTGCGCGCCGCCGCCACCAGCAGATCCAGAGTGCGGTCGCGCAGCTCGGGTCCGAGGCGCCCGACCATGCCCAGATCGATGAGGCCAATCACCGGCGCCGCCGGCGAGCCGAGGATGATGATGTTGCCCGGGTGGGGATCGGCGTGGAAAAAGCCGTCCTCGAAGATCATCTTTACCACCACGCCCACCGCCTGGCGCGCCAGCTGCGGACCGCTGTAGCCGAGCGCCGCCGCGGCGCTGACCTTGCAGCCGGCAAAGTACTCCAGCACCAGCACCTTCTGCGTGCTCACGTGGCGGTAGACCTGCGGGAAGCGGACCGCGGGCACGCCGGCGAAGTTGTGGGCGAAGCGCTCGGCATGCTCGGCTTCGATGGTGAAGTTTAGCTCGGTGGTGATGGCGCGCTCGAAGTGCTCGACCAGGGCTCGCGGCGAGTAAAGGCGCGTCTCGGGCACTGCGCGCTCGATCGCGGCGGCGAGGCGGCGCAGCAGATCGAGGTCGCGGGCCACGGTCTCGGCGACGCCCGGGCGCTGCACCTTGACCACCACCTCCTGCTCGGACTCGACCCCGTCGCGGAGGGTCCGCAGCGTCGCCCGGTGCACCTGGGCGATCGAGGCGGCGCCGAGAAACTGCTCGTCAAAGCGGACGAACACCTCGCCGAGCGGCGCCCCCAGGCTGGCCTCGACCTCGTCGCGCAGGGCGGCGAAGGGGACCGGCGGCACCTCCTCTTGCAGCTTCTTTAGCTCGTGGATGAGGCCAGCGGGCAGCAGGTCGGCGCGGGTCGAGACGATCTGTCCGAGCTTGATGAAGGACGGACCCAGATCCTGCAGGACCAGGCGAATGCGCTCGAAGGTGGCGTCGCTGCGGCGGGCGCTCGGGGCGGCCGCTGAGTCAGCGGGGGCGGCGTCCGGCGGACCCGGCAGCAGCCCGGCGCGGGTGGCGATCTCGCCGAAGCCGTGGCGGAAAAGGACGGTGGAAATCTCGCGCAGGCGACCGATGTCGCGGACCAGGGCCAGCATGGGGCGCCAGGCTAGCACAGCCGGCGCCCGCGGGCCGCTCGGGCGCCGCTACAGCGGGAACACGCAGCTCGCGCCGCAGGTGTTGCGAACCTGACCGCCGGGGCGCAAGAACTCGTCCATCTGCTGCACCACGGCAGGAATCCGACCGAGCGAGCCGTGCGCGCCGTTATCGACGCCGGTGCCGCGGTTGGTCTTGGACGGCGGCGGCTGCAGCTGGGTGTCGTACTGCACGTACGCCGAGTCGACCGGACCGGCGCTCTGGACCAGCCCAAACACCGGCTCTACCGGCGGCCCGAGCTGCACCAGGCCCATGCTGCGCGCCACCGTGCGCGTGGCGAGGTTTGGCACCTGCGAGTCATGGCGCGACTCCTGCAGCAGGATGTGCTTGGCCGCCATCGGCTTGCCGTCGGGACCGGGCAGTCCGTCCTGGAGGTTCTGGCGAGCGAAGCTGAGCGGGTCGGAAAAGTCCCAGTAGCTCTGCGAGATCGTCAAGAGCAGCTGCTGCGCCAGCAGATCCGGGTACGCGGCGGCGATGATCACCTGGAACTCGGCATAGGCGGAGGCGCGCGGCAGCATCATCGAGTAGTTGCCAGCGCCGACATTTAGCACGCCGCGGTCGAGATCCGGCGAGATCGCCACGATCGTATTGCCGAAGATGCCGCCCTGCGAGCCGCCCAGATAGTACACCTGGGTGCCGTCCAGGAGCCGCCGCCCGCCGGCCGTTCCCTCGACGGTGAGCTCCGGCAGATCCTTGAGCTTCTGGCGGGCCAGGCGCGCCAGCACGGCGAAGTTCAGCTGCGCCTGCTGCAGGCGATCGGTGGTCACCGCCAGGTTGTCGAACTTGCCCAGCACCTGACCGCCCAGGTAGACAAGGTCATCGCTCGACAGGCCGATGAAGTCGGTGGCGAGCTCGATGGTGCATAGCCGGTTGGCGATGCCGCGGTGCAGGGACGAGCTGATCTCATCCGCCGACCCGAGCAGGCCGTGACCGTAGACGACGGCGCGCAGCGGCAGGGCGGCGGTCTTTGCGCACGCCGGCACGATGACAAGGAGGTTTGCCTGATAGTTCTTGCCGGTGTCCTTGGGCAGGCCGCTGCTGTCGAGCTCCATGCCCGAGGAAGGATCGGTCGGATCGACCAGGAACGAGGGCACGGCGAAGTGCGCCTTGATGACGCGCAGCACCAGCGGGTCGCCTTTGGGCTCGCTGACGCTGTCGACCGTCACGCCGAGGTTCTCGGCGGCAACGCGGGCAAGGGCGGTGTCGCGCATGTGCACAAGGTGGCCCTGGATCTGACTGTCCGAAGCGGTGACAAAGTCCCACGCCAGCGTCAAGCTGGTGCGCGGCACGCCGGCGCCCTCCAGCAGGGTGAAGATCTGCTCGTAGCGACCCTGCAGGGCGGCAAGCCGCGAAGCGGGACCGTAGCTGCCATCGACCAGGGCGCGAAAGGGGCGGACCGTGACCGGCTGCTGGGCGAGGTCCTTGAGCTCGCGCAGCGCCACCACGTAGCGCGTCGCGGGGCGCAGCCGGACCAGCGGGCGGATGATCAGCGCCTGCGGGTCGCTCGGCTCGTTGACGTTTGCGTCGAGCTCGGCGAACACCGGGACCCGCTCGCCGGTGTCGTAGCGGATGAGCTGCACCGGCGCCGTCGCCGTGAGCGAGGGCCGGGGGTCGCCGTCTTCGGGCGCAAAGGGCGCCGGATCCAGGCGCACGCCGAGGTCGGCGAGCAGCTGGCTGCCGGGGCTGAAGCCATCGAGCAGGTTGAGGCGCGCGGGGTCAAAGTCCTGCTTGCGGTTGTTGCTCGGCAAAACGCCCTTGGGCAGACTGACGCGGAAGCCGGTCGCGGTGGTGGTGTCGGGCACCAGATAAAAGGACGAAGGGAAGGGCAGGGCGCAGCTCACAGCCGAAGGCGAGCCGGCCGGCGCAATCGGCTGACAGCGCGGATCCGGGTTGGCCCCATCGTCGGTCGGCGGCGGCGGCGGGCCGGGGGGCGGCGAGTCGCTGCAGCCGGCCAGCGCCGCGCCGAAAAGGAGCAGCAGGGAAAGGGAAATCGGGAACGATGCGGCGCGCGCGCGAGTCAGGGCCATCGGGAGCCTCCCAGGTAGGCGCGCAACATACAGCGATACGCAGCGATCCGCCGAGCGATCTGTGAAAACAGCGCGGAGCAAACAGCTCGCAGCAGTCAGCTCGCAACAAGCAGCTCGCGGCGCGGCTGGCGACCGAACCCCGGGCAGCTCGGCCCAATGACTGGCCGAGCGGCCGACGCCGGGCCGCCGCATCAACCGCAGGGGGAGCGGGGAGGCAGCGACCGGACTAGAAGCGGCGGTAGACGGTGGCAGGGCGGTAGACCGGCGCGGGCCGGACAACCACCGCGGGCCGGTACGCCGGCGTCGGCGGCGAGACATAGACCGGGGTGGGGGCGGGCCGATATACCGGCGCCGGGCGATATACCGGCGCCGGGGCGACATAACCGCTCGAATACACCGGGGTCGGCGCGACGTAACCGCTAGAGTACACTGGGGTCGGCGCGACGTAACCGCTGGAGTACACCGGGGTCGGCGCGACATAACCGCTTGAATACACCGGAGTCGGGGCGTAACCCGGCTGCGCGTAATAGGCAGGGCGGTACGACGGAGCAACCTCGGCGTAGCAGCCGACAAGGCCGGTCGCAGCAGCTAGAGCGAGAAGAATGCGCTTCATGGGTTTGGCTCCTTGTTACAAGCATAGACTATCGAGCCCAGGCTTGCATTCACCGTGTCCGACGGAGCGTCGAGCGGTCTTGTTCCGCGCGGTTAGTGCGCACCCAAGGTGGACGTGCTCGCTGGGGCTTGACATGGCCTAAGACTCAGGGCTGCTGCAGGGCAGGGGGAGGCGACTGCGTGCTCGGCTGCAGCCTGGGAATGAGCGAGGAATTAGGAACAGAGTGCGCCGCGGCTTAAGCTCGGGCCATGGCTGACCTGACGATCCGCGCCGCGCGCACCTCCGACTATCCCGACTTCGCCCGCTTGTTTCCCGAGCTGCTCGTCGGTGATCCGGTGCCAGGTCTAGACCGCTGGCGCGACGAGATGGTGCCAAGCTCCCTGATTGCCGAGCGGGATGGGCAGGTCGTTGGCTACTCCTATTTTCAGCTGATTGGTACCACCGGCCATATCCGCAACGTGGTGGTGGCGCCGCAGGCGCGCGGCGGCGGCGTCGGCCTGGCGCTGATGACGGCGATGCGGCGGCGCTTTGCCGAGGCGGGCATCAGCACCTGGAACCTCAACGTCAAGCCCGACAACCAGCCAGCGCGGCGGCTTTACGAGCGCTGCGGCATGCAGGCGCAGTACAGCTCGACGGCGCTCGGTCTGCGCTGGGAGCTGCTGGCGGCCGTGCCGGGCTCGCCCGAGGCAGTGGTGACGCAGGTCGTGCCGCCGGCGGAGGACGGCCAGTTCGAGCGCGCCTTGAACCTGCTGCCAGGCGAGCTGCAGGGCGGTCGCGCGCTGCCCGGCCGGGTGGTGATTGGCGTCCGGCGCGCGGCGGACTCGACCCCGGTGGGCGCGGCGGTCTTCAACCCTGCATTTCCCGGCGCGTATCCGTTCCGGGTGGCGCAACCCGTGTACTGCGCCGCGCTGCTCGGCGGCATGCGCGCCCACGCGCTGCCGCAGCATGACTGGGTGGGAATGTTCATCGAAAACGACACGGCCGCGGTGGCGGCCCTGGTGGCCGCCGGCGCGACCGTGCGGCTGGAGGCGCTGCACTACCAAGGCGCGGTAGGTCTGGGCGCCGCCCACTGAAGCGACGCCGACCTCTTTAGCAAAGCTGCTAGGCGACCGGGAGCTTGGCCCGGGCATCGTAGCGGTGGAAGTGGATCTGCGGCGCCTCGGCGTCCAGGAGGATGCGGACAAAGCCGTAGCCTTGGCCGTTGCGCTTGAGCGGGATGCCCGAGTGACTGGCCGACTGGGTATTGATGAGCGCCACCGGAGCGCCGGCCGTGGTGAGCGGCTGCCCCTGCAGGCCGATGCGGCGGTGGTCCCAGCGCATGAAGCGCTTGCCTTCGGCGTCGAGCTCGAAGACCTCCATCCAGTGGGTGTGGCCGGCCAGGTGGAGCACACGCTGGCCGCGGCGGGCGGCGGTGCGCAAGAGCTCCTCGAAGGCGCGCGAGCCGCGGCTCATGCCGCCGACCATGCCGGGCAGGGCGCTCGGTCGCGAGCCGGTGAGGCGGGAGCGCAGCGGGGTGTGGCTGAATAGGATGACGCCGCGGCGACCGCGGGCGTAGGCGCTGTCGAGGTCGCGGGCGAGCGCCGAGAGGGCCTCGGCATCGAGGCCGCGGGTGCGCACCAGCGGCGAGAGACGCGAGGGGCCGCTGTCAAAGCCGACAAAGTCCCAGCCGCCCAGCTGCATGCCGAAGTGGAGGAACGGGTGAAAGGCGTCGGCGAAGTTGTGGAAGCCGGCGCCGAAGCCGCGGCCGGCCAGGGCGCGCGGCGAGAAGCCGTGGTCGTGGTTGCCGGCGACGATCAGGCTGGGCGCGCGCAGGGTCGATAGGAGCCGGACCGCGCTCGGGTAGTGCTGGGCGCGGTCGCCGTTGTTGGCGATGTCGCCAGTGATGAGCACCAGATCCGGCGTGTGGGCGTTAATCTCGGACAGCACATGCGCAAGCCGCGCGGCGGCGCGCCCGCGCGAGCCGACATGGAGATCGGTGACGTGAGCCAGGTGCAGGCTGGTGAGCGCGTCGGGATCGCTCTGGCGCAGCCACACCGAGCGCGGGGCCAGCTCGGGCGCGCTGCCAAGGCCGCTCAGGCTCAGGTCATAGCCCCCAGGCGGCGCCGCGGCGTTGACGACGCGGTGGACGATGCTCAGGCCGCCTTCGACAGGCGTGCGCGCGGTCTTGTGAACCTGCAGCGGGAAGCGGTGGGCGCCATCGGCGGTGAGCAGCGCCGCGGTGACCGCTGCCGTCGGCTCGGCCTCGACGGTCTCGAGCAGGAAGCTGGTCCCGGCGCGGGTGATGACCGGGGCGCCGAAACGCGGCGCTGCCAGTCCCGGCTGCAGCCTCCCCACCCGGCGAAGATGGTACAACGTCATATCCTAAGCTGAGCACAAAGCGCGGCGCGAGCAAGCGCGGCGGCGCCCCGCCCAGCCTCAGCCGCCGCCTTGCCACTCACGCTTCAAGATCGCAAAGATCAGCGAGTCGCACCACTCCCCCTTCAGGAATACATTCTCGACAAGGTGCGCTTCCTTGCGCATGCCCAGCTTCTGCGCCACGCGGATCGAGGCCAGGTTGCGCGGATCGGTATCGACCATGACCCGGTGCAGGCCAAGCTCGCCGAAGCCGAAGCTGAGCAGGGCGCGCGCCGCCTCGGGGATGTAGCCGTGGCCCCAGTGCGCGGGGTGCAGGATGTACCACAGCGCCGCCTGGCCGCTGTCCGGGTCGGTGATGTGCAGACCGATGCGGCCGACCAGCGTGCCCTCGCGCGTCACCGCCAGATCGAACAGGCGGCGCGGCGTGCTGGCGGCCGTCTCAGCGTGGACGCGGCGGATGTAGGCCAGGCTCTGGTCCAGCGTGCGCGGGGCGTGGCTCTGGTAGCGCACCACCTGCGGGTCGCGCTCGTAGAGGTTGGCGGCGGCGGCGTCGGACTCGGCGAGCTCGCGCAGGACCAATCGGGGGGTGCGAAGTTCCATCTTTAGATCACGGGCTCCAGGGGATAGGGGCGGCCGACGTAGCAGTCGTCGGCGATGGCCTTCATCAGCTCGTCGTCGTTCTGGCTGAAGCGGGCCAGGGTCTCGCGGATGCGGGCGCTCGCCTTGCTGCAGAAGCCGCTGCACAGCCGCAGCTCGCGCTCGGCGGCGTCGAGCTCGCCGGCCGCCTCGTGCCGGCCGGCGTCGCCGCGGGCGTAGCGGTCGTCGCGATCGAGCAGCGCCGCGCTGGCCCGCGACACCGTGGCGCACATCGCGAACAGATCGATGACGACGTCGGCGACCCGGCTCTGCACATACTGCATCTCGGAGATCTGCAGGCCGTGGCGGCGCAGCACGCGGTCGACCTCGCGGGCCAGCGCCTCGGTGGCGTCCTCGATGAAGACGGCCTCCTTCTTCAGCCGCGGGTGGTGGCGGGTGAGCTGGCCGCGGCCGTAGGCGGCGGTGCGCACCTTGTCGATCAGGCTGTCGACGACCAGGCCGTAGCCGCGGAGGGGGAACTTGATCGCGTCGGCCAGCTTGTCCAGGTGCTCGCCGGGGCCGGCCAGGCCGGTGAGGGCGATGTAGCAGCGCAGGACCTCGTTGGTGCCGGGGAAGATCAGAAAGGCGCCGCTGTCGCGCAGGTGGCGCTCGTAGGGGTAGTCGCAGCGGTAGCCGGTGCTGGCGGCGACCTCCAGGGCGGTGCGGGCGGCGCGGGCCAGCATCTGGCTGGCCATGACCTTGCAGCTCGCCGACTCTAGCGAGTAGTCGAGCTCGGCGGTGGGGCGGCCGCTGTGCTCGTGGCGGTCGACCAGGCCCGTGGTCAGATACAGCATCGACTCGGCCGCGTACAGGTCGATGGCCATGCTGGCGATCTTGTCCTTAATCATGCCCAGGGTGCTGATCAGGCGCCCGAACTGCCGGCGGCTCGTTGCGTGCTGCACCGCCAGCCGCAGCAGCTCGCGCGCCTGACCCAGGCACCCGGCGGCGATGAGCAGGCGACCGCGGTTCTGCGTGTCCATCGCGACCTTGAATCCGCCGCCGACGCTGCCGAGCACGCTTTGGGCCGGCAGCTTCAGGTCCTCCAGGTACAGCGCGGTGGCCGAGATGGCGCGCAGCCCGAGCGTCTTTTCCGGGGCTCCGGGGCGCACCCCCGGCCCGCGCTCGGCGATGAAGCTGGTGATGCGATCGATCTGCGAGCCTTCGCGCAGCACCTGGGTCTGGGCGAACAGCACGAACAGCTGCGCCAGGCTGCCGCTGGTCACCCACAGCTTGGTGCCGTTGAGGACAAAGCCGCCCGGCGGCGCGCTCGTGCCGGGCCGGACGGCGCTTTCTTCGTCGGCGAGCGGGCGGGCGCGGGTGCGAGCGGCGCCGGCGTCGCTGCCGGCCGCGGGCTCGTTCATGCAGAAGGTGCCGATGACCTCACCGCTGGCCAGCCGCGGCAGGTGCTGCTGGCGCTGCTCGGCGCTGCCAAAGTGGAGGATTGAGCTGGCGGACAGGCCGTTGTGGACCCCCAGCACCACCGCCAGCGCCGCATCCACACCGCCCACCGCGTCGAGGATCCGGCAGCTCGCCTGCAGCGGCAGCCCGAGCCCGCCGTAGGCGCGCGGGATGGCCAGCCCAAAAAGCCCGAGCTCGCGCGCTGCCTGCAGCGTCTCGGTCGAGAGCTGGGCGCTCTCATCGCTGAGGCGGGCGTCGCCAAGCTCGGGTCGCGCCTGCAAAAGCTGGCTCTGGGCGGCGAGCAGCTCGGCGGTCTGGCGGTGGGCCGCGGGAGCCAGGCGAGGATAGGGAAACAGCAGGTCTTCGCGCAGGTCGCCGAAAAACAGGCTCTTGCCGAAGCTGGGCGGGCGCGGGTTGGTCATGGTGATGGCTTTGGAAGGTACTTGAGGAGGCGCGCCGCGGAAAAGGAGAAACTAGCCGGTCGCGCCGTGCAGGATGGGGGCGATCGCGAACAGCAGCACGACCCACAGGGTGCACAAGAGCGTCCCAGCCACCGCAAGGGCCACCGCCGCGGTGTACCAGCCGACCGGCGCCCCGGCCTGCAGCGCCTGGGTGCGCGCCCCAAGTCCCAGCACCAGGGCGACCGCGCCGGCGACCAGACCGACGATGACGCCCAGGGCGACGCTGCGACCACCGGCCAGCGGCACCCGCAGCCCGAGCAGCAGGGCCAGCAGAGCCAGCAAGAGCGCGGCGAGCCGGGCCCCGCGCGCCGGCGGCAGGGGCTGGGCCGGTGGCGAGTCCGGGGTCCCGCGCATGCGCTTCCTTGGGCTGGCTATCCCTTGGCGGGCAGCTGGCGGATGGGCCCGGCGGTCTGCGGCCGCGGCTGGTTGGCGCTGGTCGCACCCACCGCCGGCGCGCTGACCGGCGGGGTCGGCTGCGACTGCGGGGTCGGCGACTGCGGCGAGCGCGGGACGTCCAGCTGCACCGGCTGGGCCGGCACATACTCCGGGTTCCGCCGCGGCGTCTCGCTGCCGGCGCCGTCCTTGTCGCGCTCGCGCTCTTTGCCTTCCAGGCTGCTGCGGCCGGCGGCGCTGCTGTGCGCGGCGGAGGCGTACTTGGACGGCGTCAGGGCGCCGGTGCGGGCGTCGGCGTTGATCAGGTACGACTTGCTCAGATCCGGGCAGACCGCGGCCTGCTCCTCGGGGGTGAGCATGAGGTCGGGGATCGGCTTGAAGCTCTGCAGGTTGGCGATGATCAGCGGATAGTTGGCGCCGCGGTTGGCGTTGGCGCGCCAGTAGGCCTCCGCCTGTTCAGTGGTCAGACCACAGAACTGGCGCAGCGCCAGCGCCGAGACCATGCCCGCGTAGTGCAGCCCGTTCCAGCAGTGCACCAGCACCGGGCCGTGGTCGGGGTTGCGCACGCTGTCGATGATGTCGGCGAAGATGGCCGGCAGGTTGCGCATCCGGCTCGATGGCGCCGAGCGCCACTCCAGGCTGCGCTGGCCGCCGTTTTCGGCCTGACAGGTGCGTACATCGCGGCCGTGGCGCAGCATGCTGCTGTTGCGCGGGCCGGTCTGCGTGGTGTGCTCCCCGTAAAGCGAGTAGACCCGCTTCCACCCTGACTCGCACAGCGCTTGTAAGGCCGGGTCGCTCGGGGTGCCCGAGCGATACAGCGCACCCTTGAGCACTGGGCGCAGGCGCGGCAGGTGTTCCTCGGGGTTTACCGAGCGATGCTCTGCGTGGACCAGGCTCGAAAGAAGCAGCCCAGACCCGCCCAGGATGGCTGTGCTCCAGCGCATGATGGCGGTATAGACCCTCATGGAAGTAGAGCGACTTGATGTCGCGATAGCCAAATAGTACTGCGCTTTTCAGGCATTTGGACATACAAAAATCATGTTCGCAGAAAATATTGAGAAAATTGGTCTGGCCATAAAACACCTGGGCGCTGGCGGCCCCACGGATCGCGGCTGGCCTGGGGCCTGGCAGAGGCTGGGAGCAGCGCAGTATTAAAAGGAAGCGCGGCGCGTCGCGATCAGCCACTGCTCCAGCTCGGCGACGGCCGGGGGCGCCGGCTCGGCCGGCAGCGGGCTTGCCGCGGCGGCGGCGTCAAGGCGCGTGAAGGCGCGGGCGAGCAGCGACTCCCAGCGCCCCCGCTCGGCCTCCCCGAGCACGGTGCGCTCGCCGCGCAGCTTGGCGGTGACCAGCTCGTGGGCGGGCGCAAAGTCGGGCTCGTCCAGAAGCTTGGTGATGTCGGTCACAAGCTCGGCGGTGCGCAAAAGATGCGCCCCGGTCAGCGCCGTGCGCAGCACGTACAGGGTCTTTTTCACCGTGGGCGAAGCCGTCAGGGCGCGCAGCTGGCTGGTGGCAAAGCCGTGGTAGTGGGCGTGCACCCGCCGGCTCAGGCACTTGTGGACAAGCGGCGCCAGCTCGCTGTGCAGGGGAGAGGTGAGCAGGGTGGCGGCCCCGAGCACGCGCTCCAGGAAGTTGCCGTTGCCCTTGAGGATGCCGGCCAGCGCCGGGCCGAGCTCGTTGGACGTGTAGTCGATCTCGATGTCGTCGACAAAGCCCATCCGGTCGTAGGTCAGCTGGGGCGGTCGCAGGCCGAGGAAGGACTCGGTCGCGGCAAGGTGGATCCCCTTGAGGTCAAGGTCGCTGTCGGGCGAGGGGAAGCCGTAGGCGTGAGCGCCGCTCAGGTACACCACGATGTGGCGGCGGCGGGTCGACTCCTCGTCCAGGACGGCGCGGGCGACCTGGGCCTGCGCTGGCGAAAGCAGGGTAAAACCGTGCAGCATGGAAGAGATCTTCGCAAAGTTCTGCGCCGACGGCTAGCAGGCTGAGGAAAAACTCCCACGCGGCCATTCTGGGGCTCGGGCTCGGGCTCGGGCATGGGCCGGCCGTACCGCCGCGCGTCCGAGCCCAACCTCGAGCTTGGACCGCTCGCTGCGTTCTGCCCCAGCCTGCCGGGGCCAGGGGGGCTACGGGGCGCGTACCGCCGCTTCGGCGCGCACGATGTCGCGCTTGTAGGGGGGATACAAGGTGAGGAAGCGCTGGTAGGCGGCCTTGGCGCGCTCCTGCTCGGCGCGCTGCTCGGCCTTTTGCGCCGAGGACGACAGGCTCTTGGCGCGCTGCTGGTGCAGGTCGGCGAGCAGCAGCTGGGCGTCGGGCGACAGCGGCTGCAGGGTGACGGCCAGCGAGGCTTCTTCAATGGCGTGGTCCAGGCGCCCCTGCTGCGCCATCGCCGCCGCCGCTTCCAGGGCCCGCTGGGCCTGCCCGTAGGCGCGGAAGTCCTCGCTGTGCTGGATCGGATCCTCGGGCAGCTCGGGCGGCTGGGGGCGATCCTGCCCGAGCAGCTCGCGGCGCAGATCAAAGCCGACGTAGCGCCCGAGCGCGTGCGGGCCGATGCCCACCCACAAGATAAGGTCGGTCGCATCGACCACCACCGAGTGGGTGGCGATAAGGGCGTCCAGGGCGTTGCGGTTGCCAAGGCCAAGCGGCTGGTCGCCCAGCCCGCGCTTGTCGCGCAGGATCGCCTGCACCGCCAGCGGATCGAGCTGGCCGCGCTGACGGTGCAGCAGCTCCTCGACCCGCGCCATGCGCGCCCCCGAGGTCAGGCCCGTGCGCAGGCGCTCGTTTTCCTGGTCGCCCTGAAACTCCGGGGTAAGGGCATGGTTGGCCAGGCCCAGGATGTCGCCGCTGTCCCGGCTGCGGCGCACCGCGGCCCGCCCGGGCGAGCGCTCGACCACCGCCGACTCGCCGGTCTTGCCATCGGCGAGCAGGTACAGGTCGGGCACCAGCACCGGCTGCTTCTTGATGATGGCGATGGCCTCGTCCAGCGAGTGCGCCGACTCCAGCACCTCGCGCAGCAAGAGCTCGACCGGCACCCCGTGGTCGCTCTTGTCATCGCTGCGCAGGGCGTTCACCGAGGCGTAGATGCCCTCGACATTGAGCCCGGTCACCACCCCGACCATGCCGGCCCAGGCCACCGAGGCGAACGCCAGCTTGCCCGGCGGCTTGAACAGCAGCACCGCCTTGTCGCGATCGAAGATCGGCGGCCCTTCGAAGTCGAAGTTGCGGCCGATCAGCATGTGGCCGTCGCGGGTGGCGCTGCCGGCGGCGGTGAGCGCGGTGCAGCCGAGCATCGGCGAGTGCTCCAGGGTCTGGGTGATGTCGTGCAGGGCGTGGTAGAAGACGATGCGGTGGTAGATGGGGAGAAAGTCGCCGTGCTCGTCCGGCTGACCCTCCGCCATGCCGGCGAACTCCAGCCGCAGCGCTGGGGAGATGTGCTGCGGCAGGTTGCGGTAGCGCAACAGCACGCCCAGGCGAATCATCGCCAGCGCCGCCGTCGAGGGGACGTAGCGGTGCATCTCGCCGAACATGTACTGCTCGGTCTCCAGGACCAGCCGGGTGCCCAGGCGCCCGTGCGCGTAGCCGAGCGAGAACGGCTCGCCGGTCAGGTGGAACTCCCAGATGCCGCGCTCGCGGCCGGCCCAGCTGGGGCCGATGTACTCGCGCAGGCCGCGCATCTGGACCGCGGGGCGCGCGACACCTACCCCGGCCCCCGGCGGCGGGCCGATGCGGGTAAAGCGCAGGAACAGCTGGTTGGCGACAAGCAGCAGAAGCCCCAGGCTGCCAAGGAGCAAGGCGAGCCGCACGAGCCGCCGGCGCGGGCGAGCGTTTTGTCGGAACATGCACTAGCTTCTAACACAGGCCTTCGGTTTCGGGGGGCAGCGGCGGCGAAGCCTGGGCGCAGCCAGCGGTAGCGGCGGCCCGGCCGCGGGCGGAGATGGACAGCGGGCGGTCGACCGCTATGATGCAGCATATGAATCGTCCGGACCGGACCCGCCTTGCACCGAGTCACGCCACGCCCGAACCAGAGCAAGTCCCAAGTGAGCACGGGCGGAGCCGGCAGCGGTGGGGACGCAGCGGCCGCTGGGCATCTGGCCTGGGCCTGCTCGCTGCCGGCGCGCTCTTTGGGGTGACCGGCGCCGCGCGGGCCGCCGAGCCGGCGGTCGGGGTCCGCTCGCTGGCCATGGGCGAGTCGATGCGCGCCGCTGCCACCGGCGCCGAAGGGTCCCTGATCAATCCGTCGGGCATCGCGATCTCCAGGCAGTTCGCCGGGACGGCGTTCTACAGCCTGCGGGTGCAGACGCTGGGCCACATCGCGCACGCCTCGATCAGCGACTCGGTGTCGCAGCGGTACCTGGCGCTTGGGCTGTACTACAACTTCATCTACGAGACGCCGCACTTCTCCTACCGGCTGCCCGAGGGCGGCAACACCGGGCGGCTGGTGCTGGTCGAGAGCTCCAAGATCGTCCGCACCGGCAGCGAGTCCGGGGTCGTCGTCGCCGTGCCGATCACCGAGCGGTTCAGCATCGGCGGCTCGCTCAAGTACGGCTACTACACCCTGACCTCGCAGCTGACCGATGGCAGCGTGCCAGCCGATTTCAACTATCAGAGCCCGCTCATCGACGCCGACCGCAACGTCGACCTGGGCAGCGTCGGGCACGTGGTCACCTTCGACCTGGGGGTGACGGCCCGGCTGTGGGACGAGCTGCGGGTGGCGGTGGTCGGCCAGAACCTGTGGCCGCACGGCATCGAGCTGCCCTCGCGGCTCGGCATCGGGCTGTCCTACCGGCCGTCGTCGCGGTGGCTGCTGGCGGCCGACGCCGTGATAAACTTTACCGGCAGCAAAATGTGCACGGGCGCCGAACCGGATCCCTGTAGCGAACAGACCGACCGCACCACCGCGCGGGTGGGCGGCGGCGTCGAGTACTCGATCGCCGACCGGGTGCCGCTGCGCGTCGGCTACCTGTACGACACCGAGCTGGAGGCGCACCACGTCACCGCCGGCCTTGGCTACTTCCACCTCGAGCGCGGCATCGGCGTCGACTTCGCGCTGCGCCAGCGCGTCGACGGCGGCAACGAGTCGGTCGCGCTCCTTGGGCTGCGGCTGGTGAAAGAGTAGGCATGGACGCGCGCGACGAGGCAGACCTCATCCGGCGCCTGCAGCAGCGCGACGAGAAGGCATTTGTCTTGTGCGTGCGCACCTACCAGGACAAGGTCTACGGCCTCATCTACCGCATGCTGGGCAACCACGCCGAGGCCCAGGACGTCGCCCAGGAGGTGTTCGTCACCGTCTTCAAGTCCATCGACAGCTTCCGCGGCGAGTCCAAGCTGTCGACGTGGCTGTACCGGATCTCGGCCAACCACTGCAAAAACCGCATCAAGTACCTGCGCCGCCGCGCCCACAAGACCACCACGGAGCTTGACGCCCAGGCCGAGCGCACCCTGCAGAACACCACGGGCAGCACCCTGGGCGAAGGTCAGGCCGGGCCGGCCGAGGTGCTGGAAGGGGCGCAGCTGGAGCAGATCGTCCAGCGCGCCATCGGCAAGCTCGAGGAGGAGCACCGGCTGCTGCTGCTCCTGCGCGATGTCGAGGAGATGTCCTACGAGGAGATCATGCAGGTCACCGGTCTCCCCGAGGGCACCGTCAAGTCGCGCTTGCACCGCGCGCGCCAGGCGCTGAAGGAGGAGATTGCCCGTCATACCAAGTGACGGCGAGCTCTCCCGGTCCCCAGGAACAAGGAACTTCTTGCATGTCGAGCACCGACTCTCCGTCTCCCAGCCCGGCCGCCCAGCAGCCAGCTCCCGCCGCCGGTCCCGCGCCCGAGCCGCCGGCGGCCGAGGCCGAAGACCAGGCCGCCCGGGCGCTGCTCGGCAAGCTCAAGCTCAACAAGGTCGCGGCGCCGCCGGATCTGGCCAGCCGGGTGCCGGATCTCATCCAGCGCCGCTCCGCCGGGCGCTTCTTCGCCAAGCGTCGCCTCGCCGACCGCCTGCCGCTGGAGTGGGTGTCGCTGGTGATGCTGGCGCTGCTGGCCCTTATCTACGCGGTGCTGCGCATGGCCCCCGCGCTGCTGCCGGCCAACTGAGCGCCGGTCGCCGCCGGCGCGCCCGCGGGACCGCCGGCGCCCGCACCGCCGGGGCTGTAGGACCCCGGCGGTGGGCGATGACTACAGCTTGATGCAGACCGACTTTACTTCCGTGTACAGATCGACCGCGTTGTGGCCCATCTCGCGGCCCCAGCCCGACTGCTTGTAGCCGCCAAACGGCATCGCCGCGTCAAAGACGTTGTAGCAGTTCACCCACACGGTGCCGGCCCGCAGCTGCTTGGCCAGCCGGTGCGCCCGGCTGACATCGCGCGTCCAGATGCCGGCGCCCAGGCCATACACGGTGTCGTTGGCCTGCACCTGCACGTCCTCCAGCGACTTGAACGGGTGGGCGGTGACCACCGGGCCAAAGATCTCCTCGCGCACGACCTTCATGTCGGGCCGCACATCGACGAGCACGGTCGGCTGGATGTAGTACCCCTTGTCGCCGTGCCGACCACCGCCGGCCGCGGCGCGGGCACCCTCAGCGACGCCGCTGTCGAGGTATCCCTTCACGCGCGCCAGCTGCTCATCGGAGACCAGAGGTCCCATCTGGGTCTTCTCATCCAGGCCGGGGCCGAGGCGGATCTTCTTGGCCCGCGCCGCCACGCCCTCGACCACCTTGTCGAAGATCTTGTCCTCGACGAACAGTCGCGAGCCGGCGACGCAGCACTGGCCGTGGTTGAAGAAGATCGCGTTGGCGGCGCCGGCGATCGCGCCCTCGATGTCGGCGTCGGCCAGGACGATGTTGGGCGACTTGCCACCGAGCTCCAGGGTCACCTTCTTCAGGTTGCCGGTGGCCGCCTGCACGATCAGCCGGCCGACCTCGGTCGAGCCGGTGAAGGCGACCTTGTCGACGTCGGGGTGGCTGGCCAGGGCGGCACCGGCGGTCTCGCCGAAGCCGGGCACGATGTTGACCACGCCGTCGGGGAAGCCGGCCTCGGCGAACAGCTCGCCCAGGCGCAGCGCCGACAGCGGCGTCTGCTCGGCGGGCTTGAGGATGATCGTGCAGCCGGCGGCCAGCGCCGGCGCCAGCTTCCAGGCGGCCATGAGCAGCGGGAAGTTCCACGGGATGATCTGGCCGACCACGCCCACCGGCTCGCGGCAGGTGTAGGCGAAGTACTCGCCGGCCTCGGACAGCGGCAGGGTGTTGCCTTCGATCTTGGTGCACCAGCCGGCCATGTAGCGGAACATGTCGATGGTCAACCGGACGTCGGCGACGCGGGCGACGACCACCGGCTTGCCGTTGTCGAGCGACTCCAGCTGCGCGAACTCGTCGGCGTGCCGCTCGATGAGGTCAGAAAGCTTCCACATGAGGCGGCCGCGCTCTGACGGCGTCAGCCGCGACCAGGGGCCGTTAAAGGCGGCGCGGGCGGCCTTGACCGCGGCGTCGATGTCGGCGCGGTCGCCTTCGTAGACGTGGGCCAGCACCTCGCCGGTTGAGGGGTCGAAGGACTGGAAGGTCTTGCCGCTGCTCGACGCAACCCACTTGCCGTTGATGAGGATCTTGCGCGGGGTGCGGACAAACTCAGTGACGGCGGCGCTGCGGGGCTGCAGGGTCGACTGCGAAGTCTCCATGAGGTGCCTCCTTGGGGTAAAGGTTGCCTACTTTACCAGAGCCGAACCGGGGCCGGGAGGGTGCCGGTCGCGGCGGTTGCAAGAAGCCGGGTGGAAAAAATCGGGACCCGGCGCCTGTGGCGCCCATCGCCAGGCTTGGCTACGCTACGATGTGCATACAGGCTTGGCTTACCTGGGGCTTACAACACTTTATGACCCTTGCGAAGGATCGGAGGAACTGGATGAAGCGTCAGATTTCAGTCGCGCTCTGCGCAGCGCTGGTGATCACGGTAGCCGGCTGCCCGGACGGCCCGGTCGGTCCGCTCGCCGACCTCAGCGGCGGGCGTGACCTGAGCAGCCGGCCGCCGGACATGACCGACCTGACCGCCATCGACCCGCTCCCGCCAAACGCCCAGGTGACCAAGCTGAACACCGGCGTCAACTTTCAGTTTACCCAGAGTCCGCAGTGGGTTGCCAAGGACGGCGTGCTGCTGTTCTCTGATACCCCGAACAACCTCGTCTACCAGTTTACCCCCCCCTCGACGCTGGCTCCCTACCGGATGACCAGCAGCGGCACCAACGGCCTGGCCCTGGATCCGCAGGGCAACCTGGTGGTCTGCGAGATCACCACGCAGCGGGTCAGCCGCCGCGATCAGGCGGGCACCTATACGCCCATCGTCTCCATGTACATGGGCAAGGCGCTCAACGGCCCCAACGATGTGACCGTGCGCAGCGATGGGACGATCTATTTTACCGACCCGCAGCCGCAGCAGCTGGCGTTCGAGGGGCTATACCGCATCGCGCCCGGCGGCACCACGGCGGTGCTGCTCGACCAGACGATGAAGTTCCCCGATGGCATCGCCCTGTCGATAGACGAGAAGACCCTGTACGTAGCCGCGGCGACCGATGGCAAGGTCTACAAGTTTCCGGTAAATACCGACGGCTCGCTCGGCACGCGCAGCGATTTCGCCCAGGGCCTGGGCTCGTGCGACGGCCTCGCGGTGGACGACGCGGGCAACGTCTATGTCGCCACTACCGCCGGCATCCGCATCTTCAAGCCGGACGGCACCCAGCGCGGCTCGCTGGTCGTCCCCGAGGCGCCTTCGAACCTCGGCTTCGGCGGCGCCGATCGCCGCACCCTGTTCATCAGCGCCCGGACCAGCATCTACCAGATCCAGCTGCAGGTGCCGGGCAAGCCCTAGCGTCGCTCGCATGGCACCGCGCAAGCGCCCCCGCGCCGCCGACCCGGGGCCCCCTGGCCCCGCGCCCGAGCGCTACGGGCTGTCCTTCGTCGGCCGTGCTGAGGCCGAGCGCGAGGCGGCAGCACCGCCCAAAGGCCGGCTGGTCGAGATCGCTGGCGAGTCCTCCGACAGCGCCGCGCCAAACCAGATCATCGAGGGCGACAACCTTGCGGTGCTGCGCCTTGTGCGCGAGCGCCTCGCCGGGCAGGTAAAGCTCATCTACATCGATCCGCCCTACAACACGGGCAACGACTTCCTGTTCCGCGACAAGTTCCACGCCGGCCTGCGCGCCTACCTGCGCAAGACCGCGCAGACCGCTCGCTACGCCGGCCGCGACCGCGAGCTTCAGCCCGCCTGCGAGCTGGACGGGCGCTTTCACTCGCCGTGGCTGGCGATGATGTACCCGCGGCTTCAGCTGGCGCGGCAGCTCTTGCGCCCCGACGGGGTGCTGGTGGTCTCGATCGACGATCACGAAAATGCCAACCTGACCCTGCTCCTGGACGAGCTGTTCGGCCTGCGCTGCCGCGTCGGCACGCTCGCCATCCAGAGCAACCCCCGCGGCCGTCACCTCGCCCCCTTTATCGCCACCAGCCATGAGCTGGTCCACATCTACGCCCGCGACATCGACCACGCGGTGATCCACCCCGCCCCGCTCACCGCCGAGCAGCGGCGCGGCTACGGGCTGCGCGATGAGCACGGCGCCTACCGCCTGCTCGGGCTGCGCAAGCGCGGCGCCTTCTCGCGGCGCAGCGAGCGGCCGACCCTGCACTACCCGCTTTACTGCGACCCGCAGACCCAGGCGGTCGAGGTCACCGCGCAGCCCGGCTGGGTCGCGGTGTGGCCCCAGCTGTCCACCGGCGAGCCTGGGGTGTGGCGGTGGAGCGCCGACAAGGTCCGCGCCGACAAGGCGCTGCTCACCGCCCGGGTGGTGCGCGGCCGGCAGCAGTGGGATGTCTTTCAGAAGGACTACCTGGGCAGCGGCACCGCGCGCAAGCACCGCTCGCTGTGGGCCGACGCGGCGGTGAACTACGAGCACGGCCGCCGCGAGCTGCGGGCGCTGCTTGGCGAGGCGGTCTTCGATCCGGTCAAGCCCCTGGGGCTCATGCAGCGGCTGGTCCAGCTGGGCAGCGCCGGCGAGGATCTGGTGATGGACTTCTTCGCCGGCTCGGGCACCACCGCTCACGCCGTGCTCGCCCAGAATGCGGTGGACGGCGGGCGGCGGCGCTTTCTGTGCGTGCAGTCGGCAGAGCCGGTGACCGCGGGCTCGGTGGCGGCGCGCTGCGGCTTCACCGATGTCGCCCAGATCTGCCGCGAGCGGGTCCGGCGCGCCGCCGCGGCCCTGCGCGAAGGCGGCGCGACCGGCGAGCTCGGGTTCCAGGCCCTGCGCCTGATTGAAGCGGACTGACCCCGCTCCCAAGCGCACTGCCGGCGGCGGCGGTCAGAGACGGCTCTGCTGCCGGCGCGACTAGACCCGCCGGCCGAGCCACGGGGTGAACCGTCCGACGCGCGCCGCGTAGCCCTGGTACTCGGCCCCGTAGGCGCGCCGCAGGTAGCGCTCCTCCTCGGCGACCTGGCGGCGGATGCCGACGTAGGTGCCGACCCACAGGAGCAGCGTGAGCAGGCTCGGCATGAGCAGCGCAAGCCCGCCGAGCGCGATGAGCATCGCTGCGAAGATCGGGTTGCGGCAGAAGCGGTAAAGCCCCCAGGTCACAAGCCCCGGCCGCGCCGCCTCTTCGATGCCGATGCGCCAGGATTTCCCCATCTGCAGCTGCGCCGCGGTCATGAAAAAGACCCCCGCCGCGAGCAGGCAGGCCCCCGCCACCGTCGCCGCATCCGACTCCAGGCCCGCCAGCCGCCCGAGCCCCAGGCGCCCCGGCCAGAGGGCCTGCCCGAGCGTCAGCAGCCACAGGAGCCCGGGCGCCACCAAGAGCAGCGCATCGCGCGAGCGGCCCCACAGGCCGGGTTGGCGAAACAGGATCACGCCACTTTGGCCATAGCGGCGCCGCTGCAGCCAGCTGCGCCAGCCCAGGCCGATGGCGAAGAACAGGGAGATTCCGACAAGCGGTCCAAAGCGAGCGAGCGCGGTAATCATGGGAGCCTCGGATGATTTGATTTTGAAATTCAAAATCAATTGACCCGCAGTGGCAAGAGGAAAATGGCGTCACTCGGCCGGCGCGCCTTCCACCTTGCGCCCGCGCGCGGTTGCGTTCTACGGTCGCCGCCATGAACACCGCCGCCGAGCGCAACCACGCCATCTACGAAGACATGTGGAGCCGCTACGAGCTCTTTCCGCACGACGGCTGGTCGTCGTGGTCCGCCATCGCCCCCTTCTACAAGCCCGGTCGCACCCTGGAGATCGGACCCGGCAAGTTCCCCCACGTCCCGATCCCCGGCACCCACTTCGTCGATCTGTCGCGGGTCGCCCTGGGGGCGCTGCGCGAGCACGGCGGGCTGTGCGCGCGGGCGACCACGCCGCTGCCGTTCCCCGATGCGAGCTTTGAGCTGGTCTGCCTGTTCGAGGTGCTCGAGCACCTGGAGGATGACGCCGGCTTCCTGCGCGAGGTGGCGCGGGTGCTGGCGCCCGGCGGGACGCTGTTCTTCTCCTGTCCAGTCAACCCGCAGTACTGGACCTACTACGACAAAGTAGTCGGCCACGAGCGCCGCTACCGCGGCAGCGAGCTGCGCGAGCGGGTGAGCGCCGCCGGCTTCACCATCGATCAGGTCTGCGCCCGCCACGACCGCATGGACGGCTGGTTCGGCGCCGTGTTCGGCTTTGGCACCAAGTACCTGGGCGGGCTCACCGCGCGCATCGTCCGCCACTACCTGCCGCGCGTCGCGGCGCTGCCCTGGGAGTGGAAGGACGGCGACGATTTCACCGAGGCCGAGCAGCGCGGCGGCGTCACCGTCCGCGCCCACAAGCGCGCCGCCGCTGATTAAACTGGAGACTCGGCGGGAGGCCGAGCCGGTGGCCGGGCGCGGCTACTCAGGGAGCTCGACCAGCCCGCTCGTGGTGAGCGTAAAGTGGGGATTCCACGCGACCTCCCAGGCGAAGCCATCGGGGTCGGCGAAGTAGCCCGAGTAGCCGCCCCAGAAGACCTCCTGCGCCTGCTTGAGGATCGTCCCCCCGGCCGCCAGGGCGCAGCCGAGCGCCTCATCTACTGCCTGGCGAGTGGCGACGTTCTGCGCCAGGGTGAACCCGGCAAAGCCGCTGCCGGCCGCCGGCAGCTGCGCATCGGCGGCCAGGCTGGCGCGCGGGTACAGGGCCAGCAGCACTGCGCCCAGCTGAAAAAATGCGATGTGCTCATTGCTGATTGAAGAAGGCTTCCAGCCGAGTCCGTCACGATAGAAGTGCAGCGAGCGGTCGAGGTCGGCTACTCCGAGGGTGATGATATTCAGGCGACGTTCCATGCGCGGCAGCCTAGTACGGGTCCGTGACACAAGGGAAGCGTCAACAAAACAGAGCTGCGTCGCTCGCCCGGCCAGATCTCTGGACTGCGGCGGCTTGCGGAAGCCTCTTGGATGTTTCTCCTAAGTCTCTGCGGTCTCTGGGGCAGTTTTTGCGGCCGATTCTTTAGCTGATTCTTTCGCGCGCTCCGGGTCGCTTTGCAGAATCGGGACCTCGTGGTGAACCCAGGCGCGCTCCAGCTCGGGATGGGCGCGGCGGGCCGGCGAAGGAATCACCGTAACGCCCTGTCGCGCGAGCTCGGACTGCAGGCGCTTTCGGTCGATCGCCCAGCCGTTCTCGATCGCTCTTTTGCGCAGCCGGCGATAGGTGATCTGCAGCGCGTCGCTCTTGACCGAAAGCTCTGCCCCAAGCTCCAGCGGCACCAGCACCGGCCGCTGCGCTTCGACGATCGGCTTGTCCTGCTCGAAGATCTGCAGCACCCGCCGCCGCGCATCCGCATCCGCCCAGTTGCCGCGGAAAAAGGAGCGCATGCTGATCCACTTGGTGACAGTCGTATGATCGTCTATTGGAATGTTGGCGTCCCACAGGACCAGCCGCCCGATCGGCAGTCTGACCTCCAGAAACGTGATACACGGCAGGATGAAGCCGGTGGTGGTCGTCACCCCCGGTCGATCCTTGCGACTCATCAGTCCCCACAGACCGCGGGGCGCCGGAGCTTTCAGGGTGACGGTGGCGCTCGCCCCCCAGTCGCCCAGCGGCTCTACCGCGAAGTCCTGCACCTCGGGCTCATCGGGATTGCCGAATGTGGTGCGGTGGACAAAGGGGGCGTGGGCGATGTCCAGGCCGTTCTCCACCACGCGCTCATAGTTGGCGTTCCAGTGAAAGTCGCCGTAGATCGGCTTGAGGTTCCTATCGTCGGAGTGCGGCAGCACCGGCAGCGGCGGGCGCTCGGCCGGGGGAAGGTCTCCAAGGTAGGCCCAGATCCAGCCGTACTTCTCCTGGGTCGGATAGGAATCGACGCGCGCCTTTTTGGGCACCGGCACCCCGGCGAGGTTGGCGGGAATCCGCGTGCACGCGCCGTCGGGTTGGAATTCCCAGCCGTGATAGGGACAGACGATGCAGCTGCCGGCTACCCAGCCGCCGGACAGCGAGCCGCCGCGGTGCACGCAGACGTCGCTCATCACCACGGCCTGGCCGCTGGCCTGGCGGTAGATCGCGAAGGTCTGACCGAGCGCCTGCACGCGTCTAGGCGTGGTCGCCACCGCGTGGCTAAACTCCAGTGGCCACCAGAAATTCTTGAACATCGGTCCGTACCTGCTCTGCTCAGTGTCCCGTAGGTGGGGAGCCCGCTTAGTTTCGCAGACCGACTGGTGCTGTCAAGTGGGATTCACGGCCCTGCGATGGCGCGGCGCCAGATTGCGGAAAAACGCGGTCGCGCCGCGGTCGCGCCACGCTAAAATAGATCCGGACTCGCATGCGTAGCAAGCACAAGGCCCAGTCCAAGCTCTGCCGGGAACGCGCCCAGCCATCCGTGTCGGAGAGGCCGGCGCGGACCTCTGTCCGCGGGGGGCGCAGCCGCCGTCTCCTCCGCCGTCTCCTCCGCCGTCTCCTCCGCCGTCTCCTCCGCCGTCTCCTCCGCCGTCTCCTCCGCCTCCGCCGTCTCCGCCGCCTGCCGGCCGAACGGGCAGCGGCGCGCAGCTTGGGAGCCCGCCATGGATGACCGCAGTCCAGAGCCGCCCAAACCCGCTGCTGAGGGGGTCATCCTGGTCGTCGATGATGTCGCAGTCAATCGCCAGGTGCTGAGCATCCTTTTGCGCAAGGCCGGCTATCAGCCCCTCACGGCGTTTAGCGCCGAGCATGCGCTGCAGCAGATCGCGTTTCGCGTGCCCGATCTGATCATGCTCGACATCCGGATGCCGGGAACGGACGGCTATGCGCTGTGCCGCCGCCTGCGGGCCGAGCCCAGCACCGCCAAGGTCCCGATCATCTTCCTGAGCGCCTTGGACGAAGCAGGAGACAAGGTCAAGGCGTTCGAGTCGGGCGGCGCCGACTATGTGACCAAGCCATTTCAGGCTCCGGAGGTGCTGGCGCGGGTCGCCCACCAGCTCAAGATTGCCCGGCTGCAAAGAGATCTGGAGCGTGACAAGGCAGAGCTCCTGCGCATGAACGAGCTGCTGGTCGCGGCGCAGCGTAAGACCGCGATGGTGTTCAACTCCCTGAGCGAGCTCTTGCCGGGCCTGGTCCTTGACGGTAAGTACCGGATTGAAGAGCGCATCGGCAGCGGCGGCTTCGGCGTCGTGTACCGCGCCAGGCACCTGGGGCTTGAGCGCGCCGTCGCGCTCAAGGTGTTTCGTCCGCCCGTGGGGGCCGGCGGTAGCGATGCCCTGTCACGCTTCCAGCTCGAAGGGATCTCCGCCTGCCGGGTCAGTCATCCAAATGCGGTGACCGTGCTCGACTCGGCAGTGTCGACTCAGGGCATCCCCTATCTGGTGATGGAGCTCCTAGACGGCCACACCCTGTACTTCGAGATCGTGCGCAAGCGCCAGCTCTCGGTCCGCCGCTGCCTGCAGATCGGCATTCCGCTTTGCGATGTGCTCGTTGCGGCGCATGCCGCCGGCATCATCCACCGGGATATAAAACCAGAGAACGTCATGCTGCACCGCGGGGCCGGTGGCGAGGTCGTCAAGGTGCTGGACTTCGGACTCGCCAAGCTCCTTGGCGCAGAGCCGCCCAGCGTCGCGCCGGTGGTGACCGGACAGAATGATCTTGTGGGCACTCCGGTGTACATCGCCCCCGAGCGCCTGGAGGGAAAGGAGTACGACGGCCGCACCGATGTGTACAGCGTAGGAATCATGCTTTATGAGATGCTGGCCGGGCAGGTGCCGTTCGCCGATCGCAATGAGTCTTTTCTGAAGATCATATACAACCATCTGCACGCCGAGCCCGCCCCCCTGCGCCTGCACCGCAGCGATCTATCGGCGGCCATGGAGGCGGTGGTGATGCGGGCGCTGACCCGAAATCCGCTGCGGCGACCGACCGCCCAGCAGCTGCGCGATGAGCTTCTGGCGCTCGCGCAGGTCGTGGAGGCGGCGCCCCAGGACAGCGATCCTACGCTCCTGGGCGACGATGAAAATACCATCAGCAGCTACGTCGCGCTGTCCAGCCGGGACGCCTCCGTGCTCAACCAGCAGTGGAATCACTGCGACTCAAACCAGCAGGTCGAGCTGCGCGCCAGGCCAGTCACGAAGTAGCCGCGGTCCGCGCGGGTTCATCAGTTGGTAGTAAGCCGGTAGCCGAGTAGGAGAAATACGGTGCTCCAGGCCGGAACCACCGCCACGGTCTGGCGGTAGACGGTGCCGCGGTAGCCGAGCTCGGTGAACAGCCCGCCGCGCCACAGCCGCACCTGGGCTCCGGCCAGGCCGCCCAGGGCGAGGCCTCCTTCGTTGCGCTGCAGGGCAATGGCTCCCAGCGCGTCAGGGGTTCGCTGCAGCAGCGCTTGGGTCCACAGTCCAAGATACGGACTGACGCGCCACCGCGGTCGCGAGAGCGTATAGGTGAGCGCGACTCCCAGGTTGATAAGGAAAGGAGCAGGCTCGGGCTGGAGGTGCTGCTCCAGGGCCACGCGCAGCGACACTCCCAGGCCGCCAAAGGGCAGCCGGAAGCGCGCCCCAACCTCGGCGCCGCCGCCGAAACCATAGACCCCTTGATTGACCAGCGCGGTGCCGGCCAGCCCCAGCTCGAAGCTGACGCGGCGCGCCGGTGCGCGGGCCGGCGGCGCGAGCGGCGCGGGCGGTGCTCGCTCGGGCGGGGGGACTGGCAACAGCGGGGCCGGCTCGGGCTCCTCATCAGGCGGCGGCTCCGGCGGCTCCGGCGGCTCCGCAAGCGGGGCGGGCGGGGGCTCGAGCTCCGCCGGCGGCAGCACCAGCGCGAGCTCGCTGGCGCGCGGGCGGCCTGGCAGTCGCACCGTGAGCCCGAGGTCACCGATCGCGACCGGCCAGCGCAAGCTGGTGCTGTACTCACCGGCCGCGCCGGCCCGCGGCAGGGTCACCGTGACTCCGGGGGCGGCGTCAAGCTGCAGCTCCGCTCCCGTCACCGGCGTGCCGCCTTCATCGGTGAGGCGGAAGCGCAGCTCTCGCTCGCCGTGCGTCGCCGTCCACCGCGTCGGCTCGGGCAGCAGTTGGGCGCGCGCGGCCCGCGGCTGCGTCGCCGGCTGCGCCGGCGAGCGTCGCTTGGCGTGCGCCGGCCCGCGCGCCGCCACGACCAGCCCGGCGAGCGCCGCTGCCCAAAAGACCGCGCTCGCTCGACCGCCGCCGGTCGGCCGACGCGGCGGGCAGCGGGCAGAGGCAAGCAGGGTCCTAGTCATCTTGGCCGGAGTCTTCGCCATGAGAGTACCGCGACCGCGCCCGGCTCGTACAGCGCCGCGCCGAAGATCGGCCGGCCGTCGAGATTCCCAGCCGTTTCGCCGCACTACCTAGTGGCTTGTCTGACGGTCCCCCTGCGTCGATCCTGTCCCCATAACCTGGGCAGGCGCACCTGCGGGGACGCCGCCTCTTGAGGAGCTTATCAGATGATGACCCATGGTAGGGCGCTGTGGGCGTGCGGAGCGCTCGTCCTGGCTGCCGCGACTTTTCACTGCGATGTCGGCATCGAGCGCGGCTATGCCACGCCTGATCTAAGCGCCGACAGTGACTACGATCTGGGCCCGCCGCCCGACCAGACTGCGCTGCCGGCGCCGACCATTACGGCGCTCGCGCCGCCGCTTGGCTCTAACGCCGGTGGCACCAAGCTGACGATCACCGGCAGCGGATTTCAAGCCGGTGCCGAAGTGACGGTCGCCGGGGCGCCGTGCAGCGCGGTGACGATAGTCGGCCCGACGTCTATTAACTGTACGACGCCAGCGAGGCCGCTCAGCTGCGGCGCGGCCAACGTGGTGGTGACAAACCCCGATGCGCAGTCGGCGTCAAGCGACCTGTTTGCCTACGGGCCTAGGACGCTGACGTTCCTTCCCGGCACGAGCATTCCAAACGGCGCGGCTAGCCGCAGCGCGGTCTTCGCCGACTTTGACGGCGATGGCAATAATGACGTCGCCAACCTCAGCGCCGCGGTGGCGGGAGTCGCCGCGGTGGCGGTGCACCTGGGTAAGGGCGACGGCACCTTCGCCGCCACCCGCAAAACGCAGCTCGCCGCCGGTCTGGATCCGGCGGCGATGGCCGTGGGCGACCTGAATGCCGACGGGACGCCCGACCTTGTGGTGATCCTCAACGCCAGCAGCACGGCGCCACTGCTGCTGGCGTTGCTCGGTCAAAAAGACGGTACGTTCAAGCAGGTCTCGGGCGGGCCGGTCACCCTCACCAAGTCGTCCGCGCCCGCCGCGGTCGCCATCGCCGCAGCCGACAATAAGACCAAGCCGTACGTTGTGGTCGCTGGTACGGTCGGCTCCAAGGCGAGCATCGACGTCCTGCAAAGTGACGGCGCGGGCTCCCTGTCCATGCTGACCCAGGCGCCGGTGGCAGGAGGTCTAACTGGTGCAAGCCATCTCGCGTTGGCCGACCTATACGGCAATTAAGCGGCTGGCTTGACTTGCGCGGCAGCTATCTACTAAGCTGACTCGCTGGCGTTGTGCGCCGGGACTCCCTCAAACTGTAAGGGATTAGCCACCTGTCCACGAGTCATTCCACAGCGAAGCTCATCGAGCGGGCAGAGAAGCTGGTAGAGGCCGGACAGCTCGAGCGGGCGCTGCAGGCCTACCGCAAGCTGGCCGAAGGGAACGAGCAGGACGCGCTCTTGTGGACGCGCATTGCGGCGCTGTGCGTCCAGCTTGGCCGGATGGGAGAGGCGGCCCGGAGCTATGAGAAAGTAGCGCAGCTGCACCAGGGCCACAGTCCAAGTCGGAGTCAGACGCAGCCGCTGGCACCGACAGCGACCCAGGACGAGGCGGCGCTGCTCATCAGCGAAGCCGATTCCTTCCTGCGGCTCGGTCTTATCGACAAGGCGGTCGCCCACCTGGCCCAGGCGCTGCGCCGCAACCCGCAGCTGCGGGTGCGCGAGCCGCTGGTCAAGCTGTACGTGACCCAGCGCCAGTACGCGAGCGCCATCGCCGAGCTGTGGGCGCTGCTTACGCCCTGCGCCAACCCGCAGGAGGAGATTCGCTTCCTGCGCTATATCATTCGCCTGGGCGACCCCGACCACGCGGCCGAGCGGCGACTGCAGGACCTGATCAGTAGGCGCCAGCATGAGCCGCCGGTGCCTCCGGAGGACGCGGCAGAGCCCAAGCTTACAGTGACCGCCATCGGCCAGGACCTGCGCGAGTTCCTGGGGAATCACCGGCCGCCCACCGATCTCGCTCCCACGCTGGTGTTCACCGATGCCGAGACGCAGAGCTATCTCAATAGCTCGCAGCCCCATCCCTCGGCGACGACCCGCCCCAACGCCGCCGAGGTCGAGGCCGTGGCGGAGGAGATCGCCCTCAGCAGCGGCGGCCTCAAGGCAGAGCTCAAGGAGGTAGACCGCTGCCTGCAGCAGCGACGCACCGCCGAGGCGCTACGTCGCCTCCAGAGCCTGGCGATGCGCTACCCGCACAGCAAGGCAGTGCAGGTCCAGCTGCAGCAGCTGCAGGCCAGCCGCGAGCCGCCCGAAGCCGAGGCGGCGCGGCGTGGCGCCGAGCGCCCGGCGGCACCCTCGGGCCCCGCCGCGGGCGGCAGGTCGACCTCGCCGTCGGCCAGCGCCGGCCGCCCCCCCATCGATCGCAAGACCCTCGAGGTCGAGCCCGACGATATCCAGGAAGAGTTAGCGGCGCCCGTCGCCTCCTCGCCGTCTCGACCGCAGCCGCCGCCCCCACCGCGGACCCGCCAGCCGGCCAAGAGCGAGCCCTTGTCCGACACCGCGCGCGCCTTCCGGACCGGCGTCACCATGCGCAGCTTCGGCCAGCACGAGCAGGCCCTGGCGATGTTCGAGAAGGCGCGCGGCGATGCCAAGCTGTGCGCCCGGGCGGCGCTGATGGCCGGGCTGTGCTACCGCGACCTGGGGCGCCCGAGCGATGCCATCGCTTCTTTCATGCTCGGAATCAACACGCCAGAGGCCAGCGAGGTAAACCTCAGCGAGCTGTTTTATGAGCTGGCGCGCTCCCACGAGCTGCTCGCCAAGGTCGGGGAGGCGATTCTGTTTTACCGCCTGTCGCTCGGCGTGACTGGCTTCTTCCGCGACGCTACCGAGCGAATCGCCGCCCTGCAGAAGTTCCTCTTGAAGACCCAGCCCTGAGGCGGGTGGGACTGTTGGCCCGTTAATTATGGCGGCGGCGGCGACTTGCCAGTCGACCCAGGTCCGGACCCCAACGGAAATTAAGCTTGCGCGGCCGGCCAGGGTCTCTCTATTCAATTACGGGCGGACCTCATCGACCCAAGTGTTCCCTCCGGTCCGGCGGGACCGCCAATCGCTCCGCCGTGCCCCGAGGTGCTGGTAACTCTGCGGCTTTTGTGCGGAGCGCCGTGCGCGGCCTGGCTCTACGCCGGGGGGGCGCCGGCAGTCGGCCTAGTGCTTCCAGTGGCCCTTGCCACCGCCAAAGTGCCCCCAGCCGTGGCCGCCCTTCCAGCCTTTGCCTTTGCCGCGCCCGCCAAAGAAGATGACTGGCGGCGGGGCGCCGATGACCACCGTGGGAGTCGGGGGCGCCACCACCACCGGCGGCGGCGCGGCGACCACCACCGAGGGCGGCGGCGCTACCACCACCGTCGGCTCGGGCGGCGCCACCCACACCACGCCCTGCCACTCGGGCGGCGGCGTCACCACGACCTGCGGCCGCTGCGCCACGTAGGGACGAAACTCGGCCTCGATCGCCCGCTCCAGCTGGGGCCGCGAGGCGGCCACCGGGGGCGGGATGGCTCCGACGTAGAAGATCACGTTGTCCTTGACCTTGAAGCCGGGGCCTTCGGGCTGCGGGTAGTCGTGGTAGTGCGGCCCCTTCAAGAAACAGAACGTCGGCCCCGGAGCGCTGGTCGCCGAGTCGCTGTCGACCGGGATCGGATGGTGGCCATAAAAGACAGTCTTGTCGCCTTCATAGCCAAACGGAACCGGATCGCCGGCAAAGACGTAGGCATCTCCGGCCTGCTGGTACAGGGCCGGCCGGTCGGGGAGGTAGTCGTGTACATGCGGTACGTCGATGTAGCAGTACCCCGCGTTGGCGCGTCCCGCCAGCGGGTGGGCGCCGAGAAACCGGCCCTTTCCCCGCGGCGGCGCAGCCGGCGGTGCGGCCGTCGGCGCAGCCGGCAGCGGGGCCGCTGGCTTGGCGGCGCTGACCGACGCAGTAAGGAGAACCGATGCCAACCAGATCCCCAGCCTCTCTCGCATGAAGTCACCCCTTCTGCGCGCTCGGCGGTCCGTGCTCTGCCGCTTGCCCGCAGCCTAGCTGGCAGCGCGACCTGCGTCACCGCCGTGCGGCTTACAGCTTTTTATCTTAGCCAGGATCGGCCCTGGTGAAAAGGGCTGCCGCTTTCCGCCCGGTGCCCTGACCACTTGCGTGGCGACGCCGCGGGAGTTGTGGCCCCAACGGAGGCCGCCGAGCAGGGTGGCCGGGCAGGGGGCCTTGTCCGCGCAGACCCGACTTCTGCGAAGGGAGTTTCCCCGAGTGGCCGCGATCTCGTAACATGAGCGAGGATGGCAATCGTCCTCCAAGAACGCTCGCTCCGGCGGGCGCTGCTCGGGACTTCCGGGGGGGTGGCGCTGCTCGGGCTCGCCGCCGAGGTCGTGCATCAGCTGGTGCCGGCGAAGCGCTGGGCCGTGCTGCCGTTTTTTTCCCTCAGCTGCGAGGGCAACTTCCCGACCTGGTACGCCGCGCTGCTCCTTGCCGGCTGCGGCCTCACGCTGCTGCTCATCGCCGCCGGCGCTCGGCAGAGCGGTGCTGCGTACCGTCGCCACTGGGGCCTGCTCGGCGCGATCTTCCTCTACATGTCGGTCGATGAAGCGGTCGAGCTCCACGAGCAGCTGGGCGAGCTGGTCGAGCTCCACGGCGTACTTTATTTCAGCTGGGTGGTGCCGGCGGCGGTGCTCGTCTTGCTGCTCGGAGTCGCCTACCTGCGCTTCCTTCTGCACCTGCCAGCCCGCACCCGGTGGCGGTTTGTCCTCGCCGGCGCCCTTTACGTCGGCGGCGCGCTGGGACTGGAGCTGCCGCTTGGCTTTTGGGCGGAGCGGGCGGGCCGGGACAACCTGGTCTATGGACTCATCGACTGGGTGGAAGAGACCCTGGAGCTTGTCGGGGCCAGCCTGTTTCTGGGCTCGCTGCTCGGGTACCTGGGCGAGCAGCACGGCGAGCTGCGCCTTTCGGGGTCGGCCAAGGGATGAGCGACCGCCGTTCCCCCTACCTCGTGGGTCCGGTCTACGACTGGGCCTTCTTCCTGCTGCCGCCCCTAGGCTCGCTGCTGCTGGGGATTCTCATCGCCGGTACCGCGTTCGCCGAGCGGCGCTTCACCCTCGCCGGTCAGGAGACCACGCTCGCCAAGTTCAGCATCGGGGTGCTCATTCACGCTCACCTGGTCGCGGTCCTTTTCCGCAGCCATGGCAACCCGCAGATCCGCCGCCTGCACCCGGTGCGCTTCTTCATTCTGCCGGTGCTGCTATTTCTCGCCATCCGCTCCTCGGCCTGGATCGCGCTGACCTCGACCGTGGTCGCCGTCGCTTGGGACATCTGGCACTCGGGAGCGCAGACCTTCGGCTTTGGCCGCATCTACGATCGGAACCGCGGCAACCCTCCCGAGCTTGGCCGGCGGTTGGACTACTGGCTTAATCACCTGCTCTACGCCGGACCGATCCTCGGCGGCGTGACCCTGGTCGACCACATGGTGCAGCTGGAAGGGTATAAGGAGCTTGGCACGACGCTGTTTGCCGCGGTGCCGGTGTGCGCGGTGAGCTGGCGTCGCTACCTGGCGCTGGCCGTGCTGGGGGCCGGGACGATCTATCTGGCCTATTACCTGTACGCCTACGCGCGGCTGTACCGCCGCGGCTACCGGGTATCGCTGCTGAAGGTCTTCCTCTTTGCCACCACCGGCGCCTGCTCGATCTATACCTGGGGTCTTAACAGCTGGGGCGAGGCGTTCTTCATCATGAATCTGTTTCACGCCGTGCAGTACCTGGCGCTGGTATGGGCGACCGAGCAGCAGGGGCTGGTGCGACTCGCTGGGCCGGCGGGGCGGCGCAAGGTCCTGGTCGGCGCCTTGTATCTGGTCAGTGTGCTCGCCTACGGCGTGGGGGCCGAGCTTGTGGATCTGAAGCTGGAGACGCTGTGGTCGATCACCATGGTCGTCGCGCTGCTGCACTTCTTCTACGATGGCTTCATCTGGTCGGTGGCCAAGCGCCAGATCTAGAACCATGATTCAGAACCGTCGCGAGCAGCTCCGAGCCGCCGCGCGCGTCTCTTCGCTAGCCCTGGGGCGGCGGCGGCTCTTAGGTGGCGGCTCGGCCGCGCAGCTCATCCAGCCAGGCGCGGGCTTCGCACTCCGCGGCAAAAAAGCGGATCGGTGCGCTCTGCTTGGACACGATGGCGATGGCGCGCACGAGCAGCGTGGAGATGGCGCGCATCATCGAGTTGAAGCCAAAGCAGGCGATGCCGTCGGCGCGATTGAGCGCGCTGGTGTGCGCCACCGACCACCGCCGGGCCTCGGCGCTCAGGCCGTGGCCCCGGCTGCCGTCCACCAGCTGGAAGACCAGCTTGTGCGCTTTATGCAGCTCGGTGATGAGCTCATTTAGGCGCTGCATATCGCTCACCGTGAACTCACCGACCCACTTGACATGCAAGATGGCGCCTTCGATGCGAAACTCGTGGGTGCCAAGCGGCGTAAAAGCTGACGTGCTCAAGCAATCTCCGACACTAGGAAAGATGACCCCGCAGCCGGTGGGTGCGCCACCAAGTCGCCACCGCCCGCTAGTCAGGCCAGTGTGGAACGGCGCTGCTACCCCAGCTGACAGGGTAGGTCAAGGCGCCCTTTTCTGCCAACGGAAAACGATCCGCCGTGGCCGCAGGTCATCGCTGCCGGCTTAGTTTTTCACCTGCAGCTGGGTGCTGCCGCTGACGCCGCTCAGGCTGGCGGTGATCTCGGCGGTGCCGGCCGCGACCCCGTACACAAGTCCGACGCTGTTGCCGTCGTTTGACACGCTCGCCACGCCGCTATTGGAGCTCCGCCACAGCACATCTGCAGTGAGGTCTGCGAACGTGCCGTCAGGAAAAACGCCGGTCGCGGTCAGCTGATCAGTAAAGCCGACCGGGACAAGGGGGCTTGCTGCCCTGACGCTGATCGAGCGCAGCGGCGGCCCCGAGCCACAGCTTGCCCAGAAGGCGCAGCTCAAGACTCCCACGGCCAGCGCGCAAGTCGAGCGCCCGGGCCCGGGATGATAGGTTCGCGGTAGGATTCTGGCCATGACAGATCTCCTGTTGGTCATTGGGCACGCCTAAAAGCAAAGCAGCAGCTGCGGGGCTGGGCGGCGTGGGCGCCGCGATGGGAATAAGACCCTCCGCAATCGATCCGCGCCGCGCTCTGCGGCGCCGCTCCCGCCAGCGCCTACCCCCGGGGAGCTCCCCGGGACCTCCTCGACCCCAAGGTCTGCGCCCAGCTCGCCCCGTGATCCGTGATCCGCAAGGCCCGGGTCCGCCGGAAAAATAGAAGCAGAAGGGCTCTGCCCGCCGCGCGGACCTGGCAGTGAGCAGCCGGTCACGCTGGCGACAGGTGCGGGGCGCCAAGCAGGCAAAAAAGGTTGTTTCTGCAGCTTGATTCAAGCTAACGTCTTCGACTAGCGGCTGGTGGCGCCAGCGCGCACCTCGGGGGGGCGCGCGCTCACTGACCAAGGGTCTGGTCGAACTTGCCAAGCGTACCGATGCGAGTCGGGCAGCGCGGAGAGATGTCTTCCCAGATGAGCAAGCAGCGAAGCGGCTTCTGGCTGGTCCGCATGATCGCTTTCACGATCTTGGAGTCACTCTGCAGCGCCGGGTGCTCGCCGGACGCTGCGGCGCCGCCGCCGCCACCTTTGACGGCGCCGCGGCCGCGGCAGTCGCAGACGCTGGCGCTGTCGGCCGACGGCACGCTGCTGGCGGTGGTCAACCCCGACGCCGACTCCCTGTCCATCATTGACACTGCCAAGCGCCAGCTGCGGCGCGAGATCCGGCTGGGCGAGCGACCCCGCCAGAGCGCCAGCGGGCGCTATGAGCCAGCGCTCGGACCGCGCGCGGTCGATCTGTCCGCCGATGGCCGGCTGGCCTACGTGGCGTGTCAGGAATCAGGACAGCTGCTGACCGTGGACACCAGCACCGGCGCCACGGTGTCGGCCCTCACCGTGGGTCCGGAGCCGGCGGCGGTGCTGCTCCACCCGAGCGCGGCGGCGGTCTACGTCAGCATCTACCAGAGCAGCGAGGTGCTGCGGCTGCCGCTTGGCGAAAGCGGCCTGCCCGATGCAAGCGCGATCGTGCGTCGACCCACCACGGACCGTCCCTTTGGCCTGGCGCTCGACGAGTCGGGCGCGACGCTGTATGTAACCCGCTTCCTGCTGCAGCCGGGACTCGATCTGTTTGATGCGGCGACCCTGCAGCCCAAAGGGCAGGGGGCCATCGCCGATGTGCCGCCGCGCGGCGACCGGCTGCTGGCCCACGGGGCGGCGCGCGGCGTCTACAGCGCGGCGGTACGACCGGGGGCAAGCGGCCAGGTGTGGCTTGGTCACCTGCTGCTGGCGACCGACACTGCGCAGCCGGAGCTGGACTTTGAGACTACGGTGTTCCCGGCCGTCTCGGTCCGCGACCGCAGCGGCGGCCCGGTCGAGGTGCTGAGCGTTGACTCGCGAAAGCCCGGCGTGGATGGAGCCTTTGGCGACATCGTCTCTGGCCCGCGCGCGCTGGCGTTTACCCCCGACGGCGGTCTGGCGCTGGTGGTCGACATGTCAAGTGAGGACGTGCTGGCGCTGGACGCCGAGCAGCGGGTAGGAGTCGAGCTGGTGCGCCCGCTGCCCGGCGACCTGCCGCAGGGAATCGTTGTCTCCCCCGATGGCCGGCACGCCTATGTCGATGAGCGGGCGTCCTCCGATGTCGCGGTGCTGGCGATTGCCGCGGACTGGCGCAGCCGGGCCGTGGGCCGGGTGGTGGTGGACGGGCCGCCGATCGCGCGCCTGGACAGCGCCGATCCGATGCCCGCCGAGCTGCGGCTGGGGCAGCGGCTGTTCTACTCGGCCAACTCGGCGGAGTTTCCGCTGACGCAGAACTTCTGGGTGGCGTGCGCCAGCTGTCACCTGGAAGGGCGCTCGGACGCCGTCGTCTGGCTGTTCACCCCGGGGCCGCGCGACACCCCGAGCAATGCCGGCGGCGTGCTGGGAACCGGGTTCCTGATGCGCAACGCGCTGCGCAACCAGGTCGCGCAGTATGACGAGATCATCCGGCTAGAGCAGGGCGGCGACGTGAACGCCAGCCGGCCGCAGGATCAGAAGCTGCTCGCGGCGCTCAGCTCGTACGTGAACTACGCCATCTCGCTGCCGCACAGCACCGAGGTGGACCCGGTGACCAGGCAGCCGAGCGCAGCCGCCCAGCGCGGCCAGGCGGTGTTTGCCCGCCTCGGCTGCAGCAACTGTCACAACGGCCCGCGCCTGACCGATAGCGGCAGCGGCAACCCCGGCCTGGATCTGTCAGGCCAGAGCGGGCCGATCCTCCTGCACGATGTCGGCACCTGCGTGCGCACCGCCTTTACGGATCAGAGCGTGCCGGCGGTGGATGGGACGCTGCGGCCGGACTGCGCCTTTGATACCCCGGGGCTCCTCGGGGTTTCTGACTCGCCGCCCTACTTTCACGACGGCAGCGCTGCCACCCTGGGCGATGTGGTGGATTACTTTGTCCGCTTCTTTGCGATCTCGCCGCCGCCAACCTCGCAGGAGCGCGCCGACCTGATCGCCTACCTTCGTTCCCTATGAGGTCTGCGATGCCCGCGACAAGAACCAGCATGACTTGGCGGAAGCTGTGGCAGCTCGCGTCCGGACTCCTTTTTCTCGGCGGACTGCCGCTCGGCTGCAAGGATGGCAGCAGCGGTCCGAGTGACCTCGGCGATGCCGGCAGCAAGTACCCCGCGCTGATCATTAAGAGCATAAACCCGCGCGCCCAGGTCGCCGAGCAGATGCGGGCGGCGATCGAGATGCAGATCTCGGGCGAGCCGCTGGCGGAGGCGGCCGGGCGTGACATCGCCGGCTACGTGCGCTACGCCATGGTCCCGGACCAGCTGCAGGTAACCACCGACACTTCGGTGACGACCATGAACGATCCGGTGGGCTACTCGATGGCGGTAGAGAGCTACGAGTACTCCAAGATGGCGATGAACCACCTGTCCTTCGAGTCTGGGGCCGGGCTGTCGCTCATGTACGGTCCGCGGCTCAACCCGGGCAATGCCGGCGGCGCCACCGCCCTGGGTCTTTTGCGCCTGCGCATTCAGTCGCTGGCGCTGCAGAGCCGGGCCGGCGCGACGGGCGGGGTCAGCCCCTGGGTGGTGGTGCCGGCGCCATCGAGCAACCCCCTCAACCGCCTCGGCTTCCCGGGTCTGTGGCCGCAGTTTGCCGAGTTCCGTTCCTACGATCCGTCGATCGCGCCCTCGCGCAACGTCCAGACTCGCTGCACCCCGACTGGCGCCAACGGCGGCATCTTCTCGATGGGGAACAACTACGCCGCCAGCGGTCCGGCGGCGACCTCGGACTATGAGTGCAACAACAACAGCCTGCACCTTGTCGATCGCGACCGCCAGGTCGAGAAGGTGCTGGCGATGGACGCGCTGGGACTTGCAGCCTGGAAGCAGGCGCTGTGGGTGATCAACTACTTCCAGTTTGTCCACGATGTGAACGGCCGCCAGCTGACGCGGGTGGACAGCACCGACATCACCGCGGTGGGCCAGCCGGGCAATGCGGTGCAGGGCGACTCTGGCGATCCCGCCGCCCCCGGGGTGCCCGGGACTTTCATCGGCTCCAGTGATCTGGAGGGATTCCAGGGGCTCATCATGGCCGATGAGATAGACAACAAGGCCGAGCTCCTGCTCAAGCAGCTTGTGACCGCGGATGGCGCGACGCTCGGCGGCTTTCCCAGCATCAAGGCGGCGCTTGGCTATGACTATGTCGTGCCGCCGCGCTTGTTCCCGCACGCCGTGGCGGTGACCGAGGACCCCGGGATAGATGGCGCGGAGTCGCAGCCCACCGCCTTTTCGATCGTCGATGGCAGCAGCCGGCTGGCCGACCTGACGGCGCTGCTCGGGGCGTACTCCGAGTTCTTCGCGCTGACCGATGGGCGCAACCCGCAGATTGGCGGCTCGCTGACGGTGCGGCCGGTCTTTGACGGCGACCCGTTTGCTGCCGATAATGGCCTGGCCGATGGCGAGCAGACCGCTCACGATCGGGCGCTGGCGATGATCAAGGTGGCGCTGGTCAACCTGGACCGCCTGCACTTCGACCCGGCCTCAGGGGCGCTCTGTGATAGCGCCCAGCTGAGCGGCCAGAGCATCGTCCGCGCCTCCCAGGTGACGACCGTGGAGACGACCTACGCCCTGGTCGCGCTGCGCACCGCGTATCGGGCGCTGACCGGGCAGCTGACGCTGTACTCCAGCACCACGCCGGTGCGGGCGGCGACGGTGGGCGCGCTCGATGCGACCTCGATGGCGGGGGCGCCCGGGGCCGTCAGCGTGACGACGCGCCTGCAGCAGCTGATGGCGGCGCAGGCAGAGCTGCTGGCGAGCAAGCTGGTCGGCGCTGATGGCGTCGCGGTCAACGGCTTTGACCGCCGCAGCGGCGCCGCCGACACTTCGCCGCCGACCCTGGAAGCGCAGGCCGCCGCGGTGCGCGGCCTGCTGGAGGCGTACCTTAGCACCAGCGACACCCGCTATCGGGCCCGCGCCCAGCAGGCTTACTCAGTACTGGAGCAGCGCTACTACCACCCGTGGCTGCGCGTCTACCGCCCGCTGCCCGGCCAAGAGAGTGAGTTCGTCTTCACCCCGGCGCGCCTGGCCGCCTTGCAGAGCGCCCTGCGCGAGATGTATCTGCTGGTCGCCACGCGCCCCGGCAACGAGGCGCTGCGCCTGGAGCTGGAGTCGCGCCTTGGGCGGCTGCACAAGCTGGTGCTAAACGGCTGGGACGACCGCAACGACAACGGCTTGGTCGACTACCCGGCCGAGTGCATGCGCACGGTCGACGGAATCCCGCGCAGCGGGCTGCAGCTGGGAGAGCGCGCGATCACCGGCGAGGTCGGCTTCAGCCGGCCCGAGCTTGTGTACGAGTACGATCACGACTGCGTCCCCAACCTCTCCTATGTCAACCTGCCGGCGACGCTGGCGAGCGAGCTCCGGCTGGTGCCGGCGCCGTAGTCACCGGGCGCGAGCTCGCTCCGGCCGCGCTGTCGCCGGCTCGGCGAGCAGGCTTGAGCCTGGGCGGGCTCTCCCGGCACCGATGTTTCTTTAGATTTAAAGCCTTTGCAATTTTTGTATTAACCAAAACATTTTTTACATGATTTATTAGTCGTCGCAGTCGCCACTCCCTGCCCCCCGCGCGCTTGGTCAGGGCGTCGACGTATCACCCAGTCTGAATTCCTGAAGATAAGGAAGGTGACGCCGTGAGTCAGCTCAACAAGCTCTGCCGCTCCTTGTTCCCGAGTCACTCCGTCTCCACTGCGCCTGGTGCCGCCGGTCGGGCACCTAAAAGAGGCGGGGCGCGAGCCGCGTACCTCGCCTTGGCGCTCCTGCTTCTGGCCCCGGCGTGCAAGAGCGATCCAGCGCAGCAGCAGAGCCCCGATCTCGCCACTCCCCCGGGTCCCGACATGGGCAGCAGCGCGCTCCTCGCGGTGGTCGGCAGCGACTTCACAAACGGCGCGCTGGAGACGGTCGGGCTGGGGAGCCGGGTGGTGCAGAAGGACCTCGACGTCATCGATCCGATGTCGGTGGTCCGCGGCTTTGGCAACATGCTGTACGCGATCGATCAATCGGGGGGTCTGGTGCGCCAGTACGATGCGTCCCAGGGGTTCAAAAATCCGGTCGAGTTCCCGGCCAGCAAGGCGATCATGGTCAAAGGAATCGAGGCCAACCCGCACGACATCTATATCGATGCGCCGCGCCAGCTTGCCTACGTCAGCCTGTTCGGTGCTGCCGGCACCCTGGCGGTGACTGCCAGTCGCGCCCTTGGGATCATCAACCTCAAGGACGTCCAGGCGGGCATCACCAGCTTCGTCCCGCTCACCGCCGCCGCCGCCGACACCGATGGCAACCCGGAGGCCGATCGGCTCGTCCCCTGCGGCGACAAACTTTATGTGCTGCTGCTCGATCAGGACCGCAACAACTCCTATGTCGCCACCGGACCGGGCCGGCTCGCGGTGATCAACCTGGCCGCCGCGGCCGACCCCCCGACCTACATCCAGCTGGCCGGCCAGAGCCCGAGCGGCCTCACCATCCTCCCCGGCTGCACCGAGGCCATCGTCGGCTCGGCGGCCGACATGCTGGGCGGAGTGCAGGCGGGCCTGGGCGGCATCGAGGTCGTCGATCTGGTGGGCAAAAAGACCCGCGGCCTGGCCGTGACCGACTCCATGCTGGGCGGCAACGTCGGCTCGCTGGACGCGGTGGATGCAGCGCATGTGTTTGTCGCGCTGTCGGTCAAGTCCGGCTCGTCCTATATCTACAACGTCTACTCGGTGGATCTGGGCACCAAGCAGAAGGGGGCGGTGGTGCTTGGCCCGATGAGCTTTGTGCCCGGCCTGCGGGTGCTCGGCGGCCGCCTGGTGGTGCTGTCGGCGGGCACGGCGGGGGCAGGGCAGCTGCCGGTCGGCGTGTTCATCGGCCCGGCGACCGGCGCCCCGCTCACCGACCCGGCGCTGGATGTCGGGCTGCCGCCGCAGTCGGTGGCCCTGGTGACGCCGTAGCAGGCCGCGGCCGGACAAGGCGGCCCAGCGCCGCCAGCGCGGCCAGCAGCAGGAGCACCCAGGCCGCGGCGCCGCCGGGCCTCCCGCTGGCGCTGCAGCCGCCGGGCAGGATCTCCACCGGAGTGAAGGGCACGCAGGCGTGGTCGATGCACTCCTCGTACACGCCACACGGCGGCGCGCAGCCGGCCTGGTCGGCGGTGGCCTGGGCGGCTGCGGCGGCATTAAGGAGCCCCGCCCCACAGCCTTGCGGGCAGCGCCCGCGCGGATCGGCGGTCGTGACCAGCAGCTGGCGGACCTGCTCGGGAGTCAGCTGCGGCGCCATGGCGCGCAGCAGCGCCGCGACCCCGGAGACGTGGGCAGCGGCCTGGGAGGTCCCCGGCACGACCAGGTAGTCCCACGGCGAGCGCTGCGCCGGCAGGTACATCGTCGACAGGATGCCCGAGTCGGGCAGGTCGGTCAGCCCGCCCCCGGGAGCCAAGAGGTCGATGCGCGGGCCGAAGTTGGAGTACCCGGCGAGGCCGCCCAGCTCGTGAGCGGCGCCCACGGCAATCACCTGGTCCAGACCGGCCGGAGCGTAGCTTGCGACATCGGTCGCGTCGTTGCCTGCCGAGGCGACGACCACCGCCCCGCGCGCCACCGCGGCGGCGACCGCCTCCTGCAGCAGCTGGGAGCCGCCCGGGCCGCCAAAGCTCAGGTTGATGATCGCCGCTGGAGTCTGGTTGTCGGGGACGCCGGCGACCGGCAGGCCGGCGGCCCAGCGGATGGCCTCGGCGATGTCGCTATCGCGGCCGGCGGCGCCGCGCACCCCCAGCACCCGGATCGGCTGGATCCGACAGTTCCAGTCGATGCCGGCGATGCCGGTCTGGTTGTTGGCCTGGGCTCCCAGGATGCCGCTCACATGCAGGCCGTGCAGACCCGAGCTGCCCGCGGCCAGCGCCCCGGTGTCGGTCGGGTCGGCATCGCGTCCGTCGCCATCGTCGGCGCTCTGGGGGTCGGTGATGAAGTCGTAGCCGGGGACAAGGCGCGCCGCCAGCTCGGGGTGGGGGCGCATGCCGCTGTCGATGACCGCCACCACGACGTGCGGTGAGCCGTGCGTGCGCTGCCAGGCCTGGGGCAGCTGGACCAGCGGCAGCGCCCACTGCTCGCCATAGCGGGGGTCATTGACCGGAGCCTGCTGGCCGTAGCGGAAGTGCTCCGCCTCCGCCCACGCCACTCCGGGCAGGCGACGCAGGCGGCTGAGCAGCTGCGCCGTGGCAGCGGCGCTGGGATCGCCAAGCGCAAGCTGCAGCACGCCGCCGGCCAGGACGCGCTGCAGCCGCGCCCCCGCCCCGGTACCAAGCAGCGCAGGGCCCGGCAGGGAGTCGACGGCGCGCACGAGCACGCTGCCCGGCACCTCGGACAGCCTTGCCCACTGCCGCGCGCCCGCCGCCGGGTGCAGAGCCAGCGCCAACAGCGCATAGGACAGTGGGCCCATCGCCGCCAAGGTAGCATGGCTGGTCGGCAAAGCGGCTGCGGTGCGCCGCCAGGACTCGCGCTTTGGTGGGGGGGAGAGCCCCACCTGAGTGGGACTGTAGACCCCAAAGCGTGCTCTAGGGGTCTACGGGCAGTGACCCGACCGGTTGCAAATGAGCGGTCTACTGCACATTGTGCGACGGCAGAGAGCTTTGGCCGCGCCAATCGGGCAGCCGCTCGTCAAGGCCGCGCAAGCTAGCATAGAAATTGCAGAATTTGGGTCTGTAACCTAGACGTGTCAGCCCTTGCCAAGGAGCTCTCATGAAGACCACGTTCCAGCTTTACTCCCTCTCGCTCGCCTTCCTGTCCTCTGCGGTCATCAACTGCGGCGGCCCGGCGGCTGATGACACTGAGAACTTTCAGTCCCTCATCCGCGTCATGCCGATGCACCACCCGGGCGATGTCTCTCCGGCTGAGGACCGGGCGTCGCAGGCCGCCAAGACCCTTACTAACTATGGTGGCCCGACCCTGAAGAACGTCAAGGTCATCCCCGTCTACTGGAACGCCTCGGTCGCCTACGCGTCCAACCTGACCAGCTTCTACCAGAGCATCGTCACCAGCTCGATCTACACCTCGCTGCTGCCGCAGTATGGCGGGATCGGCGCTGGCTCGGTCCCCAAGGTGTTTACCGGCGCCAACTCGAGCGCCAACGTCACCGAGGCGCAGGTCGTCAGCTACCTGAACGCCCAGATTGCCAGCGGCGCGCTTCCCACCCCGGACGCCAACACCTACTACCCGGTGCACTTCCCGCCGGGGATGACCGTCACCGACTCGGGTGGCACGGCGTCCTGCGTGACCTGGTGCGCGTTCCATGGGACGGCAGCGCGCAGCGGCGGCTCCAACCTGAACTACGGCATCATCCCCGACCAGGGCGGCGGCTGCGCCGGCGGCTGCGGCGCCAACGCCCAGCGCGTCAACAACCTGACCTCGGTGTCCTCGCACGAGCTGGTTGAGGCGACCACCGACCCCGCCGTCGGACTGGCCACCACCTACGCTCCGCCGCTGGCCTGGTACAACCGGACCTATGGCGAGATCGGCGACATCTGCAATGCGCAGCAGGCCACTGTCGGCGGCTACGTAGTGCAGAAGGAGTGGTCGAATAAGTCGAACTCCTGCAACACCCTGTAGTCCGCGCCGCACCTGGACCTCTTCCGCTCTAGCTCCTCGCCTCTCCCATCCTCTCGGTCACTACTGCCCCAGGAAGCTCCCTGCCTTGCCGCGGGGAGCGCGGCTCATTTCAGACTGGAGGGCCGTCGGGAAAGGCGAGCTTGATGCGCTTCTGTCGCAGGAGCTGCTCTTCCTGATAGAGCGCGTTGAGCTGCCTGACCACTTCCGCCGAGACCCCGAGCACGGCGCCCATCTTGATGATGGCCGCCAGCTCCAGCTCGTGCAGCTCGCCATCGGCAGAACAGACCTGAATCGCCAGGTACAGCACGACGCGGGCGGCAGCGTGACTTACGCTCGTGCTCTCCAGAACCTCGATCAGATCTTCCTTCCCTTCATAGGCGCGGAGCTCATCAATGAGCTCCGCCGATACGCCGCGGGCAGCATAGGCGCCCAGCATCCACTCGCGCTCGATAGGACTCAGGTGGCCGTCCCCGCGCGCGCAGATCAGCACCGCCTTGGCGATGGCGGCGAGGTCTTTGTCCTCGCGCGGACTGATGCCCCAGGTCTCACGGGCGATCCAGGCTCGGGCGAGTTGTGCTACGTTTGTTGACATTGGGCCTTCTAGAGGTGTTTGTGCGTCGATAGTAGTCTCCACTTTAGGTTCGCCAATCGGGCCTTTGTGGTCAACAACAAAGCAGCGACGCGGCTTGGCCGATGGAAGCAGGCGTTAGGCTGCCAGTTCCGGGAAAGTGCGCCGGCGCGGCGCGGCCTGGACCTCACTTTGGCAGCGGCGGCAGTGATAGGAATCCGGAGGCTTCCAGCTGGTCGAAGTACAGGTCGAGCAGCCGCTCTGTAGGCAAGGGCAGCAGGTCTGCCTGCTGCAGGTACTCGCGGGCGGCGGTGCAGTCATATTTCAGCTTGCGCGCCGAGGTAAAAAGCGGCGTCTGCAGGTGGGGTACATAGCTGCGCAGCGCCAGGTCTAGGCCCAGCCCTGAGTCTGCCGCCTGCTTGAGGGCGCGATAGAACGTCGCGTGGGGTACTTCCTCCAGCGGATACCCGCGCTTGCGGATGTACGCCCACAGCCCAGCGTACGACAGCTCTTCGGCGCCGGGCCGACCGAGCTGACCGAGCAGGTGGAAGGTCTTGCCGTGGCAGCCCGGCTGGCGCGCGATGTGCGCGATGGCCTGCGCCTCCCAGTCCACGGCGATGATGCCAATGAAGGCGTTCCACGCCGGGGCGCAGCCGAGCTGGATGCAGCCCTTGATGAGGTCATAGAAGAAGTCCGGCGCCACCCAGGCTCCGCGGCGGCTGTCCCCGGTGATAAACCCCGGCCGATAGACGGCGACGGGGAGCCCGCGCGAGCGCGCCAGCAGGACCTTCTTCTCGGCTACCCACTTGCTCTGAATATAGCCAGTGTTGAGCAGGTTGAAGTCGCGCTCCTGCCAGTCCGGTTCGTCGCTCTCCCGCAGGACCCCGCCCGCCGCCATGAGCGGCGCCAGCGTGGCCAGCGAAGAGACGTAGTGCAGGGGCTTGATCCGGTGCTGCGCGCACAGCCGCACGACCTCCTCGGTGCCAAGGACGTTGACCGCGCGCAGGCCGGCGTAGGCCTCATGCCAGTCGATGCACGCGCCGTTGTGGTAGATCTCATCGACGCTGCGCGCCAGCGCCGCGAAGTCCTCGCTGCTCAGGCCGAGCCGCGACCGCGCCAGATCCCCGAGGATGGGAATCAGCCGCGGGCCGTACTCTGGCCGCCACAGCTCGTGGCGGGCGAGCGCCTGGCGGAGCCGGGCATGCCCCGTCGCTAGATCCGGCGCCCGGACCAGGCAGGCGATCTCGCACGGGTTCTTCATAAGGAGCTGCTGCAGGAGGTAGGCGCCGAGGAAGCCAGTCGCGCCGGTCAGCAGGATGCGCGTCGGCGGGCGCTCCGGCCCCGACCAGCTGAGCGCGGGACAGACCTCAAGGTCAAGCCCGGCGTCGGCGCGCAGCGCTGCCAGCGAGTCAGCGGCGGCCACCGACCCCAGGCCAAGCTGCGTCACCAGGTGCGCCGCCAGCTTGGTGATGCTCGGGTGGCTGGCCAGGGTCGTCGCCGTCAGCTTGTGCCCAAGGCTGCTGGCGAGGCGGTTGCGCAGCTCCAGGCTCATCAGCGAGTCGAGCCCCAGGTTGGCAAAGGGGGCCTGGCGATCGAGCTCACTGGCCGCCTGGCGCAGCACCCGGCCCAGCTGCTCCGCCAGGTGCGCCTCCAGCAGGGCCTGCCGCTCCGCGGGCAGTGCAGCCTGCAGCTGTTGTGTCAGGTCGGAGGCAGTGGGGGAGTCTCCCGCTGCCCGCAGCTCGCGGCGCAAGGTCGACAGGAAGGGCGACTCCGCCTCGCTCGGATAGGAGGCGAGCCACTTTTCCAGCCCGAAGTCCATCGCGCCAAGCTGCGGCCGGCTGCGCTGCAGCAGGCGCCCCAGGAGCTCCTGACCCTGCTCGGGGGTCAGGCTGGCCAGGCCGCGGGCGGCCAGGCGCTCCCCGCGCTCCTCGCGAGCGGCGCCCCCGGCGGCGGAAAAGGGCCCCCAGGCGATGCTCATGCCGCAGCGGCCGAGCTGCTGCCGATGCTGCGCCAGGGCATCGAGAAAGGCATTCCCCGCCGCGTAGTTCGCCTGTCCCGGAGAGCCCAGGAGCAGGGCCGCCGAAGAGTACATCACGAAGAAATCCAGCGGCTGCTCCAGCGTGAGCGCGTGCAGGTTCCACGCTCCCAGCACCTTGGGGCCAAGCGGCGCCCGGAAGCGCTCGGCGCTCAGCTCGGGGACGGTGCCGTCGGCCAGCACCGCTGCCGCGTGGATGATCCCGCGCAGGGGCGGCATGACCGAGTAAAGGCGCAGCAGCAGCGCCGCCACCTCCTCTCGCTGGGAGACATCGACCGCTGCGACCAGCACCTGGGCCCCGGCCTGCTCCAGCGCCGCGATGTGGCTGCGCGCGGCAGCGGTGGGGGTGCCGCGGCTCACCAGCACCAGGTGCCGCGCCCCGCGCTCGACCAGCCAGCGCGCAAGGCCCAGACCCAGGCCGCCCAGGCCGCCGGTAATCAGGTAGCAGGCGTCGCCGCGGATCGCCGCCTGCTCGGGCGGCGCGCGGACGATGCGCGCCTCGCTGTCATGCAGCGTCAGGGCCAGCTTGCCGATGTGGCGGGCGCCGGCCATCTGCGCAAACGCCGCCGCCGCCTGCGAGATCGGGAAGGTCTGGCACGGCAGCGGCCGGAAGACCCCCACGGCGAACAGCTGCAGCACCTCTTGCAAGAGCCGGCGGACCAGGGCTGGTCGGTCCAGACCCAGCTGGACGAGCTCGATCAGCGTGAACGAGAGCCCGTTGAGAAACGGCTTGAGACCGAGCCGGCTGTCCTGCAGATAGTCGCGCACGCCGATCTCGACAAACCGGCCAAAGCGGCGCAAAAGGCCCAGGCTCTGGGCAATGAACTCGCCGGCCAGCGAGTTGAGGACGACATCCACTCCTTCGCCGCCGGTAATGCGCCGGATCTCATCTGCGAACCGGAGCGAGCGGGAGTCCAGCACATGCGGCACGCCCAGCGAGCGGAGAAAGTCCCGCTTGGCGGCGCTGCCGGCGGTGGCAAAGATCTCGGTGCCGACGTGCTGGGCGTATTGGATGGCGGCCAGACCGACGCCGCCCGAGCCTGCGTGGATCAGCACCCGCTCCCCCTTTGCGAGGCGGCCGACGTGCGCGAGCGCGTAGTAGGCGGTCAGGTACACGGCAGGAATCGTCGCCGCCTGGGTAAAGCTCAGCTCTGGCGGCTTGGGCAGGACCAGCTCGTGCCGCGTGGTCACCAGCGAGGCCAGCGCGTCGCGGCCCGGACAGAAGGCCAGCACCTGCTGCCCGGGGCGCAGGTCGACTACGCCGTCCCCGACTGCGGTGACTGTCCCCGCGCACTCGCCGCCGAGCCGCGGCCTGCCGCCGGGGTCTGCCATCGGCTCTACCTGCAACATGCCCAGCGCCGCCAGCACATCCTGGAAGTTCAGGCCGGCGACAGCCACCGCCAGCTCGACCTCCCCCGGCCCCGGGGGGCGGCGCTGCAGCGGGTACAGCGTCAGCCGCTCCAGCACCCCGGGCTCGCGGATTTCCAGGCGGAAGGGTCGCCCTTGCGCGGGCTCTGGCGCCGCCGCGGTCTCCGGTTTTTCGGCGAGCGTGGTCTTGACCAGCCGCGCTACGTACCGCCCCGCGGCGCGCAGCGCCACCTGTTCCTCGCGATCGTCCCGCAGCAGCTCGGCGAGCAGCGCCGCCGCCTCGGTGTCCGCGGCCTCCGGGCTGAGATCGATGCAGCGGCAGCGCAGCTCGGGGTGCTCCAGGTTGAGCACCCGCCCCAGGCCCCACAGCGGCGCCTGCGCCACCGCCAGCCCCGGGTGCGATGACCCCGCTGCCTGGGCGCCGCGAGTCACAAGGTGCAGCCGGGGCGGCTGCCGCCACCGGGTCGCGAGCAGCGCCTGAACCAGGTGCAGCGCGCTGAGGCAGCCCAGATCCTGGTCGGCCGCCAGGGTCTGCTCGGTAGTCTCTGCCACCGCGGTGGCGTCCAGGCTCCACAGGTGCACCACCCCGGCGCAGGGCTCGGACTCCGCAAGCTCTGCCTTCAGGATGCGGCGCCAGGCCTCGGGGTCGCGCGGGTCGACCCGCTGGGAGTCCGCCTGGCGATGGGCGCCCGGCGGCGCCGCCAAAACCACCACGCAGCGGTGGCCGCGGGCCCGCAGCAGCTCTGCCAGCGCGGCCCCGGTCCCTCCGTGGTCGGCGAGCAGCAGCCAGACCCCGGGCGGGGTCGGGGGCAGCGGGCCTGACAACGCCGGCTCCTGGTGCTGCCACTTGCGGCAGTAGAGCCAGCGCGACTCTTGCGAAAGTGAGAGGTCGGGCTCCAGGGGCCGCGCCTGCAGCCCGCTCACCTCGGCCACCAGCTTGCCTGCCTGGTCCAGCACCACCAGGTCTGCCGTGAGCGCCGCGGTGTCGCCGCTCGCCGCGGGCCGGCGCCGGGCGTGCACCCAGACCTCGGCTTGTGGCGGGCGGTAGAGGCAGAGCCGCGACAGCCCGGTGGGCAAAAGAGCGGCGCTCGGTCCGTGCCCCGACTCGCCCAGCAGCGCCGTCATCACCTGCAGGCAGGAGTCGAGAAAGCCGGGATGGAACTGATAGGCCCCGGACCCGGCCGGGAGCCCCGTCGGCCGCTGCACCCGACCGAGCGCCTCGTCGGTGCCCAGCCACAGCTCGGCGACGCCCTGAAACGCCGGGCCATAGGCCGCGCCGCGCTGCCGCATCAGCTGGTAGTGCTGCAGTCCAGACAGGTGGGTGGGGCAGCGCTGCTGGAGCTGCCGCAGCGGCGCCGCTTCCGCTGCCGATTCCTCCGCCGCCCGGCGGACCGTAGCCGTCGCGTGGCGGACAAAGCTTGCTCCCTCGCGGCTCCAGATCTGCAGCTCCGCCCGATCCGGGCCCTGCTCGGTGAGCACCGTCTGCACCGCGCGGGTGGCGCCGCCCGGCAGGGCCAGCAGCTGCTCTAGCGTCAGCTCTTCCACTGCATGGGCTGCGGCGCCGTAGACCGCGGCGGCAGCGGCGAGCGCCATCTCCAGGTAGCCCGCCGCAGGAAAGATGACCTCCCCCTGTACCCGGTGGTCCGCCAGGTAGGGCAGCGCCTGGACGCTCAGCTGCTGCTCCCAGAAGTGCCGCTCGGGCTGCACCGCCGAGGTCAGGGCAGGACCCAGCAGCGGCTGGCCGGCTGCGGTCGGGCTGGCGGCGCGCCAGGGGCGAGCCGGCGAGTCGGCGTCCGCGCCAAACCAGTAGCGCCGACGCTGAAAGGGATAGGCCGGCAGGCTGACGCAGCGGCCGCCGTCCGGGTGCAGCTGCTGCCAGCTCGGGGTGAAGCCCCGCTCGTAAAGCACCGCCAGCGACTCCAGCAGGGCGCGGCGCTCCTCCTCCCCGCGGCGCAGCGATGGCAGGACGGTGCTGCTGCGGGCCTCCTTTTCGAGCGTCTCGGCGATGGCGGGAGCGAGGATCGGGTGCGGGCTGAGCTCCAGGAACAGGTCGTACCCGCGGTCCTGCATGCAGCGCAGGGTCTGGGCGAGCTGCACCGGCTCGCGCAGGTTGCGCAGCCAGTACTCACCGTCCAGCGCCGGGGCGTCGATCTCGCCGGCGGTCACCGTCGAGAAAAGCGGCATCCGGAGGGCTGCCGGGCGCAGTCCGACCAGGGCCGCGCGCAGCTCGGGCAGCAGGGCGTCCACCTGCGGACTGTGCCCGGCAGCCACCGCCCACTTGAGCCGGCGGCAGCCGATGCCGCGCCCCTCCAGCTCCGCCAGCACCTGCTCCATCGCCGCCGCGGCTCCCGATAGCACGGTCGCGCTCGGGCTGTTGCAGACTGCCACCGCGAGCTGGTCGGTGCGACCGGCGATGGCCTGATGGGCCTGAGCGTAGGGCAGCTCTACCAGGGCCATCACGCCCTGTCCCTTGAGCCGCATCAGCAGCTCGCCGCGGCGGCACAGGATGCGCGCCGCCTGCTCCAGGCTCAGCGCGCCGGCAACGTGGGCGGCGGTGATCTCGCCCAGGCTGTGGCCGACCACCGCGTCCGGCAGTACTCCCCAGGCGCGCCACAGCGCCGCCAGCGCCACCTGGATGGCGAACAGCGCGGGCTGGATGACGTCGAGCCGGTCGCGGCCAAGGGCGCCGTCATCGGCGTGCAGCTCGTCCAGGACCGACCACCCGGCCTGGTGCCTGATGGCTACGTCGCACTCATGGAGAGCAGCTCGGAAGACCGGCTCCTGTTGCAGAAGCTGCCGCCCCATGCCGAGCCACTGCGCGCCGTGGCCCGAGAACACAAACGCCAGCCGCGGCCGCGCACCCTGCGGCGCCGCGCTCGCAGCTCCGGGCGGCGCCGCCGCGGCCGACGCGGCCTGTAGCGCCTGGGCCCACTCCCCGGGCGAGCTGCCGACGACCGCCACGCGGTAGGGGTGGTGGCTGCGGCGGACGCTCGCCGTGTGCGCGAGCTCGGCCAGGTCGCTGCTGTCGCGCGCGGCCGGCGCGGTGAGCCAGCTCTTATAGGCTGCGATGAGGGACTGCAGTGCCTCGGGGCTGCGGGCGGACAGCGGCAGCACCTGGGCGCGCGCCGGGGCCGCGGCGGGGGCGGGCAGCTGCGGCGCTTCCTCCAGCACCACATGGACGTTGGTCCCGCTGATGCCAAAGGAGCTGACTCCGGCGATGCGCGGCGCGTCCGGGCTGGTCCAGGCGAGCTCCTCCCGGGGCAGCACAAACGGCGTGTCGGCCAGCGGCAGCCGCGGGTTGGGGGTCTGCAGGTGGAGGTTGGCCGGGATGGCCCGATGATGCAGCGCCAGCACCGCCTTGATGAGCCCCGCCACCCCCGCCGCCGCTTCCAGGTGTCCCAGGTTGCTCTTGACCGCGCCCAGCACGCAGCGCGAGCCGTCGGCGCGCGGCTGCCCGAGCACCGCCTTGAGCGCCTCGACCTCGATGGGATCGCCCAGCACGGTCCCGGTGCCGTGGGTCTCGACATAGCTCACCTGGGCCGGCGCGACCCCGGCGTCCGCGAGCGCCGCCCGCAGCAGCGCCTGCTGCGCCAGACCGCTTGGCACCGTCAGCCCGGCCGACTGGCCGTCCTGGTTGACCGCCGAGCCGCGGACCAGCGCCCAGATCCGGTCGCCATCGCGCTGCGCATCAGAGAGGCGCTTGAGCACGACCAGGCCGCAGCCTTCGGCGCGCACCATGCCGTTGGCGCTGGCGTCAAAGGTCTTGCAGCGACCGTCGGGAGAGACCGCCTGCGCCGCCGCCATCAGCACGCTGCCCCACGGCGAGAGGATGAGGTTGACGCCGCCGGCGACCGCCAGCCTGCTCTCGCCGCGCCGCAGGCTCTGGCAGGCCAGGTGGATCGCGGTCAGCGAGGACGAGCACGCGGTGTCGACGGAGATGCACGGCCCCTGGAGGCCAAAGAAGTAGGCAAGGCGCCCCGCCGCCGTGGACATCAGGTTGCCGGTGAGGGTGTACATGTCCGCCGGCTCGGACCCTTGGGCCAGCAGCCGCTGATAGTCGAGGTTGGCGATGCCGATGAACACGCCGGTCGGGCTCCCCAAAAGCTGCTCACGGGGCAGGCCGGCGTCCTCCAGCGCCTCCCAGGCGACCTCCAGCAGCAGGCGCTGCTGCGGATCCAGGCTGACCGCTTCCCGCGCCGAGATGCCGAAGAAGGCGGCATCGAAGCCATCCACGGAATCTAAGAGACCGGCCCAGCGCAGCTCGGGCCGCGGCGGCTCGCCCGGGGTCTGCTCGGCTGCCCAGCGCCGCCCGGCCGCCTCGCATACAGCGTCCACCCGATTACGCAGGGCCTCCCAGAAGGCCTGCGGACTGGTCCCACCGCCGGGAAATCGGCAGCTCAGGCCAACGATCGCGATCGGCTCGTGGGGCAGCGCGGCAGGGCCTGGGGTCACGGCGGGCGCCGCGGTCTCGCCGGTCAGGTGGGCGACCAGGGCGCGCAGCGTCGGATGATCAAAAAGGAGGGTAGGCGGCAGCGGGCGCCCCAGCAGCTCCGCCAGTCGGCCGCTCATCCCCACCATGCTCGCCGAGTCGAGGCCGAGCTCCTGGAAGGGGACATCCGGCAGCGCGCCGCTTGGCTGGACAAACTCCGGCACTTCGCGGAGCCACTCGGTGATCCGGGCCTGCAGGTCCGTGCCGGAGGGGGGCGACGGTCCAGGGGGTGCCGGCTGGGCCGGCCGGGGGGCTGTCCAGCGGGCCAGCACGGTCAGCTCGCCGGCGGCGAGGGCGGCGGCGGTGCGGCGGCGCTGGATCTTGCCGCTGGAGGTCTTAAAGATGCTGCGCGGCGGAATCAGGGCAAGCTCGTGCGGCAAGACATCAAAGCCCTGGGCGAGCGCCCGGCGCAGCAGCGGCAGCAGCTCCTCGGCCGGCATGCCGGCCAGGCGCTCGGGGTCGAGCTCGGCGACCAGGCCGATGCGCTCCTCGCCGGCGACCTCGATCGGGAAGGCAGCGGCGCAGCCGGGACGGATCGCCGGATGGACGGCCTCGACCTCCAGCTCGAGATCCTGGGGATACAGGTTGCGACCGTGGACGATCAGCACATCCTTGGCGCGCCCGGAGATGAACAGCTGACCTTCCGCCAGAAAGCCCAGGTCGCCGGTGCGCAGCCACAGCGCATCGTCTTCACCGGCAATGCGGCTGGCAAAGGTCTCGGCGGTCGCCGCGGGCTGGCCCCAGTAGCCGCGCGCGACCACGGGGCTCGCGACCCAGATCTCTCCCACCCGACCTTCGGCAAGCCGCTGGCGAGTCTGGGGGTCGACGATGGCCAGCCGGCTGAACGAGGCCACCTGACCGCAGCCCACAAGGACCCGGGTGTCGGCGCGATCCACCGGCGGGGCGATCCGCTGCTGCTCCAGCGCGCTGATCGAGCTGGGGAGCAGGATGGGCGGTACCTCGGGGGTGCAGAGCGAGACCTGCAGCGTCGCCTCTGCCAGGCCGTAAGCAGGGGTCTGCACACCGGCGCGCAGGCCGACCGGACCAAAGCGGCGCTGGAAGGCCGAGAGGGTGGACGGGCGAACCGGCTCGGCGGCGTTCATGGCGGCGCGCAGGCAGGACAGCTCCAGCTGCGGCAGCAGCTCGTCGGCGATCTTGCTGACACACAGCTCGTAGGCGAAGTTGGGCGCGGCGGTGTGGGTGCCGCGGAAGTGGGTGATGGCCTGGAGCCAGCGCGCCGGTCGCTGCAGGAAGGCGGCCGGCAGCATGAAGGTGACCGGGAAGCCACCGACGAGCGGCGTCAGCAGTCCCCAGATGAGGCCCAGGTCATGGAAGGTCGGCAGCCACGAAATGTGGTGACAGGGACCTACGTAGTTTTCGCGGGCAAGCAGATCGCCGCAGATCCAGGCCAGGTTGTCATGCGTGACCATGACTCCTTTGGGAGTGCCGGTGGAGCCCGAGGTGTACTGGAGATAGGCAAGGTCCTGCGGTCCGCTGCGCACGGGGCTGGCCAGCGCCGCCCTGGGATCGAGGGCGTCGGTCGCCAGCCAGTCGAGCGCGCTCAGCCGGTCGGCCTGGGCGCACAGGGGCTGGGCGGCGCGCATGAGCTCAGAGGTGCACAGGACCAGCTTGGCACCGGCATCCTCGACGATCGCCTGCAGCCGCGGCAGCGTGCGGTGCAGGCGCCGCGGATCTGGCGGATAGCTGGGGACGGCGATCACGCCGGCGTACAGGCAGCCATAGAAAGCGGTGATGAACTCAAGTCCTCCCTCATACAGGAGCAGGGCGCGATCGCCGGGCCGCAAGAACTCCTGCAGGGCCGACGCCACCCGCAGCGCCTCAAGGCGGAAGGCGGCGAACGTCAGCTCGGTCACGCGGCCGCCGACCTCACCATCGTGCAGGAAGCGGACTGCGAGCTGGTCGGCCCTTTCTGTGGCGTGCCGGTCCAGAGCGGAGCAGAGAGACTCGGGTGAGGGCGGCAACTTCATCAGTTTTCTCATGCCAGCAGAAGAGGAAGATAAGTACTTGTTAAGGGGGTGTGCGGTCGCTCGGTCGGCAGCGTCCGGGTCAGAGCCGACCCGGAGCGGGAGACAGGAACTGGTCGCTGTAGGACTGGAACATCTGCGCTACGGCCTGCGGGTCGAGCTGGAACTGCTCCAGGCTGTAGCTGTGCTTTCCTCCTTTGTGTTGCGGATTCTGCGCCAGCCAGGCTCGCATCGCTCGCTCCCCGCGCTCGTCGATGGTCCTTCCCAGTCGCTGATAGATCTGGCGCACGACCGCTAGCGGATCCGCCACCAGGGAGCGATAATGGACGTCGAGGATCTCCAGCTGGTGGGGACGGCGGCGGAACTGGAGCATCCGGTCCACCATCTGTTTCAGAAGGTGGCTCGCGTAGCGGCCGGCGCTCGCGCCATCGGGGCGGGGCCGGGTGAGCCCGTGCAGGGCCTGCATCAGGCTGCACAGGGAGGGCAGCACCTCCTGCATGTCGCGGTGCAGGTGCACCACCAGGGCGTCGGGGACCACCGCCCAAAGCGCGTCCAGCGCGAACAGGTGACTCGGGTTTTTGAGGACCAGCTGCCGGCCGGGGATCCGCCACAGCAGCAGCAGCAGCTGCTGCCGCCAGTGCTGGTAGGCAGGCACCAGGTCCTGCTGCTCCAGCCAGGACATGTAGGAGGGAAGGTAGTAGAACCAGCCCAGGGTCGGATTGAGGAACGAGCTGCGCATCAGCCACTCATCCTCCTCGGGCCAGTGGGCGTTGCCGGGGTGCATCAGCTGGCTGATCTCGGGCGCTACCTGATTGACCAGCCAGACGAACAGCTCGGCCGGAGCGAACATCTGCGAGCGGATCTGCGCCGAGTCCCTACCCGGAGGATCGACGGGCGACTGCAGCTCCCACAAGACCGGGGCGCGGTTTGCGGGGTCGGCGGCGAGCAGCCGCTGCAGCAGCGTGGTCCCGGTGCGAAACGTTCCGGTGATGATGATCGGACGCTCGATTCTGATATCGCGGATCTCCGGGTGGCGGCGCAGTGTCTCGGTGGTCCATAGTCGGTTGGTCAGACTCTGCAGCAGCCCCGCGGGAAACACCTGCTCTCCCAGGGCGTGCGGGCCAAGCTCCTGGTTGAAGGAGGCCAGCAAGGCGCGCAGCGCGGGGCGAAATTCCTCGCTGCCAAAGTCCCGGTAGCCAGTAATGCGCGCGACTTTGTCGAGCAAGGTAGCATCATCGAGCATGATGTGAGCCTTTCGGGCGTAAGTGCAACTTGCAGCTAAGTCGACAGTGACTGACCCTGCTGGCACCGTAGCCCTGGGCCCAAGACCGCGGGCGCCCCCCCCGCGATAGCTCTCGCCGCCGAGACTGAGCAGGCGGCCGATCAGCGCTGAAGACAAAGAGATAGATGTTAATGAATATTCTAAATGTAGATTGAAGTCCAGCGGTTCACAGGCTGACTAGTACATTTCCAGCTGCGCCTAGTAGGTAGCGCGAGCAGAGCCGCGCAGAGGCGAGCAGAGCCGCGCAGCAGCGCCCAGCCGGCCTGCTTTGCCGGACTTGTGGCGCAGCCGTTCCGCCCCGCGGAAAGGTTGGCCGGCACCGCGCCACCGTACCCGAGCGGCCCTGCATCCTGGCCGCGGGCGCAGGGCGGACGGAGGCGAAACTTTCCCTGCGCTGCGCCGATACTTATAGATACCGCGGACTCACCGGAGCGGCTCTATCTCCGGGCGTCAGCTGGCTGCAGACCCATTGAGGAGCAGATGAAGACCCTCCATCGCGACGCCGATCTTCACCACAAGGCCGATCCGTTTGCTCTTCATCAGCCGGAGGTGCAGCGGGCCGGACTGCCGCTCAACCTCGTTCCGCCGGTCGCCAGCACGTCGGTCCACGGACCCGGCGGCGGCTCTGTGGAGTCGCTCTCGCAGACCTTCAGCGGCCTGCTCGACGACGGGCATGAGGCGGCGCCGAGCGTCGCGCCGGCGGCTGCTCCGGCGGCCAAGACCAAGCCCGGCGTATACGAGGGCGTCACCGATCTGACCGGAGAGTACGGCGGCCTGGCGGCCGGCAAGCGCTCCGCCACCCAGGGCGTGGTCCTGCACCGCACCAACTCGACCAGCGGGGCGCGCACGCTTAACGACTACAAGGCTCGCATCCGCCAGGGCAGCAGCATCGGGGCGCAGTATCTCATCGACGAAACGGGCGGGACTTCGCTCGTCGCCCCGGTCGACTCCCTGGTCTCCCACGCCAAGGGATTCAACGATGCGGCGATCGGGGTCGAGGTTGTCGGTCAGTCGCAGAAGCTCGATCGCAGCGGCCGGCATGGCACGCTGCGCAGCCAGGTCTCAGGGCTCAACCTCTCGCCGGAGATGAAGGCGCGGCTGCTGGGCTATGATGACAAGCGGCTGAGCGGCGTCCTTTCGTCCAACGGCGACAACATCTACCAGGACATCAGCGGCGCGCAGAAGCGCTCGGTCTGGAACCTCTCCAACCACCTGGCCAGCGACTACGGGCTCGACCTCAGCTCGCTCTCCGAGCACGGGGCGGGGGAGTCGGGAGCCAACCACTACAGCCGAAAGACCCTGCCCGACTTCAGCGCTCATGAGCACATAAACCCCAAGTCGCTCGGCGAAGGGGAGCCGATGGTCGAGTTCCTGCGGGCGCGGCAGCAGTACCCGCAGCTCGTGGCGCAGGCGGAGCAGCGGCTGGCGGCGCTGCGCACCTCTGGCGGCGATCCGGCGCAGATCGCTCGCTACGAGGCGCTGGTGAACAAAGAAACGTCTACGCTCGGCTCGCTCAACGTTGATGGGACAGCCGCCGAGGCGCAGGCGCTCAAAGCCGAGCAGCAGGCCGGCAAGCCCGGCCAAGCCACCGCCCGCGAGCAGCAGCGCACCGACTTCTATGACCACTTCTATGACCGCATCGGCGCACTCAAAGGCGCCGTCAAGTAGCCTGCACTTCTTGTATTTTTCTTCCTCGCTTCTTGCTCCCGCCACCAACGTACCCAAACCCACACGAAGCCGGTGCCCGACCCCGCCGGCCGCCGCTTGAATTAAGCGCCGGCCCGGTGCTGCGGGAACATTCCTTGACGCGGACGTGAACGCAAATTAAGCACGCCCCGTTCTTACCCAAATTGGGTTATGAAGGAGCATGTCATGGCGCGTGCGATGGATACTCACAGTTCTGAACGGACATTATCGACCCGGAGGGAGAAAGGCGGTTCATTAGCGAGTTCTAAGGTCGCGCGACTGGCGGTCGGATATGTCCGCGTGTCGACTGACATGCAGGCTTCGGAGGGCCTATCGCTCGAGGCACAGCAGGCCGCGATCGAAGGGTACCGTCTCCAAGACACAGTGGGCGGAGTTTGGCCGGCTGCTCCGCGACAAGCGCACCGCCGCCGGCTTGAGTCGCGTCGACTTGGCCCGTTGCGCCAAGTTATCAGATGCCACCATCATATGGGCCCTCCAGGGCAACTTCCATCAGCTGCCGCTGTATTCGGTGCTTCATCGGCCCGCGGCCCGGCGACCGCGCCGGCTGTTCACCCTGCTGGGCGGCACCCTGGCACACCTGGACCACGAGCCGCGGTTTCTTCAGCACAGCTTGGTGGACTGCGACGCCGACGATCTGCTGCTGCTGGATGTCCCGCTGGCCTGCGCTCCATGCACCGACCGCGCCGAGATCAAGCGCCGCGACCGACTCTTCGCCGACGGCGTACCGGCCCCTTATGCCGCGTGGCTGGCAGGCCCCCTCTGGCGTTACTGCCCGCAAGTCGAGCAAGTCGACTTCCACTGGGACCTGGAGACCCATTGTCCGGTGCCAGGCAGCTATGCGCTGCACGCCATCGCGACGGTGGTGTGCTCTCAGGGAGCCGACCGGCAGTTCTCCCTGCTTCGTCTGGGCCGCTATGACCCAGCCCAGCTGGCGAAGTGCCTGAGCGAGATCGGCTGGGAGGAACTGGGCGCCGAGCTGTATAGCGGCGAGCACTCGCTACGCCTTTACCGCAAGCGCTCGGCGGGCCCGCGGGCAGGCTCGGGCGGGACCCAAGGCTGGGAAGGGAAGCTGGGATGAACCAAGACCGCAATCGCTGGCTCCAGC
>JBGANQ010000140.1:0-16471 GCA_044222245.1 Polyangia bacterium | reverse complement strand
GGCCGACTGTCACGCCTGCCCCAACCCCAGGCCGCGCGCTAGAAGTGGCGCCGCCGGCGCAAATCATCCCCCAGCCGACCCCTCGGACCGCGGAACACAGCCCGACCGGCCGCCGAGGCGGGGATCCTTGGCCGGCTTGATGTCGCGATGGACGCAAGCCCCCGCCAGGCCACCGTCGAGAATAAGCAAACTCATACGTGGGCAGGAAAGACGGCGGAAATTTGCCGGCCAGGCTGCACGGCGACGGGCGCCGAGCGGTGAGAGCTGCGCTAAGGAGCGCTTTGGATTCGCCTGGGAACTTCAGCCGGGAAACACATCATGAGCCGAAGCAGCCACAGCTACGCTCCGCCAGTCCGAAACCGACAACCTCTCGGTTTGGGTCAGCCAGGTGTGATAAGTCTGGTCCCTATCGAAGGCCGAAGGCCAGATCGTTAACCGTTCGTCAGTTCACAAATCCACAACTCATTTTGCCTCAGCGCCCAGGGTCTAACTATGTCCATCTCCAGTCGTCTCTGGGTCGCTTTCGGCCTCATTTGCTACTTCCTTGTCTCGTCAGTGGGGTGGGCGCAAACCGCGCCGCCTGCACCCGCGAGCTCCAGCCCCGACGCCCCGACTGTTCTGCGCCATCGGCCGCTGCTTCGCGGCTTTGGCGGCCTGTGCGATGGCGGGCCGATCGTCTGCACGCGCATCGACCAGATCGCGTTTCACGCGGGCGCTGATGCGATCATCTTGCCCAGCACGAGCCTTCGCGACACGGGGTTTTTCACATCGTATGGATTCTCTTTCGGCATTCTCGAACGTATCGAGGGCGGCATCTTCAGTAGCACCGCTATCTGGGGACAGAAGAACGGCGACCAGACCGACACCCTCTGGCAGCAAGGTCCGGTGCGCTTCTCGGTCAAGGGACTTCTGTGGCCGTGGCGCAAGAATCCGCACCAGCATTTTACGGTGCTGATGGACTTCGAGTACGAGGCTCGGTTGCCTCACTTCGATGGGCAGAACCAGCTCGGGCTATTGACCGATCTGGCCGCGCTGCGAGCAGTGGGAAACCTCCCGTTGGGCTTGGCCGAAGTGGGGCTCTCGGCGGGCGCGCTATTTGATGGACGGGCCGGTTATGCAACCCCTGAACTCGGGGTTCGGGTCGGCTTCCACCTTCCCTTCCTGACCGACACGAAGGTCTTTGCCGAGGGCCTGATTCGCGGCATTGGGGCGTGGGTTAAAACCACCGACCCGATACCCGGCGCGCTGATACCTGCCAAGCCGATTGTCCCCAGCGGGGCGCTAGCATTCGGCCTCGTGACCCGTCCGCGACGACAGGTTGATTTCGCGATGGTCGCACACGTCGGCTTTGGCGATGTAGCCCCATTTTTCTTCACGGTGCGCGGGCCGCTGGATTTCTCCCTGGGGGAAGGATATCCCTACCCGCAGAGCCTGATCGTAGACATCCTTCGCGAGACCGGCGAGTGGATCGCCGAGCAACGACGAAAGCTATCCGAGCCGCTACAGCAGACCTGCATGCTTTATGGGCGTGACGGACAGCCTATTGCCGCGATGGGCCACCTGTCCGAAGATGGGGAACGCTGCGAGTTTCAGGGCCAGCACTTTCGCATCGGAGATACATTGTATCCTGATCCGGCACGCCGGCAGGTGTGCCTGGAACCCGAGGCAACCCATTGCGTGGGAACACAGCTTAGGACGCAGGGGAGCCAGCTTGACGCGGAAGCGGATGATAGCCCGCTGGCATCACCGGGCACGAGCGCCGACCCCGGGCCAGGTAGCCTTCCGCACGCCAGCAGACTCGATCCGGCCGTACTTCAGCGCCTGCTCGCCCAGGGCGCACTGGGGCCAATTCGGGGGTGGCTGGATGATCGTTGCATCCTGAATGAGGGCGAACATGCGGTCTCGCCCATCGGGCACCTTTCGTCCGATGGGAAGTACTGCGTCATCGATCGTGATGTGAACATCATCAAAAATGGCAAGAAGCTGCCAGCGAAGGTCCAGCAGGTTCCGATTCCCATCGGGAAGCCTGTGTACCGCGATGCAACTACTGGTCGCCTATGCCTTAGCAAGAACACCAAGAGTAACAAAGACTGCCTGGCTTTGCTGGACGTAGAACACAATCACCCATTGTCCAGCGGCACAGAGGCCGGATACCACGGCGCCATCGCCACAACAGACTGGGCCCAGGGAAAGGCGGACTGGGTCAAGGGAACGGCTCACCTGCTGACGAATCCAGCCGAGCTGACTACCGCGGCACTCAAAGCCCAGGAACGCGCTGTGCAGGCGGGAAAAAAGGCCGTCGAGACACTGAGAGACCCAGACAAGGCAAAGCAAGCTGCGCGCGACGCCTGGAATAGCACGGTGGAGGCAGCCCGCGCGAAGTGGGAAGCGGCCAACAACTGGTACAACCTGCCGACGCAGAAAAAAATCAATAGCGCGGTGGAGGGAAGCGTCAAAGGCGGCCTGGATCTCGCTGCCACGGTGGCAGTAGGCGCGGTAGTCCCTGGGGGAACGGGGCTCACAGTCGCGGAAGAGGCTGTTGGAAAGGATGCGGCGAACGGCGCCGCCCACCTACTTGAGGAGGCTTCCGAGGTCAACAAGCCTGCACTACTACCCAAGAATGCTCCTGACATGCGCGGCAAGGCGGCGCCACCCACTGTCGACCCGCGCACGGGACAGCCCGTCGGGCGGTTCATCACCGACAATAAGGGCAATGTCCTGATCGAACCAGCGGGAGGAAGGACGGTGGCCGCTGGCAAGGGCGGTGTCGATACCCACACACTGTACCCGAATGGCTCCAACTACCAGCGGCTGAATCCCAAAGGGCATGATAACAACCCGAATCCGCACGGTCATGGGCATCAGCCCGGGACTGGACCAGGGAAGAATGGTCAAGGTCCGTCACTGGACCCTCAAGGCAATGTTGTACCGTTCAACAGCAAGGATGCTCACTGGCCAATACACTGAAAGGCAGACCACTGATGGACGATGAGCTCACAATGAAGGGGACCTTTCTATATGATGGCACGGTGGTTTGCGATATCCGCATTTGCCGCACCTCCTTTCGTCCGGGAACGGGGGATGAGGAGGATGCCGAGGCAGATCGCGAAGACCGGCAGGGCGAATTCTATTATATTGATTACGGGTCTCCGGCGGCTCGTGGGCAATACCCCTCGCGCTCAGTGTATTTTGACTCGCTACCCGAGGCTGTCCAACACGCTGCATTGCTTCCCGGACTAGAATGGGAATCTGATGGACACTTAACCCCGTAATCCGCGGGGCTGGGATGAACTAAAGCGAGTGGACCTCGAAGGAGACGGTCATACGAATACGGCCACCGAGCAGAAAGTCTCGACGCCCCACACGCATGGTCGAACAGTACCAGGTGGTGTCCGGGAGGCCCTACCTGACGAACTACCAGAGAAGCTGCGGAGATAAACTATGGCCACAGATATGCTGAAATGGCTACAAGAATGGTGCGCAAGGCAGGCTGACGGTGAATGGGAGCACAGCTTTGGCGTCCGAATCGAAACCGTGGACAATCCAGGTTGGTGGATTACCATCGACTTGGAGGATACGGAGTACGAGGATATTTTCTATCATGTGCCAACCATTGAAATTTCCGAGACAGATTGGTACTTTTATCGTTTTGAGAACAAGAAATTTACTGCGAGTGGAGACTTGACCAAGCTAGAGTTCCTACTCTGCAAGTTTCGTGAGACCGTTGAGGCTTTCAAGAGTAAGAAGGCAAGTGCCTAATCACCGCCATATCATCAGGGAAGGCACGCCCACCGGGACGGCGTCGAGCGGTCGTGGGTGATCCGCTGAGGTAAGTTTTTCCGCCGTTTCGCGACGCGCCGGAAAAAACCGCGGTGGGGGCTCGCCGGGGGCATCCGTTCGCGATGCACCACCCCCTGGTCATGGGCGTACTGCAGGGCGTGCAGCAGGCCGAGGAAGATCTCCAGGCGGACCTCGGCGGGGTAGCGGGCGTGGTAGTCGGGGTCGCCGGCGGCGAGCTTGGCGATGATCGCCTCCAGGGTCTCGCCGTCGACGTACTTCATGACGAAGTAGTAGCGGCCGTCCTGGTCGAGGCCGACGTCGTGGATGGGAATGATGTTGGGGTGCTCGAGCTGGCCGATGGTCTGGACCTCGGCGATGAAGCGGACCAGGCCGTCGGAGTTGTCGAGATCGGCGGTGAGGCGCTTGACCGCCACGGTGCGGCCGATGTCGTTGTCGTGCTCGAGGCTGACCTCGCCCATGGCGCCGGCGCCCAGGCGCCGCAGGGGGTGGTAGCGCTCCTGGTCGCTCGGCAAGAGCGCCAGGCTGTCGTCCTTGATGGTGATCCGCGGCAGCACGGTGGCGCGGCGGGCGAACGGGCTGCCGGCGGGCTGGCTGGCGGCGGCTCGGCTCGAGCCGGGGGCGGCGGGCGGCGGCGCCAGGGAGGCGGGGCCGGCCCCGCGCGAGCCCACGCCGAGCGGGGAGGTGACGGTGCTGGCGTGGTCGGGGTCGGCGAGCGGCCCGAGGTTCATGGGGGCCGCAACCGTGCTCTTGTTGTCTTCGAACGCCGGCAGGGCGCGCGAGTGGGCGGAGGCTGAGGGCGAGCTCAGATCAGGCTTATCCATCGTGGTGTCCGGTGACGCCCAAAAAGGGCAGTGCGCCTCCATAGTACACCCACGACCGCAGCCCCGGCACTCCCCGCCGGGCCGAGGGGGGATGGCCCGGGTGGGAGCAAGGCGCGGCGAGCCGGCGCGAACCGGCCCGCGGCGGCCTGGCTCTGGGCTGGCTCTGGCTGGGCTCTGGCCAGGCTTAGGGGGTCAGGCGCTCGAGCATGCGCGGGAACGGGATGGTCTCGCGGACGTGGTGCAGGCCGCAGATCCAGCCGACGGCGCGCTCGATGCCCATGCCGAAGCCGGAGTGCGGCACCGAGCCGTAGCGGCGCAGGTCGAGGTACCACTCGAAGGCGCTCGGCGGCAGCCCGTGGTGCTGGATCTGCGCCTCCAGGACCTTGAGGTCGTCCTCGCGCTGGCCGCCGCCGATAATCTCGCCGGCCCCTTCGGGAGCGATGACGTCGACGCACAGCGCCAGCCGCGGGTCCTTTGGATCGACCTTGGCGTAGAAGGCCTTCACCTCGCGCGGGTAGCGGTGGATCATCACCGGCCGGTCGAACTTCTCGCTGATGAGGGTCTCCTCGTCGCCGCCGAAGTCGTCGCCGAACTTGGCCTCCTTGCCGCCCTGGACCAGGATCTCCAGCGCCTCTTCGTAGCGGATGCGCGGGAAGGGCTTTTTGACCACCTCGAGCTTGCTGAGGTCGCGCTCCAGGCTCTCCAGCTCTGGCCGGCGGTTTTTGAGCACCCGCTGCACGACCTCGCACAGGAAGTCCTCGGCCAGGTCCATGTCGCCGGCGAGGTCGAGGTAGGCGACCTCGGGCTCGACCATCCAGAACTCGGTGAGGTGGCGGCGGGTCTTGGACTTCTCGGCGCGGAAGGTCGGGCCGAAGCAGTACACGCGGCCCAGCGCCATCGCCGCCGCCTCCATGTACAGCTGGCCGGACTGCGTGAGGTACGCCTTGTCGTCGAAGTAGCCGACGGTAAAGAGGTTCGTCGTGCCCTCGCAGGCGTTGGGGGTGAAGATCGGCGCGTCGACCAGGGTGAAGCCGCGGCCGTCGAAGTACTGGCGCACGGCGGCGACGACCTCGGCGCGCACGCGCATGATCGCCGCCTGGCGCTTGCTGCGCAGCCACAGGTGGCGGTGATCCATGAGGAACGCCACGCCGTGCTCCTTGGGCGTGATCGGGTACTCGGCGGTCGGGGTGGCGACGACGGTGAAGTCCTTGACCGACAGCTCGACGCCGATCGGCGAGCGCTTGTCCTCACGCACCAGGCCCCGCACGGTCAGCGACGACTCTTGCGGCAGGTGATCGGCGGCGGCGAACTTGGTCTCATCGACATCGCCCTTGAAGAGCACCGCCTGGACGATGCCGCTGCCGTCGCGGATCTGGAGAAAGTGGAGCTTGCCCTTGGAGCTGCGATTGTACAGCCAGCCGCGGACCTCGACCTCCTCACCGACGTGGGAGCGCAGCTCATCGACGTAGACCTTGGGCAGGGCTTTGGGGGCAGCGGGGCTTTGGGTGGGGTCGGCGGCAGTCATGCGGATGCTCTCTCTTTAGATTAGTGAATGGGCCGCGGTCCGGCGGCGCATTGCAGCCTACCATAACTGCTCGGTTCCGCCCGCGGCCGCCCGGTAGGACCGGCTGCCACCCCGGCTGGGGCAGTCCCGCAGACGGGGGTTGCCTTGCCGCGCCAGTTCGCTACGATGAGCCAGGAGCCCTTTTTGCCCGAGATCCGGCCCGAGTTTGGCGAGTTTGCCGCCCCGCAGTGGACCCGCACCGTGCTGTGCCGGCTCTTGCGCGACTACCTTCTGACCACGCGGCCGGTGCCAGGTCCGGTGCGGGTGGGCACCGATCTGGCGTTCTACTACGATCCGGCCGACCGGCTGGCCCGGGTGACCCCGGATCTATACGTCCTTGAGGGCATCGGCCCCGAGGAGCAGCTGCGCAGCTTCCGCACCTGGGAGCGCGGCCGGGTGCCCGAGCTGGTGGTGCACCTCATCGACGCGCCGATCTCGCCCGAGGACGGGCTGATGATGCACTTTTTCCGGCTCGGGGTGACCGACGTGGTGCTGTACGACCCGCTGTGGTTCCTGCAGGGGACCGGCGGCGCGGCGCCCAAGGGCCGGCGCCTTTTGTGGCACTACCGCCGCAAGCCGCGCGGGGACGGGATGCTGCTGCAGCCGCTCACCCACCCGGGGCGGGTGGCGCTGCCGCGCTACGGCCTGTGGCTGGTCCACCGCGGCGGCGCCGATCTGCGGGTGTACACCGGCGGCCCCGAGCAGCTCCCCCCCGAGACCGCATGCTGGCAGCTGCCCGAGGAGCGGCTGCTGCTGCCGCCTACCTGAGCCGGCGGCCTAGAGCGCCGCACCGTGGCGCGGCGACCGGCTGCGCCAAGGCCACGGCTAACTATAGGTCCCTCCAAAATTAGTGCCCAGAACGGAGCCGGGCAGGGTCCTTGAGTTCGAGGAAGAGAAGCAGCCTCCGTCGAAAAGTGCCCTTGCGAGCATACCCAGATGTACCTAGACATGAACGTGGGTGGTGGGGAAGTCGGTGGGCTCGGCTCGGGTGGGCGTCGAGCTATCCCCTCATGAATGAGATGCGAAGCGATCGGCAATGGCGTGCGTGCGGTCTTCAGCTCTTCGAGAAGGATTGGGAATATGCGCGCACGGCGGAGGACAGTGAGTTGGCTGCAGGGGGGCGGCGGCGACCCAGTCATCTAGCGTCAAAGGCAGCTAGCGGTGGAAGAGCCCGTGGCATCGAGCCCTGAGGCATCAGGGCCGAGGGCTGGCGGCACCAAGCGCTACGACAGTGGGTGACTGGTCGTGCCTTTTGGCCACGCGTGTGCTAGCTTGCCGCCGATTTGCGGGCGGGTTGAGAAGTCAGTCGCCCCATCCTCGGGGGACGGCACCAATACCACCGAAGCCGGCCCGACTCACTACGCCCCGCCGCGTGGTCTGCGGCTCGGCCTGGCCTACGAGCACCAGGTGCGGGTGTGGCAGTTCGACGGCGCCAACTCGCTCGGTCTATGGACTGATCTGGCGGCGCTGCGTCTGCTCGCCAGCCGGATGCTCGGTCCGCTCCAGCTGTCCGCCAGCCTGGGCGCGCTGTACGACTGGCGCGGGCAGTTTGCCACCGGCGAGGCGGCGGCGCAGCTCGGGCTCTATCTGCCGGGCTTCCGCGCGCTCAAAGTCTACTTTGAGGCGCTGGGTCGGGGGGTCCCGACATACATCCAGAAAGACGCGCTGCCGCCAGATCTTGTGGGTCAGTCGCCGATTCATCCCCAGAGCGTCCTTTGCCTGGGGCTCAGCTTCCACCCGCACGCGCGCGTCGATCTGGGCGTCTTGGTGCAGCGCGGCTTTGGCGGTCTTGCGCCGTGGTCCGTGTCGGTGCAGTTTTTGACCCTCAGCGTCGGTAAGAGCTACGACCAGCGCGCGGCAACGCCCGTCGTCCAGCTGGCCGCCGATGCCGCCGTGGAAGCCGCACGCGCAATCCACGAGTACATAAAGAGCCTGCCCATTGACCCGGTGCTCGACAAGCGCTGCATGCTGCTCGACGACAACGGCGACCTGCTTTTCCATCAGCCGCTCGGCACCCGCACGCCGGATGGGATGCACTGCCTGGTCGATGGAGAGACGCTTCCTATCGGGGAGAGCTGGTGGCGCGATCGCCAAAAGAGCGTGATCTGCCACGATAAGAAGCTTACCGACTGCCTCATGTACCGGCGACCGCACGAGCACACCTACCGCGTGCTGCACCGTCCGTGGGTGGGGCACGATTGTGTTCTGCGCGAGAACGTCTATGACCCGCTAGCCCCCTCCCGGGACAAGGGTCAGACGCATCGCACCATCGAGCTGGCCGTGCTCGGAGCGCTCACCAAAGACCGAGCTGGTTGCACGGACCCGGCGGGCTACGTCCACCCTGTCGGCACTCAGTACTATCGGGAGCACGGCCACCTGTGGGTCTGCGACACGCCCCGCATCGAAGAGCAGCGGGACCGCTGTTTCCTGGCGCTGGCCGAGCTGCCGCAGAAGGTGCAGAACCAGACGACTCGGGTTGGGCGTATCGCCCGAGCGCTGGATCACGGACTCATTCATAAAGCGCAGAGCATCGACAAGATCCCCGCTCAGCTCGTGGCGACTGCCGATGGTGTAGCCGAGGGACGAATTACTGCCGGCACCGTAGTGGGGGGAATCGAAGCCAAGGCTAGAGACATCGCCCAGCACGCGAGCCTTGATGCCGCCAAGGGCTGGATCAAGAGCAAGCTCCACGAAGCCCGGGAGTGGGCGAGCAAGCCCGCTATCGAGCAGGCAGAAGATGTGGCCAAAGACGCCGGCGATGCGATGATTCCGCATCCATTGACAGTTGGCGCGACGATCATCGCCGGGCCATTGGGGCGAGGCTCCCTGAGCGCCGTTGAGGAACTTGAAGCCACGGCGAAACTGAGCAAAAAGGCGCGTAAGGCGGCAGCGCGAGCGGCGAGGTCGGGCAGTGACGCTGTAGAGCATGCCGCTCCGGCGACAGAAGTAGCCACTGCCGCAGCTGCCCACGCCTACCACAAGGCCCCTGACTTTCTGTCTGGATTTCCACAAGCTCGACGAGTAAGAAGCAAGACGGTTGTCCAAGGAGGAGGCAAGAAGCGCGCACGGTGGATTGATCAGGAAGGTCAAATACTAGAATGGGATTATCAACATGGCGCGGTCGAGGTCTACAATAAACACGGAAACCATCTGGGCGAGTTTGATGCCAAGACTGGAGAACGACTCAAACCACGAGATCCGCGCAAGGAAATCGATCCATGATCCAGCTAGGACGACGCTGTATTTGTTGTTTTGATAAACAGACAGGTGAGCTGGTCAAGGAAATTCCCTTCAAGGGGATAACCTTAAGAGACCTACAAGGGATTTTCAGCGTCCCCACAGATGATGAGATGATCGAGGTCTACGATGTGACGGGTTCGCAGGCCAGGCAACTTCAGAAGTTCCTGACAGAGGAATTGGATCTAAAGAAATACGATTACGAACTGCATTGCTATGCAATATCGGTTAGCTGACAGTACCACTCTATCAGTGTTCGCTACGTCTTCTTAGATTCTCCGCCTTCTCTGTGCATTATTCACTCCAATAAGAGGAACCCAAGGTCCCGAGCAACTACTCAACGAAGTCAAGGTGCGCACCGCGCTTAGCCGAGACACCAAGCTGGCCGGCATCCGCAAGGCCGAGCAAATCGGTGGGAAGACTGGTGTGACGGCGGCACCGAGCACTTGCAAGAAGCCACGCCAGCGACGGGCAAGGCCTGGGCAAGGGGCGGTCATTACCGACTCGGGCAGGGCCGGGGCAGGGCTTAGCCATACGGCGCGCAGCGAAGCTGTGCCCGGCTCAGACATCCACCGCACCGCCCTGCCCTGGCTCTGCCCGGCGCAGCGGTGCTAACGAACTTGCCGTGCGCTGTACTAACGAAGGCTGCGGCCACGACCAAGTCACTGAAAGATCGGGCGCGGCTGGCGCAGGCGTGTAGACTGCGCGCGATGGACGGCGTCTTCGTGGTCGACAAGCAGGCGGGGCTCACATCCTTTGATGTGGTGGCGCGGGTGCGGCGGGCGACCCGGCAGCGGCGGGTCGGGCATGCCGGTACGCTCGATCCGATGGCGACCGGGGTGCTGCTGGTCTGCGTCGGCGAGGCGACCAAGCTCGTGCCGTACCTGATGGACGCCGACAAGGAGTACCGGGCCACGGCGCGCCTGGGGGTGCGCACCGACACCGATGACGCGGCCCCGGGCTCGCGGGTGCTGGAGGTCGCCCCGGAGGCGGCGCTGCAGGCGCTGCGGCCCGAGGCGGTGGCGCGGGAGCTGGCGGCGCTGGTCGGGGAGGTGGTGCAGCGGCCGCCGCGCTTCTGCGCCCTGAAGGTGGACGGCGAGCGGCTCTACGAGCGGGCGCGGCGCGAGCTCGACGCGGCGGGCGAGGCGGCGCTGGACGCCGAGCTGGCGGCCAAGGAGCGGCCGGTGCGCATCGACGCGATCGCCATCGAGGCGCTGGAGCTTGCCGGCCCCGCCCCGAGCGTCACCTTCACCGTGCGCTGCGGCAAGGGCACCTATATCCGCGCCGTGGCCCGCGACCTCGGCGAGCGGCTGGGGGTGGGGGCGCACCTGACGGCGCTGCGGCGGCTGCGGGTCGGCCGCTTCCAGGTCGAAGATGGCTGCTCGTCTTCGGCCCTGGAGGACATCGCCCGCGGCGCGGTGCAGCCGCAGGGGCTGGCGGCGGCGCTCCGCCACCTGCCGAGCCTGGTCGCCCCGCCCGAGCTGGCAGGCCGCCTGCGCCAGGGCCACCGCGGCGCCCTGGGCGAGCTGGCGCAGCGGCTGCCGCCGGCCGACTCGGCGATGATCGCCCTGGACGAGCAGGGGCAGCTCATCGCCGTGCTCGAGCCCGAGCACCTGCCCGGCGGAGCCCGCTGGATCATCGGCCGCGGGTTTACCGATCAAGCCGCCCCGGCCCCGGCCCCGACCTTAGCCAAGAAGACCCCGGCCCCGGCCCGCGCAGGCGCCCCGGACGCGACTTGAGCGCGGGAAACCTCAACATTCGGTTGACAGGGCGGCTGGTTCCCGAAAAACTACACAAAAAAAAGCGAAGGATTTGGAGTACCTATGAGCCTCGCCACGCAGCGCAAGAAAGATGTAGTCGTCAAGTTCGCCAAGCACCCGTCGGACACTGGCTCTGCCGAGGTGCAGATCGCCCTCCTGACCGAGCGCATCACCTACCTCACCGAGCACTTCAAGACCCACCTCAAGGACCACCACTCGCGGCGCGGGCTGCTCAAGCTTGTCGGTCAGCGGCGGCGCATGCTCGACTACCTGCGCGACAAGAGCGAGGAGCGCTACCGTTCCTTGATCGAGTCCCTCGGCATCCGCAAGTAAGCGCGGCCGGGCGGCCTCAGGGACGCTCGCTGACTCCTCCTCCCAGGCTCGCAGAGTAAGCCCCGAGGCCCAAGGTACCCCTGTACCTTGGGCGGCGCGGCTACCTGGGGCCCGGCTTCTTTAACAACCCACCCGTGCGGTGCGCTTTGTTCCATCTGTCGTACGGCGATGCCTGCCTGGCCGAGTCTTGAGCTCGCGCCAGCCCTCCGGAACCGTCCGCGAGCCACAAGCCCGCGAGCGCCGTCCGTCGCATCGCCTTAGGACTGAAGGACCAAGACGACCCGCGGGTTCTGCACCGGCGCCGCCTGCTTGACGGCGCCGCGGAAAGCGAGAGCACGTATGCACATCAAAGAATCAGTGATGCTCGGCGACAAAGAGCTGTCGATCGAGACCGGCAAGCTGGCCAAGCAAGCCGACGGCGCGGTCCTTATCCGCTATGGCGACTCCGTGGTGCTGGTCACCGCGGTGGCGTCCAAGACCGCCCGCGAGGGCGTGGACTTCCTGCCGCTCACCTGCGAGTACGTCGAGAAGACCTACGGCGCCGGCAAGATCCCCGGCGGTTACTTCAAGCGCGAGGGGCGGCCCACCGAGGCCGAGATCCTGGTCGCGCGCCTGCTCGATCGCCCCTCGCGGCCGCTTTTCCCCAAGGGGTTCCGCTTCGAGACGCAGATCATCGCCATGGCGCTGTCGTATGACAAGGAGAACCCCACCGACGTGCTGGCGATGACCGGCGCGGCGGCGGCGCTGCACCTGTCGAGCATCCCGTGGGCGGGCCCGTTTGTCGGCGTGCGCGTCGGCCGCGTGAGCGAGCAGTTCGTCATCAACCCGACGTTCCAGCAGCGCGAGAAGTCGGACCTGGACTTCGTGGTCGCGGTGAGCCGCGACGCCATCGTCATGGTCGAGGGCGGCGCCGATCAGATAAGCGAAGAGCTGACGGTCGATGCGCTGTTCTTCGCCCACCAGGCGGCGCAGCCGGTGCTCGACCTTATCGAGAAGCTGCGCGCCGCGGTCGGCCAGCCCAAGCGCGAGTTCGTGCCGCCGGCCAAGGACGAGGCGCTGCACGAAAAGGTCCGCGAGCTCGGCAAAGAGAAGATGCGCGCCGCGGTCACCGTGCGCGAAAAGCACAAGCGCCACGATCAGGAGCAGCTCGTCGAGCAGGAGATCATCGCCGCCCTGTGCGGCGCCGGCAGCGCGGGCGAGCCCGGCCCCTACGCCGGCCGCAACAAGGAAGTCGCCGAGGCCGTCCACAGCATGCACAAAAAGATCGTGCGTGAGATGGTCCTTGGCGAGCAGGTGCGCATCGACGGCCGCCGCTCCAGCGACATCCGCCAGATCACCTGCGAGGTCGGCGTCCTGCCGCGCGTGCACGGCTCGGCGCTGTTTACCCGCGGCGAGACCCAGGCGCTGGCGGTGACGACCCTTGGCACCTCGCAGGACGAGCAGCGCATCGACTCGCTGCTCGGCGACGTCACCAAGCGCTTCATGCTGCACTATAACTTCCCGCCGTTTTCGACCGGCGAGGCCAAGATGCTGCGCGCGCAGTCGCGGCGCGAGGTCGGCCACGGCAACCTCGCCGAGCGGGCGCTCCTGCGGGTGATGCCGTCCGAGAAGGACTTCCCCTACGTCGTGCGCCTGGTCTCCGAGACCCTGGAGAGCAACGGCAGCTCGTCGATGGCCAGCGTATGCGGCGGCAGCCTGTCGCTGATGGACGCCGGCGTGCCGATCATCGCCCCGGTGAGCGGCATCGCCATGGGCCTCATCTACGAAAAGGGCGAGGCCGGCAAGCCCGACCGGGTGGCCATCCTCAGCGACATCCTCGGCGACGAGGATCACCTGGGCGACATGGACTTCAAGGTCTGCGGCACCCGCAAGGGCATCACCAGCGTGCAGATGGACATCAAGATCCAGGGCCTGTCGCGCGACGTGCTGACCCGCGCCCTGCGCCAGGCGCGCGACGGCCGCCTGTACATCCTGGACAAGATGGTGCAGACGCTGGCCGCCCCGAGCAAGGAGCTGTCGCGCTACGCCCCGCGCATCTACACCGTGGTGGTCAAGCCCGACCGCATCCGCGACATCATCGGCCCCGGCGGCAAGATGATCCGCGCCATCATCGAGCAGACCGGCGTCGCCATCGACGTCTCGGACGACGGGACGGTGTCGATCGCCTCGCCCGACGGTCCCTCGGCGCAGAAGGCCATCGACATCATCAAGGGCCTGACCGCCGAGCCCGAGATCGGCGCCTTCTACATGGGCCTGGTGCGGCGCATCGTCGACTTCGGCGCCTTCGTCGAGATCCTGCCCGGCACCGATGGCCTGGTGCACGTCAGCGAGCTCGCCAACGAGCGAATCCAGAACGTCTCGGATGTGCTCAAAGAGGGCGACGAGGTGCTGGTAAAGGTGATTGGGATGGACCGCATGGGCAAGATCCGCCTCTCGCGAAAAGAAGCCCTCGGCCAAAAACCAGACGTGATCCATAATCTTCGGTAGTTTGCCAAGCTCCCTGCGCAGCCCAAGCCCTGCCTCCCCCGTAGCGGGCCTGCCTGACCCAGGTCAGGACGGCCCGCTTGGGGGGACTTCTGCCTCCACCTCCGTACACCACGACCCGCCGCCGGCAGCGCCCGCGCCCGGCCGCCTCGTCGTGCCCTGCCGTCGGCTGCGGCCCGAAGCGGTGCTGCCGGCCTACCAGACCGCCGGCGCCGCCGGCCTGGACCTGCACGCCTGCCTCCCTGACGGGGAGACGGTCACCCTGGCGCCGCTTGGGCGGGCCCTTGTGCCCACCGGCCTGTGCCTGGCCATCCCGCTGGGGTTTGAGGGGCAGGTGAGGCCACGCTCGGGGTGGGCGCTCAAGCAGGGTGTGACGATCCTGAACAGTCCGGGTACCATCGATAGTGACTATCGGGGGGAGGTCCGCGTGCTGCTCATCAACCTGGGTCAGGAGCCGGTGACGATTCGCGGCGGCGAGCGCATCGCCCAGCTAGTCCTGTGCGCGGTCGCCCCGGCCCACCTCCAGGAGGTGGAGCTCCTCGACGAGACTAGCCGCGGGGCCGGCGGCTTCGGCCACACCGGACGGGGATAGCCGTGGCTGCGGCTCCCAGCTTCCGCCGCGGCGATGTCATCGCCCGCCGCTACCAGGTGGTGACCAAGAGCGGCGAGACCGCCCTGTGGGTCGGCTACCACGCCTGCGATCAGGGCGGCACCAGCCACCCGGTGGCCGAGAACCGCGAGTCGATCCCCGAGCCGGACGTGCTGGTCAAGGTCGTCAAGCCCGACCTGGTCCCCGAGCTGGCGATGCGCGAGAAGCTGGTGCGCGACCTGCAGCGGATGCGGGGGCTGCAGCACCCAGGCATGCCGCGGCTCATCGACGTCCAGCTTTTAGAAGAGCACAACACGGTGGTGCTGATCGAGGCCATCCAGGCCGGGCTCAGCCAGGGCGTGCTGCTGCGGCGCATGGTCACCTTCCGCCAGAAGGAGCGCTTTCCGCTCGCCGAGGTGCGGCAGATCGGGGCGCAGCTGGCCTCGGCGCTGAGCTACATCCACGGCCAGATGCTGTGCCACGGCGACCTGCGGCTGGAGTCGGTCCTCCTGCGGCCCGACGGCGCCAAGCTGTGCGATATCGGGCTTGGGGCGGCGCTGCCGCGCAGCATCTACCTGGAGGCGGTCAAAAAGGTCAATGAGGTCGAGCTGCTGTCGCCCGAGGTGCGGGCCGGCCGCCAGCCCGACCCGCGCGCCGACGTGTACGGCCTGGCGGCGCTGTATCGCCACCTCTTGTCGGTCGGCCAGGGCAGCGGCTGGGAGGCGCTGCTCGCCGAGAAGCCGGCGATGGGGCTGGTCCTCACCCGCGGCATGCACGAGGAGCCGGCCCAGCGCTACTCGTCGATCGAGGCGCTGATCGCCGACATCGAGGCGGTGGCGCTGACCGGGGCGCCGATCCGCCGCCGCCTGGCGCCGACGCCGCTGGCGATGGCGGTGGCCGCCGGCCGCTTGCCCGTAGAGGAGCTCAGCCGCCCGGTCGAGGATCTGGTGCCCGAGAGCGCCCGCTCGCGCCGCAACAGCGGCATCTTCGAGGTCGGCGCGGTGCTCGCCCCGCTGTCGGGAGCGCCGTCGGCCAAGATGTCGATCGGCACCATCCCGCCGCAGCTTAGCGGCCAGAGCAGCACCCGCAGCGGCCGCCTGCCCGATGGCACCTCCAGCGACTCCAACCCCTCGGCCAGCTCGCGCGATGGCGCGGCCTCGGCTACTTCACGCGGCGCGACCTCGGCGACTTCACGCGGCGCGACCTCGGCGACTTCGAAGGGACCGACCTCGGCGACCTCCAGGGGACCGACCTCGGCGACCTCCAAGGGGCCGGCCTCGGGCATCTCGCGCGACAAGCCCTCGGGCAGCAGCCTGCCGCCGACCGAGCCCGGCGAGGCCGGGCGCGCCTCCGCCCGCAGCAAGGAGCCCGAGCCGCCGCCCGCCGCCGCCGCCAAAGAGGGCCCGAGCAGCGGGGTGAGCGCCCCACCACCGCCGACCAGCGCGGCCGCCGAAGCGCCCGCCGCAGCCGGCTTGAGCCGCGCGTCCAGCCCCGCCGCGGCCGGCCACGCGGCCGGTGCCGCGGCCGAGGTGGTGACCAAGAAGGCTGCGGCCGAGCCGCCCCAAAAGTCCCTGCCCGAGGCCCTCAAGCCGCCGCCGCCCGAGCTGAGCAGCGAAGAGCGCAGCGGCCGGCGCGGGCTTAGCGACAGCTCGTCCGAGCACCGCGGTGAGCCCGGTGGCAAGCGCACACCGGCCAGCAGCCGCAGCACCGCCCCGCGCGGGCGCGGCGAGCAGAGCTCCCAGCGCTCGCGCTCGGGAGACAGCGTCGGCAAGTCATCGGCGGCGACGCTCAGCCTGCCACCCAACGCGCTCATCACCAGCCGCCTGGCGCTGGTCGGGGCCCTGGTGCTGGCGGCGCTGGTCGGGGCCCTGGTGGCGGTGGT
>JBGANQ010000139.1:0-17007 GCA_044222245.1 Polyangia bacterium | reverse complement strand
GGCTGACGGTGGTGAGCTTGTCGCCGCCGCGGCCGCCGATGCTGACATGCAGGTCGATGAGGGCGTCGCGCACCTTCTGCATCAGGCGATCGCGATCGTCCAGGGTGAGGCCGGCGGTGGGGATCGGCTCGCCGGCCTTGAAGTGCACGGTGGCGGGCGACAGACGGGCGCTGCCGCGGCCGACGATGCGGTAGCTGCCCTCGATGGCCAGCGGCACGATCGGCACCCCGGCCTGGATCGCCATGACAAACGGGCCCTTTTTGAACGGCAGGATGCTGCCGTCGGGGCTGCGCGTGCCCTCGGGGTAGACCAGGATGCTGATCCCATCGCGGATCTTCTGGCACGCCTCGTCCAGGCTGCGCACCGCCGACTGGTGGTTCTTGCGGTCGATGAACACCATGCCGGTGGCCGACATATACCAGCCGAGGAACGGGATCGGCTTGAGGCTCTTTTTGGCGATGTAGCGGAAGTTCTGCGGCACCGAGACGAACGCCACCGGGATGTCGAGCATGCTCTGGTGGTTCATCACGTAGATGTAGGGGACGCCGGGGGCGGCGCTGAAGCCGGGGTGGCGGATGAGGTTACAGCGGGTCAGAAAGATCACCCCGGGGCCCCAGAAGCGGCGCGCCCACGACAGCGGGATGTTGGGGTCGCGCGGCGGCAGGCTGCCGCGCAGGATGGCGGCGCTCATCCAGAAGAACGACCACAGGCAAAACAGTCCCCACTGCAGCCCGTTGAGCACGACCGTACCTAGGTACCTCATCGCGCTCATCATAGCGCGCCTCTCACGGCTATTTGCTCCCGAACCTCGGCCTTGCGCTTGGGAGGTTTACAGCTCCTTGAGCAGCTCGGCGCGCTTGGCGGCGTACTCCTCGGCGTCAAGGAGGCCGGCGTCCTTGAGCGACTTGAGCTTCTTGAGGCGCTCCTCGAGGCTGGGGGCGGCGGCAGGCGGCGGCGCCTGGCTGACCTGGTTGGCCTGGTTGGCCTGGCCGCCCTGGTTGTTCTGATTGTTCTGGTTGAACATGTTGGCCATCGCCATGCCCATGCCGAGGCCTGCGCCAGCGAGCATCGGGTTATTGGCGTTGCCGCCGCCGCCGCCGCCTTGCGCCAGGCCCTCGCCGGCCGACATCATCGCCTTGCCGGCCGCCAGCTGCTGGTAGCCCTGCAGGCCCCCGGCCATGCGCAGCTGCGCCGCGTCCTTGTACATGCCCTTGAGGGTCTGCTCGTCCTCTTCCTTGATCGCGACGGCGAAGTTGCCAAGCCGCACCACCCGCATGCCATAGCCCTGCAGCGGCGAGGTCAGGCCGGCGAGCACCTCGGCCTCGATGTCCTCGGTCAAGGCGCCGCTTGTGATGTTGAGCAGCGGCAGCTGCTTGACCACCAGCAGCTTGGCGATCCGCTCGCGGATGGTCTTTAGCAGGATCTGGCGGAACCAGCCGGCAAACTCCTCGTCCTTGGCCCACGAGCGCTGGCCAAAAAACTGAATCACCTGGGTCGGATCGGTGACCTGCATCGAGTACTCGCCGTGCACCATGACGCCGATCGCCAGCCCGCTCTTTGGATCCTCGACGTCGCCGACGCGGCCGCCGAACTTGAAGCCGGCGACCTCGCGGGTGGTGATGAACCAGACCTCGGCCTTGAACACGTCGCCGCCGGTGAACTTGTCGATGATGCGGTTCAGAAACGGGATGTTGGTGGTCTCCAGGGTGTGCCGCCCGGGCCCGATCTGGCCGATGAACTGGCCGTCCTTGAAAAATAGCGCGACCTCGTCGGTGCCAACCGTCAGCTGGGCCTTGTTGGGGATGGTCGGATCAGGATGCTTGTAGACGATCAGACCCTTGGCGCTGTCCGGGCGGGCGATCGCCAGCTCGTGCACGCTATCCTTTATGAAACCAAAAAGACCCATGTTGAGTTCCTCCTCGGATTTTAGCGCCCTGAAGCCCTCGGATCCTGGCAACTGCCAAGCTGCTTGGCAAGGCAGGCCCTGGCCAAGTGCTTCAGACGATGTCATGGACGACGCTCGCCAGACGATGATAGATTCAGCCCTCGCGGGTCGCAACCGGCCGCGGCGGGCGCCGTGGCAAGCGAGCCTCTTTGCCGGCTGCCCGCGGCTGCCGGTGAGCGGGCCGAGGCATGGCGGGGCATCGCCAAGGGCCCCAATTTTTTGATACATTGATGTGCACCTCCAGGGAGGAGCTCTTTCCGCTATGGCAAAACAAGTTGTGCGCGTTGTGGCTGCGGTCGTGGAGCGCGAAGGTAAGTACCTGATCACCCAGCGTCGCGAGTCGGCGGTGCTGTCGCTGCAGTGGGAGTTCCCCGGCGGCAAGGTCGAGTCCGGCGAGAAAGACGAACAGGCCCTGCAGCGCGAGCTGCAGGAGCGCCTGGACGCCGAGTTCGTGATCGGCAAAAAGATCGGTGAAAAGCACCATACCTACGACGGCTACGAGGTCATCCTGGCCCTGTACGCGGCGTCGCTTGTGCCCGGCGGCAAGCCGATGCGGGCCAAGCGGGTGCGCGATTTCCGCTGGGTCTCGTCGTCAGAGTTTGGCCAGTACCAGTTCCCTGACGCCGATCAGCGGACGATGGATCAGCTGCTCGGCATCCGGCGCTAGGCATGAAGCCGGTCGTGCTCTGCATCCTGGACGGCTTCGGCTACCGGGAGGCGCCCGAGGCCAATGCGATCTCGCTGGCCCATAAGACGACGCTGCCGCGGCTGCTCGCCCGTTACCCGTTTACCACCCTTAGCTGCTCGGGGCTGGAGGTCGGCCTCCCCGAGGGGCAGATGGGCAACTCCGAGGTCGGCCACACGATCCTCGGCGGCGGGCGGGTGGTCTACCAGGATCTGCCGCGCATCAGCAAGGCGATCCGCGACGGCGATTTCTTCACTAACCCCGAGCTCGTGGCCACAGTCGAGGCAGTCAAGGCGCGCGGCGGCACGCTGCACGTCATGGGCCTGACCTCGCCGGGCGGCATCCACTCGACGCTCGAGCACGCCTACGCGGTGGTCGAGCTCGGGCGCCGGCACGGCCTTACGCGCATCGCCTGGCACGCCTTCCTCGATGGCCGCGACACGCCGCCGCAGTCGGCCGCGGGCTACCTGGAGCAGGTCGAGGCGGAGCTTGGGCGCATCGGCGCCGGTCGGGTGGCGACGCTGGTCGGGCGGTTCTACGCCATGGATCGCGACAACCGCTGGGATCGGGTGGCGCGCAGCTACGCGATGCTGGTGGGCGGCCAGGGGCACCGCGCCCCGGCGGCGGCGGGCGCCGCGGCGGCAGTTCGCGCCGCCTACCTGCGCGGCGAAAACGACGAGTTTGTGACGCCCATCGTTCTGTGCGATGGCGAGCAGCCGGTCGCGACGATCGGTGACGGCGACGCGGTGGTCTTTTTCAACTTCCGCGCCGACCGCGCGCGCGAGCTGACGGCGGCGCTGACGCAGCCGACCTTTGCCGGCTTTGACCGCGGCCGGTGGCCCCAGCTGAGCCGCTACGTGTGCATGACGCAGTACGACGCCAAGCTGAACCTGCCGATCGCCTTCGCGCCGCAGTCGCTGCACAATAACCTCGGCGAGTACCTGGCGGGCCTTGGCCTGGGGCAGTTCCGCAGCGCCGAGACCGAGAAGTACGCCCACGTCACCTTCTTCTTCAACGGCGGCACCGAGGCGCCCTACCCGCACGAGGCGCGGCGCCTGGTGCCCTCGCGGCGCGACATCGCGACCTACGATCTGGCGCCGGCGATGAGCGCGCTCGACGTGACCGCCGGGGTGGTGGAGGCGATCGCCAGCGGCAAGTACGCCTTCGTCCTTGTAAACTACGCCAACCCCGACATGGTCGGTCACACGGGGGTCCTGCCGGCGGCGATCGCGGCGGTCGAGACGATCGATGACTGCCTGGGGCGGCTCGTCGCGGCGGCGACGCAGGCGGGCGCGAGCCTGCTCATCACCGCCGATCACGGCAACTGCGAGCTGATGGTCGACCCGGAGACCGGCCAGCCGCACACGGCGCACACCACCAATCCGGTGCCGTTCATCCTGGTCGACGAGGCGCTGCGCGAGCGGCGGCTGCACACCGGCGGCTTGAAAGACGTGGCGCCGACGATCCTCGAGCTGATGGGGCTGCCCAAGCCGGCGGAGATGACGGGGGCGTCCCTGCTTGATCCGGTCAGCGCGACGTAGCCTTCATTAAGGGGCACAGGCGATAGGGTCTCGGCGCGGGTCCCCCTTCCCTGCGCTACTTTTTTGCCCGCTGGCGCGGACAAAAAAGCAGCTCCGGTCGGCCCACGCCTCTTGGCTCCCGCAGGAGTTTGAGCAGTGCCCCAAAAACAGTCTGGGGGGCCGCTGCCCAACAACCCCTTGGCGCTCAGACGTCGAGGTTGCGGACGTTCAGCGCGTGCTGGTCGATGAACTCTCGCCGGGGCTCGACGGCCTCGCCCATCAGCATGCTGAAGATGCGCTCGGCTTCGTTGAGGTCGTCGGCGTGCACCTCCAGCAGGGTGCGCTTCTGCGGGTCCATGGTGGTCTCCCACAGCTGCTCGGCGGTCATCTCGCCCAGGCCCTTGTAGCGCTGGATCTGCAGGCCTTTGCGGCCGATGCTGTCGATGAGGGCCGCGACCTGCTCGATCTGCTGCACCTGATGGCGGGTGTTGCCCTCGGCCAGGGTGAAGGGGCCCTCCCCGTACTTGTGCAGCTTCTGGTGCAGCCGGGTGAGCTCGGTCAGCTCGGGCGAGTCAAATAGGGCGAAGTCGATGCGCGTCTCTTTGCGAGCGCCGCCCAGGCGTCCGGGGCAGACGATCTGGAAGCTGGCGTGCTCCTCGTCGGGGACGATGTGTGCCTGGAGCTCGGTGAAGTCGGCGGCGAACTTGCGCAGGTGGGCCTCCATGCGCTCCAGGGCGGCCTTGACCGCGGCCTCGTCGCGCAGGTCGGCGCGGGTGAGGTGCCCGGCCTTGACCAGGGCGTCGATGATGCGCGAGTCCTGCTTCTTGTCGATGGCGACGAGCGCCTTGGCGTAGCGGCCGGCCTGGCGGGCGAGCTCGCGCAGCTCGGCGCCGGTGAGCTCGCTTGACCCCGGGGCATTGGCGGCGCCGATGAGCAGGGTCATCTCCTCCGAGGTCGAGCGCAGCAGGAAGTCCTCCAGCGCCTGCTCATTCTTCAAATACTCTTCTTTGTTGCCCTTCTTGGCTTTGTAAAGGGGCGGCTGGGCGATGTAGATGTGGTGCTGCCCCTTGGCCAGCGAGCCGTCGACGAACTCGCGGTACTGGCGATAAAAGAAGGTCAAAAGCAGGGTGCGGATGTGCGAGCCGTCGACGTCGGCGTCGGTCATGATGATGATGCGGTGGTAGCGCAGCTTGCCGAGGTCCTTCTGGTCACCGACGCCGCAGCCGAGCGCGGTGATCAGGGTGACGATCTCCTGCGACGACAGCATCTTGTCAAGGCGCGCCTTCTCGACGTTGAGGATCTTGCCGCGCAGGGGCAGGATCGCCTGGGTGCGGCGGTCGCGGCCCTGCTTGGCCGAGCCACCGGCCGAGTCGCCCTCGACGATGAACAGCTCGCACAGGGCGGGGTCGCGCTCCTGGCAGTCGGCGAGCTTGCCGGGCAGCGCCATCGAGTCGAGCGCCCCCTTGCGCTGCACCATCTCGCGGGCGCGCTTGGCCGCCTCGCGGGCGCGGGCGGCGAGCAGGCACTTGTTGATGATCGCCTTGCCCTCGCGCGGGTGCTCCTCGAGCCACTCGTTTAGGCGATCGCCGACGATCGAGTTGACGATGCCGGCGACCTCGGAGGAGACCAGGCGGTCCTTGGTCTGGTTGCTGAACTTGGGGTCGGGGTGCTTGATCGAGACGACGGCGGTGAGGCCCTCTTGCAGGTCGGTGCCCGACAGGCCCTGCTTCATGTCCTTGAGCAGTCCGTTGGCCTGGGCGTAGGCGTTGACGGTGCGGGTCAGCGCCTGGCGGAACCCGGTCATGTGCGAGCCGCCGTCTTTATTGCGGATGTTGTTGGTGAAGCAAAAGACGTTCTCGGAGTAGCTGTCGTTCCACTGGATGGCGACCTCGACGACGATCTCGGCGTCGGGGATCTCGGGCGAGGGCTGGACGCCGGTGAGGAAGATCGGCTCGCCGTGCACCAGCTCCTTACCTGTGTTGAGGTCGGAGACGAACGAGGCGATGCCGCCGGCGGAGAACATCTCGGCGCGCTTGTCGCTGCGCTCGTCGACCAGGGTGATGCGCAGCCCCGAGTTGAGGAACGCCAGCTCGCGCAGCCGCTGGTGCAGCGTGTCGTAGGAGTACTCGACGCTGCTGAAGATCTCCGAGTCGGCCTTGAAGGCGACGGTGGTGCCGGTGCGGCTGGACACGCCCATCTCGTCAAGGCCTGTGACCGGGGCGCCGCGGCGGTACTCCTGGTGGTAGAACTTGCCGTTGCGGCGGATCTCGAGCTTGAGCCACTCGGACAAGGCGTTCACCGCCGAGACGCCGACGCCGTGTAGGCCGCCGGAGACCTTGTAGCTCTTTTTGTCGAACTTGCCGCCGGCGTGCAGCACCGTCATGATCACCTCGGGGGTGGGGCGGTGCTCGGTCGGGTGCATATCGGTCGGCATGCCGCGCCCGTCGTCGATGACGGTGATCGAGTTGTCGTAGTGGATGCGCACTTCGATGTTCTTGCAGTGGCCGGCAAGCGCTTCGTCGACCGAGTTGTCGACGACCTCGTAGACCAGGTGATGCAGCCCGGTGCCATCGTCGGTGTCACCGATGTACATGCCGGGGCGCTTGCGCACCGCTTCCAGGCCTTTTAGGACCTGGATATTTTCGCCGGTGTAAGCGGCGCTGGCGACTGTGTTGTCACTGCTCTCTGGCCCCGGACCTGGACTAACGCCTGGGGGAACGGCGGCTGGGTCACTCATCGCGAAAACAAAGGCTCCTGTGCTTGGGCGGCGCGCGTCGCGGGCTTGCCAAAAAGGCCAAGAAGGATGCGGCGCGCTCGGGCCACGCAACGTAGCACAGGTTCAGCTATCCCGCTTCTTTTCCGCAGCGACCGCCCGCCAATATCGGTGAGCGGCGCCCGATGTCGGTGGTCGGCGCCCAGTACAAGCGCCCAGTACAAGCGCCCGGTGACCAGCGGTCGGCAGTCCCGGGCGGCGACGCTAGGGCGGTCTTGCTCAGGCGGGCGTCAGAGGGGCTTCCGGCTGCGGGTCGGCCGGCTGCGCCTCACTGCTCGTATCGTCTGCGGGCAGCGGGGCCTGGCTAGGGATGGGGAAGGGGAGGGGGTCGGCCGGCTGATCGGCGATGCGGCCGCCGTGGATGAGGAAGTCCTGGCGGTCTTCGATGAGCTTTACGTGCAGCGGGCTTGTCGTGGTGATGAACACCTGGCAGGGCATGGTGCGCAGGAACTCGAACAAGTAGGCATTGCGCTGCGGGTCGAGCTCGGAGCTCACGTCGTCAAGGAGCAGCACCGGCGGGTCCTGCAGGATGCGGTACAGGTGCTGGATCTCGGCGATCTTCAGCGACAGCACCAGGGCGCGCAGCTGGCCCTGCGAGGCGTGCACGTCGGCGGCGCGGCCGGCCAGGTCCAGGGCGAGGTCGTCGGCGTGCGGCCCGCTGTGGGTGTAGCCGCGCAAGAGGTCGCGGCGGCGGTCGCGCTGCAGCTGCTCGCGGAGCAGGGCGCCCAGATCGGTGGCCGGGTCGAGGGCCGCCGGCTGGCGGGCGCTGCCGACGCCGGCGAGGTAGCGCAGCTCGACCGCCAGGCTGCTGCGGCAGACCTCGGCGAACGTCGTCGCCACCTGCGGCGCCAGCTCGCCGATGTAGTGGCGGCGGCGCTGCAGGAGGACGGCCCCGGCTTCGGCGAGCTTGTGGTCGTAGATGTCGAGCAGCTCGTCGCTACTGAGCAGCGACGCCCCGTCCCCCGCGGGCAGCTCGGCCGCCGCCGCCGCCGCGTCCCGCCCGCCGGCACCTGGCCCGCCGGCGCCCGGCCCGCTGCGCAGCACGGCGTTGCGGCTGCGCAGCACGCGCTCGTAGGTCCGCACCTCGTCGAGGTAGGCGGGATAGGTGTTCCAGATCGCCCGATCGAGGAAGCGCCGCCGACCGACCGGCGGACCCTTGGGCAGCCGCAGGTCCTCGGGGGCAAACAGGACGACGTTGACGCCGCCGAAGTACTCGCTGGAGCGCGCCGCCTTGCCATCGACCAGGGCCTGCTTGCGGGTCGGCCGGGTGAGCAGCTGCAGGCCGAGCTGCCGGATCACCTGGCGGTGCTCGACGCGGGCGCGCAGCTCGGCGGTGCTGTGGGCAAAGCCGATGAGCTCCTCGGTGCGGGTGGTGCGGAACGAGCGCAGGGTGGCCAGCAGGTAGATCGCCTCCAGCAGGTTCGTCTTGCCCTGCCCGTTGTCCCCGTGCAGGACGTTGAAGCGCGGGTGGGGCAGGAAGCTAACCTGCTCGAGGTTGCGGAACTGCAGGGCCCGCAGGGCGTGATAGATCAATCCGCTGGCTCCGGGGCAGGGTGGGGCTGGGCGGGCCGCTAAAGGCGCATGGGCATGATGACACCCAGGTACTGGTTGCCCACGCCCTGCTTGTCATCCAGGGGCCGCAGCAGGCCCGGATCGAGCTCGCCGTTAAGCTCCAGCTGGACCTCCGGGGTGTCGATCTCGCTGAGCAGCTCGATGAGGTACTTGGCGTTGAAGCCGATGGTGCAGTCGGGGCCGTCGTAGCGGACGTCCAGCTCCTCGCGGCCCTGGCCGAGGTCGGGGTTGTCCGACTCGATGCGCAGGGTGCCGCGGCTCACGCTCAGGCGGACGCCCCAGGTCTTCTCGGAGGCGACCAGCGAGATGCGCTTGAGCGAGTCGAGCAGCTGGTCGTGGTTTATCACCACCTCGCGCTGGTGCTCGCGCGGGATCACCTGGTCGTAGGGCGGGAACTGCGCGTCCGTGATGCGCACGGTGAGGACGGTGGCGCCGCTGCGCAGGAACAGGTACCCGGCGCTGGTGGCGAACTCGACGTGCCCGCCGCCGCCTTCCAGGGCCCGCCGCAGCTCCATCAGGCCCCGGCGCGGGATGACCAGGCCGGGCATCAGGGTCGGGGCGCCGGGCAGGGCGCGCTCGCACTTGGACAGCCGGTGGCCATCGGTGGAGACCATGCGCGCGGTCGCCTTGTCGCCGCTGCCCTCGCACTCGAACAGCACGCCGTTTAAGTGGCTGCGGGTCTCGTCGTTGGAGATCGAGAAGAAGGTCTTGGCGATAAGATCGCGCAGCACCGGTGCGTCGACCTTGTAGAACTTCAGGTCGCGGTAGCTCGGCAGCTTGGGGAAGTCGCGATCCGGCAGGCCGATGACCTTGTAGTTGACCTTGCCGGCGCTGATCTCGGCGTAGTTGTTGTCGGCGCGGCGGATCGCCACCCGATCGCCGGGCAGCGACTTGACGATGTCGTGCAGGTGCTTGGCAGCGACGGTGAGGCCGCCCTCGCTGGCGACGTCGCACGAGAGCTCGGTGGTGACAGTCAGGTTCAGGTCGGTGGCGGCGACCAGGATCTTGTCGGGGCCATCGGTCCGCAGAAGGACGTTGGCCAGGATGGGCATGGTGGCCTTGCGGTCGGCGATGCCCTGCGCGAAGTAGAGGCCTTGGAGAAAAGCAGCCTTCTCGATCTTAAACTCCATCGCGGTGTCTCCAGCAGATGATGAGGGTGCGCGGCCAATGTGAGGTCATAAGGTCTGCAGCGTTCCTGGGCTGCCTGGCTGGGCCTTGGGTCTTTCTGGATCTCTTTGGATCTCTATAGATCTTTAAGATCTTTAGTCGGATCCGTAGAGCCTGTGATCTTCTGGATAAGTGCCCAAAGTCCTTGCCAATCAGGCATTTGTCGCTGGTTCGGGCTGTGGATGGGCATGTGGGCAGGTGTGGAAAAACGGGGGCTTCATCCACAGCTGGTAGTTACGCCCAGGATATCCACTGCCCAAGTCAGATACTTACCCACAGACTTATCCACAGCCTCACGTTGGGCGTAGTCATACTCGAAAGACCTACGATCAGGCAACGGGGAAGTCATTTTTGCCGACCTAAATCGAAGCGGCGGGCGCGCTTAAATGCCGAGGCCGCCAGCTAGGAGCAAGGGCGCTGGAGGCAGGTTTTTGGACGAGCGCCAGAGCGGCGCTGGCGAGACGGGCGAGACGGGCGAGGCGGGGCTACTCGGTGAGGTGGCGTTCGATCTCCAGCACCATGCTGCGCGTCTTTACGTCCTGCACAAGCAGCGCCTCGACGCGGCGGCAGGCCGACATCACGGTCGTGTGGTCCTTGCCGCCAAACTTCTGGCCAAGCTCGGGGAAGCTCGCCTTGCACAGCTTGCGCGACAGGTACATGGCGATCTGCCGCGGCCGGGTGACCGAGGCCAGGCGGCTTGAGCCCTTGAGGTCGGCGATCTTCACGTTGAAGTAGTTGGCGACCTCTTTGAGCACCGCCTCGACGGTCAGGTGGGCCGCCGACTGGCTGAGGAAGTTCTTGAGCGTCTCCTGCACGAACTCGATGGTGATGAGCCGCTGCTGCAGCGACGCGAACGCCGCCACGCGGATGAGCAGCCCCTCCAGCTCGCGCACGTTGGACTTGATGTGAGCGGCCAGGTAGTGGGCGACCTCGTCGGGGAGGTCGATCTTGTCGTACTCGGCCTTCTTGGCGAGGATGGCGATCCGGGTCTCCAGCTCGGGCGGCTGGATGTCGGCGATGAGGCCCCACTGGAAGCGCGAGCGGATGCGCTCCTCCAGGTCCGGGATCTCATGCGGGTACTTGTCGGCGGTGACGACGATCTGGCGGTGCGACTCGAACAGCGCATTGAAGGTGTGGAAAAACTCGTCCTGGGTGCGCTCCTTGCCGCCCAGGTACTGGATGTCGTCCATCAGCAGGACGTCGGTGTGGTCGCGGTACTTGTTGCGAAACTCTTCGATGCGGTTGTTGCGCACCTGATAGATGAACTCGTTCATGAACGTCTCGGTCTTCAGGTACAGGATGCGCCAGCTCGGGTGCTGGGCCTGGATCTGCTGGCCGATCGCGTGCAGAAGGTGGGTCTTGCCCAGGCCGACGCCGCCGTAGATGAACAGCGGGTTGTACTTGCTGGCCGGGTTGTCGGCGACCGCGCGGCTGGCCGCGGCGGCCAGCTGATTGGACGGACCGACGACGAACGAGTCGAACTGGTACTTGGCCAACAGATCCGGGGAGTCCTTGGCCGCCGCAAAGGCCGCCGCCGGGGTGGCGGCCGGTGGTGGTGGCCCGCCGCGCGGCTCCTCGGGCAGCGGTCGCGGGCTGGCCAGCTCGGGGCCGCCGTCCCGCCGCAAGCCCGGCGCGCCGCTTTTGGCCGGAGCCCGGCGCCGGCGCGCCTCGAGCTCGGCGGCAGAGGGAGCGGCCGGCGGGCGCGGCTCGCTCAGCACCAGCGGGCTGTCGAGCACCTCCCAGCGGACGGTGAACTCCTCGCCGGTGCTCTTGTGGATCTCGGACAGGACGATGGCCAGGTAGTTGGTCTCAAACCACTCGCGGATGAAGCGGTTGGGCGCCGACAGGTGCAGCTCGGTGTCGTTCTGGGCGACGCAGCGGATGGGGCGGAACCACAGGTCGAAGTTCTGCGCCGACACCTTGCCGGCCAGCGCCCGCAGGGCGTCCTGCCACACCTTCTCCGCAGGGCCGCCGTCCGCGTCAACCTCGATCGCCAGCGGAGTTGCCGCGGGGGCGGAGGTTGGTTCCGGAGAGCCTGGCGGACCGGCGAGAAATAGTTCGCTCAACATACCTCTATCCACAGACTTATCCACATGTGTGGATAAGTCTCGCCGATCCGCCCATCGAGACGGGAGCCGGTGAGAACATCCGAAGCCATCTACCGAGCCGACCAGTCGGCCGACCGGCCGGCCAGCACATACCCCACGCCTGTCGCTCTGGCGAGCCGGGAAGTGCCCATTGCGGCCGAGCGCATGGGAGCGAAATCGAGTATGTGGCCGTAGTCAAATGGCCAGTGACCAAGTGATCAGCTACTAGACTGCCGCGACTGCTTGGCGATCGGGAGTCTGCATGAGCCAGCGAGGTGCCTTCAATACCAAAGGCCCGTTTTACCCGGCAAGAGCAAAAAATCTTTGCCGACGACCACTTGCCGCCTTGGCACTCGTTTGGCACCAGCCTGCTACCCGCTTGCCACCCGCTTGCCGCCGGCTTGGCACCGGCTTGCCGCCGGCTTGGCACCGGCCTGCCGCCTGATCGAGCCGCCGCCCGCGGGGTCGGGAGCGACAATCCATTGCTTGCGCCCCCCCCTAGTGGTAGGCCCATAGAGTGCGATCCCAAACGAGCTACCTGGTAGTGATGATGTGCATGATGGGCTGCTTTGCGGTGGTTCAGATGAACCCGTTTAGCCTGCTGCTTCACCCAAGCAACCTCGCGGTGGCCGGCGGGCTGCTGATCGGCGCGGTGGCGGTGGCGCTGCGGCGGCCGGTATTCTTCGCGGTGGGCCTGGCCGCGGCGGAGGTGACGGCGATCGCGGGGGCCCTCGGGGCGGCGGGGGTGCGCGGCATCAAGCTGCCAGGCAACCCGATCATCTGGGTCGTCATCGGCCTGTACATCGCCTTCCGCCTGACCCTCATCCAGCAGAGCGAGCGACGGCAGCAGCAGGCCGATGCGCTGCGCTCGCGCCTGCCGCGCGGGGCCGGTGGCGCAGACGAGCCCGGCGCAGACGAGCCCGGCGAGCGGCCGTGAGCGCGGAGCCACCGATCGCCGGCGGCGCCCGGCCCGGCGGTCTGCGCGGTGCCCTGCTGGGCGGCTTGCTGCTGGCGCTGGGCGGCTGCGCCGGCAAGAACACCCCCGAGGCGGCGTGCGAGCAGCTGCTGCGCGCGGTGGCCGAGGGCGACGCCAGCGCGGTGTTCGACTCGCTGCTGCAGACCACCCAGTGGTCGTTTTACTCGGTGGTCAAGAACCACCGCAAGATGCGCGACCTGATCAAGGACAGCTACCCGGCCGCCCAGCAGGCGGCGGCGCTCGGGCGGCTCTACGGCGCCGACGCCAGCAACGGGCGCGAGCTGTTCGTGCGCCTGTACCCTGAGCGCTACGAGAAGGACTTCAGCGCCCGGCTCGGCCCCGGCGCGCCGCAGCTCGGTGACGCCCCGGCCGGCCCGGCGGGGGCACCGCGCCGGCTGTGCAGCCGCGGCGGTTCGCCGTTCATGCTCCAGGTCGCGGCCTCGGGAAGGTGGGGCATGGCAGAGCTTGACCGGGAGTGGGACGAGGCGCAGCTTCGCGCCTTCCACGACCTTGCGACCGTGCAGAAAAACGCCGAGCTGTACCACGGGGTGCAGCCCGCAGCCAAGTGAGGCAGGCAGCGATGAACCAACCGGTCCCCAGCGTGTACCCCTTTGGCCTCCCCAGCCACCTGCCGAGCGGCGCCCGCGCCGGCACCCGCCGCATCGCCGTCATCCCCGGCGACGGCATCGGCGTCGAGGTGGTGGCCCAGGCCCTGCGCGCCCTGGAGCCGCTCGGGGTCCAGGTCAAGACCACCCACTTCCCCTGGTCGGCCGATCACTACTTCGCCACCGGCGAGACCCTGCCGAGCGGTGCCCTGGCCGAGCTGCGCGACCACTACGACGCGATCCTATTTGGCGCCCTGGGCGATCCGCGAGTCCCCGAGCAGATCGTCGCCCGCGACGTGCTGCTTGGGCTGCGCTTTGGCCTGGACCTGTATATAAACCTCCGGCCGGTGCAGCTCATCGACGAGCGGCTGTGCCCGATCAAGGGCAAGCGCTGCGCCGACATCAACTTCGTCGTCCTGCGCGAGAACACCGAAGGGTCCTACGTCCAGATGGGCGGGTCGTTTAAGCGCGACACCCCCGACGAGGTCGCGATCAGCGAGGACCTCAACACCCGCCGCGGCGTCGAGCGCATCCTGCGCGCCGCCTACGAGCTGGCGCTGGTCCCCCACGGCGGCACCCACAATCCGCCGCGGGTGTGCATGGTCGACAAGGCCAACGCCCTGCCGCACGCCCACGGGCTGTGGCAGCGGACGTGGAAGGCCCTGGCCCGCGAGTTTCCCGCGGTGGCCTCCAGCCACCTGTACGTGGACGTCGCGGCGATGGAGTTCGTGCGCGCGCCCGAGCGGTTCGACGTGGTGGTCACGAGCAACCTGTTTGGCGACATCCTGACCGATCTGGGCGCCGCGCTGTGCGGCGGCCTGGGCGTCGCCGCCTCGGGAAACATCCACCCGGGGCGCTGCTCGCTGTTCGAGCCGGTGCACGGCTCGGCCCCCGACCTGGCCGGCAAGGGCCTGGCCAACCCGCTGGCCGCCTTTTTGACCCTGGGCCTTTTGCTGGAGCACATCGGCGAGCCGGTGGCGGCGCGGCAGCTGCGGGCGGCGGTCGAGCACGTAGTGAGGAGCGGCCAGACGACCAAAGACCTGGGCGGCGGGCTCGACACCGTGCAGTGTGGCGACGCGGTCCTGCGCGCCATCGCCCAGGTCAAGGCTCAAGGCGAGCCCTCGGACTAGGAAAAATTCCAGAGAAACGGCACTGAGAAACGGGAAAAGAAGACCCCTGCGGCCTTGGCTGAAAGCCGCCGCTGACCTGGGCTCACCGAGAGAGCTGGCCATCCGGTATACTGCCAGGATGAGGCCTTCCCAGGATGGGGCCGACCAAGAGACGACCTATGCGCGGCTCCCGCGGCCGCACTTCTGCCCGGGGCGCTTGCTGTGGCGCCGACCCCGATAGCAACAAGGGTAGTAGCGAGGAAAACAGTGAAACTGCACCTAATAGGCATCTGCGGCACCGGCATGGGCGCGGTGGCTGAGCTGCTCAAAGCCGCCGGTCACCAAGTGCGAGGCTCTGATGAGCACGTCTACCCCCCGATGTCGACGCAGCTCGCGGCGGCGGGCATCCCGGTGATGGAGGGGTTTGGGCGCAAGAACCTCGACTGGGAGCCCGACGTGGTAGTGGTCGGCAACGTCTGCCGGCGCGATCACGTCGAGGTCTTGGCCGCCACCGAGCGCGGGCTGCGCCTGCAGTCCTTCCCCGGCATCCTCGAGGAGCTCTTGCTCGGTGACAACAACCTGGTGGTCACCGGGACGCACGGCAAGACGACCACCACCGCGCTGCTCGCCTGGGTGCTCAAGCAGGCGGGGCGCGATCCGTCCTACATGATCGGCGGCGTGCCGCTAAACCGCGAGCTCGACAGCGCCGCTCTCGGCAAGGGCCCGTTCGTCCTCGAGGGCGACGAGTACGACACGGCGTTTTTCGACAAGAAGAGCAAGTTCCTCCACTATAAACCCCGCATCGGCATCCTCACCTCGGTCGAGCTCGACCACGTCGACATCTTCAGCGGCATCGAGGCGATCAAGCAGAGCTTCCGCGAGTTTATCGCCCTCATCCCGCCCGAGGGCTTGCTGCTGGTCAGCGCCAGCTCGCCGCTCGCCCTGGAGGTCGCCCAGGGGGCGCGCTGCCGCACCGAGCGCTACGGCATCGCCCCCGCCTGCGGCCCCGAGGTCGAGTGGCGGGCCGAGGTGACCGGCATCCGCACCGGCGGCCGCACCGTGTTCGAGGTGCTGCACCACGGCCAGCGCCTCGGCTCGTTCGAGACCGGCCTGCCCGGCGCCTACAACCTGGAGAACACCCTGGCGGTCATCGCCGCGCTGGCCGATAAGGCGGTCGGCCTTTCTGCCGAGGAGATCGCCCGCGGGGTGCGCCGCTTCGTCGGCGTCAAGCGCCGCCAGGAGCTGCGCGGCATCGCCCAGGGCGTCTCGGTGGTCGACGACTTTGCCCACCACCCGACGGCAGTGCGCGAGACCCTGCGCGGCCTGCGCGGCCGCTTTGGCACCGGCCGGCTATTTTGCGTCTTCGAGCCGCGCTCGGCGACCAGCCGCACGGACGTATTCCAGAAGGAGTTTGCCGAGGCCTTCGCCGCCGCCGACGAGGTCGTGATCGGCGCCGTCCACCAGCCCGACAAGGCGCCGGCGGCGCACCGGCTCGACATCGAGCGGCTGGCCGTCGACATCCGCAAGCACGGGGTGCCGGCGCGCGCCATCACCGAGGTCGCCGGCATCATCGAGCACATCGCCCAGCGGGTGACCGCCGGCGACACCGTGGTGGTGATGTCCTCGGGGAGCTTTGACAACCTGCACGAGCGGCTGCTCACCCGCCTGGGCGATGCGGTGGTGCGGGCGACCCCGAGCGATCTTCCTAAGGTGCGCGAGCTGCTGCGGCTCGGCAAGCTGCCGACGACCGGCGTGCCCGAGGAGCTGGCCGAGCTGTGGGTGCTCAAGGACACCGCCGGCGAGGTCAAGGGCTGCGTGGCGCTGGAGATCTACGGCGACAGCGCCCTTCTGCGCTCGCAGGCGGTGCACCCCGAGCGCCGCGGCGAGGGCCTGGGCTGGATGCTCGCCGAGGCGGTGCAGCTGCGGGTGCGCCAGCGGGGCCTGGCCCGGGTGTGCCTGCTCACCGAGCACGCCACCGATTTCTTCGCCGAGAAGTTCGGCTTCGTGCCGGTCACCCGCGACCAGCTGCCCGACGAAGTCAAGGGGTCCAGCGAGTACCGCCACCACCAAGAAAACCGCGCTGTCGCCATGCAGCTCACCCTGTAACAAACCAGCCCCCAAATGAACACTGCCGCAAACCTCCTGTATCTCGATACAGCGCTTGCCCTTGCCAGCTCGGCCGGGGCGCTGCTAAGCCAGGGCGCCCATGCCCGCCAGCCGGCGCAGAGCAAGGGCGTCTCCACCGACCTTGTCACCAAGTACGACCGCGCCGCCGAGGAGCTGATCATCGCCGGGCTGCGCGCCCGCCACCCCGACCACCGCATCCTCGCCGAAGAGAGCGGCGATCGCGGCGGCGACCCGCACGCCCCGCGCTGGATCATAGATCCCCTGGACGGCACCACCAACTTCGCCCACGGCCTGCCCCTGTTCTCGGTGTCGATCGCCTGCGAGGTCGATGGCGAGCTGGCGGTCGGCGTGGTCGCGGCGCCGGCCCTGGGGCTGGTGTTCGCGGCGGCGCGCGGGCAGGGGGCGCGGCGCAACGGCGAGCCGATCCACGTCTCGGCGGTG
>JBGANQ010000031.1:0-87893 GCA_044222245.1 Polyangia bacterium | reverse complement strand
CCGGCAGCCGCCAAGCCCGCAGCTCAGCCCGCAGCCGCTCCAGCAGCCGCCAAGCCCGCAGCGGCTCCCGCCGCGGCGGCTCAGCCCGCAGCCGCCAAGCCCGCAGCTCAGCCGGCAGCAGCCGCCAAGCCGGTCGCCGCTCAGCCCGCAGCCGCCAAGCCCACAGGGCAGGCGGCCGCGGTGGCCGCTCCGGCAGCTGCCAAGCCGGCCGCCCAGCCAGCAGCGGCTCCGGCAGCCAAGCCAGCCGCCCAGCCGGCAGCCGCCGCCAAGCCGGCCGGCCAGTCCAATGCCCCGGTGGCGCAGAAGCCGGCAGCAGCGATCACCGCGTCCAAGCCCGCCGCCCAGCCAGCGGCCGCCCCCGCCCGCCCGGCGAGCGTCTCCGCGCCGGCCAAGCCGACCGCGCCCGCAGCGCCGCAGGCCGCCAAGAAGAGCGCGGCACCGGCCGCCGGGTTCATGGCCGGCTCCAAGCCCCCGGCGCCGAGCGGCCCCGCCGATCCGAGCTCTCTCAAGGCGCTCGCCCGCGCCTTGAATCCCTCGGGGGCCCCAGCCCCGACAGCCGCCGCCGAGCCGGCCCTGCCCGCCGAGGCAGCGATCTTCGCCAAGCAGATCGAGCAGCTGCGCGCCGCGAGCGAGCGCGATCAGGTAGTCACCATCCTGCTCGACTGCATGATCCAGTACGCCGAGCATGTGGGCCTGTTCGTCCTGCAGTCCAAGCAGCTGGTGTGCCTGGACGGCCGCGGCCCCGATCACGTGGTGATGAGCCTGAAGTGGTTCACCGTCGCCACCGAAGAGAAGTCCCCCTTCAACGACGTGCTCGCGGCGCAGCAGCCGCACATCGGCCCGCTGCCCGACACGCCGCAGAACCGGGCCGCCATGTCGGCCCTGGGCAGCTCCACCGGGGCGCTGCTGCTTTTGCCGTTGCTCGTCGGCAACCGCGGCATCGGCGTGATCTACGGCGATGAGCTCAAAGGCGATCTGCGACCGCTCGGACCGGCCTTCCGCGCCCTGGCCCAGGAAGCCGGCGCCGCCTTCACCCGCATCATCCTCCAGCGCAAGCGCGCGCAGTAAGACCCCGCTCGCGACTCCCCGCCGCCCGCCCAGCTCAGGCCCCGGCGCTTGACCGCCCCCGGCGGACCTTGGGCCAGGCTCGCCAGCGGCCGGCCAGCGATCGACCCGCTGCAGGGGCCGGCGAGTTGGGCTACTGTGTCGCCATGCTCTCGCCGCCCCGTCCTTCTGACTCGCCCGCTCTCGCGCCCGCGCCGCGGCAGCCCGCCGATCCTACGCGACGCCGTCGCTCTCTGTCGGCACCGGCGCTGGCCATCCACTGCTCGGGCCAGCCGGCGGCGGCGGCCCAGCTTCGCGAGGCGCTGGCGGTGCCGCCCCTACCCGGCGACCTCAGCCCCGAGGAGCGGGCCCCAGTAGAGGCGGCGCTCGCCACCCACCTGTTCCACAGCTTCGCCGCCCGCACCCACCCGCTGCTGGTGCGTCAGCTGCTGGCCGATCTGGCCCCGGGGCAAGCGGTGCTCGATCCGTTCTGCGGCAGCGGCACCGTCCCCCTGGAGGTCCTTCTGCGCGGCGGCCGCGCCGTCGGCTGCGACGTCAACGAGCTGGCGGTGCGGCTGGCCCGCTTCAAGGCGACGGCGCTGCCCCAGGCGATGCAGCGGGCGCTGCTCGCCAAGGCGCAGGCGGTGGGCGCGGCCTCGCTGGAGCGGGTGCACAAGCGAAAGCGGCCGCGCAAGACCTGGGACGACCCGGTCCACTACGCCCCACACATCTACCTGGAGCTGTGCGGCCTGCGCGAGGAGCTGGAGCAGGTGGTGGCCAGCGATGCCCCGCTCGGCGAGGCGCTGCTGCTCATCCTGTCGTCGCTCATCATCAAGCTGTCGACCCAGCGCGCCGAGTCGCGCCCCGGTGAGCTGGCCGCCGGCCGTCACCTGGGCAAGGGCCTGCCGACGCGCTGGTTTGTGCGCAAGGCCGAGGAGGTCTGCCGCCTGCACGCCGCCCTGCTCCACCGCCTGCCCAGCCCGCCGCCGCCGGCGCCGCTGCTCGCGGTGGCGGATGCGCGGGTGGCGCTGAGCACCGACCCCCGCGAGCGCCAGGCGACGCTCGGGCTGTGGCCGGGCAGCCTCGATCGCGTCATCACCTCGCCGCCCTACCTGGGCACCTACGACTACGCCGCCCACCACGCGCGGCGCTATGCCTGGCTCGGCATCGATCCGACGCCAATCGAGCGCGCCGAGATGGCCGCCCGCCGCCACGGCGAGGCGCTGCCGCTGCCCGAGCTGCAGCGCCGCCACCAGGCCGACTGCAGCGCCTGGGTGGCGCAGGTGGCGCGGCTGCTCAAGCCCGGCGGCCGGCTCTACATCCTGGTCGGCGACTCGGTGGTCGGCGAGCAGTTCATCGACGGCGCTGCGCCCCTTTTGCACGCCGCCCAAGCCGCCGCGCTCACCCTGGTCGCCCGCGCCGCCGCCGAGCGCCCGCACTACCTGCGCACCAGCGCCGAGCTGCCGCCGCGTCACGAGCACCTGCTCCACTTCGAGCGCACCTGAGCCCTGCCCGCAGTGAGGGCCGGCCTCAGGCAGCCCGCCGCGCCCCGCCCCCGCCTCATCGGCCCTCCGCCCTCGCCCTCCTCTGTCGCCCTCCGTCCTCAGTCCTCGCCCTCGCCCTCCTCTCTCGCCCTCCGTCATCCGTCATCCGTGCTCCCGCCGCTCGCTCCTCCCGCCGGGGCGCGGGCAAAGTTCTCACTCCTTTGTATGTTTGCCGGTAAAGTCCGGCCATGCGACTTTTTGTGCTGGCTTGCGTAGTGCTCGTCGCCTGCAAGACCGCGGACAGACCGCCGGCGCCGTCCGCTCCTGCGGCCGGCACTCCGGCGCCGCGCCCGCCCGCTGTCGCGCCCGAGGGCGAGCTCGCCGCAAAGCTTGTGCCGGTAGAGGCGCCGGCGCGCAAGCTATGGACGGCAGAGCTCGGCGACGCGGCGCTGTTTGACGCCTACTCCGAGCAGCTCGGCGGCGAGAAGTTCACCAAGTTCGTCATCGATCTGAAGAGCGACGCGATCTACTACTTCGATGTGAACGTCTACAAGGTCCACAAGGACTTCATCTTCCAGACTCTGTACCAGCAGCCACGCACGCGCGCCGCGACGCGCAAGTTCGACAAGAACTACGGCAGCAAAAAGACCGACTTCCTTATGTGCTACCTGGTCCATCACCTCGCCGCCGACCTGTGGACCTTCGCGTTCTGGGACGGCGATCTGGCGACCGCCGAGCATGTGCGGCACGCCTACAAGCGGATGAAGGAGACCTTCTTCCTCGGCGAGCAGGTCAAGTTCCGGCCCGACTCCAGCTACCAGGAGAAGGTCGCGCGCCAGCTGACCGATGTGCCGGTGATCCTCAACGATCAGATCTACCGCGCCACCGATTATGTAGCGTTCAATCCGGGCACCGCGGTCGGCCTCCTGCGGCTGGTGCCGCCGACTGTCCCCGCCGCCGAGCTGACCTTCGATCCCGATGACATCGTCGTCCTGTACACACCGCTGGCCGACATCACTCCGGTCTCGGGCATCATCTCCGAGCAGTTCTCGACTCCGCTGTCGCATGTGAGCCTGCGCGCCCACGCCTGGGGAATTCCCAGCATCGGCCTGCGCGGCGCGGCGGAGAAGCTGGCACCGTTTGACGGCCAGCAGGTCTACTTCGAGGCCCGCGGCGCCGAGTATGTAGTGCGCGCGGCGACCGCCGAGGAGCTCGCGGCCAAGGCGGCGCGCGCCCGCAAGGTGGTGATGATTCCCGCTGCCGATCTGGCGGTCGAGCAGCTTTTGACTCTGTCCCAGCTGCGCGCCAAGGACCTGGTCAGCTGCGGTGCCAAGGCGGCAAACCTCGGCGAGATCGTCGCCGCCCAGCTACCCGGCTTCGCGGTGCCGCCCGGCTTTGGCGTGCCGTTTTCCTATTATGATGCCCACCTCAAGGCGAGCGGCATCGATCAGCAGATCGCGGCGATGCTCGCCGATCCCGACTTTCAGAGTGAGCCCGGGGTGCGGCGGCAGAAGCTGGCGGCGCTGCGCCAGGCGATTCTCGAGGCGCCGGTGGCGGCGGCGCTGCGGCTGCGGCTTGAGGAGGCGCTCAAGGCGCTGCCGGGGGCCGAGGGCGGGGTGTTCGTGCGCAGCTCGACCAACGCCGAGGATCTTGCTGACTTTAACGGCGCGGGACTCTACGACACGGTCCCCAACCTGCACGGCACCGACGCGGTGGTCGGTGCCCTCAAGCAGGTCTGGAGCAGCGTGTGGAACTTTGCCGCCTACGAAGACCGGCAGCGCGCCGGCATCGCGCACAGCCAGGTCTACGGCGGCGCGCTGGTGCAGGTCGGCGTGCCGGCCACCGCCGCGGGAGTCCTTCTGACCCAGCACCCGACCGATCCGAACGACCAGAAAAACTACACGATCAACGCCAAGAGCGGCCTGGGAATGTCGGTGGTCGATGGCAAGAAGGTGCCCGAGTCGCTGATCGTCAGCTGGTACAATCACGGCATCCGCGTGCTCAGCCGCTCGGCAGAGGACACGATGCTGGTGTTTGATGAAAAGGGAGGCGTGCGCGAGGTGGAAAACCCGCGCAAGGGGCAGTCGGTGCTCAATAACCGGATGGCGATCACGCTGGCCGACACGGCGCGGCGGCTGACGCGGCTACTGCACAACAACCGGCTGGATATCGAGTGGGTCTTTGTCGGCGATCAGCTGTACATCGTGCAGACCCGGCCGCTGGTCGGCCAGGCCCTTTTGCAGTGACTAGGGCGCGCTGGCGGCGCACTTCATCGGCCGCGGAGTCGAGAGGTGCAGGCGCGGCGGCAGCGAGTCGGGCGCGGCGCTGAGGAACGGGCCGCGGTAGCGCTGCAGCTCGGTCAGGGTGATCTCGCGCAGCATCAGGCTGTCGAAGTAGCGCAGGCTGCCCGGCGGCAGCTGCGGCAGGATGGCGCTGAAGTTATCGCCTCCGGAGGCGAGGAAGTCGCTCACCGCGATGGTATAGATGCGGGCCGGATCGAGCGGCTTGCCATCGCTGCCGCGCAGCGTCACCGCCAGCTTGGGCCCGACGCAGCTCGCCTCGACGGTGAGCCCCGAGGGCACCATCACCCCGTGCGAGCCCTGCAGGTTGCGCTCGTACAGATCGAGCAGGTTGGCCCCGCTCATGCGCAAAAGCGCCAGCCGGTTGTCAAACGGCAGCACCTCGAACAGGTGCCCGTAGGTCAGCGGTCCCGCCGGCAGCTCGTTGCGGATGCCGCCGCCGTTCTGGAACGCGAAGTCGACGTGCTCGCCGGTCGCCCGCTCGGCGCCGGTGCGGATGAGATCGGCCAGCAGCACGCCGAGCGGCGACTCCTTTTTATAGTTGCGGGTCAGGCGGAACGGCAGCGTCACGCCGATCGGGCTGGCGCGACGCGCCGCCGCCTGCTCGATGTAAGGCGCCAGCACCGCCTCGACCGCGGCGCTCGCGACCACCGGCCGCCCCTCGTACTCCATTGGCCGCAGCGCCTTGCCGGCGAGCACCTTGGGATCGCAGCGCCACGAGGGCCGTGGCGTGGGCGGGGCGCCGGGCGCCGCTGTGCTGTCGGCGCTCGGCGGCGCCTCAGCGGCCGGCGGCGCCTGGGTGGGCGTCCCTTCGGGCGGCAGCGCAACCGAGCACAGCTCGGTCGGCGGGTGGATCTGGGTGCGCGCCTTGTCCAGCACATACCCCGACGGCGCCGCGGGACCTGCCGGCACGCGGTGAAACACCAGATCAATGCGCCCGAAGGCCTGTCCCATCGCGAACGACTGGACGACCGGCACCTCCCCGACGAAGTGGGCGATACCGGCGTGGCTGTGGCCGCCGACCACCGCGTCCACCGCGCCATCGAGCGCCGCGACCAGCGACAGCACATGCTCGTCGTTGTTCTTGCACGGGGTGGCATCGCGGGGGTTTGTGAACGAGGAGCAGTTGGCCCCCTCGTGCACCGTCAGTACCACCGCCGCCACCCCCTGCTGGCGCAGCATCGCCGCCTGGGCGCGCACCGCCGGCGCGATCGGCGCGATCGTCACATCGCGCAGGTTGAGCACGTTGGTCGTGCGCGGCGTGTCCTCGGTGACGGCGCCGATGAGGCCGATCGGCACGCCGCCGATGACCACCTTGCGCGACGGGTAGATGTTGGGCCAGGCCACCGGCTGGCCGGTCGCCTTGTCCAGGATGTTGGCGGCCAGGAAGGGAAACTTGGCCTCGGCGATCCGCGCCTTCAGGGCGCCGGTGGGATCGTCCTCCGCGCGCGCCGGCACGGTGAGCGGGCCGGCCGGGCCATAGTCAAACTCGTGGTTGCCGACCGCCGCGCCGTCGTAACCAAGCAGGTTGTAGGCGGCGATGACCACCCGCCCCTCGCCGAGGTTGGACACCATGGTCCCCTGAAACAGGTCGCCGGCGTCGAGCAGCAGCACCGGGTAGCGCCGCCGCAGGTTCTCCAGGTAGCTGGCAAACAGGGCCAGGCCACCGCGGCTCACCGGCTGCGTGACGCCGGCCTGGTCGGTGACCTTGAGGGCGCGCGGCTCGACGTAGCCGTGCAGGTCGCTGGTGCCGACCAGGGCGATGGTCACCTCGGGCGCTGCGCTCGCGCCCGGCGAGGTGCCAGCACGCGCCCCCGGCTGGGCGCAGCCGAGCAGCCCGAGCAGCGGCAGCGCCGCGAGCAGCCAGCGCCTGGCGCGATGCGGGGCGGGAACAGCCGACTCCCGGCCGGGCGCCGCCGCGGGCTGCACGCCCCAAGACACCGCCGCCGCCGACTGCAAGGATCTCATAAGTTGAGGGAGCACTTTCATCACATCGCATACCTGCGCACCCGGCGCAAGCGCACTCACCGCGGGGCCGACCGCCGAGCAACCAGGACGACGATGTAAAGCGACGGCGCCTCCTCGGCCTGGCCGGCCGCCGCGGGCGGGGTCGGCCGCGCCACCACGGCAACGCCGACGTGGGTCGAGGTCGGCTCGACGACCGAGGTTGCTTCAGCGATCTGCTCGGGTCTCTGCGCCACCGCCAGCGCGGTGCGCACGGCGGCGAACCGCTGGCGCAGCGCCGGCAGCGCCTTGTCGAGCAGGGCGTCGGCGTGGTTCTCGGCGATCTGGCCGCTGGCGATGCCGGCGGCGGTGCGCGCGGCGAGGTCGTTTAGCTCTGCATCCACCACCAGCTCGGGACGCCGCGCCGCCGTGCGCTGGGCCTGCAAGGTGCGCACGACCCGCGCCGGCGCGTCGCGCAGATCCGCGGTCGCCGGCTCGCTGATGAACAGCTGGGTGAGCACGAGCTGGCGAATCCCGGCCACCCCGACGGTCTCCTGCGCCCCGATGCCCACCCGGCTGACCCGCGGGTCGAGGATATTGCCGCGGTGCCCGGGGCTGCCCATCAGCCCCTCCTCGGCTTCCTTCGGGGTGCGCGCCTGCGCCAGGTTCTCGCTGACGATCGCGGCGGCGATCCCGGCCCGCTTCACCCGATCGGCCGGGCCGCCGGTGCGCGGCGACAGGTGGGCGACGAACTTGTGCTCCGCCATGTCCTGGCAGTGGGCGCGCGCCACCGCGGACAGCTTCTCATCGAGTGGCAGCGGCGGCAGGCTGGCGCGCTGGCGGTCGCGGTTGAGCAGCCCCAGTACCTGCTGCTCGGCGTCCCGGGCGTCGCGCCACGGCAGCTCGGCCGCCCCCGCGGCGGCGCCCAGAGCCGGCGGCGCCTGCCCACAGTACCAGGGGAAGTTGGCGAGCACCGTCGGCCCGCCCTTGTCCTCGCCCAGCACCTCGACCTGGTAGCGACCGCGCTCGCTGCAGCGCAGGGCACAGCTGAACTCCCGCCCTTGCGCCGAGAGCGGCGGCGTCGCAACCGCGCCGCTCGGTGCTGTGACCACGACCTTGGGCCGGTCGTACGGCGGCTGCAGCGTCCCCGAAAGCGGCGTCGGGGCCGCGCCCAGCGCCGCGGGCGGCGGCGGCGTCAGCTTGACAAAGGACTCCAGCACCACGACCATCACCCGGCTCTCGGCGCCGCCCGCCCCGTCCGGGCCGGGGGGTACCGGCACCACGCTGACGCCGAACCGGTGCCAGCGGCCGCTGCCGAGCAGCACCCGCACCTGCGCCGGCAGCGCCGCCAGGAGCTCGTCGGGCCGGGGCGTTCCGTAGCGGACGATGAGCAGCCGATGGATCGGCTCGACGACCTGCTCCTGCCACAGCGCCGCGCTGGCGGCGTCGTTGGCGATGGCGTCGCTGTGCGGGTACAGGCCGAGCAGCGTGCGCGCCGCCGCGTCCAGCCGCCCATCCCGCTGCAGCGCCGGCTTGCCCAGGCTCCGCGCCCCGGCAGCGAGCAGCCGCGCCACCGCCGCGTCGGTCGGCTCTGCCGCGCCCTCGCGGGCCGAGCAGAACACAGCCGCAACCCCAAACAGCAGCCCCAGCCGAGCCGGCAGGCTGGACATCCGCGCGCTCCGCAGTCCTGACACCCTTTCCATCTTACCCCTGCCGGCAGCCGGCTGCATCACAGGGTGCGCGGCGGCCGCGTGCGCGCCGTGGTTGCCCGCCCCGGGCCGGCGCGGCAAGATGCGGGCGTGCAGACAGGTGCGCAGCGGCCGACGCCGCAGACCGCTGTTTTCTGGCGCGGGTGGTGGCGGCGGTACCGGCTGCTCAGCGGCTGCGCGCTGCTGGCGGCGGCGGTGCTCGGCTACTGGGCGGTGGGGGAGCAGCCGCCAGAGTCGGCGCGGCGCGCCGCCCGCCAGCTCATCCCCGACAGCAGCCTGCCGGACCCGAGCCGCCGCGCGCTGGACGAGGTGACGATCGAGCAGACGGTCAGCGGCGCCGCGCCCGCCAAGTTTGCGCTGCAGCGCCGCCGGGCGGGCGGCCAGTCGAGCTTCTATCTGACACCGCCGGGCAGCCGCGCCGACGACGCAGTGGTCGAGACGCTGTTTAGCGCGCTCTTGTCTGCGGTCATCGAGCGCCGGCTGAGTCCAGCGGCTCCGGCCGACGCGGCGCGGCAGCAGCAGACCGGACGCGTCGCGCCGGCCGGTCCGCCCGGCGACTCCTACGGCGTCGGAGCCGGGCAGTGCCGGGTGCAGGTGCGCTTTGGCGCCGGTCACTGGCTGTGCTTTGGCGGGGAGTCGGCGAGCGGCTCGGTGTACGTGCGCGCGGACAGCTCGCCCGAGGTCCTGGTCGTTGACCGCGGCCTGTTTGAGCTGCTTGCCCGACCGCCGGCGCGATATCGGGCGAGCCGGCTCATCCAGGGGTCGCTCCAGGGGGCGCATCAGCTGACGCTGGGCACGCTACGGCTGACCCATGATGGCGACCTGTGGCGGGTCGCGGCGCCGGGTCAGCCGGCGACGCTCGCCGAGCCGGCTCAGGTCACCGCGCTCCTGCAGTGGCTGGCCGCCTGGTCGGTCGTCGCCTGGCCCGCCGACCCTGCGGCGACCGGCGCCCCCGCCGGCTTCCTCCCCCCGCGCGAGCCGCCGCCACTTCACCTCAGCGTCGATGGGGAAGAGCTCCTGCGCGGGGGCTGGCCGCCGCCGCCCGCCTGTCCGCCCGCCACCCGCCTGTTCGTGCGCGGCAGCCGTGAGGCGGTGTGTGCCGATGAACCCGAGGCGCGCCGCCTCGACCCGCGGGCGCTGCGCGCCGAGCGTCTGGTGCCGCTCACAAGCGCCGAGGTGGCGCAGCTGCAGCTGGCGGGGAGCCTGCAGCTGCAGCGGGAGCCCGATGGCACCTACACCCGCGCCGGCCAGCCGGTCGAGACCGCCAGCGTCCGTCGCCTCCTGGCGCAGCTGCTGGCCGCCAGCGCCGCGCCGGCGCCGCCCGCGCGCCCGACCGCGCCGCCCGCCGAAGCGGTGCGCCTCACGCTGCGCACCACGCTCGGCCAGCAGCTGCAGCTGCAGCTGTGGCGCCGCGGCGCGGTGACCTGGGCCCAGCGCGACGACGAGCCGCCGCAGCAGCTCGCGGAACCGCTGGCCGAGCTGTTCTCGCTTGGCGAGCAGTCCTTTGCCCCACTGCAGCTTGTAACTGTGGAGCCGGCCGCGGTCTACCGCATCGAGCGCAGCCGCCCCGGCTCCGTCCCGCCGAGTCCGCCCGAGGTGCTGGAGCGCCTGGGCCGCTGGCAGCTGCGCGCGCCCACCGCGGCGCCGCTCGCCAGCGCGGCGGTGGCGGCGCTGCTCGACTCGCTGGTCGATCTGCGCGCCGAGCGGTGGGTCGGCCCTCAGGCGCAGCCGGCGTTTGGGCTGGACCCGCCGCAGCTGCGCCTGGCGCTCCGCTGGGGTAAAAAGGAGTCGCCGGAGAGCCAGCCCGCCGCACCGCGACCGGCGGCGGCGCGCGAGCTCACACTCGATCTAGGCGCTGCAGCCAGCGAGCGCGGCGACTGTTACGCGCGGCGAGCGGGCAGCCCGCAGGTGGCGGTGCTGCCGGCCACCGCCTGCGCGGCGCTGGCCCAGCCGCTCCTCAGTCCGCTGCTGCTGCGGGTCGATGACGACCGCCTGGTGTTAGTGCAGCTCACCCTGGCCCAGGAAGCGGCCGCCGAGCTGCGCTGCACCCAGGGCGACGGCCGCTGGCGCTGCGACGGCACCGAGCTACCGGCGGCGGCGCGGCGGACACTGCTTCAGGCCCTGCATGGCCTGCAGTCCAGTAAGTCCCCCGCCTACGCCGCTCTCCCCGCCGGCCCGCCGCAGCTGACCCTCCGGGTCGTCCATGCGCCGCTGACCGCCACCGCGGCGCTCCCGGGGGAGGAGGTGGCACCACCAGAGCAGCTGCTCCGCATCTATCCCGCGGCGAGCTCGGGTTGGCTCGCCTGGGCCGACCAGCGCCCGGTGTCCTACCCAATCTCGCCGGCCGCGGTGGCCGCCGTGCGCGAGTTGGCCACGGCGCTGCGCCCGGCGGCGCCGCGCTAGCCGGCTCGGGCGCCGGGGACTAGCCGCGGAAGGTCGAAGGTCAGAAGTCGCCAAAGGGCTGGTCGCGCTTGCGCACCGCCTCGCGGGCTCCTTTTTCAAAGACGCTCTTTTGGAACGCATACCCTTGCGCGGCATGCCGGGAGATCCCATCGAGCACCGTGCCCAGCGTCTGAGTGGTCGACATTCCCATCGCCTGCAGGGTCGAGTGTATGACCAGCTTCTGCATATGAATGTTGCCGGAGCAGCGGCGCCGCCGTTTTCGGGGTGAAGCCCCCGCCGGCGCCCGGCTGGTATAGACTGTCAGCAATGGACGAGCCCACAGAGCTCCACCTGGGCGACTACCGGCTATGCGTCCAAGGGGATACCCTGTTCGTACGCGCGCTCGGGGCAGTCGAGCCAGAGATCGCGCGGGGCCTGGTGCGGACTGTGGGGCAGATCACGGAGCGACATGGCAGAGTCTTTATCCTCTGTGACCTCCGCCACGCCGGCCCCATGCCTGCCGAGTCGCGGCGCATCTTCATCGAGTTTGGCGCGCGCCATCCGCCGGTGCTGGCCATCGCCTTCTATCACGTCAGCTTGATGGTGCGCGGGGTCAACGCGCTGCTCTTCAGCGCCCTCCAACTGGTCAGCAAGCGGCCGCATAACATGCGCCAGTTCAGCGGCGAGCAGGAGGCGCGGTCGTGGCTCGCAGCCGAGCGCGCGCGTCTAGTGCCCAGAACCTAGAAAGGACAGCGGAGGGAGACGCCGTCTCGCCCCGCAGCGGCGCCGGCTGGCGCGATGGTCTCTGGAAGGCGCGGCGCCGTGACGCCAGCTCCTACTTGCACGGGGCGGACTTGGCCCGCAGCCGCCAGTGGACGACCAGGCCGGTGCCGGCGCCGAGCAGGGCGCCGCCGGCGAGGTAGGAAGCCAGCGCCGGCGCAGTCGCTTGGCCCGCCGCGGCCTGCCCCAGACCCCCGGCCGCGATCGCGACGCCACCCAGTACGAGCGCCGCGATGCCGGTGCCCAGCCGCCAGTCGCGGACCCGGCACAGCGGCGGCGGCGGCGGGCACGGCGGCCGGCCGGCGACGCCGCAGGCGGGTCCGGCCGGGCAGCGCGGCTCCTGGTTGGGCAGCGTGCAGTCAAACGGCACCCCGCAGCGCGGCGGCGGCAGGAACGGATCGCAGGCGTCCTCGGGGTAGGCGGCGCGCGCTTTGTCCAGACAGTACTGCGGCAGCGCCGCCGCGGTGCGCGACCAGTCGGGCAGCAGGATGAGCGCGGCGGCATCCTCGGGCAGCTCGGCGGTGAGCCGCTCGCGGCTGCGATAGTAGACATCGCGCACCGCGACCCGGGTCTTGCCGGCGTCCTTGAGCCACAGCCGCGCACGCCACGCGTCCTCATCCAGCGGCTCGATATAGCCGCCAAAGACCTGCACCGGCTCGGCCGGGGAGAGGGTCGGATTGACCGGCGCCGGGGGACGCTGGGGCAGCGAGCGGCCGGTCAGCTGCTTGAGCTCCTCGGCGATGCGCGCATCCAGCTCGGGCGCGCCGCTGCAGCCGCCCGGGGTCTGCTGGCTGAGCGCCTGCAGCTGCAGCGCCGGCACTTCGGCGCGCGCGGGCCGCGGCGTCAACATTCCGAGCGTCGCCAAGAGCACCCAGGCGGCGGCCGGCAGGCGCGAGCAGGACGCGGAATCAGCCATTTTCTTTCGGGCGGGCGCCGGGCAGCGGCGCGGCGGCGGGGACGCCGAGCAGCTTCTGCAGGGCGGCGCGCGTCTTGTCGCCGATCTGAAAGTCCTTGGGCGGCTCGATGCCGACGCGCTGCCAGAACTCGCGCACTGCGCCGCGCTCGTCGGCCGACAGCGTGGACTCGGTCTTCTGCTTCTCATCAATCGCCCGCACGATCGCGCTGACCTGGCGCAGGTTGTCCAAAAGCCGCACCATCGCCAGCTCGGACGGCGAGTCGGGAACCACGCGGGTGGGTCCGGCGGGCCGCCGCAGCAGGTGCTTGACGGTGTGTACGAGCGCCGCGTCACGGTTAAACAGGGTGCCGATGAAGGCCTGGCGGATGACGCCGCCCTGATCCACCAGCAGCGTCGTCGGCAGGCTCGGCGCCGCGAACGGCCGCTGGTCCAGCTTGTCGCGGAAGCCGGCGTTGGCGTCGGCGTACAGCGCGACCCGGGTGCCGATGTCCGGCTCTGCCCGCACAAGCTCACTGAGGACCTCGGGCAGCACCACTGCCTCTTCATGGATGAGCAGCAGCTTCAGCCCGTGCCGCAGCGCCGGATCGGCGGCCAGGGTGCGCCAGGTCTTGAGGAGCAGCGGCAGCTCCTCTTTGCACGGCTTGCAGGCGGTGCCCCACAGGTTGACTATATACAGCGCCGCCCCTTCATCGGAGAACAGGGAGTGGCTGGCCGGCTCGGCGAACTTGGGAGCGGGCCCGGAGCGGTCCTTGTCCAGGCGCAGGAACAGCTGGAGCTTGAGCTGCTCGATGGGAATCCGCTGGCCGATGAGGAGGTTCTCCTGACTGCGGTCCTTGAGGACCTCGGCCAGCTTGTCCTGCCGGGCCCCCAGACAGCCCTCCGCTACCGGCGCGGCGAGCCCAGAGGCCGGGGCCGCGACCAGGAGCGCGACCCCGAGCGCGACCAAGATCGCGACCACAAAGGCGGTCAGCTTCATGACGCAGTGGCGCCCGCAGCAGGCGCAGGCGGCGCCGCAGGAGCGCTGGGCGCGCTGCCGGTCCCCGGAGCGAAGCAGTCCAGGCGAAACAGGATCACCATCAAGGAGTCCTCCAGCCGCGGCTCCTTCTCGACCTGGATCTTGTTGTGGGCCAGCTGCGCCCCGTAAAGTGAAGCGAACTGATAGAAGATCTTCTTGGTGTCGGCGGTGCAGCCGACCACCGTCGGCGTCGCCCAACCAAAGTCGCGGCTGTGGGCGATCTTCTGCCGGATCGTATCGCGCAGATCATTGGCGACCTGACTGGCCTGCTGCGCCTGCCCCTGCGGGTCGCGCGAGTTGGCCGGCGGCATCACCAGAAGAAGCAGTCGCGTCGTCGGCCGCGCGGTGCGACCAAGCAGCAGCTCGACAATCTGATCGACGTGGCTGCGGGTCAGTCCGCCAGCGCCCTGGTCTGGCCGCAGCCGCATGACCACATAGGAGCCGGGCAGCTCTTTGAGCTTGCTGAGCGCGCTGTTGGTGTTGGAGGGATCGCAGCGCCCCTGCTCACAGCTGTCCTTGAGCCGCTGACCATACTCCCGGTACTTGCACGCCGGGGTCTGCTCGGCCAGCCAGTCGACCTCGAACTGCGCCCGCCGCAGGTCGAGATCGAGGCGCTGCAGCTCCTCGCGGTCTTTTTCCCGCTGCGCCTGGAGCGCCCCGACCGTCTTCTGCAGCTGCCCCACCTCGGGCGGCAGGCCGCAGCCGCCCAGGAGAGCCAAAAGGGCCAGGAGGTAGGCTCCGGTCTTGGTTCGCGATGAGGACATTTTGCGTTACCTTATACGGGGCTGGTCCGCGCGCCGGCCGGACTTTGCGGCAGCCTCGCGGGAAGCTAGTAATTTCAATAATTAGTATACGCTTCTCCCCGGGCGGGGTCAATCCGTCGGGCCGCGGCGACGCGGCGGGGCGCGGCAGCCGGAGTACAAGCGGCGCGGCGTGGGCGTGACTAGGCCTGAATTGGTGCGCCGAGGCGCCGCGGCTTCGCGCATAATGGCTGCGCTGCGCCCGCAGCGTACAGTTAGAGTTAGCCTGGGGGGGGATCATGAGCACCAAGTTCCGCCACCGCTCGCGCGCGACTCTGAGTCTGGGGACGCTCGGATTCTTTGGCCTCTTTGGCCTCCTTGGCGCCTTCGGATTATCGGGAGTTGGCCACCCCGGCGACGGCGGCGCGCTCCTCGGGGGCCGCCGCGCCGAGGCGCGCGAGGGCCTGGACGGACCGGCGCAGAAGCAGGTGGCGGCGGCGGTCGAAAAGGGCCGCAAGCTCGCCGCGCAGGGCAAGTACGCCGAGTCCATCACCGCCTTCCAGAGCGCCATCGCCAGCTCGCCCACCGCCGCCAGCGCGCTGTCCGAGCTGGGCATTGCCTACTATCACCTCAAGCAGTATGCAGAGGCGGAAGCCGCCCTGCACAGAGCGCTCAAGGCGACCTCGGCCCCCGCCCAGCGCGGTCGCTCGCTGTACAACCTGGGGCTCATCCTGGAGGCCAAGGGCGACACCCGCGCGGCAGTCGCCGCCTATAAGGACTCGCTCGCGGCGCGCAGCAACCAGGTGGTGCTGGAGCGGCTGCGCCAGCTCGATGCCGCCGCCGCCGCCGCCCTCGATCCGGTCGCGCCCCGCAGCTTCCGCGGTCCTTTTGCGACGCTCAAGGACACCTGCGCGGCGCTCAACGACTGTCAAAAGCGCGCCGCCGCCGAGCTCAGCGTCGCCGGGCCGAACTATTCTTGCCGCAGCAAGAAGCCGGTGGCGACCCTGCCCAAGCCGGCGGCGCCCTACAGAGCCGTGCAGCTCATCGCGGCGGTCTGCGCCGAGGGCAAAAAGGACACCGGGGACTCCGACTCCCGCGTCTATCTGGTCGTGCAAGGCGAAAAGGGCTGGTTCGCGACCGATGTCGGCGGCAAGATCGAAAGTGAGCAGCTCCGAACGTTTACCGACTTCGCGGTGGGCGAGCTGCGCCTGACCGCCGGACCCGCTCCGCGGCTGCTCTTGCGGGTAAAGGAAAGCGGGGGTCATGACGTCGGCGAGGGCTCGGACTCGTGGGAAAATGAGAAGCTCGTCATCGCCGGCATCGGCCCGAGCGGCACTCCCAGCGCCACCCCGCCGCTGCTCATAAGCAGTCTGGAGACCGAAGACCCGGGCGCCGCCGAGGCCACGGAGTCCGCGGAGTCCGCGGAGGCGAGCGACCAGGGCGCAAAGCCGATCGTCCGCGTAGATGCCAAGCTCAAGTTCGACCTGCAGGGCGATGTGCTCGAGCTGACCCCGGCCAGCGCGGCCAAGGCGGTGGCCAGGGCCCGCCTGGCGCCGGTCGGGAAGTACACGCTGGTATTCAAGTAGCGCGCCGGCGCCGGACCGCGCGGGCGCAGAGCCGACCAGTCCGCTGGGCGCGGATGGAAGCCGGAGCGGCGGCGTCAGAATCACCGACCCCGGGAAAATTTCCCAAGGAAATTCCCGCGGTTACGCGCGATATAGTGCGCGCATGAAAAAGCCCCTCGTCCTCCCCCTGTTTCTGGCCGGCGCGCTCTCGACGATAGCCGTCGGCTGCCAGCCGCCCGACGATCTGCCGCCGCCGAGCTTCCGGGTCCGCGAGAGCGTCGAGCAGCTCCAGGTCACCCACGCCGCCCCCGGCACCGCGCTCGGACTGTACAATCCCGACGGGTCGCTGCGCCAGGCCGGCACCGCCGACGCCCTGGGCAGCCTGGTGTTCCGCGAGGTGCCGCCGGGCATCGGCTACATCATCCGCACCACCGGGGCGTCCCCCGCAGAGTCGACCCGCGCCCTGCGCGTGCTGGCGGTCAAGGACAGCTACCCGTCCGCGGACTTTTACTCCTCCCAGGTGCTCAAGGCCGGCTCTACTTACATCCAGACCCGCGACGGGACGCTCCTGGCCGCCTATATCACCCTCCCCGGACCGCCGGAGAAGGGTCCGTACCCGACGGTCGTGAACTACTCGGGCTACGATCCCGCCAAGCCCGGCCAGCCCTACGGCGACTACTCCGGCCTGTGCGGCGCCTTCCCCTCGCTGTGCGACGCGCCCTCGGACCCGAGCGCGCTCATCGCCAGCTTGTTCGGCTACGCCACGGTCGGCGTCAACCTGCGCGGCACCGGCTGCTCGGGAGGCGCCTATGATTTCTTTGACACCCTGCAGAAGCTCGACGCCTACGACGTCATCGAGGCGGTGGCGGCACAGCCCTGGGTCCTGCACCACAAGGTCGGCATGACCGGCATCTCGTTCCCCGGCTTCAGCCAGATCTTCGTCGCTGCGACCCAGCCGCCGAGCCTGGCGGCGATCACCCCGCTGTCGGTGTTCGGCGACACCTACCAGACCCTGGCGCCGGGCGGCATCCTCAACACCGGCTTCGCCGTCTCGTGGGCCAAAGAGGTGCTCGACAAGGCGAGCCCCTACGGCCAGGGCTGGGAGCAGAAGCGGGTCGACGCCGGCGACATGATCTGCGCCGAGAATCAGCTCTTGCACGGCCAGAAGGTCGATGTGATTAAGCAGATCGAGGCAAACCCCTACTTCCGCGCCGACCTGGGCGATCCGATCACCCCGGCGGCGGTCGCGAGTCGGGTCAAGGTCCCGGTGTTCACCGCCTGCGCCTGGCAGGACGAGCAGACCGGACCCTTTTTCAACACCCTGTTCCCGCACTTTACGAGCAGTCCGCTCGTGCGGGTAAACGTCTACAACGGCGTGCACGTCGACGGGTTCGCGCCGCAGATCATGGTCGAGTGGAAGACCTTCCTTGATCTGTATGTAGCGAAGCGGATTCCGTCGGTGGATGGCCAGCTGCGCGGCATCGCGCCGCTGCTCTTCAAGCAGACCTTTGGCGCCTCGCTGGACATTCCGCCCGATCGCTTTGACACCTATCCTTCCTGGGAGGCGGCGCGCGCGGCGTATGAGAAGGAGCCACCGATCCGCGTCCTGTTCGAGTCCGGCGCCAAGGGAATGCCCGGCGCCCCGGAGAGTACGTTCGAGCAGAAGTTCAGCACCTGGCCGCCGGCCGAGACCGTCCCCCTGCGCTTGTACCTCAACGCCGATGGGACCCTGCGCAAGACGGCCCCGACCGAGCCCGAGTCAAGCTCCAGCTTCCAGCCCGATCCCGCCGCCGGCATGCGCAGCATCCTGGCTCCGCACGGCAATGTGTGGGACCTGCTGCCAAACTACAGCTGGCAGCAGCCGCGCCTGGACTATGCGGCGGCGTTCACCTCGGAGCCGCTGACCGAGGACGCGGCGCTCATCGGCACCGCGAGCGTCGACCTGTGGCTGCAGTCGAGCGCCGCGGACGCCGACCTGCAGGCGACCCTCACCGAGGTCCGCCCCGATGGCCAGGAGGTCTATGTCCAGAGCGGCTGGCTGCGCGCCAGCGCCCGCAAGCTCGCCCCCGAGCAGACCGCCTTGTGGCCGGCGCACACCCACCTGGCGCCCGACGCGGCGCCGCTGCCCGCGGGCACCTGGAGCGCGGTGCGGGTGGGCATCCCGAGCCTGGGGCATGTGTTCCGGGCCGGCTCGCGAGTGCGCCTGATCCTCGACACGCCGGGCGGCTCGCGCGCCGTCTGGCTGTTCCAGGTCAAGCCCCTGCCGGCGGGGACTCGCCACCGCATCGCTCACTCGGCGACCAGCCCCTCGGCGGTGGTGCTGCCGCTTTTGCCCGGCGTCAAGGCGCCCGCGCAGCGCCCCGCCTGCCCGTCGCTGCGCGGCCAGCCCTGCCGCCCCTACATGCAGCTGGCCAACACCCCGACGATGTAAGGGCGATGGCAGAAGCCCTGCTGCCGGGCCGCTAGCGGAGGCGGGCCGCCAGCGCGTCGGGCAGAGTCTTCAGGGTCTCGATGAGACCATTTTCGCGGATCTCGTCATACTTCCACGCCGCGATAAGCCCCACGGCGAACATCAAGAGCACCCCCAGCACGCGCAGAAGCCGCCCGGCCAGTGACGGCGAGCGCCCGGCCAGCGCCGCCTCCTCGGCTGCCCAGTCGACCCGCGCCGTCTTGCTGCCGCGCGGCAGCCCGGGCTGGCGGGTGAACAGCCGCGCCAGCCGCCGGCGCAGCTTCATGCGCAGGTTCATCGCCCAGCCGCACGCCTCCAGGACCGTGCTCAGATCGCGCCGCCGCAGCTTGAGAAACCCAAGGAACGCGCTAAACCCGGCGATCACCAGGACGATCGCCAAAAGCCCCGAGATCAGCTTGCCCGGGTCGGTGTCGATGATCGCCTTGAAGATAACCGCCAGCGCCGAGGTCGCGGCGGCAAACCCCAGCGACAGGCCGATCACCAGGTTGGTGGTGTTGGCCGGGTTCTGCGGCTCGGGCGTCTTGGTCGGGGCCTTGGCCGCCTCTTCCGCCTTGCCGAGCGCTGCTTGCTTGCGGTCGGCGCTGTCCCGGGCGGCGCTCTCGGCGGCGTCGGTCTTGCTGGCGGCAAACTTCTCGATCTTGTCGGCGACGAAGTCGCGCAGCCGCACAAACGGCGCGATCGCCGCCTCCCACAGGCTGATCGGGTTCACGATCAGATCGACGACCACCGCGTCCCACTCCTGCCCCTCGCGGTCATAAAAGACGCCGCGCTTGCCAAGGAAGATCTGGCCGCGGGTGCCGGCGGTGATGGCGGCGGCGACCTCCATCTTGGACTCCCCCGCCGGGGTGGCGCGGGTGAGCTCGGCGTAGAGGATGAACATCGGCGAGGTGGCGACGATGCGCTTGTGCGCGGCGCGATCGGTCACGCGCACGCAGAAGCCGAGCTCGCGCCCATCTATGATCATCGTGCCGGCGGCGAACAGGGCCCGCCGGGCGGGGTTGAACAGCGCGGGAAAGCTGACGAAGTTGTTGAGGATCTCCTTGAGCCAGCGCTGCAGCAGGATGAGCTTCTCGAGGTTGTGATACTGCTGCAGCTCCTCGCCAACCGCGCTGTCCTTTTGGATGAGCGTGGTCAGCCGGGCGCCGAGCGCACCGCCTACGTACTCTTGCAGCCGCTCGGACGCCAGCAGCGGCGCCACCGCCGGCTGGCGGGCCCGCCAGGCGCGATAGGGAGCAAACAGCTCGCGCGCCTTGCGCCAGTCGGCGAGCGTGATGCGCACGCGCTGCTTGTCGGTAAGCCCGAGGGCGCGCGGTAGCACATCAGCGGCCAGCGCCTGCAGCTGGGCCTCATAGTTTGGATTCAGGCGACCGCTGAGCTCCAGGAGCCCATCTTCGCGCGGCGGCGCCAGCGGCGCGCCGAGCGTCCACTTGCGCAGCGTCTCGGTGCTGGTGATGTCGATTCCGGCGAGCGTCTCGGCGCTCGCCTGCATGCGTGCGGCGGCGTTGGGCTCGACGCGCAGCAGATCACACTGCGAGAAGTACTGCTCTACCTTGTCATTGACCTCTTCGATGCGCGCCGCCGCCGCCGCGGTGTCCGCCCCCCACGGCATCACTGCCGGCAAGACGGGCTTATCGCCCTCCCCCTTGAGCGCTCCCTCGGCCTCCCAGGCCAGGGCCGCCGCCGCGCCCTCGGTAAAGCGCGCAAGGTCTTCGGCCCGCGCGCCCAGGCTGCCGCCCAGGTCCTTGCTGCCGCCGGTCACCGCGACGATGTCCTTTATGAACTGGCCAAGCTCCGGACTGTCCGCGTGCTCGGGCGGAATCACCCCATCGCCGTTGGGAAACCGCGCCGCGTAGGTGCTGCGGAAGCTCCGCACCTGCGCCAGCGAGATGCTGCGGGCGCTGCCCTGGCCAAGCTCGCTCAGCATGTGCGCGGCGAGCTGCTTCAGCTTCGCCGCGTCGGCGGCCTTGGAGTCGAGGCTGGAGAGCTGCAGTTCGTCGCTGCCACGCTCGAAGCCCTCGCGGCCGGTGAGGTTTGCGTACAGCCACTGCTGCGCCTCCAGCAGCTCATGCACCCGGATGCGGCCGTTGTTGTCGGTGTCCAGGTAGGCGAGCACCTGAGGGTCGCAGTAGAACTGCTCCAGCGGCGCGCTCGTCGCCGACCAGCGGGCCTTGTCCAGCTCGCGGATGTAGCGGATCTCCTCCGCCGTCTCCAGGCGGAGCTGGTACATCCCACCGAAGTCACGGAACACAGGCCTGGGCATGATCGGTCTTCCTTTTTTATTGACCATACTACACATTCGCCTCGCCGGGCTACGGCGGCGCGCAGCGGGAGTCACAGCCGTCCGCGCGACGAACTTTGCGCCGCGCGGCCGGCGACAGCGCGCCGAGTTTTGCTTGGGCGGCGGCGCCGCGGCTGCTACTTTGACCGCATCATGACCGCCGCAGCTCCGCTGTCTCCGCTGTTTTGCCCGCTGACGTTTAGAAACGGCGCCCGCGCCCGCAACTGCCTCGCGGTAGCGCCGATGACCAACCTGCAGAGCCACCGCGACGGCTCGCTGTCCGATGCCGAGCTGCAGTGGCTGGTGCGGCGGGCGGCGGGCGGCTTCGGCCTCGTCATCACCTGCGCCGCCCACGTCACGCTCGATGGCCAGGGCTGGCCCGGAGAGCTCGGGGTCTACGCCGATCACCTGCTGCCGGGCCTGACGCAGCTCGCCGCTGCGCTGCGCGAAAACGGCGCGCTGCCGCTTGTGCAGCTGTTCCACGGCGGGGTGCGGGCGCCGCGCCAGGTCACCGGCCTTGTGCCCTTCAGCGCCAGCGAGATCCCCGACGAGCCCGAGGCGCCGCGCGCCGCCAGCGAGGCGGACCTGGAGCGGGTAATCGACGCCTTCCGCGACGCCGCGCTGCGCGCCTACCGGGCGGGCTTCGCCGGCGTCGAGCTGCACGGCGCGCACGGCTACCTGTTTGGCCAGTTCCTGAGCGCCACCCTCAACCGGCGCAGCGACGACTGGGGCGGCTCGCTGGCCGGCCGGGCGCGGCTCCTGCGGCGCGCGACGCAGGCGGTGCGCGCCGCCGTGCCGGACTCGTTCCTCGTCGGGGTGCGCATCTCCCCCGAGGACTTCGGCAATGCCAAGGGCCTGGATCTGGATGAGAACCTGACGCTGGCCGGCTGGCTGGCGGAAGATGGGATCGACTTCCTGCACATCTCGCTGTGGGACGCGCAGCGCAATACCCAAAAGCGCCCAACCGAGCACCCGATTCCGCTGTTCCGTCGCGCCTGTCCGGCCGCGGTGCACCTCATGGTCGCCGGTAGCGTCTGGACCGCCGCCGAGGCCGAGTCGCTGCAGGCCCGCGGCGCCTCGATCATCGCCCTGGGCCGGGCGGCGATCGTCAACCCCGACTGGCCGCAGCTCGCCGTCAATCCGGCCTGGGAGCCGCGGCGTCCACCGCTGACCACCGCCGAGCTGCGCGAGCGCGCGCTGAGTCCGGTCTTTATCGACTACCTGCGCACCCGCAAGGGCTTCATCGCCGACTGAGCCGCAGCCAAGCCGCTTCAGGCCGGAGGCGGGGCAGACGCGCCAGACTCCTCGGCATCGGTGAGCTCGACCAGCTCGTCCTTGATGAGCAGCGGTCCGCTACCGCTCTGCGCTGGGACTCCCAGGTGCAGGCGCGGGCCGGGAGCGGCCGGCGTGGTCTCGAACACGACCTGGCCGTCCCGCTCTCCCAGCCAGATCTGCAGACACTTGAAGCCGAAGGCGAGCGGCTCGGTGCCGGTGAAGCTCAGCGCCAGCTCCTTGTCGGCCTTCAGGCCCACCGTCGCCTTGCCCGCCACGCTCTTTTGCAACAGCGGCAGCTTGAGGGTCAGATCTTCCCGACTGCTGGAGTCAAATAGGACACTGATCTGGGCGCTCTTTATGACCTCGTGCAGGACGTACAGCTTGCCGCCGCCCTGCAGGTAGCCGCGCACCACCGGGTTGTCGAGGTCCGCCCGGGCGCCGCTGAGGAAGGTGCCGATGTCGAGCGGCTCGACGCGCTCGACCAGCACCTTGCTGAAGCTGAACTGCAGCTTGTGGGCGCTGCCAAACTGGGCATCGACATCGATGTCGACCTCGACGCCGATTCCCTTGAGGAAGCCTTTGAGAATTCCCAGCCCGACTCCCACCGCCAGCTGCCCCGTGGTCTTGCCTTCGATGCCCGCGCTGGCCTCCTTCTGGCTGACGCGAGGCCGGGGGCGGGCGGTCGCGGCATCGGACTTGATGAGTCGGGGCAGCGGCCCGAGCCCCTCATTCACGCCGCTGCGGCGACCCATCAGGTACAGCGGGCTGATCGCCGCTCGCGGGTGACGGATGACATTATAACCGAGGCTGTTGAGGTAGGAGAGCGCGGGGTCCTTGCACATGAGCATCCTTTTAATCTGACTGCGATGAAACAGCGATGAGACAACACCAGAACAACACCAGAACAACACCAGAGTACCACTGCGCCAGCGCAGCCGCCGACGGCGCAGAGGGAGCCTAGGACAGCAGGGCGATGAAGGGATAAGACCCTGGCAGGGCAGCGACAGACTAGCGATAAGCAGCAGGTGGCGAGATTATGACACTGCGACCCGTTCCTACGGTCGCGAGCTCGCCAGCTCCGCAGTGCGCCGCAGCTCGCTGCTCAGAAGGTCCAGGAAGCGTCCCTGGTGGCTCTGGATGAAAAAGTGCGCGCCCTCCAGCAGGTGGGTCGTCAGCGCCCCTTGGGTGTGCGGACGCCAGCCGTGTAGGGCATCCGCGGTGACCATGCTGTCCTGTGCGCCGCCCACCGCCGTGATCGGACAGGACAGCGGCGGACGCGCCTTGTAGCTATAGCCCTCCAGCAGCCGGAAGTCGCCGCGCAGCACCGGCAGGAACAGCGCCAGCAGCTCGGGCTCGTTGAGCACCGCCTGGGGGATCCCGCCGTAGCGCTGGTTCAGCGCGGCGACGAACGCGGCATCGGGCAGGTGACCTATCGCCGGCGCCGGGGGGCTCTCGGGAGCGCCGCGGCCCGAGACGATGAGGCGCGCCGGCTCGACCCCGGCGATGCGCCGCAGGGTGTGCGCCAGCTCGAACCCAAGGAGCCCGCCCAGGCTGTGGCCGTAAAGCACGAACGGCCGGTCCAAGAGCGGCTGCAGCGCTTGCGCCATCGCCGTCAGCAGCGGCTCCATGTGCTCGACTGGGCGCTCGTTGATGCGCTCCTCCCGGCCGGGCAGGCACAGCGCGTAGGGCTCGACCTCGGGCGGCAGCAGGCGCGCCCACGGGCGGTACTGCGCGGTCCCACCGCCTGCATAGGGAAGGCAGAACAGGCGCAGCCGCGCCTGCGGGTTGGCGCCCAGACGGCGCAGCCAGCGATCGGGGCTAAGAGTCATGGAGCGCCGATTATAGCCGGGCGGCGGTAAAGCGCGAGCGCAGACTTCGCCCGTACTCGCCGGGATCCAGCTACAATACCCCCCATGTTCCCCGCCGGCCAGCTCACGCAGCTCCTTCAGGGGGAGCTCTCGCGCGAGGAGCTCGCGGCGCTGCCCCTTATCGATGAGTACCGGCTGCTCTATCAGCTTGGCCGCGGCGGCATGGGCTGCGTCTACCGGGCGCACGACACGCTGCTCGATCGGCCGGTGGCGATCAAGTTCCTCACCGCGGCCGGCGCCAACCCGATAAGCCGCGAGCGCTTTGTCCACGAGGCGCGCGCCATCGCCCGCCTGTCGCACCCCAACGTGGTCACCATCTACCGGGTGGGCGAGGTCGCCGGCCAGCCCTTTATCATCTCGGAGTACGTGCGCGGCAAGAGCCTGGACCGCCTGCCGCTGCCGCTGCCGTGGCCCGAGGTGCTCGAGCTGGCGATTGGCCTGTGCCGCGGGGTGACGGCGGCGCACCGGCGCGGCGTGCTGCACCGCGACATCAAGCCGGGCAACGCGATCCTCTCTGAAGACGGTCCGGTCAAGCTGCTCGATTTCGGGCTGGCCAAGCTGCTCGAAGCCGGTCCAAGCGGCGGCGGGCGCGGCAGCCTGCCGGGTCCGCAGTCGGTGCCGCTCATCTCCGCCAGCACGCCGACGGGCGAGCGGGCCAAGGGGGCGGCGGAGTTCGATCTGGCGCAGACCCTTTCGCGCGCCGGGTCGGACAAGCTGACGCCGGAGGCGGCGGCGGCGCCCACCCCGAAAGCGCGCCCGGCGGCGCCGGACCAACGGGCGATCTCGACCAGCCTCACCCACGTCGGGATGCGCCTGGGCACGCCGCTGTACATGGCCCCCGAGATGTGGCGCAGCGAGCCGGCGACCTGCCAGGTCGATATCTACTCGCTGGGGGCGCTGCTCTACGAGCTGTGCGCCGGGCGGCCGACCTACCTCGCCACCACCGTCTCCGAGCTCGAGCTGGAGGTCATGCAGCACGAGCCGCCGCCGCTGCTTTCGGTGGTGTCGGCGGTCCACCCGGAGCTGGCGCAGATCATCGATCGCTGCCTGCGCCGCGATCCGGCGGCCCGCTACGCCTCGGCCGAGGCCCTGGGTCACGCCCTGGAGGAGATCAACGCCGCCCCCGCCGCAGCGGTGCTGGCCGACGGCAACCCCTACCGCGGGCTGTACCCGTTCGAGAGTGAGCACCGCGGCCTGTTCTTCGGCCGCGCGGTGGAGATCCGCTCGCTCGTCGAGCGCCTGCGCGTCGAGCCGATGGTGCTCGTCGCCGGTGACTCTGGGGTCGGCAAGTCGTCGCTGTGCCGCGCCGGCGTGCTCGCCGCGGTGCAGGCCGGAGCCCTGGGTCACGAGCGCACCTTCACCACCATCAGCCTGGTGCCGGGACGGCGGCCGCTGCAGGCGCTGGCCGCGGCGCTGGCGCCGCTGCTCGAGCTGACCGGCGAGGCGCTGAGCGAGCTTTTCCAGAAAGAGCCGGGCGAGCTGGTGCGGCGGCTGCACCAGAAGCAGAGCCAGACCGCCGGCCGGGCGCAGGGGGTCCTTTTATTCATCGATCAGCTGGAGGAGCTGCTGACGCTCAGCGACCCGCACGAGGCGGCGACGGTGAGCGCGGTGCTCGGCAGCCTGTCGGCGCACAGCCCCGGCCTGCGCGTGCTGCTGACCGCTCGCGGCGACTTTCTGACCCGCCTCACCGCGCTGCCCGGACTTGGGGAGGAGCTGAACCGGGTCGTCTACATCCTGGGCGCCCTGACCCGCGACGGGCTGCGCGAGGCGATCCTCGGGCCGGCGCGGGTGCGCGGGGTGCGCTTCGCCTCTGCGGCCCTGGTCGATGAGCTGGTCGCCTCGACGCTGGACACCCAGGGGGGGCTGCCGCTGTTGCAGTTCGCCCTGGCCGAGCTGTGGGAGGCGAGCGAGCAGGAGCGGCGCCGCGACCGCTGCATCAGCGCCGAGACGCTGGCGGCGATCGGCGGGGTGAGCGGGGCGCTGGCCCGCCACGCCGAGCGGCTGCTCAGCGAGCTGTTGCCGGCGCAGCAGCGGGTCGCCCAGCGCATTGTCCTGTCGCTCATCACCCCCGCCGGGCTGCGCGTCCGCCGCACCGCCGGCGAGCTGTGCGGGGCCGATGGCGGCGAGCGGGCGGTGCTCGACGCCCTGGTGCGCGGGCGCCTTTTGTGGGTGCGCCACGGCGACGCCGAGCCGACCTACGAGATCGCCCACGAGGCCCTGCTGCACGGCTGGCCGACCCTGCAGAAGTGGCGCGACGGCGAGCTTGAGCGGCAAGCGGTGGAGGACCGCCTGGCCGGGGCCGCCGCCGAGTGGCGACGCCTGGGCCGCCCGCCGGAGCTTCTATGGACCGAGCGCCAGCTCAGCGAGCTCGCCGAGGTCGGCCTCTCAGACGAGGACCTGACCGTGGCCAGGGCGGAGTTTGTGCAGGCGGCGCGCGCCCGCGTGCGCAGCATCGCCTGGCGGCGGCGAGCGCTCAGCGCGGCGCTGCTGGTCATCCCGCTGTTCCTCGGGCTGCTCGGCTTTCAGCGCCGCGAGGTGCAGCGGCAGCGGCAGTTCGCCCACGAGCAGCACGAGCTCGCCGACAAGCAGCACGCGCTGGCGCAGGAGCAGCGGCTGCTGCACGACCGGGTGGCCAAGGCCGAGCTCGGGGCGCGCGCGGTCAGCCTGGCCGGGCTGCCCGGGCGCGAGGTCCCGGCGCTGCTCATCAGCCTCAAGTCGATCGCCGCCAACCGGCGCAGCCACGAGCTGCCGCTGGCCTCGGCCCTGGAGGGGCTGAGCCAGGCGGTGGACGCCGCCAAGCGCTCGCTGCCGCTGCACGGCCACCGCGGCCAGGTCCGCTTCGCCGTGTTCTCTCCCGACGGGCGCAGCGTGCTCACCGCCAGCCAGGACGGGACCGCGCGGCTGTGGGACGCGACCAGCGGCCAGTTCCTCCTCGCGTTTCAGGGGCACAAAGAGCCGCTGCGCCTGGCGGCGTTCTCTCCCGACGGGACGCAGGTGGTGACGGCGAGCCAGGATGACTCGGCCTGCCTGTGGGAGAAGGCGAGCGGGCGGCGGCTGCGGTGCCTGCCGCACAGCGGCGATGTCCGCCGCGCCTTCTTCTCGCGCGACGGCTCGCGCCTGCTCACCGCCACCGTGAGCGGCTCGCCCAACCAGGTGACCTCGTGGCTGTGGGACCCGGCGACCGGCAAGCAGCTGGCCCGCCTGCCGGGCACCGCGACCCTGTACGAGGGCCCCTTTAGCCCCGACGGCCGCCTCATCGCCACCGGGGTGCGCAGCGGCAGCGTCAACCTCCACGCGGCGCACAGCGGCCAGCTGCTGCGAACCTTTCGGCTACCGGCGGGCGAGAAGCTCGACCCCAGCGAGCACCTGTTCGCCGGCTTCTCGGGCGACGGCGCGTACGTGTTCGCCTACGGCGGCATCGGCGCCAAGGTGTGGATCTTCGAGGCGCGCACTGGCGCCCTGCGCCTCACCCTGCACACCCCGCAGAGCCGCATCCGCATCGCCATCCCCAGCCCCGATGGCCGCTACCTGCTTACCACCGGTCTTGACGGGACCGCCTCGCTGTGGAGCTTTCACACCGGCAAGCTGCAGGCGACCCTGGAGGCCAACAGCCTCATTCCCTTGTGGGCGGCGTTCTCCCCGGACAGCCAGCGGCTCCTCACCGTGGGTTTTGACCGGCTGGCGCGGGTGTTCGCGATCCCCGATGGGCGGCTGCTGGCCGTCCTGCGCGGCCACTCGGATGCAGTCAACTCGGCGGCGTTCGCCCCCGACAGCCGGACCATCGTCACCGCCAGCTTCGATCACAGCGCGCGGGTGTGGAGCGCCGAGCGCGGCCAGCACCTGCAGGTCTTTGTCGGCAACACCGATACGGTGGACAAGGCAGTGTACTCGCCCGACGGCCTGCAGGTGGCCACCGCCGGCCGCGATCGCACGGTGCGGGTCTTTGATGCCCGCACCGCGCGCGAGCTGATGCGGCTTGTGCACCCCTCGGCGGTGATGCACATTACCTTCTCGCCCGACGGGCGGCAGCTGGCGACCTCGCTCATCCACGGCGGCGACGTCTGGGTGTGGGACTGGCGGACCGGCCGCGGCGAGCTCCTGGTGGGCTACCAGCGCGACGATTTCCGCCTGAGCCGGCTGGCGTTCTCGGCCGATGGCGAAGAGCTGGCCACCGTCGATCCCGAGCAGACGATCAAGATCTGGCGGTGGCGCGACAAGCGCCTGTTGCGCACCCTGCCGGGCACTGGGGTGACGCTCGGCAACCTGGTGTTCTCGCCCGATGGCAGCCGGCTGGCGACCGGCGACGCCGATGGCCAGGCGCGGGTGCTCGACGCCCAGACCGGGGCGCCGCTGCTCACCACCCCGGGCACGCCCGGGCGCGCCGCGTTCGTGTGGTTCGCCCCCGATGGCCAGCGCCTGGTGGTAGGCGGCGCCGAGCCGCAGATCTGGGACCTGCGCAGCGGCACCCCCAGCGTCAACCTGAGCGGGCACCTGGACGCGACCTCCTCGGCAGTCTTCTTTCGCGACGGCCGCCGCATCGTCACCCAGGGCGATGATCAGACGGTGCGGGTCTTTGACGCCCGCAGCGGCCAGCAGCTGCAGGTCCTGCACATCGATGACGGCACTTACGCCGAGCCTTCGCCCGACGGCCAGCACCTCCTTGTCACCCACTCCACCGGCAACCGCGCCGCCATCTACCCGGCCACCGCCGACGGCCTGATCGAGCAGGCCTGCGAGCTCTTGCGCCACCAGCCGGAGTGGCCGCAGATCGCCGCCGACTGCGCGGTAAAGCCCTAGCGCCGCCCCCTTCCCCAAGGACTCCCATAGCGCACTTTTTGCGCGTTCTGTTGAGTTCGATCGGATGCTCAGCGCCGGCAGAATCAGCCGGCCGGCGCGCGGAAAAAAAATCACCGCGCGTCGGGTTCCGTGTCACTTTATCTACCACCTCGGCGCGCCGGAGGGGCGCTGCTGGCGTCGCCAACGGCGGCGGGCCGGGGTGTGGCCTGGCTCTTGCCAACCTGGGAATATAAGGAGAGGACAATGCGCATGCAGGGGAAGCTGGGAACAATCGCCCTGGCCGCGGTGCTGGCCGGCGGCTGCGTCACCACGGGTACTTACAACGCCAAGGTCGCTGAGCTCGACGGTCTGCGCGGCGAGCACAGCAAGCAGACCGAGCTGCTCGCCGCAGTGACCAAGGAGCGCGACGAGCTGCGCGCCAAATACGCCGACGCCCAGGCCAAGCTTGCTGACGCCCAGGCCAAGATCGGTGATCTGGAGTCCCGCCTGGCGGCCACCACCGCCGAGCGCGACAAGCTGCGCAAGTCTCTGGACGACACCACGGCGCTCGCCGGGCAGCTCAAGGAGCGGCTGGAGAAGCTCGGCCAGAACGTCGACCGCCTGACCGCCGAGCGCGGCCAGCTCGCCGCCGGCCTCCAGGACGCCAAGGTCCGCCTCGAAGAGCTGCGCCGGCAGAAGGCGGCGGCCGAGGAGCGGGTGGCGACCTTCCGCAACCTGGTCAACCGGCTGCGCTCGATGATCGACGCCGGACAGCTCAAGGTAGTGATCCGCGATGGGCGGATGCTCATCGCCCTGCCCGATGACGTCCTTTTCGACTCCGGAAAGACCGATGTGAAGCCGCAGGGGCAGGAGGCGCTGGCCAAGGTCGCTCAGGTCCTTTCGACGCTGCCCGAGCGCCACTTCATCGTCGCCGGGCACACCGACAACGTGCCCATCCGCAGCGGTCGCTACAAGAGCAACTGGGATCTCTCGGCCGCTCGCGCCATCGAGGTGACGCAGTTCCTCATCGCCCACGAGATGAAGCCGCAGGTCCTGGCCGCCGCCGGCTACGGCGAGTTCGATCCGGTGAGCGCCAACGACACCCCCGAGCACCGGGCGCAGAACCGCCGGATCGAGATCGTCCTGCAGCCCAACATCTCGGATCTGCCGTCTCTTGAAGGCATCGACGCCAGCCAGGGCGTGGGCCGGGCGAAGTAGCGCCGCTCAGCCGGGGCCCTGGCGGCACAGCTCGGGCGGGCGCAGGCCGGCGTCGACCTCGGGTTCACGCGGGCGGCGGTGCACCTTGGGCCGCGTCGGCAGGCTCGCCGCTACCTGCTGCGCGGCGGTGCGCAGCGCCCACCGCAGATCATCGGTCTCGGCGCGATCGACGTAGATTCCGTAGTCCCGCGGCTTGTTGAAAAACGGCTGGTAGATCCACACCAGCGCCCCCGCCACACCCTGGGCGCGCACATGCCGCAGCATGCGCGCGACCCACTCGGCGCGCGGCAGCCCGAGCCAGATCGGCGCGCTGTCGGTGCGAAACCCAAACTCGCCAATGATAAGCGGCTTGCGGATGACCGCGTGCGCCAGGTGCGCCCGATCGGAGAGGAAGTCGCGGAGCAGCTCCCACGAGGTGATGTGCGGCTCCTCCTGGGGGTACAGGTGGCTGTCGCAGTAGTCGACTTCCGGGAGGCGGTGGACCAAGATCCACTCCTGCCGCTGCGACTGCAGGGCGTAGCCGCGCAGCCCGGCGGCGACCAGGTGGTTGGGATCGCGGCGCTTTATGTAGCGCGCCATCTCGACGATCCAGCGCCGCCGCGCCGCTGCCGCCGCGGCGGTGGTGACCGAGGACTCGTTCATCAGCTCCCACGAAAAGATCGTCGGATCGTCGATGTAACGCTCTCCGCTAATGCTGTTGACGCGGCCGAGCAGCCGATCGAGCCCGGCGCGGAAGAACTCCCGCACCCGGCGATCGGAGTAGAACGCCTCCTCGCTGGCTGGCTCGCTGGTGGGCAGCCCGGCCCAGCGCAGGTACATGGGAATTCCCCCGTAGTCGCCCCACTGGTTGGACAGCGTCAGGATCACCCGGATGCCGCGCTCGCGCGCCTGGACCAGCACCCGATCGAGCTGCTGGTAGGTCTCTTCCAGAAACTCATCCGGACCGCAGCGGAACAGATAGGGCCGCAGGTATCGCCCGCAGTCGTCGCTCGGGTGCTCGCCCACCACCCACTGGCGGCCCACGGTGATGCCGTCCTCGGACATCGCCGCCAGGACCTCAGCGAGTCGGCCGCGCTGATCATCGCCGTGAACGCCGTCGAAGTTGGCGCCGACAAAGGCAAACGGACTGCCGTTTACCACAAGCTCAGTGCCGGCGGCGCGGACAAAGGCGCCATCGGGAATCCGCATCCCGCGCAGCACTCCGGAGCGCCACGCGCGCGAGGTGCGGTGGCCGCCCAGCGCGTCGCGCGCGCTCGCCGCAAGCCACGCGCTGCCTCGCGGCACCGGCGAGCTCCGACAGCCTGGGGTGGCCAGCGCACTTAGGACTACCTGTAATATCAGCAGACGATTCCATACAGAGTGACAGGCTAACTTTTTATCGGCACACATCTTCCTAGACAACGCAAATGCCGTTTCCGCAAATAAGACTGAAGCCCTCCCAAGTCGCTCGCTTCCGTCTGCCGGCGCGACCCCGGCCGTCCCTCCGGAGCCCTTGCAGCCGCGGCGCCGCGGCTCTTTTGCACCACTCACAAGCAGCCAGCACAGATCGCTTCAGCGAGGGAGATAGGAGCTCTATCTTAACACAGCCCGGGCCCCCGCGCACCGTCGCCGCGCTAGTCTGCAGCGGCGCGGCGCCGGGCGCTCGCGGGGGTCGGACTCCGGCGCAACAAATGCGCGCGCGCCCCCTTTACTTGGGCAAAAGGCGCGGAACAGAGCTTAGGGACGCAGCGCAAACGCGCTCGGCCCCGGTCGCCGCAGCGGCGCCGCCAGGCGAGCAAACTCGCAGAGCAGCGGCCGGGTATCGCGCGGGTCGATGATCTCCTCGACCCAGAACGCCTCGGCGGTGCGCAGCGGCGAGCGGACCTGCGACAGCCGCTGCTCCAGCTCGGCGCGCAGCGCTGCCGGGTCGGCCGCCGCCGCGAGCTCGGCGCGATAGGCCACCTCGATGCCCCCCTCTAGCGGCAGCGAGCCCCACTCTGCCGACGGCCAGGCGTAGCGATAGTGGAAGCGCGAGGCGTTCTGGTGCGCCGCCCCCGCGACGCCGAACGCCTTGCGGATGATCACCGAGCACCACGGCACCCGCGCCTGATACACCGCCGCAAGCGCCCGCGCCCCGTGCCGGATCGCCGCCGATTTCTCCGCCGCAAGGCCGATGACGAAGCCCGGGTTGTCGACCAGGTGCACCACCGGCAGGTGGAAGGTCTCGGCGAGGTCGATAAAGCGCGTGACCTTCTGCGCTGCGTCCGCCGTCCAGCCGCCGCCGTAGATATAGGGATCGTTGGCCAGCACCGCCACCGGCCAGCCGTCCAGGCGCCCAAGGCCCGTGATCGCCGAGCGGCCAAAGTGCCGGCCCATCTCAAAGAAGCTGCCGACGTCCAGGACCGCTTCGATGATCGGCCGCATCTTGTAGACCTTGCGGCGATCGCGGGGCACCGCGCTAATCAACCAGTCGGCGCGGCGGTCCACCGGATCGGCGACTGCTGCGCTGCCCGGCGCGGGGTCGAAGCTCTGGGCAGGCAGCTCATACACCGAGGAAGGCATGTAGGAGAGGAAGCGGCGGGCGCGGGCGAAGGCCTCGGCTTCGCTCGCCACCTCGTCGTCCACCGCACCGTTGCGGGTGTGGATGGCGCTGCCGCCGAGCTCCTCCTTGGTGCGGTACTCGCCAAGCTGCGCCACCACCGGCGGCCCGGCGATGAACAGCTGCGCCAGATCCTTGACCATCAGCGAGTAGTGGCTGGACACGACGCGCGCCGCCCCGAGCCCCGCGACCGGCCCGAGCGCCAGCGCCACCACCGGCACGGTGGCCAGGTTCTGCACCACCCACTCCCAGCCGGGGTTGAACGGCACATAGGTGCGGCCGCTGGTCTCCAGCGACTTGACCGAGCCGCCGCCACCGGTGCCATCGACGAGGCGAAGGATCGGCAGGCGCAGCTCGCAGGCCATCTGCTCGGCCATCACCTGCTTTTCCCAGATCGCGGCGTCGGCCGCCCCGCCGCGCACGGTGAAATCGTCGCCGCCGACCACCACCGGCCGGCCGCCGATGCGCCCGCGGCCAAACAGGAAGTTGGTCGGGGAAAACCCGCTGAGCGCGCCGTCCGGCCCGTAGGTCGCCCGCCCCGCCAGGGCGCCGAGCTCGTGGAAGCTGTCCGGGTCGAGCAGGGCGGCGATGCGCTCGCGCACGGTCAGCTTGCCCGCCTCGTGCTGCCGCCTGACCTTGTCGGCGCCGCCGAGCTCTCGGGCCAGGGCCTCGCGCCGCCGCAGCTCTTCGATCTCCGGTTGCCAGCTCATCGGTCTCCTCGCTCTGCCAAGGTGGGTTTGGGTTTGCCCGCAGCTGATGCTCGCACAACCCGGGCGGGTTGTGGGCGCGCCCGGTCTTTGCCACTTGCCGAGCGTCTTGGTGTATGGTGGGCGACTATGTCGCTTGCTCTGGGACTCGACTTTGGAACGACCAACAGCGCCATCGCGGTCGCCCAGGAGCAGCGCGTGGTCCTCACGCAGTTCCCGCTGCAGCCGGCGGCGCTGCAGCCATCAGCGCCGGCGCCCGCGGCGACCACCCCCACCTTTCGCTCGGTGCTCTACTTCGATCCCGAGGAGCTTGGCCCGGATCGGCGGCCGCTGTCGGTCGCCGGGCCGGCCGCCATCGAGCAGTACCTGGCGGCGGACGGTCAGGGGCGGCTCTTGCAGTCGCTCAAGAGCTACCTCGCCAGCCACCTGTTCAAGTCCACCGGGGTCTACGGCCGGACCTACAGCCTGGAGGCGCTGATCGGGCTCATCGCCCGCGACCTGCGGCACGGCGCGCTGGCGCAGTTTGGCACCCTGCCGGCGCGCGTCGTCGTCGGGCGGCCAGTGCGCTTTGCCGGCTCGCAGCGCGATGAGGCCGACGACTCGAGCAGCCTGCCGAGCAGCGCCGCCGCCGCGGACGACTATCCCCTGTCCCGGCTGCGCCAGGCCCTGCAGCTCGGCGGCTTCACCCACATCGAGTTCGAGTATGAGCCGGTGGCCGCCGCCTACCATTATGAGGGGCGGCTCACTCGCGACGAGCTGGTCCTCATCGCTGACTTCGGCGGCGGCACCAGCGATTTCTGCCTGATGCGGGTCGGACCCGGCGTCCGCGCCCGCGGCCGCCAGCGCGAGGACATGCTCGGCACCGAGGGCGTGGCCCTGGCCGGCGACGCCTTCGACAGCAAGATCGTCCGCAACCTGGTGGCGCCGCTGCTCGGCCGCGGCACCCACTACCGCACCCAGGGCAAGCGCATGCCGGTGCCGCCCTGGCTCTACAGCCGCCTTGAGCGCTGGCACCACCTGTCGTTCCTCAAGACCCGCGAGACGATGGCGCTGCTCGCCGAGATCCTGCGCGGTGCCGAGGCGCCCGAGCGCATCGCCGCCTTTATCCACCTCATCGAGAACGATCTCGGCTACCGCCTGTACCAGGTGGTCGAGCGGGCCAAGGTCGAGCTGTCGCACCACGAGCACAGCCGGCTGAGCTTGCACGACGGGCCGCTCGCGCTGGACGAGCAGGTGTCGCGCGCCGCCTTCGAGGGCTGGATCGCGCCCGAGCTCGGCGCCATCACCCAGGCCGTGGATCGGCTGCTCGAGAGCACCGCGATCGCGCCCGAGCAGATCGACGCGGTGTTCGTCACGGGCGGCAGCTCCCTGGTGCCGGCGGTGCGCCGGATCTTCGCCGCCCGGTTTGGCGCCGAGCGCCTGCGCAGCGGCGGCGAGCTGACCTCGGTGGCGAGCGGCCTCGCCCTGCGCGCGCAGGACCTGCCCTAGCCAGGCGCCGCACGCCGCCGCTTGCGCTCCGATGCCTGCGATTCGGGGGCTGCGCCCCTCGCCCTGCACGATCTGCCCTGGCCGGGCGCCGCACGCACCGCCAGCGCTCCGGTGGCCGCGGTTCGGAGGGTACGCCCGTGTGGTAACCTGGGTCCGCTATAACAGATAGCGGACTGTCTCCAGCGCTGCGGCGCGCCTGGGCGGGACCTCGGCTACGCCGCCCAGGACTGGCTGGCGCACAGCTCCTCGGCGAGCTCCACCGTCGGTCCGATCACCAAAAGAGACGCCGCGGTGGGGTCGAGCTCGGCGCTCCGCTCGGGCGTCGCCAGCTCGCGCAGAGTGCCCTTCCACACCGCCTGGCCGGGCAGGCTCGCGCTCTGCACGACGGCGGCGCCGAGCGTCGCGGCAAAGCCGCGCGCCAGCAGCAGCTCGGCCAGCGCCGCCCGCCGCTCGCGCGCCATCAGCACCACCACCGTCAGGCTGCCCGGGTGGACCCCGCTCAGGATCTGCTCGGCGGCTCCCAGATCGTGGCCGCTGAGCACCAGCACCGCCGCGCTGCGCCCGCGGTGGGTCACCGGGATGCCGCCGAGCGCCGGCCCCGCCAGCGCGCTCGACAGGCCGGGCACGACCTCGAAGGCGACCCCGGCGCGCGCCAGCGCCAGCGCCTCTTCGCCGCCGCGGCCGAACACGAACGGATCGCCGCCCTTGAGGCGCACCACCTGGAGGCCGCGCCGGGCCAGGCGCACCAGCAGCCGCTCGGTCGTGCTCTGGCTGACCTGGCGCCCACCGGCCCGCTTGCCTACATCGACAAAGCGCGCCCGGACCGCTTCCGCCAGCACCCGCGCATCGACCAGGGAGTCATAAAGGACGACGTCCGCTTCACGCAGGCGCCGCACCGCCCGCACCGTCAGCAGGTCGGGATCGCCGGGACCAGCCCCGACCAGCGAGACAAACCCTGCCCTGACCGCTCGCGGCGCCGGGCCCGGGGACAGCCCCGCGCTCACGACTGAATGCTCGCTGGCGCTGGCGCCGCCGCGTGCAAGAGCTCCTGCAGCAGCTTCCCATAGCGCCCGCCGATCGGCACCCCCGCCTCGCGCCAGGTGCGGCGGAGCTCCTCGGCGCGCGCCACCCAGGCGAGGACCTCGCCCTCGCCCGGCAGCACCAGCGCCACCAGATCGCGCAGCAGCCGGGCCACCGCCGGCGCCCGCCCGCCCGTCGAGAAGGCCACTTTGACCGGCCCCCGCTCGAGCACCGCCGCGCTGTACGCGCTGGCGTTTTTGGGATCGTCCACCGCATTGACAAACAGCCGCGCCGCCGCCCCGTGCCGCGCCACCTCGGCGTTGACCGCCGGATCTCCGGTGGCGGCGATCACCAGGCAGGCGCCATCGACGTCCGAAGGCATAAACCGCCGCGCCTCCCACCGCAGCTGCCCCGCCGCCGCCGCCGCCACCACCGCATCGCTGGCCCACGGCGCGACCACGGTCACCAGCGCCCCGGTGCCCAAAAGCCCGAGCGCCTTCTGGCCCCCCACGGCGCCGCCGCCGACGACGAGCACCGGCCGGCCCTGCAGATCGAGAAACAGCGGATAAAGTCGATTGTCCATGCTAGCGAACTCAAGTCCAATATAACAGACTACGAGCGCATAGGCAAGCGGCTTGTTGCCTGCAGCGGCAGCCCTCGCCGCCGCCGCGCCCCCTATTCGCTGGTGTAGATCTGCGCCAGGTCCCGCTTGATCCCGCGGCCCAGCGCGCCGAATAGGACCCCGGCGGTAAGCCAGTTCGCGGGGCTTATCTCCCGCGCGATAAATCGCACCGACTGGCGGCGATAGACTGGGTCCTGCATCAGCCAGCGCATGGCGGTGCGCAGGACCACCTTGGGGATGTCATGGTAAAGGCCCGAGCGCACGGCCTGGGTGGTCCGCTTGAACATCTCGTGCGTCTCCTGCCAGACCGCCTCCTTGTACGAGGAGAGGACCTGCTCCCAGGAGAGCACCTTCTGGTGATAGGTAAGCAGCAGCCCGGCCAGCCGCTTGGACTCGATGAGGGCGTCGTAGATTCCCTGCGTATCGATCGGGTCTTTGTGATGCAGCGCGTCGCCGACCAGCACCCAGCCGGGCCCGCCGTGCTCGCGGTAGCGGTTGGCGATCTTGCGCACGCCGACGAGCGGGTGGAGCTGCCGCGCCCCGCTGAGCCGCTGGCGGGCACCGGCAAAGGAGTTGAGGATCTTCAGGTAGTAGGCCTGGGCGTCGCCTTCTGTACTCGATCTGTCCGCGCGGACATGGGTGGCTACGTTGACCCGCCCGCCGGCGGTGGGAAAAAACAGCACGTTCTGGCCGCGCCCCCCGGTGACCGCGTGCACCGCGGGCTCACCGCTGGCGGTGACCGGGGTGAGGTTCTCCCACTCGGCAAAGTGGACGGTGCTGGTGTACTGCGAGCAGTCCTGTACGATCTTGGCCGCGATCTTGCGGGCGATCAGGCTGTGCCGGCCATCGGCGCCGACCACGCAGTGCCGGGCATACAGCTTCTGCTGCTCCCCATCGGCGCCGACGCCTTCGATGCCGATGACCCGTCCCTCCGGGTTGCGCAGGACATCGAGCACGCGGAACCCCTGGCGCGCCTCCACCTTGGGAAACCGCGCCAGATACTTCCACAGCGCGGCATCAAACACCGCCCGGTCCAGGCCATACAGATAGCTGCGGCCGCGCGCCTCGGGCACCTCCGCCTCACTCCAGCTGTCATCGCCCACCTGCGCCACGCTCTTGCAGAGCTTGGTGACGCCTTCAAAGAGCGACTCCTTGAATCCGAGCTCTTCGAACAGGGCGATCGTTCCCTGGTGGATCACCGGACAGGACGGGACCTCGGGCGGCGATGGAAAAGTCGCTTTATCGACGATAAGGACCGACAGCCCCCACGAGCCCAGGCGAGCGGCCAGCGAGGCCCCGGCAGGTCGGCCGCCGACAATCACTACGTCATACATGGTCACTGATTCCCCCACTCCTTTTGCAGTGACTTGGCTGGCAGTCCGCTCCTGGCAGCGCAGCGCTGCGGCGCTCCTTGCGGCAAGCGGCGGTGGCCACGCAGAGCCTTTCAGTATACGCCATCGCGTGACAGCCGGGCGCCGGCGGAATTTTTGTCGCGCCGTTCCCGGGCCTTGCCGTAGGGAATCTGAGGGAGGGAGGGAGGCGGCAGGCGGATTGCCGCGCGGCTCAGCTTTCGGACAGAGCTTCTGACAGGGGCGTGCTGGCGATCGCGCAGGTGTGGGTCTGGCCGCTCAGCGTGAGGTAGAGCTGACCACCCGAGTGCATGCACTCAAGCTGCGCGCTGCGGCGACCGCTGTTTTCGATCGCGGCTTCCAGCTCGTCCAGAAAGCGGGGCTCCAGGCGCCACAGCTCGATCTGCTCGACCCGGTGGATCGGCCGGGTGCGCGCCTCGCGCCGCAGCGCCAGCAGATCGGCGCCGGTAAACAGCGCCACCCGCGGCGCCGCCTTGGTCGCCTTGTGCAGCCGCTCGGCCGAGGGGGCGCCGACATCGATCCAGCGCAAAAGACGCCCGGTCGGATCGTGCACCGCCACCGGCGGCTCATCGGTCGCCGACAGGCCGCCCTTGCTAAAGCCGATGCCTTCCTCATAGCACAGGCAGTAGGCCAGGGTGCGGGTGAGCAGGTAGCGCAGACTCTCGGAGGGATGGCGCGCCAGGCGCAGATCGAGCGACTCGTAGACCCCACGGTCGATGTCCGAGAGCGCGATCTGCCAGTGATAGAGGGTAGCGGTAAGTGCCATGAAGGACCTCGGGAGGATCGTCGACCCTCCCAAGGAGTCCTGTTCTTACGGCCAGATGCCGCGGTCGGCGTAGGCCTTCTGGATGCGCTCAAGGCCGATGGCGTAGGCGGCGGTGCGGAAGTCGAGCTTGCGCTCGTAGGCGAAGTCGCGCACGTGGGCGTAGGTGCGCTTCATCGCCCGCTCCAGGCGCCCCAGGACCTCTTCCTCTTCCCAGCGCTCGGAGCGCTTGTTCTGCAGCCACTCGTAGTACGACACGGTGACGCCGCCCGAGTTGACCAGGATGTCGGGCAGGACGCTGATGCCGCGCTCGTTGAGGATGGCGTCCGCTTCCGGGTAGGTGGGACCGTTGGCGCCCTCGGCGATGACCTTGGCCTTGATCGCCCGCGCTTCCTTTTCACCGATCTCCAGCTCCAGGGCCGCCGGGACCAGGATGTCGCACTCCAGGGCGAAGAACTCATCGCGGCTGATCGGCTTGGCGTGCTTGTAATCGACCACCGAGCCGGTCCTTTTCACATGCTCGGCGAGCTTGTGGGAGTTCAGACCCTCGGGGTTGTAGATGTAGCCCTTGTAGTCACCGGTGGCGACCAGCGACACCCCGAGCTTGGACAGGATCTTGGCGGTGAAGCTGCCGACGTTGCCAAAGCCCTGGATGGCGACCGTCTTGCCGGTCAGGTCAAAGCGGTGATCGCGCGCCCACTCGACAATGCAGTGGACGGTGCCCTGGCCGGTGGCCGCCTCGCGGCCGAGCGAGCCGCCGCTGTTGATGCTCTTGCCGGTGACCACGCGGCGCATCGCGTTTTTGTCGAGCGCGCCGACGATGTTCATGTAGGTGTCCATGAACCACGCCATGATCTGGCCGTTGGTGCCGACGTCGGGCGCCGGGATGTCGTACTCCGGGCCGACCGAGCTCGCCAGCGCGTGGGTGAAGCGCCGGGTGACGCGCTCGATCTCGGTCTTGCTGTGCTGGGTGGGATCGAACTTGACGCCGCCCTTGCCGCCGCCAAAGGGAATGTCATGCAGCGCCGACTTCCAGGTCATCGCCGAGGCCAGGCCCTTGCACTCGTCCAGGGTCACGTCCTGGTGGAAGCGAATTCCGCCTTTGTACGGCCCCAGGATGTTGTTGTGCTGGACGCGATAGCCCTTGAACATCTTGTACGTCCCGTTGTCCATCTTGACCGGGAAGTTGACGATGATCTCGTTCTTGGGCTGACCCAGGATGAGCGCGATCTCCTCGGGGAGGTGGATGAGTCGCGCGGCGCGCTCAACGTGGCTGCTGACAATCTCGTTGAGGTTGCCCTTGGCATGGCCCTGGGCAGAATCGCTGGCCACCGCGGGGCTCGACGCGGGGTCCTTTTCGGGTGTCGGTGCTTTTTCTTTTGACATGTCGGTTAGTTCCTCGGTTAGTTCCTCGGTAACAACGTATGCAGCAGGTTACGAGGTCCAATTTTGGTGCGCAACTCTAGCAGAGAAGATCCCCGGGTGAAAAGGGGCAACCGCGGGGAACACCTTGACGCTGGGGGAGACGCTCGGCTCGACGCAGCGCGGCATTCCCAAGCGCGACCGCGGACCTCCCAGCCGGGGCGGCCGGAGTCGCCTCATCAACCCGGGGCGGCGACGCCGCCGCCGGCTGCCATCGAGCACACCCTGCCGCTTGCCGGTGAGCCCGAGCCGGACGGACCGCCGGTGGCAGCGTGGGTGCTTCTGCCCCTGGCGGACCAGCTGCCCGAGGCGCGCGCCGGTCGCATCGCCATCAGCATCCTTGACGCGGTGCAGCAAGCGGCCGCGGCGCACGGCTACTTCGCGGCCGGCGAGGAGGCGGCGCGGCGACTGCGGGCTGCGCGCGAGCTGCGCTCGACCGAGCGGCGCTTTGTCGGCGATGTGCTGGCCGACATCCTGCGCGGCCTGCGGCGCCTGCGCACCTTGGCCGACCGCAAGAAGCTAAGTGGGCGGGCGCTGTACATCACCTACCTCATCGACAAGCACGCCCAGGCCGCGGCGCCGGGCGAGCTCGCCAGCCTGCCGCGGGTCCTTGGGCACAAGGCGGCGGAGGCTGGCCTTGTGGCGTTCGAGCTCGTGCAGCGGGCGCAGCAGCTCGCCGCGCGCCTGCACAAGCTCGGCGAGCTGCCGCCGGCCGAGCGCGTCACGGCGCTCGGCGAGGCGCTGTCCTATCCCGACTGGCTGGTGGCGGCGCTGCTACAGGACTTCCGGGACGCGGCCGACAGCGGCCTGCCGCAGGTGCTGGCGCTGCTGCAGACCCAGAACCAGCGCGCCCCGCTGACCGTGCGCGCCAACCTGCTCAAGTGCACCCGCGCCGAGCTGCAAGCGCGCCTGCGCGCCGAAGGAGTCACCGCCACCGAGTCGGAGCTGGCGCCGCTCGCGCTGCAGCTGCGCACGCGGGTAAACGTCTATGCCCTGCCCTCGTTCGCCGATGGCTGGTTCGAGCTCCAGGACGAGGGCAGCCAGCTCATCGCCGAGCTGTGCGCGCCGCCGCCCGGCGGGACGATCCTCGATGCCTGCGCGGGGGCGGGCGGCAAGACGCTGGCGCTCGGCGCTCTGCTGCAGAACAAGGGGCGCATCGTGGCGCTGGACATCGACCGGCGGCGGCTCAGCGAGCTGCAGAAGCGCGCCCGCCGCGCCGGCCTGTCGTGCGTCCAGGCGCTGTGCGTGTCGGCGGACGGCCAGTGCCCGGCGCACAGCGACGCCCAGGCCGGGCTGCCGCCGGGGGTGCTGCCGCGCGGCGCCCACCGCGTCCTGTGTGACGTGCCGTGCTCGGGGCTGGGGGTGCTGCGCCGGCATCCCGAGGCGCGCTGGCACCTGGGACCGCGCGCCCTGGAAGAGATCAACGTCCAGCAGCGCCAGATCCTGGCCGCTTGCGCCCGCCAGGTGCAGCCGCACGGGCGCCTCATCTACGCCACCTGCACCGTGCTGCGCCGCGAGAACGACGAGGTCGTCGACGACTTCCTGCGCGCCCACCCCGAGTTCGTCGAGGTGCCGGTCAAGGAGCTCCTCGGCAGCGCGCGGGCGCAGCGGCTTGGGGACGGTCAGCGGCTGCGCCTGCTGCCCACACCCGACGGCCCCGATGGCTTCTTCGCCGCCGTGCTGCGCCGGCGCGAGGCGGACTAGCAGACACTCCCGCTCCAAGATAGCCGGCCGGCCCGCTGCCGCGGTCCCCCATCCGGGCGCGGCGCGGTCTAGCTCGCGGCCGGCTCGCCTTCTGGGGTCGCGCGGCCGGGCAGCAGCGGGCTGAAGGTTCCGATGCCGCAGAGCAAGAGCTGCTGCGCGGCGCGGGTCACCGCCACATAGAGCGCCCGCCGCACCGCCGCGTCCTCGGGGTAGGAAAGGGCGGTGGCATCGGGGATGACCACGTAGTCAAACTCCAGGCCCTTGACCTCTTGCACGCAGGTGACCTCGATCGGCGCCGAGAAACGGAACTCGCCGTCCCGGGCCAGGCGGGCCTCGACGCCGCGCGCGAGCAGCCGCGCCAGCCGCTCGGCAGCGGGCGCAGTGCGGCAGATGACGGCCACGGTCACCTTCGGCTCGGCCTCGCGCAGCGCGCGCAGGGCGTCGCCCAGCCGGGCGAGCAGGTGGCACTCGCTGGGAAACCCGGCCTGCACCAAAGCGTCGCTTGCGGCGAGCGGCACCGCGGCGGCCGGGCCGGGCTGGCGCAGGGTCCGCGCCAGCTCGGTCACCGCCGGCGGACAGCGGTAGCTGATCGCCAGCTCGACGGTGGTGAAGTCGGGGGCGCGCAGGCCCTGCATGAGCGCCGCGAAGCCGGCAAAGTAGGCCGATGGATCCACCTGCTGCGCCTCATCGCCGGCCACGATCAGGGTGCCGCCGGGGCGGAGGGCACGGCCGATCAGCATGAGCTCGATGGGAGCGAACTCCTGCGCCTCGTCCACCACCACGCAGTCATACTGGGTCGGTGACGGCCCGGCGCTGCCCGGCGCCGCGCGCCCGGCGGCGAGCGCGAACAGCACCGCATAGTCCTCGGCGTCGATCGAACCGGCGTTCTCGGTTGGGGTGCCTTCATCGATGCGCCGGCCGTCGACCGTCACCAGGCGGTCGGCGTCGATGTGGGGGCTGGCCTCTTCAGTCGTCGGGTTGAACTGGACGCGGGTGTGCTCGAGCACCTGACGCACCGCCTCGCCCGAGATGGTCGCCGGGGCCGGGTCGGCGGCCAGCCGCTCCAGCAGCGCCCGATCGCCGAACAGGTGCAGGAGGTCGGCGCGCGTCGCCCCGGCCCGCCCGGCGCTGCGGCGGCGCGCTGCCAGCTCCTTGAGCAGCGGCAACAGCCCCGGATGGCGCTTGATGGCGATCACTCCGGCTGGCACGTCCTGACTCTCGCGCGCTGGCAGCCGCGGGAACGCCCGGCGCGCCTGCCGGCCGGCCCAGCGGTCAAAGACCTCGACCTCAACCTCGGCCTCGCTCACCCCCAGCCGCCCGAGCAGCGCCGCGCACAGGTGGCGCAGCCCGGCGCTGGCCGCCGGCACCAGCAGCAGCGAGCGCAGCGGCCGTCCGGCTCCCTGCGCCGCCCGGTGCAGCGCGGCGAGCCGGTGCAGCGCCACCGTGGTCTTGCCGCAGCCCGCCTCGCCCAGCACCAGCAGCGCCTGTCCCGGGGGCAGCTCCACGGCGCGCCGCTGCTCGGGGTCCAGGGCCTGCGGCGACCACGGCGGCGCCGCCCGTCCGCCGCCGCGGTGCGGCTGCAGCAGCGCCGGCGCCGGTCCAGCCCAGCGCCACGGCGCCTCCGGCTGTCCCGCGAGCGGCGGTCGGCGGCAGAACCTGCCGCCTGCGGTCTGTACCTCGACAAGCTCGCCGCCGTGAAACGTCAGCAGCGAGCGGGCGAGCACGGTCCCGCCGAGCTCGCGCCCGCCCACGCTCAGCTCATACTCCTCCCCTTCGCGGCACGAGAAGTAGACCTCGGCCAGCGGCGCCGTCTGCCAGTTGATCAGCGTCACCGCATCGCTGCTGAAGGTGCGGAAGCCGAGCAGCAGATCGCGCACCCGCGTCGCTCCCGCCGGGTCGACCGACTCGATGCGCAGGTGGGCAAAGCACGGCACGGACTCTCCCGGCAGCGCGCGGCGCAGGTGCGCGCAGAGGCGTCCCAGCTCGTCCAGAAGTCGCGGCGGCTCTATACGTTCGGACATGGCTCCTCCGGATGGCCTGCGGGCCAGACCAGATAAAGAGCCGATCTGCCAAGCAGGTTCCAGCTGGTATCTGACCGCGGAGCTCTGCTAGAATGGATCTGTAAGTTGGCGGGGAAAAAGCGGCGCTGCCGTCACCGCCCGAGCTTGAACTGCAGGTTGCTCCGCACCGTCGGCCACTCGTGCGCAAGGATGCTGTAGACGCAGGTGTCGCGCAGCGTGCCATCGCGCATGACCATGTGGCTGCGCAACACGCCATCGAGCTTGGCGCCGAGCCGCTCGATCGCGGCGCGGCTTGGCTGGTTGAGGAAGTGGGTCCGGAACTCCACCGCGATGCAGCCGAGCGTTGAAAACGCATGGGTGAGCAGCAGCAGCTTGCACTCAGTATTTATCGCCGAGCGCTGCGCCGACTGCGCGTAGAACGTGTAGCCGATCTCCAGCCGGCGGTTGTCGCTGTCGATGTTGCAGTAGGTGGTGGCGCCCACGACCCGCTCATCGCTCAGCCGGCGGACGACAAACGGCAGCATGCCGCCGCGGCTCTGCCAGCCGAGCCGGAAGGCGATGTTGTCGCGCACCTTGTCCGGGGCGGGCACGCTGGTGTAAAAGAGCTTCCACAGCTCGCCGTCGCGCACCGCTTCCACCAAGCCGTCATGATGGTCGATCGTCAGCGGCTCCAGCTGGGCGTGCTGGCCGCGGAGCGTCACCGGAGTGAGCAGGTTCATGGCGCCGACTATACCATGCAGCGCCCGGCCGCGGCCCCAATGTCTGGAGTGTCTGGAGTGTTCGCAGAGTCGGCAGACTTGGGAGCTACTCCGCAGTCTGCGCCTGGAGGGCGGCGAGCAGCTTGAGGATGCTCTGCTTGGCGTCGCCGTAGAGCATCAGGGTGTTGTCGTTATAGCACAGGGGATTGTCGACCCCGGCGTAGCCGGCGCTCTGGCCGCGCTTGAGCATCACCACCTTGGCCGCCTTCCAGACCTCGAGCACCGGCATGCCGTAGATGGGACTGTGCGGATCTTCCAGCGCGCTTGGGTTTACAATGTCGTTGGCGCCGATCACCAGCACGAGGTCGGTCTTGGCGAAGTCCTCGTTGATCTCTTCCATCTCCTTTACGATCTCGTAGGAGACATTGGCCTCGGCCAGGAGCACGTTCATGTGTCCGGGCAGCCGCCCCGCCACCGGGTGAATGGCGTAGCGGACGGTCACCCCGCGCGCCGTCAAGAGGGTGGAGATCTCCTTGACCGGGTGCTGCGCCTGCGCCACCGCCATGCCGTAGCCGGGGACGATGATCACGCTCTTGGCGTGCTGCAGGAGCTCGGCGACGCCGGGGACCTGGGTCTCGTTCACCTTCTGCGGCGGGCCGCTGGAGGCAGTGGCGGCGGCGGCCGGGGCCTCGCCGAAGCCGCCGAACACGACGTTCCAGATCGAGCGGTTCATCGCCCGGCACATGATGTAGCTGAGGATCGCGCCGCTGGAGCCGACCAGGGCGCCCGTAATGATCAGCAGGTCGTTGGACAGCATGAAGCCCGCCGCCGAGGCGGTCCAGCCGGAGTAGCTGTTGAGCAGCGAGACCACGACCGGCATATCGCCGCCGCCGATCGCCAGCACCAGCTGCGCCCCGAGCACGCAGGCGAGCGCGGTCAGCCCGATGAGGTACGGCACGCCATCGACCCCGCCTGCATGAATGCCCAGCACGGCCAGCGCCACGGCGATAAGCACCAGCAGGCCGCTGGTCAGGTGGCGCCCGGGAAACAGCAGCGGCCGGCTGCCGATCGAGCCGCGCAGCTTGAGAAACGCGACTATCGAGCCGGTAAACGTCACCGCGCCGATGAACACGCCGACATAGATCTCGATCTGGTGCGCCAGATCCTGCTCGCCCTGCCCAGACAGCGCCGAGCCGACGCCGACCAGCACCGCCGCGGCCCCGACAAAGCTGTGCAGGATGGCGACGAGCTCGGGCATCGCCGTCATCGGCACTCGCGCCGCCAGCCCCTGGCCGATCGCGGCGCCGATGACCAGCGCGGCGATGAGCAGGCCCAGGGTGGTCGGCGCGGTGGCTGCCGCTGCTCCCGGCTCGCTGCCGGTGGCCAAGAGGAGCCCGAGCGCGGTGATGAGAGTCGCCAGGAGCATGCCCAGCGCCCCGAGCAGGTTGCCGCGGCGGGCGCTGGCCTGCGTCGACAGGCCGCGCAGGCTGAGGACGAACAGGACCCCGGCGAGGATGTAGGAGAGGCTGCTTACACTGCTGCGCATCGCTTCGTTCCTTCTTCCTTACTTCCTGAACATGCGCAGCATCCGCTGCGTGACCAGGAAGCCGCCCGCCACATTGATCGTCGACAGCAGCACCGCCAGCGCCCCCAGCACGGTGGCGGCGCTCACCTCGGCGCCGCGGCCGAGCAGAAGACCGCCGATGAGGATGATGCCGCTGATGGCGTTGGTGACGCTCATAAGCGGGGTATGCAGCGCCGGAGTGACGTTCCAGACTACGTGCCAGCCGACAATGCAGGCGAGCAGAAACACCGTGAAGTGCTGCAGGAACTGCGGCGGCGCATACAGCCCAATCGGAACCAGGACGAGCGCGGCGAAAAGGAGTCCAACCCGCATCGGCCACGGGTTCTCCGGGCGGGCCGACATCGCCGACGGCCGCGGCGGCTCCTTGCGCGGCTCGGGGGCGCCCGAGCGCAGCACCGGGCGCGGCGGCGGCCAGGTCAGCTTGCCGCCGTCCAGCACCATCATGTTGCGCAGGACCTCATCCTCGCGATCGAGCGCGAAGCGGCCTTCCTTGATCAGATCCTTTAGCAGGTTGAGCAGGGTGCCGGCATAAAGCTCGCTCGACTGGCGCGCCATCTGGCTGGTCAGATCGGTCTGGCCGATGATCTTGACGCCGAACTTCTCGACGATGCGATCGCGCTCGGTGAGCGCGCAGTTGCCGCCCTGCTCGGCCGCCAGATCGACGATCACCGAGCCGCGCGCCATGCCCACCACCGCGCCCGAGGTGATAAGCTTGGGCGCCGCGGTGCCGGGAATGAGCGCCGTGGTGATGACGATGTCCGAGGTCGCGCAGTGGGTGGCGATGAGCGCCTGCTCGGCCGCCAGGTACGCCTCGCTCATCTGCTTGGCGTAGCCGCCCTCCCCTTCGCCCGACTCGTTGAACTGGAACTCGATAAACTGCGCGCCGAGCGACTCCACCTGCTCGCGCACCGCCGGCCGAGTGTCAAACGCCCACACCACCGCGCCCAGCGAGCGCGCCGCCGCCACCGCCGCCAGCCCGGCGACGCCGGCGCCGATGACCAGCACCTGGGCCGGCTTGACCCGCCCCGCCGCCGTGACCTGACCGCCGAGGAAGCGGCCATAGTGGTGCGCCGCTTCGATCACCGCCTTGTAGCCGGCGATGTTGGCCATCGCCGACAGCGCATCGAGCTTCTGCGCCCGGGTGACGCGCGGCACCATGTCCATCGCCAGCACCGTCGGCTTGCGGGCGGCCAGGAGCTCGAGCAGCTCGGGGTTCTGCGCCGGCCAGATGAACGAGATGAGGCGCGTCCCTTCGCGCAGCAGCTCCACCTCGTGGGTGGCGGCCCGCCCGCTGCCGAGCGGCCGCGGCAGGGCGGGCTCCTCGGGCAGCGCCATCGGCGCCCGCACCTTGATCACCAGGTCGGCGGTCTGATAAAGCGCTGCCGCGGTGGGCACAAGGTGAGCACCGGCCTCGGCGTACTCGGCATCGAGGATGCTCGCGCCCTCGCCGGCTCCCGACTGGACCAGCACCTCGACGCCCAGCTTGCGCAGCTGGTGGACGGTGGCCGGTGTCGCCGCGACCCGGCGCTCGCCCGGGTAGATCTCGCGGGCGACGCCGATGCGAAACAGCGGCGGCGCGACCGCACCCGCGACCGCACCGCCCGGCGCGGCCGGCGCGGTCGCCTTGTCCTTGTCCTTACTCGTCGATGTGTCGGACTGCTGCATAACCGAACCTTGATGAAGTTAGTCGGATACTACCCGCGGCCGCCGCTTCATCCAAGCTCATCCCGCAAAAAACTTCGCCGCTGCTCGTCGGCAGTCGTCGCTTGCCGGGACGCTGGCGCCGCCTGCTGGCCCGGCGCCGCCGCCGCGACTATCCGGCTAATAGTGGAATCGCCAAGGTTAATAGCGACAGCGTTGCCTGCCCCCCGGAAGACCTCTAAGATGCCCTCTGGGTTTACTCGCGCTGGCTGTGTTCGGGGACACGTAGCCCCCAAGCGCTCATTGCTGAATACGCATCCGCCCCATCCGCAGGTGACCCGCGCCGCCGCGCCCTCACCTTATTCGATATGTGAACTGCACGCCCAATTTCCGGAGGTCCAAGTCATGGCTGAATATTTCACCAAAGGCGCTACTTATAAACCAGATATCAAACGGCTATGTCCTGAGGCGAAGTTTCAAGAAGGCTTTGAGCGGATCCATGTGCTCCTTAGCGACAAGAAGCTGTGCAAGAGCTATCTGGACGCCATGGAGAAGGAAATCGTCAAGCGCATGAAGGCCCCTCCCGACGGTGCACCCAGCCCGTACACGGCGGCCCAGGCGATGTACGACATCCTCCGCGATGCGGAAATCGCCCATAAATTTGACCCGAACGAGGTCAAATACATTAACGGCGTCATCACCACCGCCCAGAAGTTCTATGATCTCATGGATGGGAAGTTCGCGTTCCTCGATCCAAAGGTTACAAACCGTCACGGCGCCGAGAGTCACCGGCTGCAGTGGTGGATTATCATGCAAGACATGAAGGCCAACGCCAGTGAGTACGGAGCGGTCAAGCTGGCGTCGGACTTCTATTTCTATTGCTCCACCAAAGGCCCCCGCAATGGTGATAAAGGAAACGATAACCTTTGGTATGTTTCCTTCGATGCCAATCAGTCCGCGTGCGATGATTTCCGCGGCGCCGAAAATATCAAAGGCTATATCACCAAGCACGCCTCCACCTACCCGAACATCGTCGCCGCCGAGGCGGCGCAGATGGCGACCGACACCAGCATCAAGATGTCGTCGGCGAAGTACAAGAAGCTCGGCAGCGCGGTCAAGGCCAAGATGGCGGCGAACTTCGAGCTGAAGGAATACCCGTAGCTAGAACTCGGCGTGCAGGCGCGCCCCAGGATGTTCACCGAGCCGCGGTCGGCGTTGTGCGCGGGGTTGGGGATGTGCTGGTAGTCGGCCGAGACCCAGACTGCGCGCAGCAGGTTGACGCTGCGCTGTCGCTTTCATCTTCGGCGCTTGCCTGGCTGGGACTCGCAGAGCGCCCCTCAGTGGCCGCCGGCGGCGCGATAGGCGGCCAGCTCGTGCCGCGCCCGCTCGCCAAGCTCGTCGAGCCGCTGCCGCCAGAGCTTCTTGTAGGGCCGCAGCTTCTCGACAAGGGTGGCGGCGATGGCGAGGTTGCGGAACCACTTGGAGTCGGCGGGCACGATGTGCCAGGGCGCGCTCGGGCCGGCGCAGTGGCGGATGGCGTCCTGGTAGGCGTCTTGGTACTGGTCCCACTTCTGCCGCGTCTGCCAGTCGCCCACGCTGAGCTTCCAGGCGGCGTGCTCGTCCTGCTCGCGCTCGAGCAGGCGTTTTTTCTGCTCGTCGCGGCTGATGTGCAAAAAGAACTTGAAGATGATCGTGTCGTGCTCGGACAAAAGCTCCTCGAAGTCGCGGATGTGCTCGTAGCGCTGCTTCCACTTCGCCTCGGGGAGGAGGTTCTCCACCCGCACCACCAGCACATCTTCGTAGTGCGAGCGGTTAAACAGCGTCCACTCGCCCTTGCGCGGCGTCCGCTGGTGCACCCGCCACAGGAAGTCGTGCTCCAGCTCTTCCCGGGTCGGGACGCCGAAGGAGGTCACGCTGACGCCGCGCGGGTTGAGGTAGCCGGCCACGTGCTTGATCGCGCCGTCCTTGCCGGCGCCGTCCATGCCCTGCAGGACGATGAGCACGCTGTGGGTGCGCGCGCCCCACAGCAGATCCTGCAGCTCGAACAGCTCGGCGCCAAACTGACTGAACTGCAGCCCGGCGGACTCGCGGGTCACGTCCTTGGGCGGCTCGGTGGAGAGCTCCGCCAGGTGCACCTTCTTGTCCGGGTCGTCGAACGTAGTCACGTAGCTGGCCATGTTGGGGATCCTTGCTTCTGGCGTCTTGGCTAAAGGGGCTTGATCTTCCGCGGCTTGCGCGCGCGGGACCGAGTGAGTGTAGCGCCTGTCGCGGCGAGCGCCAGCCGCGCTGCCCGCTGCGGACAGCGCAGGTGCGCGGCACCGAGCCGGTCCCGTATACTGGACCTTGTCATGAGCAAGGCGCGCGAGCAGAGCCGCAGCACGGGTCGCGGCCCCTTTGGCAGCCGGCGGCGACTGCGGCTCGCGGTCCTTTTCGGCGGACTGGCCGCGGCGCAGCTCGTGGCGGTCGCGGCGCGGGCCGACGAGCCGGTGGTGATTCATGTGCGCGGGCGCAGCCAGCTGCGCCTGCGCGAGGGCGAGCGCGCGCCGACCACCGGCGGCCGCTTCCAGCTCACCGTGGCCGTCCAGCTCGATGACGGGCAGGGGCGCAGCGATGGCGAGGCCAGTGACGGCGCGACCGGCGCTGCCGACCCGCCAGGCGGCGGCCAGAAGGGGGCCGGCGGCGACCCGGCGCGCTCATTTGCCGGTCAGCGCATCCGCCTGCGCCTGAGCGGCCCCGATGGCGAGCTCGATCGCCCGCTGGTCACCACTGGCCAGGACGGGCGCGCCGTCGTCTCGCTCGGCGAGCTACCCACCGGCAGCTACAGCGTGCTCGCCGACTACGCGGGAGACGAGCTGCGCGACCCGGCGCACGCGGAGCTGACGGTCGACCTGGGCCGCCAGCCGGTGCAGCTGGCCCTGCAGGTCCCCGCCCAGGTGGCGCGCCGCGCCGAGCTGACGGCGCGCATCACCCTGCTCTCGGAGGAGCGCCCGTTTCCCGCCGAGGTGCGGCTCAGCATCGGCGAGCTGCGGCGCGCGGTGCGACTCCTTGGCGGCTTTGGCCAGGTCGCGGTGCCGCTGCGCGGGCTGGCCGGCCTGCGCGCCGGCCAGTCGCTGGCCGTCATCGCCAGCTTCCCCGGCGATCGGCTGCACAGCAGCGCCCTGGTGCGGCGCGACGTGCTGCTGACCAGCCAGGCCCGGGTCACGCTCGAGCTGGCGGCGCCCGCCGGCGGCCTGGAGCGGGCCGCGGTGCCCGAGCTCGCGCAGGGCAGCACCCTCACCGCCGTCGGCCTGGTCAGCGATGAAGAGGGTCCGCTGCCCGGCGAGCCGGTCGACCTGGAGCTCAGCGAGCAGCCGGGCGGCGAGCACCCGGGTGAGCCGGGCGAGGCCACCGCCCTGCCGGCGCGCGATCCCGCGACCCCCCCGCCCGAGCCGGTCCGCACCCGCCGCGCCCTGGCCAGCGGCATCACCGACAGCAGCGGCCGCTTCCGCATCGCCATCCAGCGCCTGCCGCTGCGCCCCGGACCGGCGGTGCTGGCGGCGCAGGTGACGCCGCGGCACAGCTACATCCTGCCGGCGCGCGCCGCCGAGCTGCCGCTCTTGATCTTGCCGCCCGAGCCGGTCTCGGCGCTCTATTATGTGCTGCCGCTGCTGGCGTCGGTGCTGGGGGGGCTTTTGTGGCTGCTCGGACGCTGGCTGCAGCCGGCGCTGGCCCGCCTGGGCGCGGCCCTGCGGGAGGCCCGCCTGCTGCGCGGACGCAAGGAGCCCGCCGCGGCCGCCAGCCCCCCGCTCGCCGCCGCAGAGCTTGCGACCGGCGAGCCCGGGGTCAGCCTGTCCCAGGGCCGCCGCCTGGCCGGCCTGACCCTGCGGCGGACCGTCGACACCACCCTCGATGGTCAGGTGGTGGACGCGAGCTTCGGGCGGCCGGTGGGCGGCGCCGCGGTGACCCTGCAGCCGGTCGCGGCGGGCAGCACATCGCCGGACAGCGACTCCAAGCGCGGCAGGACGGTGCAGGCGGGGGAAGACGGGCGCTTCACGGTAAGTCAGCTGCCGGCCGGGCGCTATCTCGTCGAGGTGACGGCTTCCGGCTACCTGCCGCAGCGCTTTGCCGCCGCCGTGCCGCACCGCGGCGAGCTGCGCGGTGTCAGCGTTCGGCTGGAGCCCCTGCGCGTCCGCCTGCTCGGGCAGTGGCAGCGGGTGGCGCAGCGGCTGCTTGGCCAGGAGTCGCGCCTGCGCACTGCGACCCCGCGTGAGCTGCTGGAGCAGTTTGGTCGCCTGCGCACCGCCGCCGCGGTCGGCTACGGTGCCACCGCGCGCGACCTCCAGCGCCTCACCGACCTCGTCGAGCAGGCCTACTACTCACCGCGCGTCTGCACCGCCGAGATGCTCGCCGACGCCACCCGCCTGGCCGACGCTGTGCTCGACAGCGGCGCCGCCCCCGGCGTGCAGCTGCCGCCGCCCGAGCAGGCCGCCGGCCCGCCGGTGCCGCTGAGCTGAGGAGACCCTAGGCCGCCGCCGCGCCGCGGTCGGCCGCGCGGTTCAAGCGCGCGGTCGGCGCTCGGCGGCCGCCCGGTAGCACAGCCGCAGCAGCGCCCGCACCGGCGGCAGCAGGACGAGCGGGGTCAGCCACGCCAGGTACAGCGGCCCGCGCGGCAGCAGCGCCAGCCAGGCGTCCAGCCCCTCATGCACCACCGAGCCGCCGCGCGGCTGCGGCTCGCCGACCCGGAAGCCGGCCGCCGGCCCCGGCAGCGCCTGGGCGATCAGCGGCAGACCGCCCCGGCGCTGCAGCCACGCCACCGCCTCCCCGCAGGCGGGGCAGCCGGCGTCGTATCCCAGCGTCAGCGGCGGCGCCGCTGCGGCCCGATAGGGGTAAAGGCGCGGCAGCCAGCAGCGGACGGCCGCGCGATAGTGCTCATAGGCGGGGCCGAAGCGTTGGCGCAGCTCGGTCTCTTCATGGCGCTGGAACAAGAGCTGCGACAGCAGCACCAGATCGACCGCATAGGCGAGCAGCGCCCACGAGCGATAGAGCGCCGCCACCCCCACCATCGCTGCCGTCGCTCCGAGCTGCATCGGGTTGCGGACAAACCCGTAGGGCCCGCCGACCACCAGCCCGAGCGGCGGGTCCAGCGGCAGCGGCGTGCCGCCGGCGGCGACGAACTCGCGGACCGCCCACAGCGGCCACAGGAGGCACAGCCCGATGTAGGTCAGGATCAGCCAGCGCAGCGCCGGCGACATGGCCGGCAGCGGCCAGGTGCTGCGCCCGCTCAGGCTCAGGATGAGGTGCGGCAGCAGGCCAAACGACAGCGCCCCAAATACCAGCAGATACAGCCCGGCGCGCCACGCTGCGCCGCGCCGCGCCGCGTCCGCCGGCCCGCCGCGCTCGCGTACCTCGCCGCTGCGCCGCACCGCGTGATACAGCGCCAGCGCCGCCGCTAGCAAGAGCGCGATCATCACCCCATCGCCGAGCAGCCAAGCGGGCCCCGCCCCGCGCACGACCAGCGCTTGCGCCTGCGGCGCCAGCAGCGCATCGTAGGTCACCGTCACCGCCCACCACAAAAGCGCGTAGCCCGCCGCCGCCCCCAGCGGCCGCGGCGCCCACAGCACGAACAGGACCCCCCACGGCAGCGCCCAGCCCAGGTGCAGGTCGAGCGGCACCCCGAGCACCAGGCCATCGCTCACCGCGTACCGCCACAGCCCGGCGGCCTGACCGGCCGCATCGAGGCAGACCGCCAGCACCAGCTGCAGCCCCGCCGCCACCAGCGCCGCCTGCAGCTCCAGCTTCCGGGGGCGACGCAGCCGCACCCCCGCCCAGGTGACCGCGAAGGCGAGCAGCAGGAAGAAAAGCCGCACCAGCGGCAGCCACTCGGCCGGCAGCCCGGCGGGCAAAAGACCCAGCGGCGCCAGACCCAGCGGCGTCGGACCCAGCGGCGCCAGACCTAGTGGGGCCAGACCTAGCGACGACATGCCCCGCGGCGACATCGCAGCGTTAACGGACCGCCACCGCGAGCGGCCGCGGCGCGGTCGCGCTGTCGGCGTACAGGGCGAGGGTGTAGCCGTGCATGGCCCGCACGCCCCAGCGCTCAAGAGGAGCGAAGTAGAAGCCCGGATCGAGCAGCCGGCGGTAGCGGGTGCGCTGGGTCAGCCGCGTCCTGCCGTCTCCGAGGTCGGTGAGCTCGAACTCGACGGCGACAAAGCGCAGCCACAGCGCGATCCGCTCCCCGGGGGCGGCGGCTTCCTCGGCGATGGCGAAGGTGACGCGGCGCTCTGGCTCGCTGTGGGTGACGGTGGCGCGGTAGGCGTCATTGTCCAGGCGGATCTGGCGGGTCGCGCCGAGCTGCAGGCCGCGGCCTTTGACCGCGCGCGTTCCGGGGGACAGGCGCAGGCGCAAAAAGCCCGGCAGCGGTGCCGCGAACAGATCGCGGGGCGGTGCCGCCAGCGCCTGCCACACCGCGCCCGGGGCCGCCGCAATCTCGACCGCCGAGCTGAGCTCTTCCAGCGGCCGGCGGTCCTGCCAGCCGGGCTGCTTGGCCGCCGGCTCCCACAGAAGCGGCGACAGGCCGACCAGCAGGGCGCAGCAGCTCACCTGCCCGCGCCCGGCGCTCGAGCGGCCCGACAGGATCTTGATCAAGAACGCCGTGATGCCGATGACGCCAAAGACCAGCGGCGCCGCCATCGCCAGACAGACCGCGCCCTCGCCGAGCAGCGGCGCAATCACGCACATGCACAGCGCCGTCACCTTCAGCGTCAGGCCCAGCGCCGAGCGCGGGGCGGTCGCCATGGCGATCACCGACCCGAGGATCACCGGCAGCCCGACGAACAGCGCCACCCCCTGGCCAAGGTCCTTGTGCATGAGCAGCCGATACCCCACCGCGAACACCGCCGAACAGAGCAGCAGTCCGACAAAGGTCAAGCTCGCCGACTGGCCGCCGCGGACCGGCGGGTCACCTCCTGCCGGCGGCGCCGTACCGTCCGGCAGCGGCTCGTCCCCTGATCGTGCCGTCATCCGTTGCCTCCCCGCTTGATTGTACACCGCGCTCTCGGATGCCACCCAAGGGGCGCTGCTCGCGTCGCGCTGGCCGACGGCATCCGCTGGACCGGCGGCTCCAGCGCTGCGACCGGTCGGCGCACGTCGCCATACCTGTAGGACGGTCGGCAACCGCGCGAAATGACGCTGCGGGCAGTGCGAACAGCGGATCTGGCTTGTCTGGCTCGCAGCTCAGGCGATACTGAGCAGACTCCTTTTTCATCATGTGCTTGTCCCAGACCATCCGTGTATTTGTCGGCTTGACCTTGCTCCTTCAGGTCCTGCCTGCCGGCGCGGCGCCGCGTCAGAAGGCGACTGAGGAGCCGCACCCCGCGGCGACCCGGCCACTGAGCGTGCTCGACCCGAGCTTCGATGTCCTGCTGCCCGATCCCGAGCCGACCACTGCCGCCGCCGCTGCCGCTACTCCAGAGCAGCCGGATCTGGATATCACCGAGCGGGTCCTGTCGGCCGCCAAGCAGCTGCGCACCGTCCAGGAGGCTCCGGCCCTGGTCTCGGTCATTCCGGCAGAGGACATCCGCGCCCGCGGCTACCGAACTCTGGGTCAGGCGCTGGAGACCATTCCCGGCTGGCAGAACGCGTTCTTCCTCGGCAACCTCGCCAACCTGCCCACGGTGCGCGGCACGCCGCAGGCGGCGCTCCTTCTGCGCGATGGCATCTCGATGTTCGAGCCGACGCTCAACCTCTCGCAGGCCAACCGCGCGCTGCCGCTGGAGACGGTCAAGAGCATCGAGGTGGTCACCGGTCCGGGCGGCGTGCTGTGGGGCGCCAACTCGTTCCTTGGCATCATCAACCTCCTGCCCAAGGAAGCCGAGGACATAAACGGGCTGGAAGCGGCGATCGGCTACGGCGACGGCAATGGCTCGCCGCAGGATGTGCGCGGCTGGATCCAGTTTGGCAAGAGCTGGAAGGTGCGCGGCGTGCGCATCGCGGTGGTCCAGCACTTAAGCTACGAGAACTATCTGGCCCCGCGGGCCGAGCGCTCGATCCTCCTTTACCGCTCCTCCGCACCCTCGCCCACCGGTCCCAACCTGTACGGCCCGGTGACCGAGTCCAACCCCGACCGCGCCTACATCCTCAACGTCGATGGCCGCCTCTCGATCGGGCCGGTGACGCTCTCATACTCGATACCGCTCGCGCAGATGAACACCTCGCTGAGCTTTGGCAGCACCGTCACCCCGAGTCCGCTCGATCCGGTGACCAAGCAGCCCACGGGCCAGCCGCTGACCAACTACCTGAACGCCTACGATCGCTACCTCACGCTGCAGCTGCGCCGCCGCATGCTCAGCGACCGCCTGGGCATCGACATCAAGGCCTACGGGGTGCAGTTCGTCCGCGAGTTCAACGTGGTCATCGCCCCGCCTTCGCCGGCGGTCCCGAGCGGCCAGAACTTTCAGACCTCGCCAAGCTCGTACCGCACCGGCCTGACCTTCGATGCCGACGCCATCCTGCCCCGCCAGAACCGGCTGCGTTTCGGCGGCGAGGCGTTCTACGAGCTGCTCCCCACCACCGAGGTCCGCTTCCCCGGAGCCAACCCGCAGGCGCTGTCGATCAGCTGTCCGCTCGCCGCCGGCAGCACGCTGCAAAGCCCGCGCTTCCTGCCCGACTGTCCGCTGACGTTCGCCTTCGGTACCAGCCGCGCCGTCGCCGCCGTGTACGCCGCCAACGAGTGGCGGCCGGTTCCGCAGGTGGCCCTGGACGGCGGCCTGCGCTACCAGGTCGGCTTCGGCGACCGCGGCTACCAGGGGGCGCTCATCGGCGGCAACGGCCAGCTGCTCGGCAGCGCGTCGATCGTGTGGAACCTGTACCGCGAGATGTACATGAAGGCCAACTACGCCAACGGCTTCCGGCCGCCGGTCTTCAACAACACCGACTCCAACGGCGCCGCCGTCCAGTATGGCGGCAACCGCCTGCTGCGCAACGAGCAGAGCCACTCGGCGCAGGTCGAGTGGAACGCGCGCCTTTTGCGCAACGTCGGTCCGATCCGGGCGCTGCAGCTGCGCGCCGACTACTCCTATACGCTGCTCGATGGCCTCATTCTGGTCTCGCGCGGGCGCTACCAGAACTCCCGCATCGACAGCTCGACCGGCGACGAGCCGTCCCAGCGCTACATCCACGCCGTGGAGGCCTCGGCCCGCATGCGCGTGGGCGCCCACGACCTCTCGCTCGGCTACAGCTTCCTGCACATCACCACCAACGACCGCGGCCTTTTGCGCAGCGTCTCGCCGCACAACCTGTCGGCCGGCTGGGTGATCTCGCTGCTCCCCGGGGTGCTGGACTTTAACGGCACGCTGCTCGTCTACGCGACCAACGATGATCCCAACATCACCCCCAGCACCGTGCTCGGTGATGGCACCGTCGTCGCCACCGCGAGCGATCTGACCTTCGATCGGCTGCCGCCCTACGCGCTGCTCAACACCGGCCTGCGCGCCCGCTTCCTCAAAGATCGGCTGTGGACCAGCATCAACTTCTACAACGTCCTAAACCAGAAGTACTTCTACCCCGATCAGTTCTACTCCCCCATTCCCACCGAGGGCTCGCCGACGCCGGCCGCCGGCTTCTCGTTCTTCCTTCAGCTCGGCGGCAAGCCGTTCTAGTCGGTCTTTCTCTGTTCTGTTTTGCGCGGTGGGAATGAGGGAGCTCGCCTGGCCTACTGGATGAGGCGCTTGACCTCGCCCTGGGCGATGTAGGAGCCGCCGGCCGCCGCCTCGACTACCTCATCGCAGACGTAGAGGATGCCAAGCTCGCGCACGCTGCGCGGGAAGCGGATGTTCCAGTCGGGGTTGTAGCCGTCCGAGACGACGCGCGCCCGCAGCTTCTTGCCCTCGGGCACGCACTGGACAAGGACGCCGGTGCCGATCTCGGTGCAGGTGGGCAGATCGGCGGCGGTCGCCGGGGTCTTGGTCGCCTTGGTCGCGGCGGCCTTGCGGGTGCCGCCGCCTTTGGCCGCCACCGTCTCTCCGGGGCGCAGTAGGCGCCGGATGGTTCCCTGGACGCGGTAGAAGCTGCCATCGGCGCTCGGCAGGATCTTGTCGACCAGGTAGGTGACGCCTTCTTCGCGGATGGCGCGCGGGAACTGGACGTTCCTTAAAAGCCGTTAAGCAACCTGAACAATATCAAGCACTTCCGTCGCTGGCAGCTTTTCTATAAAGCGGGCTCGACCATCATCCGTCGAGTACCTACACCGAGAAGATGGACCACATGTGGACCACACCCATCGGCTATGATGGAGCGGGGGTGCACTGATGGGGGACATCATTCGCCGGGTCAAGGGTAGCCGATTTCTGGGGTGGTACATCCGCTACAAGGACGCTGATGGCCAGCGCCGTCAGCGGGCCAGCCATCAGCCGACCCGCGAGGCAGCTCGGCGATACCTTGTTGAGGTGGAGGCGCGGGTGGCGCGCGGGATGGTCGGCGTCCCCGAGCCCACGGCACCTGCGCCTACAGTTGCCAAGCTGGTGGAGCGCTTCTTATTGGAGTATAGTCGGCCCAAGCTCAAGGACATCGTCGCCTATCGGCTCAACGCCGGCAAGGCCCTACGACGGGCACTGCCGGCCCTGGGTGACCTGCCAGCGGACCAGGTGCAGCCGGAGCGCCTCGCCAAGCTTCGCGACCAGCTGGCGCGGGACTTCGCGCCCTCGTCTGTGAAGTTGACGCTGGCCTTCCTGTCGACCATGTATGTCTGGGCCGGAAAACAAGGCGTCGTTTCGACAAACCCGCTGCGCGGCGTTGAGCGCCCTGCCCCGGCCACGGCAATCGACTACCTGGAGCGGGACCAAGCGCGGGAGCTCCTGCGCCTGGCCTGGGAACGGGCGCCAGAAAGCCTGGAGGCGCGCCGGCTGGCCACCGCTTTGGAAGTAGCGATGCGTACGGGCCTGAGGAAGGGAGAGCTGCTCGGGCTGCGCTGGTCTGACATCGACCTCGATGCCCTACGGCTTACGGTAGCGCGGTCCTTCGAATCGACCCCCAAGAGCGGTAAGACGAGGCACTTGCGCCTGCCGTCTGCGTGCGTTGCCCCCTTGCGCGAGTGGCGGCGCACGAGCCCGAAGAACACCGCTGGTCTGGTCTTCCCAGGACCAGGAGGGTGCTGCTACTCGGCCCACGCCTTGCTCGGCCTGCCCAAGCTGCTGGAGGCCGCCGGCATCCGGGTCCCGGCACATCCTTGGCACGCGATGCGCCACACCTTCGCTTCCCACTTCATCATGGCGGGTGGCAACATTCTGACGCTCCAGAAGATACTAGGGCACAGCGATTTGAAGATGACCCTGGTCTATGCCCACCTGGCGCCGGACTTCCTTGGTCAGGAGATGGAGCGGGTCCAGTTCTAGCAGCGCCGTCAGCAGACCCAGCGCTTGCCCACACTACCAGCGCCGCCGAGTTGCATCCTCCGTCGAGAAACAGCCGCTTCAGTTTCCCAAAATGGCGTCTGTTCTCGGGGATCGCTGGAAGACCAGCGGGGCGCGTGCTGGGTCAAGAGCACCCGACGAGATGCGAAAGTCAGCCGGCTTGGCCATGAATGGACCCGGCTGGCTGGTTCCAGGCCGGCAGCGAGCGCCAAGGATCGGCCAGCACCGCGCTGGTCAGCCCTTCCGCATGCGGCTTGACCCAGCTCGCGTGTATCGAGAGCCAGCGCAGGGCGTGCTGCGCGGGCAATGCGGAAGGCCGCCCAGCTGATTGCCGCTCGCCGGGACTCCCCCAAGTCGAAGGAGCGCATGGAGGTCCATATGATTTTGACTGATGATCGATTCAGCACTCCTTTCCCTCTTCGATAGTCGCGGCTCCCGCTTTGATGGTATTTGCTTCAACGGCGGCACCCGCCGCCAGAGCATTTCCGCTCATGGGTTGCGGCCTCCGAGACGGCGCGAAGCGCGCACGTAGTCGTCGAGTTTGGCACGCGCGGCGCCGCTGGCGATCGCTTGCCGCGCGCGCGCGATGCCGTCTGCAATATCGCTGGCAACACCGGCCGCGTACAGCGCAGCGCCGGCATTCAGGGCGACGATCTCGCGCGCCGGGCCAGGCTGGTCGCTCAGCGCTTCGAGCAGGCGCTGCCTGGATTCGGCCGCGTCTTCAACGCGCAGATTGCGTGTCGCCGACATCGCGATGCCGAAGTCTTCCGGATGGATTTCGTATTCGCGCACCACGCCGTCGCGTAGTTCACCGACCTTGGTCGCAGCGCCGAGTGAAATTTCATCCAGGCCGTCGCTGCCCCAGACCACCAGCGCGCGCTGCGCGCCGAGCCGCTGCAAGGCGCGCACCTGGATGCCGACCAGGTCGACGTGGAACACACCCATCAGAATGTTCGGCGCATCGGCCGGGTTGGTCAGCGGGCCGAGGATGTTGAAGATGGTGCGCGCACCAAGTTCCTTGCGTACCGGCGCGACGACTTTCATCGCCGGATGATGCTTGGGCGCGAACATGAAGCCGAAGCCGACTTCGGCTATGCAGGCCGCAACCTGCTCGGGCTCCAGCTCGATCACCGCGCCGAGTGCTTCGAGCACGTCGGCGGCGCCGGATTTCGACGACACGCCGCGATTGCCGTGCTTGGCGACTCTCGCGCCGGCCGCGGCCGCAGTGAAACTCGCCGCGGTGGAAATGTTGAAGGTATGCGTGCCGTCGCCGCCAGTGCCGACCACGTCGACAAAATGCGGATCGGGCGGCAGCACCACCTTACGCGAAAACTCGCGCAGCACACTGGCTGCAGCGGCGATTTCGCCGATGGTCTCCTTCTTCACGCGCAGCCCGGTCAGCAGTGCCGCGATCATCAGCACCGACACGTCGCCGCGCATGATCTGGCGCATCAAATCGACCATTTCGTCATGGAAGATTTCGCGATGATCGATTGTGCGGATCAGCGCTTCCTGCGGCGTGATCGGCATCAGCGGCCCTCCCCGACGCGCGCACCGTAGGCATGCCCGGTCCAGGCGGTGACTTCCAGCGGGGCCGGGAACATGCCCTGCTCGGTAGACGAAGCGTAGTTGTCGATCAGCAGCAACACGGAGCACCTAAATCATCGATTAGCAATGAGGGGCGGCTCAGCGCCACCGATAAGCTAAAGTATGTAATGATGTCGGAAAATTAACTAATTTTTCTCGGCCGCGGGTAGCTGAGGGTGGACCAGGGACCTAACAGCGTGGCGACAACCAGCTCACAGTCGAGCTGCTTGCCGGTCAGCGGGTCGGTGTAGCAGGCCTTGTAACCGGCAGAGTCGACGAAGAGCTTGTCGCCGCCGAGGTGGGTCTGCCGCATCACCGGGCCCCGCGTCTTGACCCAATCGCGGTGGTGCGCGCAGAAGGCGGAGCGACGCAGACCGTCGGGATACTCCCCCAGGTGCTCTTGATGCAGCAGCTCGAGGGTGGCGCCTTTTCTGCGCAGCCCCAGATGCGCCCGGGGCCAGTCGGGCTCGGGCCGGGGAGTTCCCGCCGCGGGCGGCGGCGGATAAAGGAGCGCTTCGAGGCGGTGGATTTCGCGGTCACGATGCGGCGGATGCGGCGGTCACGATGCGGCGGATTTCGCGGTCACGATGCGGTGGATTGGGCGGTCAGGATCGCGCGGAACATGCACGTATACCGGCGGAGCTAACAAGTGTTGATGGGTCCAACACGGGCGGCTGCGCGGAAGACAAAACGGCTGCCAGCAGGGTCAAGTAGGTTTCTCGTAAATGTAGCCGGTCGAGACCACGCTGCAGAACAGTGCTCTTGGTGTCTGGGGGAGCATCTGCCACAGCGGGAAAAGTGGCCACTATGCCAACCCCGCTAGAGATCAACACCCCCAAAAAGGCAATGATCAAAATACGCTTACCCCGTCTGGTTCGCTGTTCTATGATCTCATAAGGGGTTTTTCGGAACGAGTATGCTGCGAGCGTCCAAACATAGAGGGCGACTATGGCACACAGAGTCAGCGTTCCCAACGAAATTGCGCCACCGCAACCCGCTATCCCGAGGGGCCGCGGGACCAGCTCTGCCTGCGGAGAGCGCATCGCGGATTGACCGATTGACCAGCAGTGGCCTCATGGCGGAACCGACCGCCGCGTGGTCAGCATGCGAGCTGCCCTCCCACGGCGGGGAAGGCTTGCCACCAGCGCCGGCAGCAGCCGGCATGGGCGAGCGCGGAACGGTGCTGCAAACTCGGGTAGCGTCGCGGTCACGGGTGCTGCATCCGTGGCAAGCACAACGACCCTACTGCTCCTGGGCGCGGCGCGGGGTGATCCGCCCCACCGGCCAGTCGAGCATCCCGCTCCAGTACACGGTGAGCGCGCGGCGCGTTCCCTCCACCGACCAGCCTGCGCGAGCTGGTGCGCTTCTATCTGCGCCAAAAGGTCGAGATGGACTTCGCCGCCCTCTACCTGCAGGAGGCGCTGCGGCTGGGCGCGCTCGGTATGCAGCCCGGCGTCGGCGCGCGGCTCGTCACCGCGATCCTCGGGCTGAGCGAGACCGGGAGCGCGTCCGCGGCCGACCCCATCGAGGTGTTCACCATCGACGAGCGGCCGCGGGTGCGCAAGGCGGCGCTGCTCTGCCTGGGACGGCTCGACGGCGAGCAGCGGCAGGCGACGCTTGCCGCGGCGCTCAGCGATCCGAGCCCCGGAGTCTGCCAGACCGCTCTGCGGGCCCTCGGAACCCGGATCGTCCTCGTCGGGGAGACCGCGCTGTGGCGAGCGATCCAGGAGCAGCGCGTTGCGCGGTGCCGCACCTATTGTGTTGCGGCCCTGGCCCGCCTGCCGCGCTGGGCCGCCGTCCGCTGTCTGCTGCAAGCGTGCGGCGACCCGGACGCCGCTATAGCCACCGAGGCGCAGCGGCACTTGGCGCGGTGGACAGCGGCAGTCAACGCCGTCCGCCCGACCGCCGAAGAGCTGGCCACTGTCGATTTGCTCATCGAGCGCGCGCCGTTACAAGGCTCACTCCTTAGGGAACTCCGGTTCGTACTCCAGACCTGGCGATAGGTTGGGATTGCCGGGCAACCGGAGCAACTCGGTAATCGGCAGGGGACGGTCTTGCGTTGCTTGGGATCTCGGCGTATCCGCAGTGAGGCTGGTGACCAGACCCTTGCTAGCGACAGTGAGCAGACTTCGTCTGAAGATCACCCACACTCGCCGGTGCTGAGCGCCGCCCGCGGCAGCGCCGCCGTTCCCTGGCGGCCCGGCAGGACCGAGCACCTCCGGACAAGCCAGGCCAATGAGAGCGCGAACAGCAGCGCACAGAGCAGCGGCAGTACGACGCGCAGGGCGCGCAGCCACAGCGGTGGGTGCAGCAAGCGCTCGCTGCGCAGCCGAGCGGCAGCGAGCGCGGCGTCGTTCACCTCCAGGCGGTAGCAGCCAAGGGCCCGGTCCACCTCGACCCCCAGGTACAAGTCCCGCGGCGTTGCCGCGCGCCGCAGTCGCAGGCGCACCAGGTGCTCATCCTCGCTGCGCACCATGCCGTGGCGGAGGATCGGGTCGAGGCGACCAATGGTCGTCTCAGCCGGGACGATGGGACCGCCCAGGCGGAAGCCGGCAGCGCGCAGGTCGCTCAAGAACTCCTCCGGCGGGCGGACGGCGTGGTGCTCCAGGTAGTGCGGTAGCCCTGAGGGCCAGATCCACTTGCCATCTGTGCGTTCGGCGTCGCCGAGCTCGGCGCCGGAGCGCCCGCAGAGGCGACAGGTGGAGTAGCCGCAGAAGCGCTCGCAGACCGGCGCCCGCTGCAGGTACGACAGGGTCGCCCGCCGCTCCGCTTCGTCCCAGCCGGCATCGATCTGGGTGGCCGGGTCGGGCAGCGCGGGCTGCTCCGGTGACCGCCAGAAGCCGACGGGCCGGAGCCGCGCCAGCTCTGCCTCGTTCAGTCGGATCTGCCAGTCCCGCACCTTCATCGAGTCACTCGCTGCCGGACGATAGCAGCCTGGTACCGATTAGTCACCGGTAGAACTTGCGACGGCGTTTCGTGCTGCCCGCCTGTCCCGCGCCTATGCGTGGCACTTGCCGACGATGCCGGCGTGCCGCAGCGGCACCAAATGCTTAGCCAAATCCCTCCAGTGCCGCTCGTCCTTCGGGTCGTAGACGAATTCGCCATCAGCGGCGCGCTGAGCAGCGAAATTTTCCTCAGCGCCATGGCACGCCATTGGCCATATTCCGCGCTATGGCCTTCGGTCCCATGCTCCTTCGGTCCATCGCCAATCCCCGCGTTGCAGTACCTATAGCCGGCAGCTTTACCCTCTTGGGAGTTACTTCAGATAGCCGGTCAGGCCGACGCCGACATGAAACAGGGTCGTTACATACGAGGCCGAGATCGGCCACGGCCCGACCGCCTGCAGACTTAGGCCGACATACTTGCTGAACCGGTAATCAAACTTCAGCATCCCGCCCGTGTTAAACAGTCCGTAGTTGTCGGACAAGCGGGTGTTCAAGTTGTGCTTGGGGTCGATGACCGTGGCCTGGGAAAACACATGCGTCCAGCCGGCAAACAAGTGGAAGCCCAGGCCGACGCGTCGCCTTTGTCCCAGGTGGAAGGTGTGTCCGGCGGTGGACCACAAGTTTAAGCGCTGGGCATCGTTGCTTAGTCCCTGCGGGATGCCATACTGCAGCGCCTGCGGCTCGTCCTGCACGCCGACCACGACGCCAAAGTCAAAGGACCCGGTGGCGCGGTTGGTATTCCACAGGCTCAGCTGCCCCAGCGCATGCAGCTGCATCCCCAGCGCCGAATAGGCGCCGATCCCATAGGTAAAGGTCGCATCCAGGGTCGCGTGCAGGCTCCGCGACGGTTCGCCACCGGGGGGAATGCCGACCTCGTAGGCCGCCGCTTCAGCGCTAGACCCGACCAGCAGGGCGCAGATGGCCAGAGCCGTCTTCATGGCGCACCGCCCAGGACAAAGGCCAGTCCGTCGGAAAAGCCAGGCGCGATCACCCCACCATGGTCGGTGTCGTAGACCCGATGCGCTGCCTGCAGGTTCGGAAAGTCAGTAGCCAGCCGGCTTGCCAGCGCGTCCGAATACAAAGTCTGTACCGCGCCATCGTAGCGCGCGGTGGGCAGATACATCCGATTTGGCAGGGACTGGGTCGTGCTGGCCAGCGCCTGCTCCTGATCGAACAGCCGCAGGTTGTCCTCGGTAATCGAAGGGTCGCCAGCCACCAGGCGGCTAAACGGCCGGGCCGGATCGTTGCCGGTCTGAAACATCGTATACAAGGTAAAAAAGCCGCCCAGCGAGTGCCCGAGCAGCGTCCGCCCGGTCGTCTGGGTGCGGTACTTCGCATCAATGTGAGGGATCAGTTCTTCGCGGATGAAGCGGAGAAAGTTCGCCGCCCCCCCGGGCATGCCGTTGCCCTGCGTCGTCACATAATCGCGCGACCGCCCGGCCTGGCCGCCGATGAGCGGGTCATTGTAGGGATAGCCGATGCCAACGATGATCGTGCTGCCGATCGTGCCCTTGGCCTCAAGGTCCGAGGCCAGACCCGCGGTAATATCAAACTCGGGCCCAAAGCTGGTCGCATCCAGCTGGTAGGCGACCGGATAGTTCTGGGTCGAGTTGGCATCGTAGGCGGGCGGTAGTCGGACCAGGATCAGATATGAGTCATGGACGATTGCCGAGGCCAGCGTCTCTTGTTCAATCCGACCCGAGATCGGCGGCGCGCCGCTGCCACAGCCCAGCGCGCCTGTCAGCAAGAGCGACCACAGCGGATTGCGGACGGTGAAGTCAAGCCAGCGCATGCGTCATCCTCCCAAGGTGCAAGTGAGCGATATAGGGTTAGACACCGCGGCCCCCCGGAAGTGTCACCGCCGGGGCGGATTTTTTTCGGGTGTCGAGCTGGGAGACGTTGGCATTGCCAGCCATAAGCACCCTGGTTGAGGCACCTTGCGCCATGGGTTTCGCTGGTGGACGGCGCGTTGTGGCCCGCGCGGGTCCGCAGCGAGTAGACCATTCAGTTCAGGCAAGACCGCGCCGGTGGCTAGAAACGGCAGCGCGACGATGACCAGCTCTGCCTCTGCCGCCGCCGGCGCAAACGTCATCGAGCGGCCAATCGTCGGTGGCTTCCCCTCGCGATGACCAAATAGAATCTCATGCCCAGCGGCTTGTAGCCGCGCCCCTAGCGGGGCGAGCCACGTTCCCAGCACCGATGAATCCGATTTTCATATCAAACCTCCGATGCCAATCATACCCAAACTAGACAAATCAGTCTATTTGGATTCAAACGACGGCAACGTCACGGCTTGACGTGCAGCAGCTGCTCAAAGCAAATGTGGATGAAGCGGTCGAGCGAGGCGCCGCTCTTGGTGACCTTCATCGTCAGCAGGGCGCCTTCCCAGCCGTCGATTAAGAAGCCGGCGAGCTGGTCGACATCGGCCTCGGGGGCAAGCAGGTCGTGCGCCTGTGCCTCGCGCAGGCAGTCGGCCAAGCGGTGACGCCAGCGGCCAAAGACTGTCGCCAGCATGGCGCGGGCTTTGCCCTCGCGATCCGCTAGCTCTTGGCTGAGCATACCCAGCAGGCAACCGCCGGTCCAGTCTTGATCTCGATAATGGTGGTGCAGCGCTTCAAAGTAGCGCCGCAGTCGCAGCAGGGGCGGCGTGCCTTCCTCGGTCAGCATGCGATCGAGCATCGGCAGGTGCTGCTCATAATAGTACTGCACCGTCGCGATGGCGAAGTCGAGCTTGTCTATGAAGTGGTGATAAAATGACCCGCGTGGGGCGCCCGCACGCTCCAGGATGGCGCTCGTCCCGACGAAGTCGTAGCCACCCTCTAAGAAAAGCTCGACGCCGGCTTTCAGCAGCGCCTCGCGTGTGTCTCGCCGAACCGTCATGGCGCGTAGCTTAGTGCATACTTCTCGATTCGAGAAGCAGAAGCGCAGGTGCTCCAACAGGCGCAGGACTGGACCAGACTATCTATAACCTTCGCAGGATGAGTCAGACGATTCCTTAGAACGGCTCGCTGAACGGTCGTAGGTCGAGCTCTTGCGTCCAGGTGTTGCGCGGCTGCTGGTGGAGCTGAAAATAGGTCTCGGCGATGGCCTCCGGTCGCAGCAGGCCGTCCGCTCCTTTGGTGGCGACGTGCTCTGGCGCCACCTCGCCGGCCCGCTCTCCATCGATCAGATCGTCGACGACTACGTGCGCCACATGTAGCCCTTGCGGGCCAAACGCACGCGCCATGCTCTGACTGACCATGCGCAGGCCCGCTTTGGCCGCGGCAACAGCCGCCAGACATCGTGTACCCAGCCGCCTAGCCCAGGTGTGCCCGCAGGTCAGCCACAACAAGGTCGCTGGCCTGCCCCACCAGCGTCCGATCGTCATAGAAGTCCACTTGGCCTTTGGACGCCAGCCAGTGGATCTGCTTGGGCACGTTCAAGTGATCGAAGAAGCGCCGTGCCCAGGTCGGTGACAGCGCCTTTTCTGAGTGAACCATGACCATCGGCACACGCAGCCGTGCTGCCGCCGGCTGGACGTCGAAGGGCAAGAAGTGCTCGCGCGACATCACGGCAAACTCGTTCTTGTAGTTGGGATGGGCCGCGCGCGTGCCATAGTAGTCGAAGGTCTCTTGCAGCGTCATCGCCGCATCACCCTCCATCGCGACGGCTGGAATGGTCAGCACCTCGCCGGTCTTTTCGAAGTGCCGGCGAGCTGCGACACCTTGGTCTACTTTTGCCTGAAAGCCCGCGGGGTCCTTGCTGCGGATCTCTTGAACATCGCGGTAGTAACCGGCCACGCCCCCTACGGCTCTTATGTGTGGGTGATCAGCGGCAGCGCAGACGATGTAGCCAGTGCCGAGGCAGATGCCTACTGCGCCGATGCGGCTCGCATCAATGTCGGGATGCTGCGCTAGGAACGTGGCAGCTGCCCGCAGGTCAGCGATCTTGTGCGCAGCATATTCATACTGGCGTGGCTGCCCTCCGCTCTCGCCATAGTGGCGAGGATCGATCGCCAAGGCGGCGATCCCGCGCTGCGCCAGGGCCTGGGCATAGACGCCGGTCACCTGTTCCTTCACGCTGGTCATCGGGCCACCTACGATCACGGCGCGGTGGGGACCCGGTTTCGAAGGCAGAAAGAGATGTCCAACTACGGTATCGCCATCCACGACAAACTGACTGCGCTGCGGTGTCATGAGAGGTAGAATATCAAAAATAGACTGAGCTGTCCAGTGGTGACGAAGGTGGGCAAATAGGCGCGGGCGGCGGACGGGACCGCGGACGGCCGGCGGCGGGGAGGCTCCGGGGCGGCGGGTCCCAGGCTCAGCGGAGCCCGCCGAGCGGGCGCCAGCCGCGGAGTCTGGGCGGCTGGGGGCGGTTGCGGAGGCTCGGGGGCGCAGATGATATGCTGCAGCTGTGTCCACCGCTGATAACGAGCCATACCTAACCGCGTTTGCGTATTGCGGCGCCGGGCCGCAGGGGGCCGATCGCTGCCAGGTGCTGCACAGCCCCACTGCCGCCATTGCTATCATTGCCGACGGCGCCGGTAACAGCTCCGCTGGCGGAGCCGCGGCGGAGTCGGTGCTGTGGCACATCGCCCAATACCTGAACGGCGTCCCCGTCGCGCTTGACGATACTGCGCGTTTTTGCGAGCTGCTCGCCTATATCGATCGGGCGCTGTGCCGGGACGATACGGGCGAGTCAACGGGCCTTTTCGCGGCCGTCTCGCCGCTCGGTATCTACGGCGCAGGAGTTGGCGACTGCATTGCCTGGCTCATCGACGACGCAGGCTACCGCGACCTCACCGCGGCTGTTGCTCGCAAGCCCTTGCTCGGAAGCGGTTCCGCGTGCCCCTCCGCCTTTGCGCTCCCGCCGACTGCCGGCACGCTCCTACTCGCCACCGATGGTCTGTGGAAATATGCCCCCGCCGATTCCATCTGCGCCGTCGCGCGCAAGTCCGCCCTCGAAGCCGCCGCCGCTGAGCTGCTTACGCTGCCAAGGCTTGCCTCGGGCAGCGTTCCTGACGACATCGGGGTGATTCTTGTGCGGCAGCGGGGAGCATGAGCCTCACAGCGGAGACTTCGAGGATCGGGATGGGGACTTCGTCAACCTCGCCTGGGGACTGCATCATGATTCGCTGGTGCCAGCAGGGCCGGTGAGCTCGGAGAGCAGACCCTCTCTCTCGGCACCTTGCTTCAGACCGCGCAGGCGACCCTGGATGTCGCGATGGAAGACCCCCGCGATGATTGGGTCGAGCATCGTCCTGCAAGAGTCGAAACAGCGGCTCCTGCGGCGCGTGGATGAGGATAGAGCTCGATGTCGTCGCGGCGCCGGCAGCGGGCGATGCGGTCGTTGATCGTCGGGGTCTGTGGTGTCAGATCTGGCCACGCCGAGGAACACGATCTTCGCTGGACGAACTGCGCATCCGGTACGCGCGGCGTACGCTTGAGGTAGATGAGGCGCTCGGATCCGCCGTATCATGATTTGAAGGACTCGGCCTTTCGCCGGGAGCGAGGCAGTGGATGAGAAGCGAGCTACTCCGTCGTGGCGAGAGGGTCGCTGCCCGATACGAGGCGATCACCGTGTGCTGTGAGAGTGCCCTATGGGTGGGATTCTCGTGCCTGCACCTGCAGAATCCGCCTCTTAAGGGCAGAGTTTACGACACACGCAAGCCGAGCGTGCTGCTCAAGGTGGTGCGGCCAGAGCTTGTGCACGAGCCAGGCACCTGTGACCGAGGGCGGGCGGTGTATGCGTCGTCGAAGCATCGAGCAACGTCGCGTTCCGCATCCGCCCGAGCTACCCACGCCACCGGCGCAGCGCGGAGCGAGCGCCAGCACGGCCGGGTGCGGGTCCGGTTGTGGGTGCCGAAGAGTGCGCGCGAGGATTGGAGGCGGGTGGTGGGGATGATGCGCGGATAGAGTGTAGCGCTTAGGGGCACTCTCCCCAGCGCGCAGAGCCCACGCGGTACGGACTGTGGTGTATCGTCGGGCACGAATAGCTTGCGTAGTTGCCACAAGTGCCGCATCCGGGTACCGGAGTGATTCCACCGGGCCTTGGCCCTTCGCATCGCCGAGTGCGGGCCGAGGGTGCCACGACGTTCCTTGGCCTTGAATCGACTTCACCCACTGCGAGGTACGAAGTGCCCTCCGCGCTGGGTAGGCTCACCCCGCGGAGGGGCAGCGGAACAGCGAGCCCGGTGAAGCCTTCCCCGGTTGGACAAGAGCTGCAGCGGTTCAGTCCAGGGGCGACCAGCCGCCATTAAGGTCACGTCTCCAACGGAAAGCCCATATGAATGTCGTAGTGCGCCGCGCTGCGCCCGGCCAGCGGGAAGCCCGCCAGAGCCAGCAGCCAGCCTTGCTAACAGTAAGCCGAGGTAGGCGTAGCAGACTTGGACCACATTTGGACCACTACTTCCCGCGTAGATGTGCTATGCCGTCGGCATGATGACACTGCGCGCGGGAACTGGACGTTCCTGCCGGCGCCGCGGCCGGCCCGTCGCTGCGGTCGAGCCGACGCGGCGCCCGTCGTCCAGCGGTCGTCCGCAGCCGGCGCCGGCCCTGCTCACCAGCCAAGGGGCGTCGGCAGGCTGAGGTTGAGCGGCACGTCGCAGTACGGATCGTGGCGGCGGGCATACGCCTCAAGGCCAAGCTGCGCGAGCTCGTCAAATGCGGCCAGGCAGCACGCTGCGGCCGACGGGTAGCTCTTGTGGCTGAAGCTGGAAAGGAGGTGGGCGTACTCGGGCCGGGTGAGCCCGTAGGCTTGCGCCACCACTGCATCGATGGCGGCGCGCACCGCCCAGCGCGCTGGGAGGCCGCCGAGCAGCGGCCAGCCCGACTCGCCGCTTGACCCTCGCGGCTCGGCCCCCAGCTGCTCGACCAGCAAGGCGGCGTAGCCTGGGTGGTTGGCGGTAAGCCGTAGGGCGGCGTGGACGAGGAAGCGGTCGCGGGTCGGCGAAGCGGGCGGCAGCGGGCAGCCATTGAGGATGAAGGCGTTGATGTTCGCCCCGGCTTTGCTGCGCAAGAGCCAGTCAAACGGAAAGCTATTGGCGAAGCTTGTAAGCAGCAGCGCCGCTGCGTTGGGCCGCCTCTGCGGCGTCTTCTCACACAGCGCCGAGTTGCCGAAGAAGCAGCCCGGCGGGAGCAGGCAGCAGATGCTGGTCCGCTCGTTGGTCGCGCTGGCGATCGTCCGCAGCGCGAGACGATAGTACCCGGCGCGCTGCAGCCAGTCGGGCTTGTCGGCGAGCTCGCCCAGCCGCAGCAGGTAGCGCGGCCGCTCCTCCCAGCGATCTTGGTACTGGTGGAACGTCTTGCCTTCGTGAATCGGCGCCAGGCCGCGGGCGCGCAAGAGAGGAACCGCGGTCCGCGGGTCTTGGGTCCCAAGGCAGCTCGCCGTGGCGACAAAGCGAGGAGCCGCCTTGGTCATGTCAAGCTCCACCGCCAGCCGGAGCTGCCGCTGCTCACACCAGCGGCCCAGGCGGTCGGCCTGGGCAAAGCACAGCGCGGCGATCGCCGCATCCGCGGGCGTGCGCAGCTCGAGGAAGCTCAGGTAGTCGCCGCCGGTCGCCTGCACCAGCTCACGGGTGTAGCAGAGCCGCGGCGCCTGGCTGAACAGCCACGCGAGGTCCTGCAGGTGAAAGGCGCACAAGAAGTGGCTGGTCCCGCGCGGCGTCCGCTCGGCAACCACGGCGGCGAACTTGAAGCTGGCGTGGATATCGAACAGCTTCTTGCTGTTGGCAAACGAGTAGCAGCACTGCAGTGAGCTCTGGGTCAGATAGAGCTCGCGGATGCCGGTCGAGCTCTGGTTGGCGTGGAACGCCGACGGCAGCACCCAGCCCACCCGGCCGCCTTCCTGCAGCACCTGCAGGCCACGCTCGGCGAAGGCCTGCCACAAGTCGGTCACCGCGCCGCTCGGGGCGTCACCGGCCGAGCGGCTGACGCGGCGATACAGGCGAGCGATGAGGCGCTTGGTCTTTTCGAACTCGCGCACATACGCGTCAAACGCGGCCTGCAGCTGCGGGTCGGTGTTGAGCCGCGCCTCGACCGCGCACCGCTCCCGGCGAGTCGGGGCATCCAGGACGCGCAGCTCGAACGCGGCGTAGAACTCCTTGGCGCGCGGCTGCACCGCTTCCCAGGGGGGGTTGCCCACCACGGCCGCAAAGCCGCCGCGCTCCCCCGGCTCGCCGTCGGGGAAGAACACCTCGGGAAAGGTCAGCTCGTACGACACGGCGCAGCGCCCGCGGTCGGCCATCTGTCGCAGGCGCGGGAAGGCGCCGAGCACCGGCTGCGGATCGCGCCCCGCGGCCACAGCGGCCAGGAGCGCCTGGTAGGCTGCATCATCACAGCCCTCGTCGGCTGCCCGGCCCGCCCCCAGCTGGACGCCACCGCTCCAGGCCGCGGCGAGCAGTCGAAACGGTGCCAGCGCGGGCTCCGGCGCACCGCCCGCGGCACCGCCCGCCGGCTCGCGCCCTTGCAGCTGCGCCAGCGCCTGCCCAAGCGCAGAGTGCAGGCGCGCGCGCAGCGGCGGACTTGCGCCATCGACCACCGGCTCGCCGCTGCCCGGGTAAGACAAGAGCTGCGCCAGCGCGGGGCCGGTCAGGGAGTCACCGCAGATGAGGTGGCGATCGAGGAAGGTCAGCGGGAGGCCGTCGGCGTGCGCCTCCAGCCACAGCGCCAGCTTGGCCAGCTCGACGGCGAGCGGGTTCTTATCGACCCCATACAGGCAGTGGACGGCGACCAGCCGGCGCGCGGCGAGCAGCGCCCGGCTTGGCCCACCGCTGCAGGCCGCTGCGGACTCCGCGCCAGGGTGCTGGCCGGACTCCCCGGCGAGCAGCTCGTCTGCCGGAGCCGGCAGCGCGCGCAGGCGCCCCCGCAGGGCCTGCGCGCGCTGGAGATGGTGGGCGCGCACTGCCGGCTCCGCGGCTGGCGCGGCGGCTTGCTCGTGCGCTGTCGCCAGCTCGGCGCACAGGCGGCAGGCCTCGGAGAGGCAGTCACCGAGAAAGCGGCACGCCTCGACCAGGAAGTGGCCGCTGCCCATCGCCGGATCCAGCACCTTCAGCTGCAGGATCGCTGCCGGGTTCGGCTCGTCGTCAGGGCTGCGCTGTCGCACCTGCGGGCCCAGGGTCTGCTCTACCAGGAAGCGGACAAAGGGGTGGGGCGTGTAATAAGAACCGCTGGCCTTGCGACCCAGGCCCACGCGCAGGAAGAACCGGCCTGCCGGGATCTCTTCGACCCACAGCACCCTGGACCGGCCGCGAGCCCGGCCCTCCGGCGTCGCTGGCTGCTCCGGAGACGCCCTGCGGTCACCTTCCGCATCCGGTCTTTCCGGTCCTTCCGCTGCTTCCGGTCCTTCCGCTGCTTCCGCTGCTGGCGCGGGCGAGCAGGTAGCACGGCCGTGCAGCGCGCCGTGCGATCGCGGAACGACGACCTCCAGCTTGTCGCGGCGCAGGCGACACATCGGCTCGGTGCTCAGGCCCGGCTCGAGCTCGAGCAGGGCCTCGTAGACCCGGCCCAGATCCTCGACATCGAGCGCCGCGTAGTCGATGCGCTCGCGGCGGGCGCATACCTTGGCCGGGCTGCCCGCGGGCGCGGTCCACAGCAGCCGGTCGAGCAGGCGCGCCACCGCCAGCTCGCTCCACTGCAGCGAGTCGAGGAGCGGCGTCGCGGCCGCCCCAAACAAAACTCCGCCGAGGCGAGCGCCCTGCAGCTCGCGGCGCTGCGAGCCGACTGCGAACAGCCCGAACAGGGCGCGCAGCCCGGCCGCCAGCTGCCCGCCGGTCGCCGCCCCCGCATCCAGCACGCGCCGGACCTGCGGCGCGAGCGCCGTGCGCGGCGAGTAGGTGCGCCGCCACCGGGGCGTCGCGGTGAAGCCGAAGGCAAGCGCGGGCGTGCTCGGGGACTCGAGCTTGCAGATGAACAGCAGCCGATAGACAAGGAGCAGTCCCTCGCGCCACAAGGCCTCGGCCAGCGCGGCGGAATCGCGCTGGGCCAGCGCGGCGCGGTTTTGGGGCAGCAGCAGCAGCTCACTTGTGAAGTCTTCCACCGCGCGGCGGGCCTGCAGCCGCAGCTGGGCGGTGACCGCGGTCTGCCCCAGGCGCGCCTGCGCGAGCAGCTCGCCTAGCCGGCGCGCGCCGGCCGGACTGGCCAGCGCCAGCAGCAGGCGAAACGAGTCGGGCACCACGGTCGCCGTCCGCCAGCCGCCGGGGCCGTCCAGGCGCACTGCGATGTGGCTGTCGCGCCGCGCCGGCTCGCCGAGCAGCAGGCGCAGCTCGCAGCCGTTGGTCAGCAGTCCCAGCGGCTCACCGCGGGCGTACAGCACCCGCTGCGCGATCTGACTCGGGCAAAAGCGCAGGGCCAGGCCGCGGTGGGGCGGCGCGTCCAGATCGGCTCCGTGCTCGACGCTCCAGACGCGCAGGCGGGCAGCGCTGCCGTCCGCTTCCGCCGCCTCCCAGAGGAATCCGCCGCGCTCCTCTGCTTCGCTTGTAGCGACCGCGGGCTGGGCGGACATCTGCGGGTAGCCGAGCCGCTGACCCAGCTCTGCCAGGACGTGCTGCGCGACTTGCTGCGCGTCGCTGCGGTCGCCCAGGGCGCCGAGCTCGCGGCGATAGCTGTCCCAGTCGGCTTGCAGGGACTTGCCCGCGGCGCCGCGGCGCGGGGGAAGCAGGTCGGCGGAGCGAAGAAAGCGCTCCAGCTGGGAGCAGGCCCACGACGCCGGCAGCGCCGGTCCCCAGAAGCTGCAGTCGGCCAGCTCGAGCGCCATGCGGCAGGCTCACCGGCTCCCAGGGGCGGCCAGCGGCCCGGGCGGTGTACCGAGCGGCCGCCACGCCAGCAAGCCGCCCGGCCGAGCACCTCGTCCGGGTCCGCCCCCTGTCACGCCGCAGCGCAGCGACCGCGTACGCGGCTGCCGCGCTGTCATCTCGAGGGCCTCGCCATTGCCGGCCAACTTACCATGGACTAGCGGGGACTAGCGGCCGCTGCGCAGCGCTGCAGCGGAACCGCGCTCCGGCGGCGCCGCTGCCTGCGGGCGCCGTGCCCATGCGCGCGACTGCCGGCCGCCCACTCTGCGCAGCCCACTTTGCAACTCCGGTTTACCAGCGCCCGAGCTTACTGTAGGTGTCGGTCAGCTGGGGGAGGCGATCGCGCGGCGCCGCGGCGCGCTCACCAAGCGAGGCAGCAGCCACCGCGGCCAGCGGCGGCTGCGCCCGCGGGGCCACAGCCGGCGGCGGGCTGCGGCGCAGCTGCCGGGTGGCGCGCGGACCGAGCAGCCAGGCGGCGCTCATCCCGATGCTCAGCCCCAAGAACGAGCCGAGGATGAGGACCAGCCTCTGGCGCCCCCGCGCCCGCCGTCCGTGTTCGCGCAGCAGCCACGCGCCGGGCAGACCCGACAGCGTCAAGGCCGCCGGCGGACCGGGCACGGCCGCCGGCAGGCGCGGCCCGCTCTGCTTGACCTGGCTCGGCAGCAGGGGCTGCCGCTCTGCCAGCTGCGACTGCTCGCGCAGCTGGGCCAGCAGATCCGGCTCGATGTTCAGCGTCCGATCGAGCTCCGGCTTGTTCCGCGGCCGCTCCAGCTCCACCTTGTTGGCCATGGTGGGAATGTCGGACATCGTAATCGGGCGCGGTACCGCGGAGCGGCCGTCCGGCTGGGCGCTGCGGCGAGCGTGCAGGCTGGTCGCCGCCGGCGGCGCGCCAGCTGGCGGCGGACCGGGGTCAACCACCGACGATACCGCTGACGGCGTGCAGGCCGCAGCCGCCAACGCCAGCGCCGACGGCTTGGGAGTCGGCACTGCCTCCCCGAGCGACCGTCCGCCGGCGGCCAGCGGCGGCGTCTGGCCGCTCAGCGCGCGCATGAACTCGGCCAGCGAAGGGAAGCGCTGCGCCTTGTCCTTGGCCAGAGCGCGGTCCAGGGTCTCCAGCACGTGCGGCGGCAGCTCGGGGCACAGCGCGCGCAGCGGCGCCGGCGGCTGCGTGCAGATCTGGTGACGCAGCGCGGCCTCGTCCTCGGCGCGGAACGGCAGCTGGCCGCTCAGCATCCGGTACACCGCCACCGCCACCGCCCACTGATCCGAGCGCTCATCAAGCTCCCCTCCATGTCCGAGCACCGCCTCGGGCGGCAGGTAGTCGACCGCGCCCGGCGAGCCGGGCCGGCAGCGCGGCCCGGGCAGCGCCCGCAGCTGCACGCCGCCAAAGCCGACGACCTTGACGACCTCCACCAGGGTCCCGCAGAGGCCGCGCTGCATGGCGAGGAAGATGCTGGACAGCTGGAACTCGCGGTGGGCGATACCCCGCAGGTGCGCCGCGTGCAGGGCGCTGGTCACCTGGCGGGTGACGGCCAGGACCCGCGGCAGGGCCAGACGCTGACCGCCGGCGAGGTGGGTCAGCATGTCCTCTCCCTCGAGCAGCTCCATCACCAGACACGACCGCTCGGCCTCGTCGCGCTGCAAGGCGACCATGGTCACGATATGGGGGTGACACAGCTGCGACAGCAGCGTCACCTCGCTGACGAAGCGGTCGTGCTCTCCGGCGGCCAGCGCGGTGTCCCGCGGCAGGCGCTTGATGGCGTAGCGGAGGTTGGTCTTGAGGTCCCTGGCACGAAACACCGATGCGGTCCCGTGTCCGAGCGGCGCCTCCAGGCGATAGCACCCGGCAAGCAGCATCGGTGCGGACGCCGCCGGGGGCGTACGCGGAGAGCCTACAGTCACCTTGGAGCCAGCACCTTTATCTGTACGGAGCAAATCCGGATTCGTCATAGGACACCTCTTCAAATTCGCAGCAGCCAATGCCAGTCTCCCAAAGCAAGGTGGGCGCCAAGCCGAAGAGTGTTGCTGGCGAGCGTCGCAGGCCGCTGCCGCAGCGCGCGCACGACGGCCACGGGCGCCCACGGGCCGACCGCCTTGCCCACTGCGCCCACGGCGCCGGTCAGCCCAGGGCGGGCCACAAAGGTCTGCGCCGTCTGCGCTGTCTGCGTCGGCCCTCACTGCAGGACGGCGGGACCGGAGTCGGCTGGCGAGTCCTTAATACCGGATCCGCTCCAGCTCCTGCCCGAGGAAATCCGGGGCGAGGTGAGCGTAGATGAGGGTCATCTTCACATCCGAGTGGCCGAGGATCCGCTGCAGGGTAAGGATATTGCCGCCGGCCATGATAAAGTGAGAGGCGAAGGTGTGGCGCAGCGCGTGCCAGGGGTGCGGCGGAACCCGGCAGCCGGCGGCCGCCAGCAGCGCGGGCAGACCAAGCAGCGCGTGGGCCGAGTAGCAGCGCCCCTGCGGACCGGGGAACACCAGCCCGGCGGTGCTGCGCGCGCTGTGCTGGCGCCAGCTCCGCAGCGGCTCGACACACGCGGCGGGCAGGCGCAGGTGCCGCAGCTTGCCGCTCTTGGGAGTTGACTCGAAGGAGCGGGCGATGGTGAGCCGCTGGGAGGCAAGATCGATATCAGACCACCGCAGCCCGAGAATCTCCCCTTTGCGCAGGCCCACGCGCAGCGCCAGCTCCACGGCCACTGCGAGCCGGTGCGCCTCCAGGCTGTGCGCAGCGCCCTCCCAGGCCAGGCGCAGCAGCTCTTTGACCTCGTCGCGATCCAGGTAGTCGACCGCCGTCGCCGGCAGCGGCCGCTCGACACCGCGCAGCGGGTTGCCCGAGACCATTCCCTGCTTGCCCGCCCACGAAAACATCGTCGAGAGGAAGGCGAGCGTCACCTTCACCGAAGATGGAGCAAAGTCCTGCGCCAGCCGGTCGCGGAGCGTGGCGAGCTGCCCGGGCTGCAGGCTGTCCACCCGCTCATCGCCGATCGTGACCAGCGCGCGCCGCAGCGCCTTTTGGGCGTTGCGCCGATACGCGGCCAGATCCTTGAGCCGCGGCCGGCTGTACTCGCAGAGGAAGCGCTCGGCCAGCTCGGCGACCGTGGGCGCCGCGGACGGCTCCGGAATGCCGATGATGCCGCGGGCGACGCGGCCCTCCACCGCGAGCAGATAACGCCGGGCGAGCTCCTTGGTCGGCTGGTGGCTGGCGCGCTGCTTGCGCCGACCATCGAGGTCGATGTAGCGGACGTAATAGCCAAGGAATCGCCCCTTGCGTACCACACGCACAATGTCACCCAAGTCCTGGAACTCCCTTGAGAAATCGTACCATGAAAGCGTCGTCCAAATATCGTCCAGTTACAGCGCCCAGCTGCCCGAGGGAGCCGCCGGAAAAATTTTCAGGCAGTAGTCGCTGCCCGCTCCCAAGTGCTTGATCTTGCTCGGCTTTGGTGGGCGCCAGACGGGAACTGGACGTTCTTGCTGGGATCGAAGCCGTCGGCGGTCACGCGGATGCGCAGCTTGCCGCTGACCTTCTCGCAGCGCAGGGTCAGGCCGCCCTCGGCGCTAGTCACGGTGGGCAGGCCGGCAGAGGAGCCGCCGGCCGTGCCGCGCTGGGCCAGATCGCCGCGGCTGCGGGTGCCCGCCTGGTAGGACTGATCGCGCAGCTCCTTGCGCAAGACGCCGTCGTAGGCGGTCTTTTCCAGGCGCTCGGCGAAGTGCTCGAGCAGGTCGATCTCTTCGGCGAACTCGAACTGGTTGGCCAGGGCGCTTGTGCGCAGCGACTCGGCGATCTGCTGGAGCTTCTTGGCCGCGTCCTTGAGCTTGCCCTTGTCGGCCAGCTCGACCGCCTCGTCCTTGGCCTTGGCGGCGCGCAGGCGGACGGCCTCACCGACGACCTTGAGGTCGGGGACCACCGCGGCGGCGTCGCTCTTGGCCACCGCCTGGGCGCGGATCTCCAGCTCGCCGGCGACCTCGCGCGCGGCGCCGCCTTCGACCACCTTGTAGGTGTAGGCGATGGTGGCGACCGTGAACGGCCCGGGGCCGGTGGGCTTGACTGCCAGCTCGAGCGCCAGGATCTTGTCCTCGACCGCGTAGACGTCGCCGACCGAGACGGTCAGGGCGCGGCCTTGGTCTTCGGTGCGGTACTGGTTTAGCACCGTGGCCTGCTCGACCGCCGGCTGCGGCTTGACCTTGACCACCAGGTTCTGGCCGCAGACCGAGGACAGGCCCTCCAGCTCGATCTGGAAGATCTGCGACAGATCGTCGTGCGACTCGATGTAGTAGTAGTTGCCTTCGCCGCCGCGGGCCATGCCGATGAGCAGATCCTCGTTGAAGCTCGTGCCGAAGCCCAGGGTCGTCGTCGCCACGCCCTCGCTGGCCTTCTGCTGGGTGTACTTGCAGAGGGTCGGCGTATCGGTGGTGCCGACGTTGGCGTGACCATCGGTGAGCAGCAGGACGCGGTTTACCTGCTGCTGCGAGAAGTGCTTCTGGACGTGCTTGCCGCCCTCCTGCCAGCCGCCGCACAGGTTGGTGGTGCCGCCGGCGTGCACCTTGTCGATGGCGGCCTTGATCGCCTTTTTGTCGACCACCAGCTCGGGGTCGACCAGCGTCTTTATGTGATCGTCAAAGATCACCACCGACAGCCGATCTTTGTCGGTCAGCTCGTCGACCAGCGCCTTGGCGGACTTGATCGCCTGGCGCAGCGGGGTGCCGCCCATCGAGCCGGAGCGATCCAGCACCAGGCTCAGGTTGAGCGGACGGCGCGGCGGGGCGTCGTCCTTGTCCTTGGCCTCGTCTTTGCCAAAGCGGACCACCAGCGACAGCGTGGTCGCTTCATTGATGGGAACGGAGGACTGGCTCAGGGCATACGTAGCTCTCACGGATCTTTCCTTTCTCGCCCACCGCGGGCGCGCGGCCGCGGGGGCCTGGGTCTGCGGGGGCCTGGGTCTGCGGGGGCAGACACGGGTGATCCGTCTATCGTATCAGGAATCAATCTTTCCGAGGCTGACCGCGGCCCGATCGCCGCTGATCGCGGCCGATCGCCGCCGAGCATAGGCCGACCGCGGTCAGAGTGCGGACCGCCGCCCGCACCTGCCTACAAAGCCAGACTCCTGCCTACCGACTCCGCAGCCCTAGGGCCGCTGATCCATGTGGCCAAGGAAGCCGGCCGTGCCGCCGACCCAGCCGATGCCGTCATTGCCCAAGGCGATGGAGCTGAACACGCGCGAGGTGGTGTTGTAGATACTGAGGCCGCTGGAGGCATAGGGCGGAGGCAGGGCGTAGACTGTCCCCTTGTCGCCCACTGCATAGACCTTGCCTTGCGCATCCGCGGTGACGGCGTACAAGTTGGCTGAGTTACTGGTCTTGTTTACGTACGTCCAGCCCACCGGATCATCGTAGCGGACCAGCGAGCCGAGGTCGCCGACGACGACCAGGCTGGTCCGCCCCTTGCCCCAGAAGGCGCGCAGCTCGTCGGCCGCGGTCGAGTTGATCTTGTTCCAGCTGACCCCGTTCCAGCGCAGCAGCAGGCCGCCAAAAGTCTCCAGGCCGCAGGCATAGACGAAGTCGGGAGCACTTGTATAGACGGCGTTGACTGTGAGCGCGGTGACTCCGGTGTCGACCGCGGTCCAGGTCGTGCCGTTGTAGTGACGCATGATGGCGTTGCCGCCGGTGACCTCACCGCCAGCCCAGATCTCGCTCGGGCTTGAGCCCCAGATTCCTTTCAGATCTTTGGTGCCCACCGTGCTCGCGGTCCAGCTGCCACCGGAGTAGTGCAGCACGGTCCCGGCGGCGCCGACCACCCAGATGTCATTTTTGCTCGCGGCCCAGATTCCCTTTAGATCTTTGGTCGTCACCGCGGGGTTGGGAGTCCAGCCGCTGCCGTCGAAGTGGATGAGGAGCCCGCCATCGCCGACGCCCCAGATGTCGTTAGGAGCGAGCGTCCACAGGCCGCGGATGCCCTGGGTCGCGGCCACCGGCACGGGGTCCGGGCAGACCGTGCTCGCCGCGCACGGCGCCAGCACGCCACACTGCCGCGGCGTCTGCGCTGCGAGCGGCAGCTCGGCGTCGAAGCGCTGGGGGCTCGGCAGGGTTGTGGTGACGTCGCCGCTGCCCTGGGTGCAGCCGTCGGTGTCGAGCGCCGCGACGCTCACCTTGAGCGTGCCGGCGACCGTGGGCGGCAGGTTCACGCCGAGCTGCCCGCCGGCCGGGGGCGGCGCGTAGGTCTCGCTCTTCATCGCCGGCTTCCCATCCAGGGTCGCGCTGATGGTCACTGCGGCCGTGCGCGCCGGCAGGCTGCGCAGCGTCAGCAGGATGTTGCTGTCGTTGGGAGTGGCCGGCGGCGTCGCCGCGTCTCCACCACAGCTCAGAGCCAGAAGGACCGGACCGGCGGCCAGGATGGGCAGTCTAAGCGACATTAAATACTCCTCACTAAAAGGATGGGCGATATACAACTACGCCTGCGGGCAGCATTGATGTCATCTGAACGGGCGGCGGCGCGGCGGGGTCGCTCCGCAGCCCCACCCCCAGCCCGATTCCCAGGATGGCGACGACGGCCACGCCGCCGCCGATGGCGGTCCAGAACCACCACTTCTTGTACAGCGCGGTCGATTCCGGCTGGCCGCTCCCAGGTTCCGCGCCCGCCCCCCGGGGAGCCTGCGAGAGCATGAGCCGGGCCTGGGCCAGGTACTCACGGGCCTTCTGACTGGTCTCTGGATCTGTACCAAGACCTGACCGCTCGTAGCGCTCGTAGTGAGCGATCGCTTCCTTCAGGCGCCCCAGCCGGTGCAGGGTGCGGCCGATGTTGACCAGCAGCCAGGGCATCTGCCGCTGATCATAGGCCGCCTGGAACTCGGTGAGAGCGGCTTCGTAGCGGCCGTCCTGGAAGTGCTCTAGCGCCGTATCGTAGTGCTGGCGGCAGACTGGATCATTGACGCAGCCGTCGTCTTGCGCGATGGCCTGAGCGGGTCTTTCGCCAAGGCTTAGAAGGACTACGATCAGCAGCGGCAACAGCAGGGGACGAGTCGCCATAAGACCCTCTGGGCCCGATCACAGGGCACGGCCTTTTCAGCATATCACGGACCCTGTAGTCTCAGCACGGACCGTCGCTGAGCAGCTACCGGACGGGCGCCGCCGGCGACCTCGCGGCCGGCCTGAAAGGTCCAGTCGCGCCGCCTCGAACCCGTGGCGCCACGGCCAGCGCCACGGCCACGGCCACGGCCACGGCCACGTTACGATGAGAGCTCTGCACTGCAATGGGCGGGCTCGGACGCCGCGGCCCTGCTACACTGCCGGCATGAGCGAACCGTTCGCCGTGTGCTCCATGTGTCGGAAGCCGATTCCGATGAACAGCAAGTTTTATCGCTGCTCCGTCTCCACCTGCAACTCCGGCCGCGTGCGGTTTGTGTTCTGTTCGGTGGCCTGCTGGGACGCCCACCTGCCCAACGCCCGCCATCGCAACGCGGGGGCGGTCGAAGAGATCGCTCGCCCCGACGGCAAGCGCTAGCCGTGGGCCGCTCGCTGACTCCGCCGCCGACCGCCGCTGCCGACCCGGCTCTGGACTGCCGCACCTGCGGGGCGTGCTGCGCCCCCCAGCGCAACGACGCGGTCTATGTCGGGGTCACCGCCGCCGACCTCGCCCGCATGACCCGGAGCTGGCGCGAGCGTCATGTCGCCCGCGACGCCATCCTGACCAAGCTCGATCCGATCGGCCGCTGCGTCTGCGTGGCGCTGCGCGGCGCCGTCGGCCAGCGGGTGAGCTGCGCCATCTACGAGCGCCGGCCGAGCGAGTGCCGCAGCTTCACCGCCGGCACCCCGGAGTGCCTCAAGGCCCGTCGCCAGGCGGGGCTAGCCACAGCTCGTTGAGGCCGTGGTCCGGGCCGAGGCCGAGCCGGGCGTCGGCGCGCTCGCGCAGCGGCACAACCAGGGTCTGCAGGTAGGGAGCCAGGGCCTCGTCCCAGAAGCGGAGGGTGTCGGCCTCGCTCATCCCGCCCTCGCCGCGGCTGCGCACGGCGGCCTCGCGGGCGAGGCGGGCGGCGCGCGCCGCCGCCAGGTCCATATCCAGGTACAGCAGCCGCCGCAGCGAGTCGGCCAGCCGCTCGTAGCCGGGGGCGCGGGCGCCGACGAACCAGCCCTCGATGATGCACAGCGCCAGGGGGCCGCGCTGGCGGCGGGCGGCCAGCCGCTGCTCGCGGCTGCGGTCAAACTGCGGCACCTCCAGCTCCGCCGCCCCAGCGGTCAGCTCGGTGAGGAAGCGGTCGAGCCGCTGCAGATCGTGGGTCCCCGGGGGACCGCGCCACCGCAGGCCGCGCTCGCGGCGCTCTGCCGCCGTCAGGTAGAAATCGTCCAGGGAGACCACCAGGCTCGGCGCCACCGCGAGCGACTCGCACAGCCGCGCCGCCAGCGTCGACTTGCCGCAGCCCGGAAAGCCCACCAGGCCCAGGATCAGGGTGCGACCGGCGCAGCCCGCGAGCTGCTGCTGCAGCCAGCCGATGAGCCGCGCCCACAGCTCGAGATCGTCGGCCACACCGCCCCCTAGTCGAGCACTTCGGTGACCCGGATGCCGATCTCGCCCTCGACGTCGACGAGCTCGCCGCGGGCGATGACCCGTCCGCCGGCGGTCAGATCCACCGGGCCGGCGAGCGGGCGGCCGACCGGCAAGACCGAGCCTGGACGCAGCTCCAGGACCTCGCGGGCGCTCAGGGTGATGCGACCGAGCTCGCAGGTGAGCTGCACCGGCAGCTCGCGCAAGAGCTGCTCGCTCGGCGGCGCCGGGCCCAGGCCCGAGTCGCCGGGAGACAGCGCAGGTTCGGGGCTCGAGGCGTCGGTCTTGTCGTCCAGGGTGGCCATGGCAGAAGCTCGCAGGTGAAAGGAACTGAGGATGGTGAGGCCCGACCCATCCAGGTGCGCGGTGAAGGTCCCGTGACCGACCCGCAGGGAGACCGGGCCGCCGGTGACGGGCTTGGGGCCGAAGTGATCCAGGACCACGATGTCGGAGGCGGCCAGGGCGACCACTGCGCTGCTCGGGAGAAAGCCGTGCCCGGCCTCGATACCGAGCTCGACCCTGGTGTCGGCGAGGCGGTGGCGGCGCGACCAGCGCAGCGCCTGGGCAGCGGTCGGCAGCGACGGGGCGGCCAAGAGCCGCAGGTCGGCGCGAGTGAGCAGCCGCGCCCAGCCCTGGTTCTCGCCGGCGCCCAGGCTCAGGTCCATGGCCAGCGCCAGGCGGCTCGGCTGCTCGCCCAAAAGGGCCGCCGCCTCGTTGTCCGAGCCGAGGGTGGCGCGCAGCGGTGCCCCGGCCAGGGCGTCGCGCACGAGCTGCAGCGCCGACTCGCCGGACAGACCCCAGCGGGCGCACAGCCCCTGATCGATGGCCAGCACGCCGCTCGGATGGGCCGGGGTGAGCAGCTCGAGCTGCAGGAGCAGTCCGCCGCGCAACAGCGCCGGCGCGCGGTCGCTGGGGATAAGGTATGGCTCCTGGCTGACGATGCGCAGCGGGCCGCCGAGCCGCCGCGAGAGCTCTGCCTGACCGGACGCCGTCGCCGCGCGCGCCACCGCCAGCGCCCCCCACAGGTGCTGCCACAGCGCCCGCGCCAGCTCGACCTGCACGCGCAAGAGCCGCGGCAGCTCGGACAGCGGGTAGGGGCGCACCCGACGCGGCCGGATGCCGGCGAGCAGCGGCTGGCTGTCCCCGGGGCCGGGCATCAGCTGGCGGCTCCACCAAGGACTCGCGGCAGCAGCGCCTGCAGGTGCGGCGCCACGAGCCGCAGGATCCCCGCCCCGACCAGGCCCGCCAGCAGATCGTCGGCCATGACGCCGAAGCCGCCGTGGACCCGGCGATCGACCAGGCGGATCGGCCACGGCTTGGCGATGTCGAGCAGCCGGAACAGCAAGAACGCCAGCGCCAGGTTGGCCGCGCTGCGCGGCACCAGCGACAGCGTAAGCAGGTAGCCTGCCACCTCATCGATGACGATGCGCTGGTTGTCGTGCTGGCCGGTAAGCGCGCAGTAGCGCCCCGCCGCCCAGGTGCCCGCCGCGGTCACCGCCGCGGTGGTCAGCCACAGCGCCCACGGCCCCGCGCCCATCACCGCGTAGGCCAGCGGCACCGCCGCCAGCGTGCCCATCGTCCCGGGCATCACCGGCGAGTAGCCCACGCCAAACACGGTCGCCAGCAGCGCAGCCAGGCGGTCGCCCAGGGCCCCGCCACTCATCCTGCCGGGAGTCGAAGTCACTGCTTAACCCGTAACGCCCCGCTCTCTCGGCGGTCAACGAAAAATTTGCCGAACCCGGCAAGTTGTCCTACATCGTACGACATGAACGCCAGCCGCCTACAAGCAGATCGCCAGCGCGGCTGCCCGGCCAGGGCCTAACTAAAGGACATGAAGATGAGCCAAGATCGCCGCGAACAAATCCGCCTACCCGTCGAGATCTGCGTGCAGCAGTATCTGACCGATGGGACCTGCCTGGGCCTGACCCGCGACCTGTCCGAGCGCGGCCTGTACCTGACCGCGCCGCGCCTGAAGGACGACATGGTGATGTACGGAGCGCCGCTGCAGCTGGAGTTCGCGCTGCCCGGCACCGGCGAGACGATCTGGGCCCGCGGCCACGTCTGTTATGAGAGCGCCGACGGCGAGCTCAAGGGCCTGGGCATCCGCCTGACCGACATGGCCGAGCGGCACGCCCGCTCGCTGTCGCGCTATGTCGAGTCGGTGCGCAAGGCGCGGCTGCACAACCTGCTGCTGCGCGTGCAGCGCCCCCCGCTGCCCGGTGTCGTCGGTCCTCACTGAGCGAGCGGCCAGAACTGGCTGCCACAACTGGCTGCCACAACTGGCTGCCACAACTGCCCGCCCGCAGCCCGCATAAGCACGGCCCCGCTGCCGCGGCCTTTTGCTATAGTCCGCCGCTACTTTTTCCTTCTGAAAAAAGGCGGATATGAGCCCCCCATCGTCTACTCCTTTTACTCTCAGCGCCTCCCTCGCCACGAGCTCGGACCTGGCCGGCCCCAGCGCCGCCGCGGTGCCGGCCCACCGTGCCCCCGGCAGCGCCGGCCTGCCGCGCACCATCGTCTGTCGCAACCCCGCTACCGGCGAGGTCCTTGGCCAAGTGCCGGCCATGGACGCGGCCGAGGTGCAGGCGCGGCTTGGGCGGGCGCGCCAGGCCCAGCGCGACTGGGCGCGCACCTCGTTTGCGCAGCGGCGCGAGGTGCTGCGCTGCCTGCTCGACCTCATCCTCGATCGCAAGGACGAGCTGTGCCGGCTGATCGCCGCCGAGGCCGGCAAGACGCGACAGAACGCGATCATGGGCGAGATCTTCCCGGTCTGCGAGAAGCTCCGCTACACGATCAAGACTGGCGAGCGCGACCTCCGCCCCGAGCACGTCAGCTCCGGCCTGCTCGTGCACAAAAAGGCCGCCATCGAGTTCCACCCGCTCGGCGTCATCGGCATCATCAGCCCGTGGAACTTCCCCTTCCAGAACATCCTTGGCCCGACGATCCCGGCGCTGTTTGCCGGCAACGCGGTGCTGTGCAAGGTCTCGGAGTGGTCCAGCGCCTCGGCCCAGCCGGTGCAGGCAATGTTCGATGAGGTGCTCCGCCGCTGCGGCCACTCACCGGACCTGGTCCAGATCCTCACCGGCTATGGCGAGACCGGCGCCGCCCTCACCCGCTCGGGCGTCGACAAGATCATCTTCACCGGCTCGGTGCACAACGGCCGCCGGGTGCTGGAAGGGAGCGTCGAGAACCTGACGCCGGTGATCCTCGAGCTCGGCGGCAAGGACCCGCTGATCGTCTGCGACGACGCTGAGCTGGAGCAGGCGGTGGCGGGGGCGCTGGCCGGGGTGTTCATCTCCTCGGGTCAGATGTGCCTGGCGGCCGAGCGGCTCTACGTGATGGACGGCATCTACGATCGCTTTGTCAGCGCGGTCGTCGCCCAGGTCGCGGCGCTGCGCCAGGGCGATCCGCTGTCCGGGGATGGCGCCGCGGTGGACGTCGGGGCGATGACCATGCCCGGCCAGGTCGACATCGTCGAGCGGCTGGTCAATGACGCCGTGGCCAAGGGGGCGCGGGCGCTGGTCGGCGGCAGGCGCGGCGCTGGCCCCGGTCAGTTCTTCCAGCCGACGGTGCTGGTCGATCTGACGCCGGACATGGAGATCCTGCAGCACGAGTCCTTCGGCCCGGTGATGTGCATTCTGCGCTGCCGCGACGATGAAGATGCGGTGCGGCAGGCCAACGACTCGGGGTTTGGCCTCGGCTCGACCGTGTTCAGCCGCGATCATAAGCGCGCCCGCCGCATCGCCGATCGCCTGGTTGCCGGCTCGACGTGCATAAACGACTACGGTCTGTGCTACATGGCCAACGCCCTGCCGTTCGGCGGGGTCAAGAACTCGGGCTTTGGCCGCCTGAACGGCCGCGAGGGCCTGCGCGCCTGCTGCAACATCAAGTCAGTCCTGAGTGATCGCTTCCCGCTGCACATCCCGTCCAAGATCTACCCGGTCAAGCGCGGCGACTACGAGATGGTCGACGCCGCCGTCGAGCTCCTGTATCGCCGGCCGAGCTGGGCCGGCTTGCGGGCGCGGGCGCGGGCGCTGCGCAGCCTGATCAAGACCGCGACCGGCGCCTAGACGACGCCGAGGCCAGCAAGGCGCGCCGGCGGTCTACAGGCGGATGCGGTAGACCGTGCCGTTCATGTCGGCCGTCGTCCCGCACCAACCGAAGATATCGACGCTGCGCGCGCGGTGCACGCCGCCGGCGCCGCTGTTCTGGGCGATCCCCTGGTTGTAGGTGGTCAGCACCTTGGAGGTCAGATCGACCGAGTACACGAGCGCGCTACTCAGCCCAGCGTCCAGACCCGAGGCGAGCAGGTTGCGGTTGGCGACATCGAGCGCCAGCCCGGCGGGATAGCCCAGGGTCAGGTTGCCGACCAGCTGGGTGGGCGTTCCGGAGACGATCTGAAAGACGCTGCCCGCGGGAGCACTGGCGGCGAAGGCCAGGACGTTGGAAACATACACCGTGCCGTTATTGGCCACGACGATGCCGACCGGGGTCTGCAGCGGCGCCCCTTTGGCCACGGTGGTGACCGCGCCGCCGGCGGCCGGCAGGGTAAACACGCCGCCCTGACCCGAGACCGGGTCGTCGCCGGTAAAGTAGATCGTCTCGATGCCGCCGGCCGGCGCGACGTCCAGGCCGCGCGGGTGGCGGGTCTCGGTGCCGGCGATAAGCTGGGGCACGCCGCCGCTGGCCGGCAGCTTGAGCACGCCGGCGCTGGTGTCGGCGATGTAGAGCGTCTTGTCATCAGCGCTGATCGCGATGCCATTGGGAGCGCTGAGCGGCGCCCCAGAGGCGATCACGGTGGCGGTGCCGCCGGCGGAGAGCACCGAGTACACGGCCGGCTTGCCATCCCCGGTGGTGGCGGTGAAGTAGAAGCTCGCGCCATCGCTGGTCGGCACCGTGTCGCGCGGGTTCTTAAAGCCGCTGGTCGCCGAGGTGGCCGCCGGATCGGCGGCGTAGCCGACGACGCTGCCGCAGCCGCTGGCGCTGATGCAAAGCATCGTCAAGGTCAGACTGGGAATGCTCAGCATGGATGCAGGGCGCATGGAAATGCTCCTTAGATATCGCGGAAAAAAGGAAACCGAGCCGCCTACGCGAGCGCGGCTGCGAGCGCCGCCGGCGGCTTGCTCGCGATCCCAGTACGACTGGGCGCGCCCATCAGTTCACCCTGCGGAGAAAATACTCGCCGCCCGTCGAGCCGCCGCGAGTCCTGGCCGCGCCCGCAGCTGGGTTTGGCAGTGATCTCTGCGGTCCACCGCTGCCGGCGCTTCATCCAGCCGCGGGCCCGCTT
>JBGANQ010000030.1:0-88095 GCA_044222245.1 Polyangia bacterium | reverse complement strand
CCCGCCCGCGCGTGTAGCGGCCGGGCGGTGGTCGCCGGCAAGCACGCCGCCCGACCTACGGACTCACCGCAGCGCGGGGCGGCAACCGCTTGCGGTGCCCAGCGCTACCAGCATGACTCAGAACCTAGGGCGGGCCCTGGGCAGCGCATCGTCCGTCCTCACGGCCCCGCGGCCGCTGCGAGCGGGGGCCACGCTGCTCAGGACTCCTTGCGACGGTTCTGAATCATGCTTCTGGCAGGCTGAGACAAGCCTGCTCCGCGAGCCCACCGCGGGTCCGGCCGTGCTCGCAGCTCACAGGCTGCTCCGCGCGCCGAACCCGAGCCGCTCGCTACGGCTTGCCCCCAGCTTGCTAGCTGGGGTGGCGGACGTACTCGAACTCGAACGGCTGCCCGTTGATCCCGCGGGCCGGCGGCGCCACCCAGTTGGCGATCTTGCCCGGCTCGAGCACCGGCTTCTGGATCTCTTTGAGGTAGGCGCGATCCTCGGCCGTCGGCAGCCAGCGGCCCGCCTGCTCGGCGAAGGCCGCCGCCGACAGCGCGTTGCCTTCCGGATCGAAGTAGTGCCCGGCCTGCATGCTGTAGGTGCCGATGTGGCGGTGGAAGCGGCGGCTCGGCAGGCGCAGCTTGTGGCCGGCGGCGCGGTCGCCGAGCAGCCGCTCGATGGTGCGGTTCCACTTGTCCACCGCCCGCTGGCAGTCGGCGACGTACTGATCGCGCAGCACCTCGTTCATCGCGTTGCGCAGCGGCACGTTCGAGGCCACCATGCGACCCTCTTCGCTCGGCACCAGCAGCTCGTAGCTCTTGTCGAGGGCGATGTGGTCCTCGTACTGCGCCTCCTTGTAGCGGCCCTTGAGGCCAGAGGCGAAAAAGTCCGCAGCGTTGGACGAGATCTCGCTGCCGAACAGATCCTCGGAGACGCTGAACCACAGGTTCAGGTGGCGCTGCAGCATGTCGAGCGGCACCCCGCCGAGCTTGCGCACCGCCTCGGGATCGTCGCTGCCCGACTGCAACATCAGCTCGCAGGCGCGCTGCGCCACCCGGTCGACGCCGGTCTCGCCGACGAACATGTGGTGCGCTTCCTCGGTGAGCATGAAGCGGCAGGTGCGCGCCAGCGGATCAAAGCCCGACTCGGCCAGCGAGTAGAGCTGAAACTTGCCGTCGCGGTCGGTGAACATGGTGAACATGTAGAAGTCGAGCCAGTTGACGATCGGCTCGTTGAAGGCGCCCAGGATTCGCGGCTTGTCGCGATCGCCGCTGCGGCGCTCGAGCATCGCCTCGGCCTCCTCGCGGCCGTCCTTGCCGAAGTAGGAGTGCAATAGGTACACCATCGCCCACAGGTGGCGACCCTCCTCGACGTTGACCTGGAACAGGTTGCGCAGGTCATAAAGCGAGGGCGCGCTGTGCCCGAGCAGGCGCTGCTGCTCGACCGAGGCCGGCTCGGTGTCGCCCTGGGTGACGATGATGCGGCGCAGCGGCGTGCGGTACTCGCCCGGCACGTCCTGCCAGGCCGGCTGCCCGAAGTGATCGCCAAAGCCGATGGTGCGGCCTTCCTGCTTGGGCTCTAGGAAGATGCCCCAGCGGTACTCGGGCATCTTGACGTAGTTGAAGTGTGCCCAGCCGTCCGGCTCGACGGACACGGCGGTGCGCAGGTAGATGTTGTCTTCTTGAAAGCCTTCGGGCCCCATCTCACGCCACCACGACAGGTAGTTGGGCAGCCACTGCTCCAGGGCGCGCTGCAGCCGCTTGTCGGCCGACAGGTTGACGTTATTGGGGATCTTTTCAAACAGATCGACGTTCATGGCTCGGGCCTTTCGTATAAGAGCCAGGGGAGTGCCACGCCGGCTTAGGTGCGGCGCCAGTCGAAGCTTGGACGCTCAGGCTTACCATAACTACTCAGCGCGCCTTTGTCCCCGGTGGCGTTGTCGCGGATGAAGATCCAGTTCTGCCAGGCCGACAGGCGGCCGAAGATCTTGCAGTCGCTGGCCTCGGCACCGGGGAAGCGCAGGTTCTGCTCCATGCCGGTGAGGGCGTCGGGCGACAGGCTGACCCGCTCTTCGATCGCCAGGCGCAGGGTGTCGTCAAAGTCGAGGTCATCGAGCACGAACGTGACCAGGCCGAGCTCGTCGGCCTCGCGGGCGGGGATCGGCCCGGCGGCGCCGCGGGCGAGGATCGCCGCGACCGCCGCCGGCTCGGCGTAGCAGCGCAGCTGCAGGCGGCTGCGGCCATCGAGCACCGGCAGCGCGCCCGCCGACAGGGCGCTTGGCTGCAGGGCCACCGGCTGCTCGGTGCTGTCCAGGCAGTAGCTGCGGTCGGCGGCGAGCAGCAGCTCGAGCAGGCAGCCGGCGAAGCAGCTGCCCGGCTCGACGATCGCAAACAGCGAGCGCGCCGTCTGATCGAGCCGCCGCAGCACCCGCGCCATGTGGAGGATGACCTCGCGGCCCAGCCAGTAGTCGCGCAGCGCCCACAGCCGGGCGTCGGCCTCGTGCATCGCCGGCAGCTCGCCGCGGGTGTGCAGGAGGATGAGACCCACCGTCGGCTCGTGGAAGCGCAGGCGGAGCAGCGCGTCATCCAGCTCGCGCAGCGCCCGCAGCGCCCACAGCTCGCCGCGGCTGGCCTGGGCGTGCAGCTCCTCGGCGGAGCTCGGGGCGCTGCCGGCCGCCGGCGCAGTCACCGTGAGGTGAGCCAGCCGGTGCGGGCGGTCCAGGCGCAGCTCGACAAAGCGATACTGCAGGGTGTCGGCGGTCACCTTCGGCGTCAGCGCCTCCAGGGTGATCCCGCTCGCCGGGCCAGCGGTGGTGGGCGGCGCCGGCAGCGCGGCGAGCTCCTTGGCGCGGGTGTTTACCACCTCGGCAAAGCGGCTGCGCGGCGCCGTCTTGTCGATGAGGCCCCACTGCACGGCGCGCTTGCCGCGCATGCCCTCGGCGAGGGTGGCGAACACGTCGGCGCGATCGCGGCGCACCTTGCGCTTGTCGGTGAGGCGAGTCAGGCCCCCGGTGCCCGGCAGCACCCCGAGCAGCGGCACCTCGGGCAGGGCGACGGTGCTGGAGCCGTCGTCGATGAGGATGATCTCGTCGCAGGCCATGGCCAGCTCGTAGCCGCCGCCGGCGCAGCTGCCGCTCACCGCCGCCAGGTAGCGCTGGCCTCTGTGGCGCGCCGCGTCCTCGATCGACAGGCGAGTCTCGTTGGTGAACTTGCAGAAGTTGACCTTGAAGCCGTGGCTTGACTGCGCCAGCATGTGGATGTTGGCGCCGGCGCAGAACACGCGGTCGCGGGCGCTGCTGAGCACCACCACCCGGACCTCCGGGTGCTCGAAGCGCAGGCGCTGGATGGCGTCGCACAGCTCGATGTCCACCCCCAGATCGTAGGAGTTGAGCTTGAGCTGGTAGCCGGGCACGAGCGGCTCGTCCTCGCGCACCGCCATGTTGAGCCGGGCGATCGCATCCTGTCAGGACAGGGTCCAGTGGCGGTAGCGAGCCGGCGCGGTCTCAAAAGACGAGGGAACTGGGGTAGACGCAAGGGAGGCAGCGGATTCCATACTGTGCGATGTACCGCAGATCCGCGGTCGCAGGCAATGCCGACGAGCGCGCCCGCCCGCAAGATCGGCCGTGGCCAAGCACCTCGGCCTGCGGCTCCGCCTGCTTGATGTGCGCTTTGGCTTTGCGCGCGCCGCGATGCGGCTTATTGTCTGCCCGCGCGTCTTGGCCTGCGGGCCGGACGGCGACCAAACTTTTCCGTCGGCGCTGCGGTCGCGCCGGGCGGCAAGACCAGCAAATAAACGGAGATGACTGTGGCTACCCTGCTTGAAAAAATCGGCGCGCCGCCCAAGCGCACGGCGGTGATCAACGACTGCGTCCTTCTTATCGACGAAGAAGTGAAGAAAAAAGGCGGCTTCTCGGGCGCCGCGGTCAACAGGCCCCGCCGCCGTCCAAGGCGGCCCCGGCCTTCATCGCCGAGGCCGTTGACCACCTGCTCGACGACTTCGCCACCCGGCTACGCCCTTCTATGACGGGCACGCCCAGGCCCAAGGGCGCGGCGACGCTCGCTCGCTGCCGAGCCACTTCAGCGAGCAGGCGGGGGCGATCGCCGAGGCGCTGCTCGGCATCACCGACGAGCGAGCCAAGCGGGCGCAGAACGCCATGGTCAAAAAGAGCTACGAGAAGCTGCGCCCGAGCGCCAAAAAGCACGTCGAGGAAGCCGTGCCCGGGATCGCCAGCCTGGTCGAGAAGCACACGGCCTAAGCGCCGGCCGGCGCCGCCAACCTCCGGGCCAACTCCCGGGCCAACTCCCGAAGCCGTCCTTGACCAAGCCCGTCCGCCCGCCCCTCTGACGATTGTCCGCCCGCCCGACGTTCGCCCGACGCCCGTCTGACCCTCGCCCGCCCGCTGCGGCCTTGCATGCTCGTCCCCGCCGCAGTTTGAAGGCCTATTAAATGCGCAGAGGATGCGGTAAGATACAAACGTGTGTAAAGCTGTTGGGTCAGGGAGTCGCCCAGGTCGAGCACCGGCGAGTCCCGGGCTGAGGCCGCGGCCTTCGGGGGGCTTGCCGGGAAGCGATCGCGGGTCGGGGCGGCGGCTCCCGGGGGATGGTAAACCGGCGCCAACGGCGATAAACTTTAATGCCCCGCTGCCCGCTGAGGGCCCAGGGATCACTTGCTCTTGAGCTACCCGGTGCCAGCCCTTCCTGAACATTCTCCGGCTCCTTGGCCTGACCTGGCTGACCTGGCCGATCGGGCTTCGCGGTCCGATCGGGCCGCTTGCCCGGGGGGCGCCGACTTGTCGCCGGGGCGCGCCGGGGCGCTGGCGCGGACGGGTGGCCACGGCGCGGCGGCGCAGCTTGCTTTCCTGCTGGCGCTGTTCGGGGCGCTGGCGAGCAGCACGGCGCAGCCGCGCCACCGCCCGCGCCCGCGCCCGCGCGGCGACTCCCCGGTCGCGCCGCCTTCGCCGGTAGCGACGCCGCTGCCGGGGCAGAAGCCGGCCAACCTGCCGCTCGCCGCAGTGCGCCTGGAGTGCGCCAACGACGGGCCAACCAGCCGCGCTTGCGAGACCATCCTGGAGGCCGCCGGCGAGTCGCTGCGGCGCAAGTACCAGCTGATCGCCCCGGAGAAGCTCGAGGAGCTGCTCAACCGCGAGCCGTCCCTGCGCGGCTGCCGGCGCGACGACTGCCGCGCCGCCATCGCCGAGAAGCTCGAGCTGTCGCGCCTTATCGACATCATCATCCAGACCCAGAAGCACCACAAGACCAGCGCCACCGTGCTGGTGTTCGACCCCGGCGCCAAGGGCATCTCGGCCGACACCGAGACCCAGCTAAAGCCCGAGGAAGACAAGCTGCGCAGCACGATCATCGAGGCGGTGGACCGGGTGATGCTCACCCAGAAGTCCTCCGCCGGGCTCAAGCTCGAGGTAAAGCCGGCGGGGGTGCGCGTCACGGTCAAGGACGGCCGCGGCAACGCCCGCGTGCTGACCGACGCCGAGCGCGATGGCATAAAGGACGTGCGGCTGTTCCTTGGCACCTACACCCTGCACGTCGAAAAGCCGGGGTTTATCGCCCAGGACCCGACGGTGACGGTGACCCAGGCGGGGGCGTCGCTGCAGGTCGAGCTCAAGACCCAGCCGGTCAAGGTCAAGCTTGAGTGGCAGCCGCCCGAGGCGCAGGTGCTGGTCGATGGCATCCGCGTCGATTCGCGCGAGCGCTCGGTGGAGCTGCCCGAGGGCACCCACCACTTCGAGGCCCTGGCCCCGCGCGGCTCGCCCTATGAGTCGTGGGCCGATGACATCGCCGTCAAGCCGGGCATGGAGCCGCTGCGCATCGCCCTGCAGCAGCTCACCGAGCTGCGCATCAAGGCCCCCGAGGGCTACACGGTGAGCGTCGACAACCAGCTGTTGCCGACGAGCGGCCTTCCGGCCAGCAGCTACATGGTCGAGACCGGGTATCCGATCACCGCCGGCCCGCACACGGTCAGCGCGGTCAGCTGGCGCGGCCTGCAGCTGACCCGCCGCATCGAGGTCCTGCCGCGGGCCAGCACCAATGTCGTGCTCAATCCGCCGCTGCTCGCCCCCGGGCTGGTGCTGATGGCGGCGGGCGCGGCGTCGCTGGTCACCGGCGGCGTGCTGCTTGCCTATGATGGCCAGCCCTCGGATGCCCTGGGGCTGTTCCGCCACAACTTCACGGTCGGGGCGGCGGTGGCGCTGAGCGCCGGCGCAGTGGCCCTTTTGGCCGGGACGATCTGGTTTGGCCACAACGCCGCCAACCACCCGCGCTTCCACCGCGCTGACACGAGCCGCAGTGCCCTTTTGCGTCAGCGCCTGCTCGTCGTGCCGAGCCTCGGCATCGCGAGCGCAGGGATACTCAGCGAGATCAAGTTCTGATACGGTTCGCCAAGTCCACGCGACCCGCCTGCGGGCACCGCGAGAGGAGTGGCGATGCGGAGCGAACCGTTCATTGGCCGTCAGCCTGGCCGCCGTTCAGCGGCTGGGCGGCTGCTCGTCCTGCTGGCCCTTTTGGCCAGCTGCAAGCCGGGCGACGAACCTACCTGTGGCGGCGGCGGCGAGTGCGCTGAGGGGCAGCGCTGCCTGCTGGGCGACGAGGAAGGGCAGGGCATGTGCGTCACCGCGTGCGACAGCAGCAAGTCGTGCGCCGAGGCGACGCCAGTGTGCGACCGCCAGGAGCAGTACTGCCGGGCGTGCTTTGCCGGGGAGGACGCGGCCTGCCTGCTGCGCGATCCGCAGCGCCCGCGCTGTGGCGGGGGCCGCTGCGTCAGCTGCCTGTCGCCGCGCGCCGACTCCGCCCAGGCCAGCGAGTGCCTGGGGCGCGACCGCACCGCCCCGGTCTGCGACAAGGCGCAGAGCACCTGCCGCGCCTGCCAGCGCCACAGCGAGTGCGACTCGGGGGTCTGCGCCAAGGACGGCAGCGGCCAGAGCCTCGGCGTCCCGCAGGGCAGCTGCGTCCCGCTGGAGCAGGTGATGATCGTCAACCAGGACCTGTGCACCAGCAAAGGGCCGGTGTTCTGCACCCTCAAGCAGGCGCTCGACCAGGTCGACATGAAGCGGCGCTACATCGTGGTCCGCAAGAGCGCTGTGGCCAGCGACTTCAGCGACGTGCAGATAGGCTACCTGCCGAGCCATCAGCTCTATCCCATCACCCTCATCGGCCCGCTGGCCGATGGCCCGCCGACCCGCGCCAGCAGCGTCCCCCTGGTCAACCTCGGCGGGGTAAGCGGCAAGGACTCGCTGACCATCACCAGCAGCCGGGTGGTCGTCGAGGGCTTCCCGATCCGCGGCGGCAAGGCGGGCATCGCCTGCCAGGGCAGCGGCGCCCAGGTGCAGGTGGTGCGGTCGCTGCTTGCCGGCAACGACACCGCGCTGCTCGCCACCGCCGGCTGCAGCCTGACCGTCGACCAGTGCTGGTTTGGCCGCGCTCCCGACAGCAGCGTCTTTGCCGGCTCGCCGATGAACGCGCGCAGCATCGACGTCACGGCGAGCGACTTCTGGGTCGTAAATAGCGTGCTCGCCGACAACGGCGATCCCCGCCAGGACGGCTTCGGCGGGGTGCGGGTGCACAGCCTCAGCGTCGGCTCGCGCCGCCGCTCGGGCATCCTCAACAGCACGCTGGTGCAGCAGAGCGGCCTGGTCAAGCTGGGCAAGTACTATCAAGGGGTGCTGTGCGACTCGGCGGTCGGAGACCGCCTGGTGGTGATGAACACGCTGCTGTTCAGCGACGCCGCCCTGCAGACGATGCCCGAGGAGCACTACATCGACCCGAGCTGCGGCGCCAGCCTGCACCACAACGCCTCCAACGACCCCGCCATCAACCTCACCAGCGCCGACAAGAGCCTGGTGCTGCCGATGACCGCGACGCCGTTTGTCGCCGCCCGGGCGCGCGACCTGCACCTGGGCGCCAAGCTCACCGTCGAGGGCGGCTCACCGAGCGACGGCGGCCTGAAGGTCCTCGACCTCGCCCCCGACCGCATCCTCGCCCCCAGCGTCGACTTCGACGGCCGCCCGCGCGGCCCGGCCGGCGGCCCCATCAGCATCGGCGCCTACGAACCAACCCCCTAGCTGCCGTGGCGGGCGCCGGGGATGCCGTAGACCGCGAAGGCCAGCCACGAGACATCGCCCTCGGTCCGGATCGACTCGCGCGCTTCGGAGATGGCGACGGCGAGCGGGCGGTTGTGGCTCCAGGCGCGGTAGAACATCTCGACGAACTGGCCGGCCTTGGCGGTGGCGATCGGCCAGGTGGTGGCGACCACGGCGCCGGCGCCGGCGGACAGGAAGCGCTCGATCCACTGCACGGTGCCGGCGGGGGCGAGCGGGGTCGGCGGCGCGCTCGGCTCGCTGACGTTGATGAAGATGAACGAGCCCTGGAACGGCGGCGTCTGGCCGCTCTTGCGCAGGCGCGGGGCGGGGACGATCTGCACCGGGGTGAGCACGCCGTCCTCCAGGTGCAGGCTGGCGGCGCTCTTGTCGCCGCGGTCAAAGGCGCCCTGGCCGCTTATGTGCCAGCCGGCAATCGGCCCCTGGGCAAGCAGCGGCTGCAGATCGGCGACGCGGTGGATCTGCCGCAGCCGCACATCGAGCAGCGCCAGGCACTGCTGCTCGCGCCGGACCAGCGCCTCGACGCCCTTGGGGGTCACCAGCACGCGCGGCGCGGTGTCAAAGCGGCAGGTGTGGCTGCCGCTGCCGCTGCGGGCGAAGGCGAACCGCTCGGCGAGGTAGCTGCCGGTCAGGCCCTTGCCGACGCGCAAGAGCTCCCAGGGAACCCAGGTCTCGGTGCAGTCGACCTGCAGCAGGGTGCCCGGCTGCAGCTGCTGCAGTACCTCGCGCACGCTCGGCGGCAACAGCTGCTGCGCCAGCGACTCGCCGAGCGACTGCAGCATCGTCTCCCGGGCGGCGCCGTCGAGCGCCCCCAGCCGCTCCAGCTCCTGGGTGCTCAGCGCCGCTCGCACGCGGTCGGTGAGCGGCAGATCGATGGGCGACTCGCCGCTGGCGACCAGCTCGATGCTCTCGTCGTGGACAAGGCCCAGCTCGACCTTTAGTCGGCGCCGCCGGGAGGCCTCGGTGCCGTGGGAGCCCGAGGTCGACACCGGTGCCTCGGCGCTCGCCTCGCCGATCGGGCCGTACTCGCGCACCCGCAGCACCGCCTGCGGCGCGCAGTCGGCGAGCACGGTCTCAAGCGGGGTGCTGGCCTGGATCTCGCTCTGCACCAGCGGCTCGCTGGAGTCGCCGCTGTGCAGGGTGCGCACCTCGGGCCGCAGCATCAGCGTCGCCAGGCGGACGCCGCGGTGGCACACCGCCACCTCGACGCGCGCCGGTCCGATCTCACGGCCGCGCAGCGGCAGCAAAAGGTCGGCCGACTGGCCGCCGAGCAGCATGTGGACAAGCCCCTGATCGGCCTGGAACGCCTCCAGCTTGCCGTCGGGCAGGCAGATGTTGATCTCCAGCGCGCACGACAGCCGCTGGCGCACCATGCCATCGACGCGGGTGGCGGCGCGGGCGTCCCCCCACAGCCGCAGCGCGACCTGGCGCTGCGCCGGCACCACGGCGGGCATGCTGGCGTGGATGACAAAGGCGAAGCTGACCTCGCGGCCGCCGCTGCTGTCCAGGGTGCGCGTCGGGCCGGGCTTGCCCGGGGCGGCGGCGCTGCTTGTGCTCTGGCCGCCGCTGCTCACCCACTGATCGAGCCACGAGATGCGGTGCGAGGCGCCGCGTCGGCTGACGGTCTCGGACTCGGCGGGCGGGCGCTTGGGGGCCGCGGCGTCGGGCTCGGCGGCCTGGCTCGGGCTGACTCCGCTGTTGGGTTCGGTGGCGGCGCTGGCGTCGGTCTCGGCGGCGAAGCCGGTCGGCTGCGGGGCGCTCGGCAGGCCCGAGGTCACCTGCACCTTGAGCGCGAACTCCCCGACATGGATGCGATCGGAGTCGCCGACCGTGGTCGGGGCCAGGACCTTGCGGCCGTTCAGGTAGGTCCCGTTGGTGCTCTTGAGGTCGGTGAGGATGAGTCCCTGCGGCGTCGCCTCCAGCTTGGCGTGCCGCTTGGACACCTTCGCCGTCGGCAGTACGATGTCATTTACATCGGCGCGACCGATGGTGATGACCGACTGGTCAAACTCGAACGAGCGGGTCTCGTTCTTGGCGTGGACTTCGACCACAAGCATCAGTGCGGAACTCAGGGTGAACTATTTTCGCACAGAACCCGGCTACTTTTCGAGCGGCGAGGCAGTGAACCTACAAATTCTCGCAAGGCCACACGAACACAGGAGGGCGGGGCGGGCCGAGGATGGAGCGGGGGCGGGGCGGGTGCGGCAGGGGCGAGGCTGCCCTAGTGGTGGATGGTGTCGAACATCCGGTTTAGGCGCACCGAGCTGCGCTCGCCGGCCGACCACCAGATAAACCACGCCTTGCCCTTGATGTTCTCATAGGGCACAAAGCCCCAGTAGCGGCTGTCGTGGCTGTTGTCGCGGTTGTCGCCCATGACGAAGATCTGGTCGCTCGGCACCGTCCACTCGTTGCACAGCGGCACCGGCGGCGGCGGGCTTGCCTCGTTGTGCACGGTTACGTAGCTCTCGTTGCCGTTCCACTCGCGGAAGGCGGTGCAGCGCACCTTGTGCCAGCTGCCAAAGGGGCGATCCTCGTCGTAGTCGTCGTACTCGCAGGGGCCGGGAATCGGCTCGCGGCGCAGCGGCTTGCCGTTTATCAGCACCTGGCCGCCGGCGCACACCTGGACGTTGTCGCCGGGGATGCCGACGATGCGCTTGATGAAGTCCTTCTCCGGATCGCGCGGGTAGATAAAGACGATGACCTCGCCGCGGCGCGGCTCGCGCACGTGCTCTAGCACCTTGATGCCCGAAAACGGCACCCGCGCCCCGAAGATGAACTTGTTGACGAAGATGTGGTCGCCGACCTGCAGCGTCGGGATCATCGAGCCCGACGGGATCTTGAAGGCCTCGACGACGAAGGCGCGCAGGAGCAGGGCGATCAGCACCGCGACGCCGATCGACTCGACGTACTCGCGCGAGGCCCCCTTGCGGGCAAAGCTCAGGTGCTCGGTCAGCAGCTGATCTATGTGGCTCAGCGCCTCGGCCAGCTCGGCGCTGTGGCCGGCGGCGCGCGCGGCGACAAGCTCGGCCAGGGCGTGCTCGACGGCAGCGCGCTGCTCGGTGCCCAGCCGCCCGCCGTGTAGGCGCAGCCGCCGCTCGGCGTCCTTGATCGCCAGCTCGGCGTCGCGGTGGAGCATCAGGTCCTCGCGCGCCGTCTCGATCGCGGCGCGGAACAGCAGGTACGGCACCCCGAGCACCACCCCGAGGATCGCCGCCGCCACCAGCAGCTGCAGGAGGCGCGGCGCCGGCAGCGTCGACAGATCGACCTGGTTGGTCAGGTGCACAACCAAGAGGAACAGCCCGAGCAGCGCCGGCAGGGCGATGATCCACAGGTGCTCCAGGGCGAAGCGGAGCCACTGCGGCGGACGGCTGCGCGGGGCAGCGCCGCCGGCGGTCATCGGGTCAGGCGAGGAGCCAGGCGAGGAGCCGGGCGAGGGGCCGGGCGAGGGGCCGGACATCGGGTCCGGGGTCTTGGACTGCGGCTGCTCGGTCATCGCTACTCCACCTTGAGCACCGCGAGGAACGCCTCCTGCGGGATCTCAACATTACCGACCTGTTTCATGCGCTTCTTGCCTTCTTTTTGGCGCTCCAGAAGCTTGCGCTTGCGCGTGATGTCGCCGCCGTAGCACTTCGCGGTGACGTTTTTGCGCAGCGCCTTGACCGTCGTGCGGGCGATCACCCGGGTGCCGATCGCGGCCTGGATGGCGACCTCGAACTGCTGCGGCGGGATGAGCTCCTTCATCTTGATGCACAGCTCGCGCCCGCGGTAGTAGGAGCGGTCGCGGTGGGCGATCGCCGACAGTGCATCGACGCGGTCGCCGTTGACCATGAGGTCAAGCCGGATGAGGTCGGCCTCGCGGTAGTCGTGCAGCTCGTAGTCGAGCGAGGCGTAGCCGCGCGAGACCGACTTCAGCTTGTCGTAAAAGCCGAACACCACCTCGGCCAGCGGCAGCTCGTACTTGATGACGACCCGATCCTCGCTGGCGTAGTTTATCGCCTGCTGGATGCCGCGCCGCTCCTGGCACAGGGTGATGAGCGAGCCTACATACTCGCTGGGCGTGTAGATCGTCGCCAGGATGATCGGCTCTTCGATCGACTTGAGCTTGCCCTCGTCGGGCAGGGCGGCGGGGTTGTCGACGATGATGACCTCGCCCGAGCTCGTGGTGGCGCGGTACTCGACGGTGGGCGCGGTGGTGATGAGGTCCAGGTTGTACTCGCGCTCCAGCCGCTCCTGGATGATCTCCATGTGCAAAAGGCCCAGGAACCCGCAGCGGAAGCCGAAGCCGAGGGCCAGCGAGGTCTCGGGCTCGTAGGTGATCGAGGCGTCGTTGAGGTGCAGCTTGTCCAGGGCGTCGCGCAGGTCGGTGTACTTGGCGTTGTCGGTAGGGAAGATGCCGGCGAACACCATCGGCTTTACGACCTTGAAGCCGGGCAGGGGCGCGGCGGCGGGCCGGTCGGCGTGGGTGACGGTGTCGCCGATCTTGGTGTCGGCGACGGTCTTGATGTTGGCTAGGATGAAGCCGACCTCCCCGGTGCGCAGCTCCTTGAGCTCGATCGGGTGGGGGTTGAACACGCCCAGGCCCACGACCTCGTAGGTCTTGCCGGTGGCCATGAGCAGGATCTTCTCGCCGACCTTGATCGATCCGTTCTGCACCCGGACCTGCGCGACAACTCCACGGTAGTTATCGTACCAGCTGTCGAACATCAGCGCCTGCAGCGGCGCCGACGGGTCGCCCACCGGCGGCGGGATGCGCGCCACCACCGCCTCCAGGATCTCGGGGATGCCGCGGCCGTCCTTGGCGCTGGCGAGGATCGCGTCCGAGGCGTCGATGCCGATGACGTCCTCGATCTGCTTGCGGATGCGCTCGGGCTCGGCCGACGGCAGATCGATCTTGTTGAGCACCGGGATGATCGAAAGGTCGCTGCCGGTGGCGACGTAGACGTTGGCCAGGGTCTGCGCCTGCACCCCCTGCGCTGCGTCGACCACGAGCAGCGCGCCCTCGCAGGCGGCGAGGCTCCGGCTGACCTCATAGTGGAAGTCGACGTGGCCGGGGGTGTCGATCAGGTTGAACTGGTACTCCTGGCCGTCCTTGGCGCGGTAGCGCAGGCGCACCGTCTGCGCCTTGATGGTGATGCCGCGCTCGCGCTCGAGCTCCATCTTGTCGAGGAACTGATCCTGCTTCTCGCGGTCGCTGATCGCCCCGGTGGCCTCCAGCAGGCGGTCGGCGAGCGTCGACTTGCCGTGGTCGATGTGGGCGATGATCGAGAAGTTGCGGATGTGGCTCACCGTGGTCGTGCCGCCGCCCGGGGTAAGCGACGAAGCGGCGGCGTCGGGACCGGCGGGACCCGGGCCCGAACTCGGGCCAGCGGCGGCGGACTTGGGGGTTGCAGAGGGAGCACCTGAAGAGGAAACCGGAGGAGCGGCGGACATGAGCGTATGTTCCTGTGCGCGCTGTAGCGCAGGCGGGCGAAGTATAGGGGCTTGTTGCGCAGTCAGCTACCCAGTTCGCCCGCCCGGGCCTTACTTAGAGCTTGTCGGCCTTGCTTGCCTTGCTGCCATCCAACAGCTCGCCGAACTCGAGCTGCCGCTGCTGGCTGAGGGCCGGGCGGTGGCGCTCAAGGATGAGGTCAATCCCCTGGCGAATGTACTCGGCGACGGGAACCTTGGTCTGCTCGTTTAAGCGCTTGAGCTGCTCGTTTTGTTCCTCGGTGATGTAGATCGTCGTCGAGACTTTTCGGCGCGACATGGCGCCGAGCATACATGAGCTGGCTAAGACCCGACAATTTCCCGCAGCGGCCCCCAGATCTGGGGATCAAAACCGACCCGATTGCCGCCCTGCAGCTTGCCGCGGTCTTGCGCCGGGCGGGGGATTTGTGCACAAAATGGCAGTCTCCATGATTAAAGCGCTCTCTATGGACGAACTGGCGGTGACTCTTACCGATCCGGCGCTGCAGGCCTGGAAGGTCCGCGATGGGATGCTCCACCGCGAGTACCGCTTCGACACCTTCGTCGATGCCTTCAGCTTCATGACCGCAGTCGCCCTGCGCGCCGAGGCGCTGAGCCACCACCCCGAGTGGTCCAACGTCTACGGCCGCGTCACCGTCGACCTGTTTACCCATGACAGCGGTGGGATCACCGAGCGCGACGTGGCCCTGGCCCTCCAGATGGAGCGGCTGGCGGCGGGCCGGACGCTCAGCTAACCGCAGCGAGAGACCCTTGCACCTGCGCCCCCAGAGCTGCTGGAAACCCTACCGCTGCGCGCGCCGCGTCGAGCTGGCTGTGGCCACCGCCCTGGCCGGGTGGCTGAGCGGGAGCCTCGCCCACGCCGCCCCGGCGGACGACGCCGACATCCCGGAAGAGAAGAAGGCGCGCTCCGAGCTTGAGGGCACAAGCTCCGTCACCCTGAAGCGGGCCTCGATCTTCAAGAGCCCGCGCGCCACCTCGGCCGTCGAGCACGACGAGCTGCGGGTGCGGCCGCCGCGCGCCACCGGCGACGCGGTGAGCGATGAAGACGGCGTGTTCGTCCAGCGCTCCAGCTACAGCCTGGCCACCCCGTCGATTCGCGGCCTGGGCGAGGGCCATGTGCTGGTCCTCATCGACGGCATCCGCCTCAACAGCACGATCACCAGCACCATCGCCGGGGGCCTGGGCGGCATCAACCTGGTCGACCCCTACGCCATCGACGCCGTCGAGCTCGTGCGCGGGCCGGGGCTGGTCTCCTACGGCAGCGACGGCCTGGGCGGGACGATCCAGCTGCGCACCCGCAAGCCGGCCCCCATCGCCGGCAGCAGCGTCGAGCTCACCGCCGGCGTGCGCGGCATCTACGCCAGCTACGATCAGAGCTTCGCCGGCAGCGTCTCGGGCGGTGGGCGGTGGAATCGTTTCGCCCTGGACACCGCCTTCAGCGCCCGCCGCTTCGGCGAGCTGACCGCCGGCGACCGCGCCGGGACGCAGCCGCTCACCGGCTATAACGAGGGCGGCCTGTCGCTCGGCGTCGGCGCTGACCTTGGCCGCGGGACCCTGGTGCTGGTCTATCAAGGGGTGCGTCAGTACGACGCCCTGCGCAGCGAGCGCAGCCAGCCGCGCGACCTGTACGTCCTGTCCGAGGTGTCGCGCGACCTGGCCTACCTGCGCTACGACGGCAGCTTCGAGATGCGCGGCCAGTCCATCGAGGCCAGCGCCACCGCCTCCTTCCAGCGCCAGAACGAGACCGCCACCCGCGAGCTCATCAGCCAAGACACCAGCAACCGCAGCCTCAACGGGGTCAACGTCCTTGGCGTCAGCGCCAACGCCCGCGCCGACCTGGGCCGCGGCGGCTTCCTGGCGGCCGGCCTGGAGGGCTACTTCGAGTGGGTGAGCAGCCTCGCCGAGCGCGCCACGGTGAGCGACGGCCCGAGCGCCGCCGCCACCGCCACCCCGGAGCTCGCTCGCTACCCCGGCGGCTCGACCACGCAGACCTTCGCCCTGTTCGTGCAGGACGAGTTCGATCTGGAGCGGCTGCTGCGCGGCAGCGAGTCCAAGCAGCCCGGCCGGGTCAAGCTGCTCATCGGCGGCCGCGGCGGCGGCAACTTCCTCTCGATCGGCCGCGACGACCGCGCCCAGCGGCTGCTCGGCGCCCTCGCCCCGAGCGTGCAGGCGGTGCTGGCGCGGCTCATCACCAGCCCGGTGTTTGCCGGCTCGCTCCACCTGCGCTACGAGTTCTATCCTGGGCTGGCGCTGTCGGCGGGCTTTCTGACCAGCAGCCGGCCGCCCAACCTCGATGACTATGCGCGGCTCGACCTCGGCCGCCCGGGGCTCTTGCTGCCGACGGGCGAGACCCTGCGGCCCGAGACCGCCTACGCCGCCGAGGCCGGCTTCCGCATCGCCTACCAGCGAGTCGAGGGCAGCGCCTTTTACGCCTTCACCTACCTCGACAGCCCGCTGTCGGCGGTCCCGGTGGTGCTGGCCGGCCAGCCGTGCCTGCTTTCGCCGCAGGGCGGCTGCGTCGACCGCTTCCTCACCCGGCGCAGCGAGCCGAGCGCCCAGCTCCACTCGGTCGAGGGCAGCGCCCGCGTCTACCTGCTCGGCGGCCTGTCGGTGATCGGCTCGATCAACTACACCCATGCCGAGGTCCAGCGGCTCGCCGATCCAAAGAGCCCCGCCCGCACCGAGCCGCTGTGGCGGGTGCCGCCCCTGTACGGGCTCGGCGCGCTGCAGCTGCGGCGCCCGCGCAGCGTGCTGACCTTCGTCGAGGTCGCGCTGCGCTGGGCGGCGCCGCAGACCCGGCTGTCGTCGCAGGACCTGTACGACAGCACGATCTGCCTGCCCACCCAGCTGTCGTGCACCGAGACGCCGGGCTACCTGATCGTCTCGGCGCGGGCGTCGCTGCGGCTGTCGCGCCGCATGTACCTGAGCGCCGCCCTGGAGAACGTCACCAACGCGACCTACCGCCTTCACGGCTCGGGCATCCTCGGTCCCGGCCTGGGCGGCAACGTCAGCTTCGAAGGCAACTACTAGCAGGCTGAGGCAAGACGACTGCGCGACCCGGGCTCGGGTCCTGCCGTGCTCACGCCAAGAGGCTGCTCCGCGCCCGAACCCGGGCCCGGGCCGCTCGCTGCGTTTTGCCACCGCCTGCTAAGCGGCCGGGCGGCCTACTTCGCCGGCAGCCGAGCGTGCAGCGCGTCGATGCGGGCCTGGCGCTCGGCGTGCTCCTTTTCGAGGATCGCCAGCTCGGCGCGGACGGCGCGCTGGTTGGCTTCCTCGCGGGCCTTGTCGCGGGCGTCACGCTTGGCGAGCAGATCCTTGTGCAGGGCGCGCTGCCGGGACAGCTGCGCCTCCAGCCGGCGGATGTTCGCCTCGACGCCGCTCAGCGTCGGGGCGCGCGAGCGCTCGCTGCTTGGGAAGAACTGCTCGGCGAAGTCGTCGGGCAGGCTCTCATCCTGATCGGTCAGAAGCTGCAGCTTGGCGTGGGTCGCGTGGCGCAGGGCGTCAAACCCATCGATGAAGGCCTTGCGGGCGCCGCTCTCCGAGAAGGTGGCGAGCGCCTGCTCCGCCGCCTGCTGGTCGGCGAGGGCGCGGTCGGCCTGCTCGATAGCGCTGAGCAGCTCGCTGGCATGACGCTGCAGCCGCGGTGAGTCCGACTCGGCGAGCGTCGGCACCCACGAGCGCATGAGCTCCAGCTGCTCACCGAGCACCGGCCGCTTGGCGTCGCTCGGGCGCTGGGTGCCAAGGAGCCGCACGTAAAGCGGCGCCTTGCGATCATTGCCCACCGTCGAAAGCACGCTGCTGACGATGGCGCTGAGCAGCTGGTCCAGGCGCCCATCGGTAAAGCGGACCATCGCCTCTGCCGTGACCACCGCCTCGGCGAGCGCTATCTCCTGCTCCATGACCTTGAGCCAGGCGGCGTGCAGCGCGTCATACTCGTGGGCCAGCGCGGCAGTCAGCGGGTGCGCCTTGAGCTGGGCGGCCGTATAGGCCCGCTCCTGCAGCAGCTCGACCAGGGTCATCAGGTAGTTTAACGTACGCATGAATACGTAATATTTTCTTCTCATATGCCCCCGGTGGCAAGCCCGCTCGCGCGGCAGCTCGCCGTCCACCGCGGCTCCGCCGGGCAGCCCGACCGCGCCCGGCGATCACGACGACAGGTCCGCGAGCGCGCGCCGACCCCGGTGAGCCGGGGGTGGGCGGCGGCGGTCCGCACCCTGCATGCTAAGGGGTTACGGCGCGAGCCCGCTGACTCCCACCGCGGTCCAGCTGCTCGCCACCGCCGCTGCCTGCGCACCATCGCCGTACAGGTCGCGCGCGGCCGCCGCCATGGCGTCCGCCGCCTCGGCGAAGCCGGCGTAGCGGTGTAGGTAGGTCGTCAGGGCGCGATAGACGATGGCGGCGGTCTGATCGATGCCGATGCTCTGCGCCAGCAGATAGCCTGCATGCGCGGCGATGCCGGCGTTGTGGTGCTGGCTGTCCCGGACCAGCAGCGAGCGCGCGGCCGCCGACTCCCCCGGCGCTGCCTGATACTCACCGAGCGAGCCCGCCTGGCCGCTGCGCTGCGGCGCCGCCAGATCGCGCAGCACCGCCACCGGCGCGCCCGGGGCCTTATTGGCAACGAAGATCCGCTCGCCCAGGGTCCAGTTGGCGCGCGCTGGCTCGAGCGTCTGCTCGAGCAGGCAGCCCCACAGGTCGGCCAGGCCCTCATCAAGCGCCCCGCTCTCGCCGGTGCCGGCCAGGTCGGCGGTGCTGCGTGCGATCGCGTGCCCATACTCGTGGGCGACTACATCGAGCGCCGCCCCGACCGGCAACAAGACCTCGCCATCGCCGTCGCCGAACAGCAGCCGCTCGCCGTCGAACAGCGCCAGCGGCGCCTGCACCCCGAGGTGGGTGACGGCGACGATGCCGCTGCCCTTGCCGTCCCAGCCGAAGCGCTGGTGGTGGCCGGCGAAGTAGTCCCACAGCGCCTGCAGGTGGGCGTGCACGTCCACCGCCTGGCCAGCGTCGGGCCAGGCCTCGGGATCCTTGCTCGCCACCGTCTTGCCGGGCAGCTGCTCGCCGCTGCGGACGGCGGTGGTGCGCAGCTTGCCGCGCTTGGGATCCTGCAGCGAGAAGGTCTTGCCGCGCCGGCTGAGCGCGAGCTCGCGGCGGTCGCCCAGCACGCCCAGCCCGTGGCCGATCGCCGGCACCGTGACGTCGACCCGGGCGACGCGATCCTCGCGCTGGAGCAGCTCGCCGCTGTGGGCGCTGATGAACAGCGCCAGCCGCACCGGCTCGTCACCGAGCTGGCCGTGCACCTCGACCCGATAGACCAGGCTCAGGCGAGGGCTGGCAAACAGATAGTAGAGGCTCGGCGTGCTGGCGGTGATGCTGAGCGTGGGCTGCTCGGCGCGCAAGAGGGCCACCGCCTGCTGCCGCGCGTCCTCGGGCTTCAGGGTCGGCGTGCTCGAGCTTCTGGGGCCCAGGTGGAGCCCGAACAGGTGGGCGTGCAAGCCGACCAGCAGGCCCCGCTTGTCCAGGTGGCCGACCAGGGCGCTGCCCCAGATCGGCACCCCGTCCTGGAGCTGGATGAGGCGCACCTGGGTCATGCCCTGGGCGTCGACGCCGCTGCCCGCCGAGCGGAGGTCGTCCTCACTGAGCACGCCAAACAGCGACCTGTAGGTCAGAACGAAGCTGGTCAGCGCCGTCGTTAGAGACGACGAGGCCGGCAGCGGGATCGCCGGCGCCTGCAGGAACGCGACGGTGCCGAGCTGCGGGTCGGTGCGCAGCCGCAGCTGCGGCCCATAGAGCTTTTGCAGCTGCTCGCGCGCCATCGCCTGCGCATTCACATAGTGTTGCGGGTCGAGCAGGCCCGAGCCGTCGGCGGGGGCGCTGTCCGGGGGCAAGGGAGCACAGGCCAGCAGCAGCGCCGCCAGGCCGGTCGCCAGCAGGCAGCGGCGCCGCCCCAAGAGGCAGAGAGGGCGACCGCACGAGCGGCCAGGGCAGGGGAGAGCGGGTCGGGATGGGTTTGCCATGCCCGCCGCCTCTTGCAGCGGCCGTGCCGAGCTACCCGCCGACGCTGGCGCCGCTGCCGCCTGGCCGCCGGGTGTCCGCCGGCCGGCTTTCGTCCGCCGCGCCGGACGTTTTTTTGGTAGCCCCGGCGGCGCTTTGGCTATGTTGCCGCGATGTCGCTGCACCGCCTGTCGTCAGTCGCTTTTCGTCGCCAAGTCTGCGCCGTCACCGCCCCCGGGCACCGCGGCGGTTGGGCTTGGGGCCAGCACCTGCGCGCCGCGCCCGCCCTGGCGCTGCTCGGGCTCGGCTGTGGGACGCCGTCCGCGCCGCCCGGCGTCATGGCCCTGCACACGCTGCCGGGGAGCGCCGCCGCCCGCCCGGACGACGACTTCTTTTCGCTGCCCTTCCCCAGCGACCTGCGGCTGCGGGCGCCGGCGTCCGCCCCGCTGACTCCGGCCGCGCCCACCGAGGCCGAGCTGCAAGCGGGCTACGACCTCAAGGAGTTCCCCCGGCCGCCGGGGCAGCCGGGGCGCTACGTCAGCCTCCTGGATGGCCAGCTGCCCGGCGCCGGGACAAGCGCCGCGGTGTACTTCCGTTTCGCCGGACCCCTGGATGAACAGACGCTACCGCGCGATGCCGCGGCCAGCATCGCCGTCGGTGCCAGCGCCTACCTGGTCGATATCACCCCGAGCTCGCCGACCTATGGCCAGCGCGCCCCGGCGAGCGCCCGATTCCACCGCGAAGAGAACCGCTTCATCGGTCCCAACTGGCTGTCGCTGCTGCCGCTGCCGGGGGCGCCGCTGCGCCAGCTGACGACCTACGCGGCGATCGTCACCGCCGGGGTGCGGGCGCAGACCGGCGGCGCCGTGCAGCGCCACCCCGACCTCGAGCTGCTCCTGCAGAGCACCCAGCCGGCCGCCGAGCCGCACCGCACCGCCTGGCTGCGCTACGCACCGCTGCGCGCCTACCTGGAGCAAAATCCCGCCGAGCAGGTGGTCGCCGCGACGGTGTTTACGACCCAGAACGCGACCGCGCTGATGGGCAAGCTGCGCGCCGCCGTGTACGCCAAGGTCGCGCCGCCCGAGCCCGAGAACCTCAGCTACCTGCGCAGCCACGACGGCCTGTGCGACATCTACCAGGGCACCTTCGCCTCCCCCAACTTCCAGTCCGGCGACCCGCCGTACTGGGCCGAAGGCGGCCAGATCGAGCTCGATGCCCAGGGCCAGCCAAACCCCACCCGCAGCGAGAAGCTGCGCTTTGCCCTCTCGGTCCCCACCGCCGAGATGCCGGCCGCCGGCTGGCCGGTCGTGCTGTACGCCCACGGCACCGGCGGCGACTACCTGACCTTCGTGCGCGAGACGATGGATCTGCGCGCCGCCTACATCGAGCACCCCGAGGCGCCTGGCAGTCCGCCGCAGCCCCCCGTGCGCATGGCGATGATCAGCATCGACCAGGTGCTGCACGGGCCGCGCGACCCGACCGGCAACAACCCCGACATCACCTTCTTCAACCTCAACAACCTGCCCGCCGCCCGCGACAACGTGAAGCAGGGCGCCGCCGACGACTTCCAGCTGCTGCGGCTCGTCGAGAAGATGAATATCGCCCGGGCGCCGCAGACCGGCCGGCCGATCCGCTTTGACCCGAGCCGGATCTACTTTGTCGGCCACTCGCAGGGCGGGCTCACCGGGCCGCTGTTCCTCGCCGCCGAGCCCAAGGTGCAGGCGGGCGTGCTGTCGGGGGCGGGGGCGGTGCTCATCCTGTCGCTGCTCAACAAGACCGCTCCCCAGGACATCGCGGCGCTGGTCGAGAGCCTGCTGCAGGAGACGCCCTCGCCCGAGCACCCAATGCTCAACCTGCTGCAGACCTACTTCGAGTCCTCGGACCCGGGCAACTACGGGCCGCTTTTGTTTCGCGAGCCGCCGGCGGGCAGCCCGCCCAAGAGCATCTTCCAGACCCTGGGGGTCGGCGACCACTACACCCCCAACCCCAACATCGCCGCGTTCGCCCTGTCGCTTGGCGTGCAGCCGCTAGAGCCGCGCCTGTACGAGCTCGCCGGCCTGGAGCTGACGGCGCAGCGCTGGACCACCGGCCCCGTGCAGGGCAACGTCGCCGGCGGCCGCGCCACCGCGGCCCTGCGCCAGTACATCCCCCCCGGGGACGACGACGGCCACTTCGTCATCTTCGACCTCTGGGCCGCCCGCCACACCTGGACCCGCTTTCTCGCCAGCAAGAGCCTGACCGGGACGGCGGTGATTCAGTAGTTCCCCCCGAGCGAGCGGCGGCGACTGGAGCGCCGCCGCCCGCCGCGGCGCTACTGGATGAGGACGCGGGCGCCGCGCGCCGGCACCATCACCGACGGTCCATTCACCATCTCGCCGGTGAGCTGATCGGTCAGGCTGCCGGTGACCAGGCCCCCCACCGCCTTGGCGCTGTCGCTGCGGTTTAGCAGCACGTACACCGTGTCGCTCCCGTCCACCATCTTGTAGGCCCAGGTGTCGTCGGTAAGCGACAGCGTGGTGCGCGTGCCGCGGCGCAGCGCGCTGTGCGCCTTGCGCGCCGCCCCGAGCTTCTTGTGGCGGTCGAGCAGGAACCGCTGCCCCGCGTTGTAGCCGGCGGTGTTCCAGTCCATGAACCGCCGGTTGTCGGGATCGCCGGCGCCGGCCAGCCCGATCTCATCGCCGTAGTAGATGAGCGGCACGCCGCGGCTTGTGAGCAGCACCGCCATCGCCAGACCCAAACGCTCGTAGGCCTCGGTCTCGGCGACCACGCCCGGCTTGCCGGTGAAGTTGCGGTCCTTGCCGTCGGTCCAGATGTTGGTCCACAGCGGCGTGTTCTGGGCGAAGTGGATGCTGCGCGGCACGTCGTGGTTGCCCAGGAACGTCGACATCAATCCCGAGCCGTAGTAGCTCACGTTGTCGTCCATGAACGACGCCAGGTCCTGCATCTTGCCCTGGCGCAACAGGATCGTGTTGTCCAGCTGGGCGCGCAGCGGGAAGTCGAACTGGCCGTCGAGCTTGGTGCACGGGTCGATGAACGTCTTGATCAGCCCCTTGTCGCCGGTATAGGTCTCGCCGACGAGGTAGATGTGCTGCTTGGTCTTGGACTCGACGTCGGCGATGAGGCGCTGCCGCAGGCCGAGGTACCACGAGGCCTCGATGTGCTTGACCGCGTCCAGGCGCAGCCCGTCGAGCTTGTACTTGGTCACCCAGTCGAGCACGTTGTTTATCGAGTAGTTGCGAGCGTCGGCGACGTTGAAGTTAAAGTCCGGCAGGTAGTCGGTAAACCAGCAAACCTTGGCCTTGTCGCCGTCCCACGGGCAGTCGCCCGAGCCGCACAGGCACTGGTGGCCGCCGCCGAGGTCCAGGGGATTGAACCAGTCCTTGTGCATCTGATAGACCGGCGAGTCCTTGTGCACATGGTTCATCGCGTAGTCGACCATGACCTTGATGCCGCGGCCGTGCGCCGCATCGACCACCGCGGTGAGGTCGGCCTCGGTGCCAAAGCGCGCCTCGGGCTTGCTCAGGTCGCGCGGCCAGTAGCCGTGGTAGGCGGTGTAGTTGCGGCCGTCGGTGCCTAAGCCAATGCCATCGGTGCCGTCCATGGGCACGGTGATCCACAGGGCGTTGACGCCCAGCTGGTCGAAATAGCCGCTGTCGATCTTCTGCTTCAGGCCCGCCCAGTCGCCGCCCTGCCAGTTGGCCGAGGGATCGACGCCGCCCATCGACCACGGCGAGTTGTTGGCCGGGTTGCCGTCGTAGAAGCGATCGACGAACACGAAGTACAGCACCGCGTCGCGCCAGTCGAAGCTGCCGGTGGTGCCGGCGGCGCACATCGGCGCCGGGTCGGCGCAGGTGAACTTGTCGCAGACGATCCCCGACAGGACCGAGTTCTGGCCGCCGAAGCCGTCGGGCTCGCTGGTGGGGTTGCTGGGGTCGGCGATCCACGACTCTTTGTTGGTGGCGTCGATGATGTGGAACTTGTAGCTGAACTTGGTCTGCCACGGCACCGGCACGGTGAGCCGCCACGCCTTGCCATCAAAGGTGAAGGCATCGCCCTTGTCCCAGCCGCCCATCTTGTAGTCGCCGCGCAGCTCGACGAGCTTCTCGTTGCCGGTGGTCACCCCGCCGGTGCCCTTCCAGACAAACTCGTGGCTGCAGCGGCGCTCGGGCGCATCGCACATCGGCGGCGCCGGCGGCATCCCGCCCGAGCCCGAGCCCGAGCCGTAGCCGCCGCCTTCCTTGCGCGGCCCTGGATCGAACGGGTCGCCCGGGGTCTTGTCGAGCACCGAGTAGTCCGAGCAGGCCCCGAGCAGCGACGTCAGCGCGAGCGCGAGCGAGGTCAGCGAGAAGCGACTCCCGGCGGAGGCAGACCCCCACCGGGCGGATGGAGACGAAAACAGCGACGACATCGCGACTCCTTGTCAAGGGACAAGCGGAAGCAGGCGGCGAGCCAGAATGGGCGCCTAAACATACCGGCTTTGCGCCCGCAGCGCAGCGAAATCGCGCCCAAATCGCGGACTTGCAGCGGACCTGGCGGAGGCCGCGCGGGCGGCTCGTTTCGCCCTTGGTTCCGCACCTTTCTGTGCTACGAAACGCCATGCTTAACGCGGTCGGGAGCTCGGCTCCCCTTCATCACTCACCGTCGGAAACGCTGGCACGTCCGTCTCGGGTCGGGCGCGGCGCCGGGGTCGGCGCTGTCGCCGGCGCTGTCGCTGGCGCTATCGCTGGCGCTGTCGCCCGCAGGCTCCTCCTCGGCCTGACCGTGCTGGTGGCGCTCGGCACCGGGCGGGCCTGGGCCAGCGACTTTGTCGACACCCGGCTCAACGTCACCCTGACCAACGAGAACGTGCTCGCCAAGCCTGGCGAGACCAACCCCCCGGTGCCCGGCTGGCGCTTTGATCGGCCAAACCAGCTCGGCGTGCTGTTCTTTGACAACTACGACACGCGCTTTACCGGCTACGAGAGCCTGACGCACATCGTCTTGTACAAGCAGATCCAGCGCAAGCGCTGGGAGGCCGAGGCCGCCTACGTGCTGCGCCTTTTGCAGTTCTCCGACGTCAACCTGTCGTCGATCGACGACGGCAGCTACATCAAGGTGAACTACTACTTCGACCCCACCAAGCAGCGGCGCACCAACATCTCGCTGACCGCCTTCCCGCTCAACTCCGATCGCATGCGGCTTGGCTACTCGTGGCGACTGTCGTGGGGCGGCTCGCCGATCTTCTTTAAGACCAACCCCGATCTGCCCTCGAACCTCAACCCGCCGCCGACCCCGCCGGTGCCCGGCCTGCGGGTGCAGATCGCCGATGACCGCTGGTACGTCTACGCCGGCGCCAAGACCAGCGTGCTGCGCTACGAGCAGGATCAGGAGCTGCACTCGGTCTACGGCATCCTCGGCGGCGCCGGCTTCGACATCATCCCCGGCCACTTCCGCATCGAGGCCAACGGCGGCTTCTTCGACCGCGGCACGATCCCGCGCATCCTCACCCAGCAGCTGCCGGTGCAGACCGCCGGGGCGTCGTTCCAGGTCGCGGTGTTCAACGGCCTGCCGCCGACGCTGTCGGCCGACACGGCGCTTTACCGCAACGACTTCAATAGCGCCGCCCGCTACCTCACCAAGCCCCTTTACACCCCCGGCGTGTCGTGGCTGGTGATGTCCGAGTTCACGGTCGAGGGCACGACGCTGGAAAACCCCAGTCAGGCCGACACCACGCGGCGCCAGGTCGGCATGGCCGGCGATGTGAACATCCGCCTCCAGTACGGCCACTTCCGCTTTCGCCTCGACGCGACCTACCGCTCGCTGGAGTTTCTCCTGCTCAACCAGCCGAGCCTGGTGCCGTTCCAGGACTTCCCGCGCGACGAGCCGCCCGATCCGGTCACCGGCCGTCCCGGGCAGGGCGGGGCCGATGTCGCCCCGAACCTTTTCGGCTCGGTGGGCGCGGACTACAACATCGAGCGCTCGAGCACGACGATCGGCCTGACCCTGGGCATCGACCGGCCGGCGAGCTACCGGCCGCCGCCGGGCGGGGTAAACCCCTACGAGCCCTCGGCGGCGGTGCTGGTGGTGCGCGATCAGGGCGATGTGGTGATCCTGCCGCTTGGCAAGGACGTGCTGCCGGTGATCGCCACCAAGCTCGTCGCCCGCCAGGACTTCCTGGAGCTGTTCGCCCTCATCGTCGAGGCCTACTACCAGCACGACCCAAACGGCACCCGCCTTGTCACCGCCCCCGACATGACCAAGCAGCGGGTCTTCGAGTTCCCGCACCGGCTTGGATTTAACTTCACGCTGCAGGCGCGGTTCTGAGGTATAAAGCTCGCAATGACACGCAGCGCGCGCGCCGGGGTGGTGGGGTAGTCGATGGCGAGGAGCTCGTCTAGCGGCCCGGCTCGGCCGGCCGGGCCGCGAGCGCGATTCGACCTGCCGCCGCTCAAGCCGCAGGTGCTCAGCGTGCGGACGATCGCCCGGGTGGCGGCGCCGCTCGGCGCGCAGCTCAACCTGCCGCCGGACTTTGTCGCGGTGGGCTTTATCACCTGCACCTCGGACGACGCCTTGTATGTGGCGCTCGACGAAGGGACCAAGGCGGCGCCGGTCGAGGTGGTCTACGCGCGATCGTTCTACGCCGGCAGCACCCACGCCTCGGGCCCGCTGTCGGGCGAGGTGATCGGCTGCTACGCCGGGCGCGACATCGAAGAGGTCCAGCAGGCGCTGGCGGCGTGCCAGCGCTGCCTGCTGGACGAGGCGTATTTCTATGCCGCCGACGCGCAAGGACGGCTGGCGTTCTTTCCCCATGTGGTGCGCTCGACCGGGCGCTACCTGTCGGCGCTGGCCGGCATCCCGCCGGGGGCGCCCATGGCGTACCTCATCGCGCCGCCGATCGAGGCGATGATCGGGGTCGATGCGGCGCTCAAGGCCGGCGAGGTCGAGCTGCTCAAGTTCTTCGGCCCGCCCACCGAGACCAACTTCGCCGGGGCCTACCTGGGCGGCGACCTGCCGTCGTGCGAGGCCGCGGCCGAGGCGTTCGCGGCGGCGGTGCTCGACGTCGCGCAGAGCCCGCTCGACGACCGCCGCTCCGCCCGCGCCGGCGGTGAGCTGCTCGGCCGCCCGGCCACCGCGCGCCGCCGCTAGCCGCGCTGGGTTGCCGCTCGCCGCGCCGCGGCGCGCTTGCCTTTTTCACCCACCTCTTTTAGGTTTCCTGAACATCCAATCAGAATGACGGGCTAGGCGCTTGTGGGGAGCGGAACGGGCGAGGGCGCGCCTTGCGGGAAGGGCTGCTGTGTCGCTGGACGTGTTTCACCCGCTGCTGGCCACCTGGTTCACCCGACGCCTGGGGGCTCCAACCTACCCGCAGCGCCGCGGCTGGCCGGCGATCGCCCAGGGTCGCCACACCCTGATCGCCGCCCCTACGGGCAGCGGCAAGACGCTGGCGGCGTTCATGGCCGGCCTGGATCGCCTGCTCCGCCAGGCCCTGGCCGGCACCCTGCCCGAGCGCACCGCCGTGCTCTACGTCTCTCCCCTCAAGGCGCTGTCGAGCGACGTGCGCAAGAACCTGGAAGAGCCGCTGGCCGAGCTGGCCGAGCTGGCGCGCGCCCAGGGCCTGGCGCTGCCGCCGCTGCGCATCGGCCTGCGCACCGGCGACACCACCGCGGCGCAGCGGCAGGCGCTGGCCAAGCACCCGCCGCACATCCTGATCACCACGCCCGAGTCTTTGTACCTGTGCCTGACGGCGCACCGCACGCGCGACAACCTGACCGCGGTGCGCACCGTGATCATCGATGAGATCCACGCCCTGCTGCCCGACAAGCGCGGCGCCCACCTGACCCTGTCGCTGGAGCGCCTGGACGGGCTGTGCCGCCTGGCCGGGCAGCCGGCGCCGCAGCGCATCGGCCTGTCGGCGACCGTCCACCCGATCGCCGAGGTGGCGCGGTTCCTGGTCGGCACGGCGCGGGTCGCGGCGGGGGCCGGCGGGCTGCTCGATGACGGCCGGCCGGACTGCCACATCGTCGACGCGCGCGAGGAGGGCGGGCCGGCGGGCAGCGCCCCGGGCCTTAACCGGCCGCTCGACCTGCAGGTGTGCATCCCCAGCCAGCCGCTCGGCGCGGTGTGCAGCCATGAGCAGTGGCACGACGTGCACGATCAGCTCAGCGAGCTCATAAAAGCGCACAAGACGACGCTGGTGTTCGTCAGCACGCGGCGCCTCGCCGAGCGCACCGCCTACAGCCTGGCCGAGCGGCTGGGCGATGGGGCGGTGATGGCCCACCACGGCAGCCTGTCGCGCGGCATGCGGCTGCGGGTCGAGGATCGCCTCAAAAAAGGCGAGCTGCAGGCGGTGGTGGCCACCGCGAGCCTGGAGCTCGGCATCGACATCGGGGCGATTGACCTGGTGTGCCAGGTCGGCTCGCCGCGGGCGATCGCGACGTTCCTGCAGCGCGTAGGTCGCGCCAACCACCGACCCGAGGTGACGGCGGTGCCGCGTGGGCGCCTGTTTGCCCTCACCCGCGACGAGCTGTGCGAGTGCGCGGCGCTCTTGCGGGCGGTGGCCGCCGGGCAGCTCGATCGCCAGCGGGTGCCCGATGGGCCGCTCGATGTGCTGGCGCAGCAGGTGGTCGCCCTGTGCGCCACCGGTGAGCAGGGCGAGGACGAGCTGTTCCAGCTGTGCCGCCGGGCGTGGCCGTTTCGCGACCTGACGCAGGCCGACTTCCAGCGCGTGCTGACCATGCTCGCCGAGGGCGTGGCGACGCGGCGCGGCCGGCCGAGCGCCCACCTGCACTGGGATCGCGTCAACCGCCTGCTGCGCGGCCGCCGCGGCGCCCACCTGTTCGCCCTGCAGAACGGCGGCACCATCCCCGAGCCCAGCGACTACGAGGTCGTGTCCGAGCCCGACGAGGTGGTGCTCGGGCGCCTGGACGAGGAGTTCGTGGTCGAGAGCAGCCCGGGGGATGTGTTCCTGCTCGGCTCGACGGCGTGGCGGATGCGGCGGGTGTCCGGGGGGCGGGCCTACGTGGTCGATGCGGGCGGGGCGGCGCCGACGGTCCCCTCGTGGGCTGGCGAGGCCCCGGGGCGGACCTTCGAGCTGTCGCAGGCGGTGGCGGCGCTGCGCGCGGACGTCGAGGAGCTGCTCACCGGGGGCGAGCCGAGCTGCGCGGCGCTGGAGCAGCGCCTGCAGGCCGAGTGCAAGCTCAGCCCACAGGCCGCCGGGCAGCTGCGCGACTACCTGCTGGCGGCGCGGCGGGCGCTCGGCCAGCTGCCCACCCAAAAGGTGCTCATCGCCGAGCGCTTCTTCGACGAGGGCGGCGGCATGCAGCTGGTGCTCCACATGCCGTTCGGGGCGCGCCAGAACCGCGCCTTCGGCCTGGCCCTGCGCAAGAAGTTCTGCCGCGCCTTCAACTTCGAGCTGCAGGCGGCGGCGACCGACGACGGGGTGCTGCTGTCGCTCGGCGAGACGCACAGCTTCCCGCTGGAGAGCGTGTGGCAGTTTCTGAGCTCGCTGCGCGCCGAGGAGGTGCTGGCGCAGGCGGTGCTGGGAGCGCCGGTGTTCCAGCCGCACTTCCGCCACGTCGCGACGCGGGCGCTGCAGATCCCGCGGCAGCGCAACGGCAAGAAGCTGCCGCCGCCGATCGTGCGCATCCTGACCGAAGACCTGCTCGCCGCGGTGTTCCCGAGCGCCGCCGCCTGCCCCGAGAACCTGCCGGGCGGCGACCTGCCGATCCCGGATCACCCGCTGGTCCGCGAGACCCTGCGCGAGTGCCTGCACGAGGTGATGGACCTCGCCGGGCTGCGCCGGCTGCTCGCCGCCATCGAGTCGGCCCAGGTCAAGGTGCTGGCCTGCGACACCACCGAGCCCTCGCCGCTCAGCCACCACCTGCTGGCGGCGGCGCCGTACGCGTTTCTGGACGACACGCCGTTTGAGGAGCGGCGCACCCGCGCGGTCGCGGTGCGCCGCGGCACCGCCGGGCAGCTGGCCGACGAGGTGCTGGCCTACACCCCGGCGCAGGGCCTGTGTCCCGAGGCGGTGGCGGCGGTCAAGGCGGCGGCGTGGCCGCGCCTGCGCGATGCCGATGAGCTGCACGACGCCCTGCTCGGGCTGTACTACCTGCCGCAGGCCCAGCTCGACTTTTTTGCCACCCACGCCGCGGCCACCGCGCAGCTGCTGGCGACGCGGCGGGCGACGGTGCTGCGGGTGGGCGCCCTGACCGCGCTGTGCGCGAGCGAGCGGGCCGCGGCGCTGCGCGCCCTGTTTCTCGCCATCGCCGCCGAGGTCGGCGGCCCGCCGCGGCTTGAGCCAGAGCCGCCCGCGCTGCCCGCGGAGACGTCGACCGCCGCCGAGGTCGGGGCCGAGGAGCGGGTGGTGGTCGAGCTCGTGCGCGGCTGGCTCGCGGTCACCGGGCCCTGGGCCGCAGACGACCTTGCCTTCGCGCTGCACCTGCCGGTCGAGCGCGTGCAGGCCGCGCTGCTTTCGCTGGAGGCCGAGGGGATGGCGCTGCGCGGTCGCTTCCTGCCGGCGGCCCCCGCCGCGCCGGCGCGCGAGCAGTTCTGCGATCGCCGGCTGCTGCTGTTGATCCATCGCCAGATGAAGCAGCGGTTCCGGCGCTCGATCGAGCCGGCCACCCCCGCCCAGCTGTGGCAGCTCCTGGCGCGCTGGCAGCACGCCTGGCCGGGCACCCAGCTGTCCGGCAGCAGCGGCCTATTGCGTGTCGTGCACAAGCTGCAGGGCTTTGTCAGCGCGGCCGCCAGCTTCGAGGAAGAGCTGCTGCCGCTGCGCCTGCGCGGCTACGACCCCGGCTGGCTCGACGCGCTGTGCCTGTCGGGCGAGCTCGCCTGGGGTCGGCTGCGCCCGGGCAGCGGCGAGGGACGCTTTGGCCGCAGCACGCCGATCAGCCTGTGGCGGCGCGGCGACGCCGACTTCCTGGTGCCGCCGCGGCCGCCGTTTGCCGAGTGGCTGGCGGCCGCGCGCGCGGCGGCCGCGCCGGCAGCGGCGGGCGGCCAGCTGTCGCCGCTGGGCGAGGCGCTGGGCGAAGTGCTGGCGCGGCGCGGGGCGCGGTTTTTCGCCGAGCTGTGCCGCGAGATCGGCCGCCCCGCCAAGGAGGTCGCCACCGCGCTCGGCGAGCTGTGCGCCGCCGGCCTTGTCACCGCCGATGGCTTCTCCGGGCTGCGGCTGCTCCTGGGCCAGGGCGGGGCGGGCGGCAGCGGGCAGGCGGCGATGGCGGCGGGGCGGTGGGCGCTCATCGAGGGCCCGCGCGAGGCGGCCGACTCTGCCCTGGGCCCGGTGGCGGTCAGCCGCAGCCGCTTCCGCGGCGCGCAGCCGGTGCTGGGCGCCGAAGCCGACTGGGACAACCCGGCGCTGCTCGAGTCGTGGACCAACCAGTACCTTTTGCGGTACGGCCTGCTCACCCGTGAGCTGCTCACCCGCGAGCCGCTCGGCCCGCCGCTTTATCAGGTGCTGCCGGTGCTGCGCCGGCTGGAGGCGCGTGGCCTTGTGCGCAGCGGCTACTTCGTCGCCGGCCTGTCCGGCGAGCAGTTCGCCACCCCCGAGGCGCTAGAGGGCTTGAACCTCCTGCGCAAGCGCGCCCAGCAGCCGACGTTGCCCGTCGAGGTGCGCATCTCACCGGCCGATCCGCTGAACCTGGCGGGAATCCTGTTCCCCGGCCCCAAGGCGCCGAGCACCGGCAGCGCGCTGCTAGTCTATCGCGACGGCCTGCCAGTGGGAGTCAGCCAAGAGACCGAGTCGGCTCAGACCGCCTAGCCGGCTGTGGCAAGACTACTCCGCGACCCGAGCACAGGACCTGCCGTGCTCACGGCCCCGAGGCTGCTCCGCGCGCCAAGTCCTGCGCTCGGGCCGCTCGCTACGTTTTGCCACAGCCGGCTAGGCGCCGGGCCGCGGCGGCGCTACATGCAGCAGAGGGTGACGCCGCCGGCGGCGGCGAAGGTGCCGGAGACCGTGCCGGCGGCGTTGCAGGTCGGCGCCACGAGGTTGGTGCTGGCCGCCGCCGCCTGGTAGGTCATCATGTTGGTGTCCAGGGCCTGCAGGCAGGTGCTGTCCACCTTGATCGGCGACAAGGTCTGGGCGCCGTTGCAGGCGGCCTTGTCGGTCAGGTTGAGCAGGTTGGTCGCGCCGTTGGTCAGGGTGCAGCCGCCGCTCGGCGCGCACGAGCAGGCGCAGCTGCTGCTGCCGGTGGCGCCGGTGTAATAGACGCTGGCCTTGGTGTAGGGCTTGGCGGCGGCGCACACCGAGGTGTCGGTGCCGTTGAACACCACGCACATGATCCCGTTGCGCTGCATATCGCTAAAGCGCAGCAGCTTGGAGGCCGACTGGTCGCACAGCACCTTGGTCGTGCCCCAGGTCGGGGTGAGCGGCACGGTGGCGTTCTTGGCGGTGCACTGCCCGACGGTGAGCTTGTCCACCGAGTAGTACGAGTCCTTCACGCTGACCACCGCCGGGCACTTGTTGGCGCCATCGCTTATCGCCACCGGCGCGTCATTGGTCTTGCCCATGCAGTCGCCCTTGGTCGGGTAGACGTGCAGCGTCGAGGTGCAGGTCGTGGTGGCGTTATTGCACGAGCAGCTGCCGTTGCAGGTCGTCGGGTTGGCGATGCTCTGGTAGATCGTCGAGTTGGTGGTCTGCCCCGGGCACTGGTTGGTGTTGTCGACCACCGCCCCGTACGCCTTGTAGCCGCGGCTGGCGAAGCAGGCGACGTGGTCGGAGCAGGTCGGATCGTCGCAGCCGACCAGGCAGTTATTGTTGATGTCGCCGTTCTGGGTGCAGTCCTCTTGCAAGGTGTTGGGCGTCTTGTCGCAGGCGATGTCGCCGGGCGTGCTGCCGTCGGTCAGCGGGGGAACGTAGGTCCCGCTCAAAGAGTCAAAGTCAAAGCACCCAAGGAGCAAGGCCAGGGGGATTAAGGCTAGTCGGCGCATCAGTTACTCCCAAAAACAAATAGGGGACTGTTAAGACGCAGGCCCGCCAGGGGGCGCAGCGTAGTCTCAGCGGGGCGCCCGAGCTCGAAGCGCAGCGCCACCACCGTCAAGATTGCGGGGACCACCGCCGCCCCCAGCAGCCCATAGCCGGCATACGACTGCTGCTGCAGGTTGGTGACGTCGAGCGGCGGGCAGGCCGGCTTGCAGCCGCTCTCCAGGGAGTTATAGCGCACCGCGACGGTGCTGAGCGCCGCCACCCCGGAGAGCAGGACCGCCAGGGTGGTCGCGCCGGCGGCGATCGAGTAGACCGGGATGCGGCGCGACATCGTGCTCGGCGCTGCCTTGTCGGTCGCGCCGTCGAGCTGGCTGGGAGCGGCGCGGCGGCCGAGCTCGGCCTCCAGGCGGGCGATCTCCTGGCGGATGTAGTCGGCATCTGGATCGTCGGGGGCGGCGGCGAGGAAGCGGCGGAAGTGCTGCAGCGCCTCGACCGGGCGGCCGATCTTGACCTCGCAGCGCGCCATATTGTTAAGCAGCGCGGTAAGCGGGGTGATCTGGTAGGCCGACGAGAACTCGAGCCAGGCGTTGGCGTAGTTGCCCTGCAGGTACTGCTCGACGGCGCGCATGTAGTGGGCGCGGGCCGCCTCTTCCTTGGGTCCGGCCGTCGCCTCTTGCAGCTGGCTCGGGGCGGCGGCGGGGGTGTCGGTGGGCTTGGCAGTCGCCGCGGCGGGCGCGGCACCCGAGGCGGCAGCGGGGGCCGGCCGGGCTGCCGCGGCGCCTTCTGCAGCCGGCGACGGCGCGGGGCTTGCTGGGGCCGGCGTCGCCGGGGCCGCTGCCTTGGGCTTGGGTCGCGCCGGTGCAGCATCTGCGGTCCCGAGGGCGAGCGAGGAAAGACCAAGAGGGAAAAGGACGGCAAGGCCGCCCCATAGTAGGGACTGGGTGCGTGTAGACATGTTCAGCGCAGCCCCATTTTATCACCTCGGAGCCGGCCCGATTCAAGGCTATTTCCGAGGGGAGGAGCCAGCGCGGCGGCCCAGCGTCCGCGGCCCAGCGTCCGCGGCGCCCTGGCCCGAGGCGGGCTCGCGAGGCGGCGAGCGGTTACAGCGGGAAGCTAGAAGACCTCGGCGAACCACGAGCGCATGCGGCGCCACATGCCGCTGCCGCTGCCGCCGGCCGAACCCCGGCGGTCGAGCAGCCCGGCGCCGGCCCCGGCGACCCCGCGCGAGACGTAGCCGCCATCGAGCTGGCGGACCCCGTAGCGGACAAGGCCCACCGCGGTGGCGTAGATCGGCGAGCGGACAATCTCTGACAGCCCGCCCACGCCGTGCGGGATGCCCCGCCGCACCGGCATGCCCAGCACCTGCTCGGCGAGCTCGGGCAGGCCGTGCAGGATGGTCGAGCCGCCGGTCACCACCAGGCCCGAGGCGAGGGTCTCGGACAGGCCGCAGCGGTCGATCTCCTCGCGCACCAGGGTGAAGATCTCATCGACGCGCGGCTGCAGGATGTCGGACAGCACGGTGCGCGGCAGGATGCGCGGCGGGCGGCCGCCGACCGAGGGGACCTCGATCGTCTCGTCTTCCGAGAGCAGCGCCGGCAGCGCGCAGCCGTGGCGGTGCTTTAAGCGCTCGGCCTCGGCCATGGGAGTACGCAGGCCGACCGCGATGTCGTTGGTCAGCTGGTGGCCGCCGATCGGCAGCACGATGGTGTGCACGAGCGCGCCTTCGTTGTAGATCACAAGGTCGCTCGTCCCGCCCCCGATGTCGAGCAGGGCGACGCCCAGCTCTTTTTCGTCCGAGGTCAGCACCGCCTCGGCGGTGGCCAGCGGCTCCAGCACCAGATCCTGGACCTGGAGGTTGCAGCGGGTGCAGCACTTGACGATGTTCTGCGCCGACGCCGACGCCGCGGTCACGATGTGCACGCGGGCCTCCAGCCGCACCCCCGACATGCCGAGCGGCTCCTTGATGCCGTCCTGGTTGTCGATCGAAAACTCCTGCGGCACTACGTGCAGGATCTCGCGGTCCTGGGGGATGCTCACCGCCTTGGCGGCCTCGATGACGCGCTCGATGTCGCCGGGCCGCACCTCGCGATCGCGGATGGCGACCACGCCCTCGGAGTGGAAGGCCTTGATGTGGGCCCCGGCGATGCCGGCATAGACCTGGGTAATCTCCACCCCGGCCATGTGCTCGGCCTCCTCGACCGCCTTCTGGATCGCCGACACCGTGGCATCGATGTTCACCACCACGCCCTTTTTCAGGCCGGCGCAGGGCTGGGTGCCCACCCCGATGATGTCGATCCCGTCGTCAGTCAGTTCGCCCACCAGGCAGGCCACCTTGGTGGTGCCGATGTCCAGACCAACGATCAGCTCCTCTCGTTTCGCCATGGTCGCTGTGTTTCCGCTCTTGTCGGGCCGCGCGGGCGGCGTTCCTAGGGGTTAATGCCAGAGTCAGACCGTTGAGTTGCCCGAGCGATCACGCCGGCTGGCCGGCGATCCCTGAGAGCTCAGTGGGAGAGCTCAGTGGGAGAGCTCAGTGAGAGAGCCCAGTGGGAGAGCTCAGTGGCTCGCTCTGCTTGCTACGGAAGGGCGGCTCAGAGCCCCGCTTGGTCCTAGATTGCCGAACCTTGCGGATCACCGCTAATTTTTTGCCGACGTCCCGCTTGGCAGAGCCTGGCAGCGACGAGCCGACCGCTGGCGCGACGAAAGTAGGAATTGTAGTTTTGGCGGGGGTCTTGCCGAGCGCGCGCCGCCCGGTCTTAAAGCTGCTCGAGGCGGGCCAGGACGCAGGTGATGTTGTCGACGCCGCCGGCTTCGTTGGCGGCGTGGATGAGGCGCTCGCAGGCGGTGTCGAGGTCGGACTCTTCGCTCATGATCTCGGCGATCTGGGCGTCGCTGACCATGCCGGTCAGGCCGTCGGAGCACAGCATGTAGACGTCGTGCAGCTGCGGGATGTCGACCAGGGTGTCGACCTGCACCGACTCTTTCATGCCCAGGGCGCGCACGATGACATTCTTCTGGGTGAAGCGGCCGGCCTCTTCGCCCGACAGGCGCTTCATCTTCAGGTAGTCGTTGAGCAGCGAGTGATCTTCGGTGAGCTGGAGCAGGTGCTGGCGGCGCAGGCGGTAGCAGCGGCTGTCGCCGACGTGGGCGACGATCACCCGATCGTCGGCGAACAGCGCGGCGACGATCGTGGTGCCCATGCCGTGCTGATCGTCGTTGCGCTGCGCGGTCTCGTAGATGCGCTGGTTGGCGTGCTTGATGCCGACGACCAGGCGGTTGGTCTCGTAGCGGATTCCCTGATCGAGCTTGAACGGCCAGGTGATCGTCGACTGATCCAGGGTCGCCTTGAGGTAGGCGGCGACGCTCTCGACCGCCATGCCCGAGGCGACCTCGCCGCTGGCGTGGCCGCCCATGCCGTCGGCGACCACGGCGACGCGCTCGAAGTCGGGGAGGATGAAGCTGTCCTCGTTGTGCTTGCGCTTCATCCCGATGTTGGTCTCGCCAGAGAAGCGGACCCGCATATTACGCATGGGAAAAGAGGAGGACATGCGGGCTCAGGATATCACGGGTAGGAAGGCGGCGAACACAGGCACCATCATTATATAATCGCCCTTACGAAATTTCCGTCGCTGAGCGCTGCCAGCCGCGCGCCCGGCCGGATCATTCCTTTTTGGAACATTCATTTAAAGTTAATCGAGTTTTGCCCTCGCGCTCGGCCTAAAGCCGCGCCGCCGCCGACCTGCGCCTACTTTATGGCAGCCGGACTTACCGGCGAGCTGCAGGCGAGCGACAGGCGAGCGACAGGCGAGCGACAGGTGACCGACTGCGCGCCGGCTGGCTGCTTGGGCGGCTTGCGCGTGCTAGTGTTGCGCTTATGGACGAGGCCCCAAGCTACCCGCTGCCCGAGGGGGACAGCCGGATCCTGAGCTGTCGGAAGTGCCAAGGAAAAAACCGCGTGCTGCTCATGCGCGCCCTGGAGCAGCCGGAGAAGCTGCGCTGCGGCCACTGCCAGGCGGCGCTGCTCTGCGGGCGCGAGGTGCCGCTGCACGGCATCGCCGGGCTGTACCAGCACCCGCTCGATCAGAAGTCGCAGAAGGCGCTGGAGGCGATCCCCGGCGTGCACACCCTGCTCCGCAAGCTCATCGAGATGACGGTCGAGCGCTATGACCGACTGTTCAACCAGAGCAGCTACGTGCGCGTCGGCGGCTCGCAGCTGCCCTCCTTGGAGCGGCTGTTCGAGCGCGCCGCCTCCGCCCTTGGCCTTGACGAGCTGCCCGAGCTTTACGTCTACCAGGGGGCCGACGTCAACGCCCACACCGGCGGCGTCGAGAACCACTTCGTCGCCATCTCGAGCAGCCTGTGCGACGTGATGTCCGATGAGGAGCTGGTGGCGGTGATGGCGCACGAGCTGTCGCACGTCCAGTCGCAGCACGTGCTCTACAAGACCGCGGTGCGGCTGTTCAGCCTGGCGGCCTCCGAGCTGGCGCGGGCGACCCTTGGCATCGGCAACCTGCTCTTGGTGCCGCTGCAGCTGGCGCTGCTCAAGTGGGATCGCTGCTCCGAGCTGACCGCCGATCGCGGCATGCTGCTGGCGACCCGCGATCCGCAGATGGTGCTGCAGGTGCTGATGAAGATGGCCGGCGGCAACCGGCGGCTGCTCGAGGAGCTGTCGCTGGAGCGCTTCATGGAGCAGGCGCTGCGGGCTCGCCAGGCCCCCGAAGAGGGGGTCCTCGATCGCATCTACACGTTGCTGCAGACCGCCTCGCGCACCCACCCCTTCCCGCTGTGGCGGGCGGCGGAGCTGTGGCAGTGGGCCTGCCGCGGCGAGTACCTCGACCTGCTGCAGCAGCACTCTGGTTGACTGGGGGTTGACCGGGGGTTGACTGGGGCTAGCCGGGGGCAAACTCCTCGGCGAAGTAGCTCGGCGGGCACAGCGGTGAGGGCGGGCCGGCGGCGACGAGCCACAGCTGGTGGGCGCAGCGGGTGATGGCGATGTGTAGCAGGTGGCGGGCCTCGGTGGTGTCGGGGTAGGCGGCGGCGGTCGCATCGAGGATGACCACGTAGTCAAACTCCAGGCCCTTGACCTGGGTGACATCGGTGACGTCGACGCCGGCGCTGAAGGTGAACTCGTGGCGGGCGACCCGGCGCAGCGAGGGGACGTCGGCGCGCGACAGGCCGGAGTAGAACGCGTCCGCGGTCCCGATGTGACGGGCGATGAGCGCCACCGACGCCGTCGGCTCGCGCAGCAGCAGCGAGCGCAGCGCCTCGGCGAGGAACGCCACCGCCTCGCCGATCTCACCAAACGAGAAGGCGCGCACCGGCGCCCCGTGGCGGGTCGCGCTCTGGGTGCTGTCGTCGGTGAGCAGCGGTCCAAGGACTCCATGGGCGAGCTCCAGCACCTCGGCCGTCGAGCGGTACATGATGCGCAGCCGCTGGATCTGCACCCCGCGCAGCCCGCACATCGGCAAAAGGTCCTCCCAGCGCGAGAAGCCGTTGTCGAACACCAGCCGCTGGGCGACATCGCCGGCCAGGGTCAGCGACTGCGCGTGCGGGCGGTGCGGCAGGGGCTTCTTCTTGTCGTCGTCTTCCTTGGTGACGCAGCTTATAAGGACCTTGATCTCGATCACCGACAGGTCCTGCACCTCGTCAAGGACCATGTGCTCGTAGCTCACCTGGCCCTTGCCGCTTGAGTGATCGAGCCCGCCCATCTTCTGCTGATAAAGGTAGAGCAGCAGCGGGTCGTCCTCGACATCGAGCTGCCCCGCCGGGCTGTCATCATCGAGCGGCTGACCATCGACGGCCTGGTAGCGCTCGGGGTCGACGTCCTCGGGCAGCTCCTCGACCTCTTCCTGCTGGGCCTGACAGTAGGCGACAAGCTCGGCGAGGTCGGCGCGGCTCACCGGGGCGCTCGGGTTATGCGCCGGGCTCTCGGCGCCCAGGCCCCGCCACAGCCGCTCGCCGTCGGTAAGTAGCTCTGCCCAGTCGCGGCCGACGTCTCCGGCGCGGCGCGACAGGCGGCGCAGCAGCTCGTCGATGCGCACCCCCAGGCCCGGCTCCAGGTGGCCGCTGATCGCGTGGCGCACCCCGCGGCAGCGCAGGCGCAGCGGCCTCTCGGCGCGGGCGTCCCACTGGCCGAGCACGCGCTCGCGGGCCGCCGCCGGCGCCTCGGCCAGCGCCTCGACCAGCCGCTGGCGCAGCTGCGCCGCCTGATCGGCGATGTACTGCTCGATCACCTGCAGCATGCCGGGGTGCTTCTTGCAGCGGGCGACGGTGGGCGGCGTCTCGCTGCTCTGCCGCTTGGGCAGGTGGGGCAAAAGCCGCTTGCGGTGGTGGCTCATCCAGCCGGCGCTGGTCTGCACCGGCACCCCGGGCACGCCCAGGGCCGGCAGCACGCCGCTCACGTAGCGCACCAGCGCCTCCGACGGGACGATGATCATCACCTTGCTGCCGCGGAAGCGCTCGGGCTTTTGAAAGGCGAGGTAGGCGACGCGGTGTAGGGCGACGGTCGTCTTGCCGCTGCCAGCGCCGCCCTGGATCACCACCACGCCGCTGTCCGGCTCGGTGATGAGGTCGAACTGGTGGCGATCGATAAGCGCCGCGATCTCTGGCAGGTGCTTGTCGACCCGGGTCGAGAACCCCGGCGGTCCCGCGGGCGCGCCCGGTCGCGGCGGACCGCCGCCCGGCGCGGCGTGGGGGGCCGCTGCCGGAGCGGATCCGGGCGCTGCCGGTCCACCGGCGCGACCGCCCTTGCCCGTCTGCCCCTTGGGAGCCGGAGCGGCCGGTCGCGGGGCCCGCGCCGCCAGCCCCTGGCCGCCCTGCAAGGTCGGCGACATCAGCGCATCGGCCTCCCACCACTGGCCGCTCGGGTCGCTGAAGAACGAGCCCTGCGGGCAGCCGATGCGGCGCAGGGTGCCGTTCTGGATGGTGATGTTGCGGCGGACCTCGATGATCCCCTGAAACAGGCTGCCGGCGATCGTCTCGTCGTAGTCGTCGCCCTCGTCGTAGCGGTAGTAGATCTGCGAGACCGGGGCGTCGCGCCAGTCGACGATCTGAATGCCGGCGGCGCGGTCGATGAGGCCGCGGCGGCCGATCAGCACATCGCGCGGCTGCGCCTTGGGCGGGGCGCTCGGGCGCAGCCGCAGGTGGGCGAAGTAGGGGGCCTGAATGTCGATCGGCGCCACCAGCTTGCCGCGCCGGCCGGCGGCAACGGCGCTGACCCGCGCCATCTGCTCGATGAGGGGGGCCAGGTCTTCGGGCTTGGCTTCGGCGATGGCGTCGCGCAGCTCCAGGAGGTCGGCGTCGTGCATGCCGCCCTGCTTCTCCGCGGGGCCGGCGGCAGCCGGGGCCGGGGCGGCAAGCTCCAGGAGAAAGGCGGTCACGCGCTGCCAGAGGGCGAGCTCCTCAGCTACGATGGCGGCGGCCGGCGATAACGGTTCGACGGGCTTGGGCATGGGTCGGCGAGTATAGGACGATTCCGCTTCTGTGGTAGCTTCAGCGGAAATAGTGATCTCACGATGCGCATCGCCAACCTGGTCGTCGATACAGAAGTCCTGCTCGCCCCGATGGCGGCGGTCACCGACCTGCCATTTCGCACCATCTGCGAAGAGCACGGCGTCGGGCTGACCATTACCGAGTTTCTCTCGGCCAGCGCCCTGTGCGCCGGCGCGCAGAAGACGGTCGACAAGCTGACGCCGTCGCTTTTCGGGCGCCGCTTCGGGGTGCAGATCTTCGGCCGCGAGCCGGCGGCGCGCGCCCAGGCGGCGCAGATGGCGCGCGACATCGGCGCCGCGCTGGTCGACATCAACATGGGCTGCCCGGCCAAGCGGGTGGTCGCCGGGGCGTGCGGCTCGGCGCTGATGAAGGAGACAGAGCTGGCGCAGGAGCTGGTGCGCACGGTGCGCGCCGCCCTGCCGCCCGAGATCCCGGTCACCGTCAAGCACCGCGCCGGCTGGGACGATCGCCACCTCAACGCCCCCGAGTTCGCCTGCGCGATGGTCGAGGCGGGCGCGGCGATGATCACCGTGCACGGGCGCACCCGCACCCAGGGCTTCTCGGGCAAGGCCTCGCTGGACATCATCAAGAAGGTCCGCCAGGAGGTGCCGGCCGCGGTGCCGGTGGTCGGCAACGGCGATGTGGTCTCGCTGGCCGACTACGATCGCATGCGCAGCGCGACCGGATGCGACGCGGTCATGATCGGCCGCGGCGCGCTCGGCAACCCCTGGCTGTTCCGCGACATCCGCGCCTGGCTGGCCGGCGAGCCGGCGGCTGGCCCTCCGTCCCTTGGCGAGCGGCGGGCGGTGTTCCTGCGCCACGTCGAGCTGATGCAGCAGCACACCCCCGAAAAGCGCATCCTCCACGAGCTGCGCAAGGCGGTGGCCTGGTACACCAAGGGGCTGCCGGGCTCGGCGGATCTGCGCGACAACAGCCGCACGCCCAGCCTGCCCGGTGAGCTCATCGCCATGACGGCGCAGTTCTTCGTCGATCAACAGACGCGCGGTCGGCATCCGCTGGGCGCGGCGGCGCGCGGCGTCTCCCTTGCGACCCCGACCCCGGAAGCGTCGGCGGCGACCGCAGCGGACAGCTTTGCCGCGGCGCAGGAGCCGGGGCCGAGCGCGCTGCCATGAAGCTGCCGCCCCCCTCCAGGCCGCCTGCGGCTGATGAGCGCGAAGAGCCCGGCCGCAGCCTGCGCCCTGCGCTGGCGTCGACCCGCGAGCCCGGCGAGCCGCCCGGCCCCGAGCGTGGGGGCGACCGGCCTGGCGAGCGGGAACTTCCCCCCGGGCCACTGCCGCGCCCCTGCGCGCCGCTGCTCGGCGACTCGCGCGCCGCCGCCGCCCTGCGCGCCCGCATCGAGGCCGCGGCGGCCGTCGACACCTCGGTGCTCTTCGAAGGCGAGCGCGGCTGCGGCCGCGAGCACCTGTCGCGCTACCTGCACGCGCGCAGCAACCGCCGCGGCGCCGCCTTCATCCGCATCGACGTCGAGTTCGCCGACACCGAGCGGGCGGCCGACAAGCTGCGCCGCGCTCACGGGGGCTCGGTGCTGATCCGCGATCTGCCGCACGGCAGCGCCCGGGTGTCCAAGCTGCTGGCGCAGTGGCTGGACAAAAACCTCAGCGGCAGCCCCGGCGAGGCGCTGCCGCTGCGCGTGCTGGCGACGAGCGATGTCGAGCTGCCGCGCCTCCTTGACGCGGGCCTTGTCGACGCTGAGCTGCTCGCCCGGCTGCAGATCGTGCGCCTGCCGGTCCCGCCGCTGCGCGAGCGCGCCGCTGACATCCCGCTGCTGTGCAGCCACTTCCTCGCCGAGCTGGCGGTGCGGGGCGGCACGCCGCCGCGGACCCTGTCGCCGCGGGCGGTCGATCAGCTGGCGCGCTACAGCTTCCCGGGCAACCTGGCCGAGCTGCGCGATGTGATCCGTCGCTCGGCGCTGCGCGCCCGCAGCCCGATCATCGAGCTCGGCGACGTCGAGGCCGTGCTGCCGCCGCTGCACGAGCGGGTGCCGCTGGAAGAGCTGTCGCTCGAAGCGGTGGTGCGCACCAAGGTGCGGGCCCTGCTGCAGCGGCTGGAGGGCTATCCGATCACCGACCTGTACGAGCAGGTCCTCTCGCAGATCGAGCGCCCGCTATTAGAAGAGGTGCTGGCGCGCACCGCCGGCAACCAGCTCAAGGCGGCGGCGATGCTGGGGATTAACCGCAACACCCTGCGCAAGAAGCTGCAGGAGCGCGCCGTGCTCGCCGCCGGGACGCCGGCCGCCGGCGGTCGCCCGAGCTCGCCGGCCGCGCCCGAGCCGTAGCCGCGATCCTGGCGCGACGGCCGCCCGCCAGCGGCTGCGACTTGTGCGCTTCCGGCTGTCTTTGAGATTCTTTGACCGACTTTGGCGATACACTCGCGCCATGAAAACGTCCGCAGACGCTGGCCCCCAGACCTTCGCCGAGATCCGACCCGATCTGCGCGGGCTGTTCGGGGTGCGCGGTCAGCCCGCGGTCGTCGCAGCGCTGCAGAAAGCGCTCGCCGCCGGGCGGCCGCATCACGCCTACTTGTTCGACGGGCCCGAAGGGGTGGGCAAGGCGACGACGGCCCGCGCCCTGATGGCGGCGCTCAACTGCCAGGGCCGCCCCGGCGGGGTGGCCGGCGCTGCGGGCGAGGCCGACCCCGGCGCGGCGCTGCCGCCGGGCGCCGCCTGCGGTGAGTGCGAGTCGTGCAGCAAGCTGCGCTCGGGCTCCCACCCGGACTTCATCACCATGGACATGACGCTGGCCGGCCTCGCCGACGAGGTCGAGCGCCTGCTGCGCCGGCTGCAGTATCCGCCGGTCGAGGGCCGCGCCCAGCTCATCCTCATCGACCCGGCGGACGTGCTGACCGCGCCTACCGCCCAGACCGCGGCCAACCGCCTGCTCAAGACGCTGGAGGAGCCGCGGGCGCAGACCCATTTCGTGCTCGTCACGACCGCGGCCACCGCCCTGCTGTCGACCATCCGCTCGCGCTGTCAGCGGCTGCGTTTCACCCCGCTGCCCGACGAGGTCGTGCACAGCGAGCTGACCCACACCTTCGGCATCGGCGAGGAGCTGGCGGGCGGCGTGGTCAAGCTGGCGCAGGGGAGCCTGGGCCGCGCGCTGCGCTATGTCCAGGATCAGGAAGGGCTGACCAAGCGGCAGCAGCTGGCGACCGAGCTCTATCTGGCGGCGCAGTCGGGGCGGGCCGGGCGGATCGTCGCCGCGGCCGCCGATGCGGGCAGCGATCGCGATGAGGCGCAGGAGCTGCTGGAGCTTCTGTGGCTGCGCCTGCACGGCGAGCTGCGCGTCGCGGCGCAGCGGCCGGAGGTGCGCGACAGCGGGGCGGTCCGGCTCCTCGCCGCCCTGCGCAGCGTGCGCGACGCGCAGGGGGCGATCCGGCGCTACACCAGCGCGCCGCTGGCCCTGGAGCGAATGGCGCGGCAGCTGCACGCCGCCCTGTGGACCAGCGGGTCGCCGGGGATGACCCCGGGCAGGGCGGGCGAGGGAGCATCCAGGGCGTCGAGGTAAACAAGCAGGCATGACCAGCCGTCAGCGGGACGACAGCGAGGCCCGGCCGCCAGGCGCGGGCAGCGCGACCGCGGCCAGGCTCAACACGGTTAGTAGGAAAATCGATGATCGAAAACAACGAGCAAGACCGGGGCGTCGCCGCGGGTCCCCATAGCGGCACAAGTCCGCGGGCGACGGACGGCGAGGCACGGACCGACGGTGGGACCGCGCCGAGCGCTGGCAGCAGCGACAGCGGAGCGAGCCGACCCGAGCGGCGGCGGCGTCGCCGCGGCGGTCGCGGTCGCGGCGGCGAGGGCGGCGAGGCTCGCCCGGCCAGCGCCCACAGCGGTGGCAGCGCCAGCTCGACCTCGCGGGAGCCGCGCGAGCCTCTTGAAGCAGGCGCAGAGCCCGGCCGCACCGAGCGGCCCGAGCGAACCGAGCGGCCTTCCCGACCCGACGGCGGCGAGCGGCGGCGCGCCGGCCGCGGCGGACCCGAGCGCCCGGAAGGACGCGGCGAGCGACCGCCGCGCGGCGAGCAGCGCCCCGGGCGGGATCGTGATCGTCCAGGGCGCAGCGAGGCGCGCCCGGGCAGCGGACCGCCGCGCGAGGGGGGCGGCGAGCGCCGCGAGTCCCGGCCCGGCAGCGGGGCACCGCGCGAAGCAGGCGAAGGAAGCGGCGGAGCCCCGGCCGAGGGCGGTCGCGGCGAGCGGCGAGAGCTCCGACCCGGCAGCGCCGGAGCGCGTGAAGAAGGCAGCAGCGGGGCAGCTGCCGAGGGCGGTCGCGGCGAGCGGCGAGAGCTCCGACCCGGCAGCGCCGGAGCGCGCGAAGGAGGCGAAGGCAGCAGCGGGGCAGCTGCGGAGGGTGGGCGTGGCGAGCGCCGCGAGCGGCAGAGCAGCAGCGGCTCGCTGCGAGACGGCGGGGACCGGGGCTCCGGACCGCGCTCCGACCCCGGCGTACGCGGCGAGCGGCGGGAGCCGCGGCCGGGCGGCGGTTCGGCGCGCTCGGATGGCGGGTCCCGCGGGGAGAGGCGGGAGCCACGGCCGGGCGGCGGCGGGCGGGAAGCCCTGGACGGGCAGGCCGCGCGACAGGACGGCAGCGGCCGACGCGAGCCGCGGCCGGGCGGCGGCGCGGCGCGCGAGGGCGGGGACCGCAGCGCGGCGCCGCGGCTTGATGGCGGCGGGCGCGGTGATCGCCGCGAGCCGCGGCCCAATCGCAGCGGCGCGCCGCCGCGCCCCGAAGGGAGGCTCGAAGGCCGGGAGCCCGATCGGGCGACGCGGCGACCGGGCGGCTCGCCAGAGGCACCGCCGGTCGCTGCCCACCCAGCCCCGGCCGCGGCGCCGCCAGCTGCCGGGGTACCACCGGCCCGGCCGGGTGCCGCCGCGCTGGCGGTCGCGCGCGCCGTGTCGTCTTCGTGGGCGCATGTGGATCTGGCCGGCGGCGGCCGCCTCAACGGAGCCGAAGAAGAGGAGCGACGCCCCGCCCCCGAGTCGGAAGCAGCCGGTGAGGACGGCCCGCCGCCGCTCATCAAGCTGCTGCCCGCCGAGCCGCCGCCGTCCGAGGTGCCGGTAAAATACGCTCACATCGTCGGCGTCAAGTTCCGCACTGCCGGCCCTATCGTCGAGCTCGACTGCGGCGACAAGAGCTACGCCAAGCAGGACTGGCTCATCGTCGACAGCGAGCGCGGGCAGCGGCTCGCCCGGGTGGTCATCGCCACCACCAAGACCTATGTCCTGGGACCGCTGCGGCGCGTCATCCGCCGCGCCCGCCCCGACGAGATCGTGGCGCAGGGCGACGCCAGCCGGATTGAGACCGAGGCCTACCGCTTCTGCAAGGAGCGGCTGCGCGAGCGCAAGCTGGCGATGAAGCTGGTGGCCGCCGAGGTCTCCTCCGGGCACAAGGCGACGTTCTACTTTGCCTCGGAAGAGCGGGTGGACTTCCGCGACCTGGTGCGCGACCTGGCGCAGCGCTTCCACCTCCGCATCGAGATGCGCCAGATCGGCGCCCGCGACGGAGCCAAGGCGGTGGGCGGCATCGGCTCGTGCGGGCGCGAGCTGTGCTGCACGACCTTCCTGCCGGCGTTTCAGCCGGTGTCGATCCGCATGGCCAAGGACCAGGGCATGGTCCTAAACCCCTCCAAGCTGGCCGGGCAGTGCGGTCGCCTCAAGTGCTGCCTGGTCTACGAGCACCAGATGTACAAGGAGATGGGTCGCGGCCTGCCCAAGGTCGGCAAGAAGGTGGTGACCCCGAGCGGACCGGGACGGGTGCTCGACCTGGACATCCTCGGCCAGCGGGTGCGGGTGCTGCTCGAAGAGGGCGGGGCGCAGACCTTCACCGCCGGCGAGGTCCGCTCGCTGCACGCCGCTGGCGGCGCTCCGTCGGGCAGGACGCCCGAGGCGGCCGAGCTCGGCGACCTCAACGAGTCGTCCGACCCGGCGTTCAGCCCCGAGCTGCAGGGCCTGGGCGACCTGAAGGAGTCCGCCTTCGCCGATGAGCCGGGCGCCGCGCCGCCCCTGGCGAGCCCGCCGGATCGGGCCGCCGCCCCGGTCGACCCGACAATCGGCGATGACCTGCCCGAGTCCGCTGTATAATTGATGATTGCTATGTCCGCGAAAGCCAAGCGGGTTCTGGTGTTGTCACCCCACATCGACGACGGGGAGTTCGGCTGCGGCGGCACCGTGGCTCGCCTGGCGCGCGAGGGCTACGAGGTCTTCTACGCCGCCTTCTCGACGGCCGAGGCGTCGGTGCCGGCCGGCTACCCGGCCAACATCCTCGAGGTCGAGGTGCGCGAGGCGACGCGTCACCTGGGCATCGAGCCGAGCCGGCTGCTCATCTTCCGCTACGCCGTGCGCACCCTGCCGCACCACCGGCAGCAGATCCTTGAGGACATGGTGTGCATGAAGCGCGACATCGCGCCCGACATCGTGCTCTTGCCGTGCAGCCACGACCTGCACCAGGATCACGAGACCGTCACCCGCGAGGGGCTGCGCGCCTTCCGCAACGGCACCCTGCTCGGCTACGAGATGCCGCGCAACAACATCACCTTCTCGGCGCAGTCGTTTGTGGTGATCACCGAGGACGACCTGCAGGCCAAGATCCGCGCCCTCAAGTGCTACGAGTCGCAGAAGTTCCGCGGCTACACCGACGAGCGCTACATCCGCGCCCTGGCCACCACACGCGGGGTCCAGATCGGCGTCGAGCTGGCCGAGTCCTTCGAGGTGCTGCGCTGGGTGATGCCGCTGTAGCCGCCAAGGCGCCGGGTGCGAGCGGCTCGCCGCCGCTGTGGCGGGCGGTGCTGGCGATGCTGGGCACGCGCGCGGTGCTGCTGCCGCTGTCGTTCCTGCAGGGGGCGCTGCTCGCCCGCGCGCTCGGGCCGACCGGCGTTGGGCGCTACAGCGCGGCGCTGGTCGACATCAATGTGCTGGTCACCGTGCTCTCGCTCGGGCTGCCGGGGGCGCTGGCGGTGCTGCAGGGCGAGGCGCGCGGCGACTCGCAGCGGCTGCGGGCGCTGTGGCGCCTGGGGCTCGGGCGGGCGGTGCCGGTGGTCGTCCTGCTCGCGGTCTCGGCGCTCGGGCTCAGCCGGTGGGGCGAGCGGCTGGGCCTTGGCTGGCTGAGCCGCGGGCGCGAGCCGTGGCTGCTCGCGCTCATCGGCGCCAGCGTCGTGTTTCAGTACCTGCGCGATGTGCACAACAGCCTGCTGTGGGGCGGCCAGCACTTCGCGGCGCAGAACCGGCTGAACCTGGCGCTGGCGGTGGGGCAGCTGGCGGCGGTGGCGGTGCTGTTTCAGCTCTCGCTCCTGAGCCCGGCGAGCGCGCTCTTGCTGCAGGCCGCCAGCCAGCTCGTGCTGAGCGCGGCGGCCGGGCTATGGCTGTGGCGTTGGCAGCTCGCCCAGCCGGCCGCCGCGCCGCCGCCAGGTCCAGGCCCGAGCCCGAGCCCGAGCCCGAGTGGTGACTCGCTGGCGAGCCGCGCCCTGCGCATCGGCGGCCGCAACTTCCTGCACATCCTGCCCGACCTGCTGCTGCTGCGCATCGACGTGTACCTCATCCAGCGCCTGCTGCCAGCGGCGCACATGGAGCAGGACCTGGGCATCTACCAGGCTGGGGTGCGCGTCGCCGAGCTCCTGCTGCTGGTGCCGGGGACGCTGAACACCGTCCTTTTCGCCAAGGCGGCGGCGCGCGAGGACATCGCCCGGGTGACGCTGCTCGGCGCCAAGCTGGCGCTGCTGCTCGGGCTTGCTGCCTGCGTCGGGATGGCCCTGGTCGGGCAGCCGCTGCTGGTGGCGTTCTACGGGCCGCGCTTTGCCGGCTCGTTCCTGCCGGCGCTGGTGGTGCTGCTCGGCTGCACGGCGCTGTGCTTCTCGGGGCCGCTGGCCGGGACGCTGTCGGGGGCGGGCAGCTACCCGCGCAGCGTGATCATCGCCCAGACGGTGGCGCTCTTGGTAAACGTCGGCGCCAACCTGTACCTGCTGCCGCGCTACGGCGTGCGCGGGGCGGCGGCGGCCAGCGCCCTGTCGTACCTGTGCAGCGCGGTGCTGATCGCCGTCGCGTTCGCCCGGCGGTTCGGGCTGACCGCCGGGGAGCTCGTGCGCCCGCACGGGCCGCGGCAGCTGCTGGCGGCGCTGCGCAAGGGCTGACCGGCAAGGGGGCGCCCGCCGGTAAAATAGGCGCTGCGGCCCAAGTTAGGCGCCGCCGCCGATTCCGTAGCGGGCGACGAGGCAGGCGCGATATAATGACGCACTTGTCGTCTCCCGGTCTGGCCTGGGAGGCACCTAGGGGGTGCTTATGCGAACGCTTACTCGATGGGGACTCGCCGCCGCGGCGCTGACCGGCGCGCTGGTTGCCCCGGGCTGCTCGAACAATGGAACGACCAACGCGACCGATCTGGCCATGGCGAACCCGGATCTGGCCACTGGCAGCGACGGCGGGTCGCTGTTTCCGGATCTCGCCGGACCGCTGGCGGACCTTACCGGCTCGGCGGTGGTGCGGGTAAACGGCGGGTTTGCCCAGCCGTTTGGCGCGTTCTTCGACGCCGCCTCCAACGCCTGGTACGTCTCCAACGTCGCCGGCGATTTCAGCAACTTTCAGAACCTGAAGGACGGCCGCGGCTTTATCACCAAGATCTCCGCCGACTACAAGACCGTCGACCATAACTTCTTTACTACCGGCCTCAACTCGCCCGCCGGCCTGCGCGTCGTCAACGGCAAGATCTACGTGCCCGACGTCGATCAGCTGGTGGTCATCGACATCGCCGCCCGCACCGCGGTGCGCAGCGCGACGGTGACGCCGGCGATCGTGTTCGTGCCGTATGTCGTCATGACCGACGTGGTGGTCGACGGCGCCGGCGTCGCCTACGCGCCCGAGACGGTGGGCAACCGCATCCTCAAGTTCGCCACCCCGACCACCGCCGGCAGCAGCTACACCGCCTACTTCCCGAGCGGCGTGACGTTCCCGACGACGGCCTACATCGACGGGACCAAGCTGGTGGTCGGCACCACCGGCAACCCGATGACCGCTGGCAGCACCGGCAGCCTGTTCACGATGAACCTGGCCGATGGCACCGGCGTCATGAAGCTCGGCAACTTCGCGGCCAACTTCCAGGGGCTGGAGAAGGACGGCACCAACTACCTGGTCGGCAACACGCGCGGCCACGCGCTGTATCAGGTCGCGCAGGTCGGCGGGGCGCAGACGCTCAGCCGCGACTTTGCCGCCGAGGGAGTGGCGTCGGTCGAGGACTTTGGCTGGGACGCGGCCAGCCGGACGCTCGCGGTCCCCGATGTCGGCACCAACTCGGTCTATTTCTACAAGCTGTAGCCTGGCCGGCGGTGCGGGCCGCGCGCGGGCGGCGGCGGCGCGGCGCGGGCTGGCTGCGCGACCGAGCGACGTGATATAGGCGATCCGATGTGCGGTGTCGCGGCAGTCTTTGGTCCCCTCCCCGCGGCCGCGCGCGAGGCCCTGGTGGCCGCCATGACGGATCGCCTGGCGCACCGCGGACCCGACGGGGCGGGCCTGTTCAGCAGCGACAGCGGGTCGGCGGGCAGCGCGCTTCAGGTGACGCTCGGGCACCGCCGGCTGGCGATTGTCGATCTGTCGGCCGACGCGGCGCAGCCGATGCAGCGCGGCCGGCTGTGCCTGTCCTGGAACGGCGAGATCTACAACTACCGCGAGCTGCGGCACGAGCTCGCCGCCCGCGGCCACATCTTCACTACGGCGTCGGACACCGAGGTGCTGCTGGCGCTGCTCGGCGAGCAAGGACCGGCGGCGGCGCTGCCCCAGCTCAACGGCATGTTCGCGCTAGCGCTGTGGGATGAGGCGAGCCGGCGGCTGTGGCTCGGGCGCGACCGCTTCGGCAAAAAGCCACTCTACTACCTGCAGCGGGACGACACGCTGCTCGTCGCTTCCGAGCCCAAGGCGATCCTGCTGGCCGCGCGCACCCTGGCGCTGCCGGTGACGGTGGAACGGGCGGCCCTGGCCCGCTACCTCGCCGACGCCGACACCGAGGTCGCGGACGTCACCTCGTTTGCCGAGCTCCGCCGCGTGATGCCGGGCGAGCTGGTCTGCTTCAGCGCCGGCAGTCCGGGCACCCCGCGGCTGACCGCGCACCATACGACCTACTACGAGCTGCGTCTGCCGCCGCCGCTCGTCGTGAGCCCCGATGAGGCGGCCGAGCGCTTCGCGGCGCTGCTCACCGATGCGGTGCGGCTGCGCCTGCGCAGCGATGTGAGCGTCGGCGCCGCGCTCTCGGGCGGGATGGACAGCTCGGCGCTGGTCGGGGTGGCCGGACGGCTCGGGGCGCGGCTGCGCACGTTCTCGGCGGTATATCGCGACGGCGATCCGATGGACGAGCGCCGCTACATCGCCGCAGTCGTCGCCCACAACGGCGTCGCCAACTTCCAGGTTGCGCCCGAGGAGGAGCTCGCCCGCGAGGGCCCGGCAGGGTTTGCCGCCTTCATCGCCCACCATGACGAGCCGGTGGGCGGCGCCAGCATCTGGGCGCAGCGCTGCGTGTTCGCGCTGGCCGGGGCGCACGAGGTGCGGGTGGTGCTGAGCGGTCAGGGAGCCGACGAGAGCCTCACCGGCTACAGCGGCTCGCTGTCGGCGCTGGTGGCCGAGCTGTTGCGGCGCGGCTCGCTGCCGGCGCTCGGCCGCGAGCTGCGGGCGCTGGCGCGGACGCGCACGCCGCCGGCGCTGCTGCATGAGCTCTTGCGCGGGGCCTGGACCGCGCTGCGCACTTTCGCCTTGCCGCCGCCGCTGTCCGAGGCCTGGCTGCGCCGGCGCTGGCAGCGGGCCCTGCGCGACACCCGCTACCTGCGCCTGTCGGCGCTGCCGCTGCCGCCGCTGCCGCCGCCCGGCCCCGAGCACCAGGCGTTCTGCGAGCGCAGCCTGCTGCACGGCTACCTGTACCGGCTGCTCACTGGCTCGTCGCTGCGCACGATCCTGCGCTACGAGGATCGCAACAGCATGGCCGCCTCGGTCGAGTCGCGGGCGCCATTTCTCGACTACCGGCTGGTCGAGCTGTGCCTGGCGCTGCCGGCCACCCTGCTGTGCGGGGACGGCCGCACCAAGGTGCTGCTGCGGCGCTCCCTGCAAGGGGTGCTGCCGCCCGCGGTGGCCGAGCGGCGCGACAAGGTGGGCTTTGCCGCCCCCGAGGAGCGGATGCTGCTCGGGCCGCTGCGGCCGCTGGTGCAGGAACTGCTCGGCTCGCCCGCCATGGCGCAGCGGGGGCTCTATGACTGCGCGGCGCTGCGGGCAAACTATGACGACGCGGCGGCGGGGCGGGCGCCGCTGGCCAGCTATGTTCTGTGGAAGGCGCTCAACGTCGAGCTGTGGCTCCGCACCTGGGGGCTGTCGCTATAGGCGGCGACTGGCGGCGGCGCGCAGCCGGACCTGGGCGGCCAAGAGGCGGGCGATCGGTGCCCGCAGCGGGGGGCAGACGACGAAGTCCAGGCCCAGGTGATCGGCCCGCTCGATCAGGCGCTCCTCGGAGCCGGCGGCGTTGAGGTTGTCGGGGGCGTAAAGGCCAAGGCGCAGCTCGCGGCTGCCCGCGGCAGCGCGGGCGCTGGTGATCGCGGCGGCGAGCTCGGTGGTGCGGCGGGCCCGGTCCGGTTCGTCGGGCCGGGCGGCGGCCGCCGGCTCATCCCAGGCCACGCCCAAAAGGTCGAGGTGGGGAATCAGCTCGGCGCAGCCGACGCAGTCCGGGCCAGTCAGCAGCGCCCCCAGCTGTAGCGCCGGGGCGGCTCCGCTGACCCGGGCGGCGCGCAGCAGCTCTGCAAGCGCTGCGGTCTCGGTGAGGGCGACGCTGCTCGGCACGAGCACGAGCGGCCGACCCGCGGGCGCCGGCTCGCCGAGCTGCGCCCGCGCCACCGCCCGCAGCTGGGCCTGCCACAGCGCCCGCACGACCGCGGCCCCGCCGGGCGCGCCGTCGCGATAGGCGGTCAGCGCGCGGCTGAGCAGCAGGCGCTCGCGGTCGCCGAGCTCGCAGTCGGCCGCGGCGAGCAGCGCCCGCGCCGCCCCCGGCTCGAGCAGCCGCAGCAGCACGGGTCCGGGCGGCGCGGCGGCCAGCAGGGCGCGATAGCGCGGGGTCAGCGCGTCAGCCAGGCGGAGCACGGCGGCGTCCTGCTGCGGCCGCTCACACACCTCGCGCAGGGCGGCGGCGCGCTCGGGGTGGCAGAGCAGCCGCTCGCTGCGCGACAGGCCGATGCCGAACAGCCCGAGGTCGCGGCACAGCTGGGCCTGCACCTCGGTGTCCGCCTCGGCGAGCACGCCGACGGTGGCGCGCGCATCGGCCCAGCCCATGAGCTGCCCGTAGTCCGGGTTGTGCAAAAGGTGGGTGGTCCGCAGCGGCACCGCTCCCAGCAGCACCTCGCCGCTGTTGCCGTCGATGGTGATGACCTCGCCGCTGCGCACCACATGCTCGCGGGTGCGCAGCTCCTGCCGGGCATAGTCGATCTGCAGCGCGCTCGCCCCGACCACGGCGCTGCGCCCCATGCCGCGCGCCACCACCGCCGCGTGCGAGGTCATGCCGCCGCGCGCCGTGAGCACCCCGACGGCGGCCTGGATGCCGACGATGTCGTCCGACGAGGTCTCGACCCGCGCCAGGATCGCCGCCTCACCGCGCCGGCGCAGCTCGGCGGCGGCCTCGCTGCTCAGCACCAGCCTGCCGGTCGCCGCCCCCGGGGAGGCGGGCAGCCCGCGGCCGAGCACGATGCGCGGCGCCTGCCGGTCCACGGTCGGGTGTAAGAGCTCGCTCAGCCGCCCGGCCTCGACCCGCAATAGGGCCTGCTCGATGGACAGCCGGCCCTCGCGGTGGAGGTCACAGGCGATCTTGAGCATCGCCCGCCCGCTGCGCTTGCCGGTGCGCGTCTGCAAGAGCCACAGCTTCTCGCGCTCGATCGTAAACTCGATGTCCTGCATGTCGCCGAGCTGCTGCTCCAGGGTATGGGCCACCGCGACAAGCTCGCGGTAGGCCGCCGGCATGCAGGTGGCAAGCTCACCGAGCGGGCGCGGCGTGTGACCACCGGCGACCACGTCCTCGCCCTGCGCCCCCGGCAGGAACTCGCCGTAGAGCACTGGCTCGCCGCTCGAAGGGTCGCGGGTGAAGGCGACCCCGGCGGCCGAGGTGACCACCGCCGGGCTGCGCTCGACCCCGGGATTGGAGCCGGTGCCGCTCGTCGGGCCGGCCCCAAAGCTGCCGCCGCTGCTGCCGCCGCCGAGGTTGCCGAACACCATCGCCTGGATGGTCACCGCGGTGCCAAGTGCGTCGGGGATGTCGTGCAGCCGGCGGTAGTCGCGGGCCCGTTTGCTGTCCCACGAGCGCAAAACGGCGTCGATCGCGGCGCGCAGCTGGCGGCGCGGGTCGTCGGGCACGGCGTCGGCGCCGAGGCGGCGGCGGATCTCGTCTTTGAAGGCCGCGCACAGGGCCGTCAGATCCTCCTCGCCAAAGTCGGCGTCAAACAGGATGCCGCGCCGCTGCTTGTACTCAAACAAGAGCGCGTCCAGGGGATCAGAGTCGAACATGCCGGTCGGCCGCAGCCCCAGCACGACGGTGCCATAGCACTGCAGGAAGCGCCGGTAGCAGTCGAGCGCGCAGCGGCGATCGCCGAGCCGCCGGGCGAGGCCGGCGACCGTCTGGTCGCTCACCCCGAGGTTGCACACCGAGGTCATCATCCCCGGCATCGACACCGTCGCGCCCGAGCGCACCGCCAGCAGCAGCGGGCACGCGCTATCGCCCAGCCGGGCGCCGGCCGCCTGCTCGACGATGGCCAGGGCTTCCTCCACCTCGCGCCACACCGGCTCCGGCAGGACCCCGGAGTCGTCGCCGCGCTCGGGGCCGTACAGCTGGCGCCACAGCTCGGTGGTCAGCACAAACCCGGGCGGCACCGGCAGGCCGAGCTGCGCCATGCGCACAAGCCCAGCCCCTTTGCTGCCGAGCAGCGCCGGATCCGGAGCCGGACCGGCTGCTGCGCTGTGGCGTGCCGCCGCGCCGGCAACCGGGCCGCCCGGCGGCAGGATGAGCGCGACGTACCGCGCCATTGCCACTAAGCTACCGTCTCCCCAACGATGTGGCCGTCCTGCTCGTCCCCGTAGAGGATCTTGTCTTTCTGCGCCTCGCGGAGCAGCGTGCGCGCCTGCTCGGCCTCCGCTTCGGGCACCGCCACCCCGAGGGTGCCGGCCATCGACGCCGGCGCCGGCATGCTGTGCGAGCGCCGATCGTGAAGCCCCGCCCGCACCCCCTGGGGCCGCAGGATCTCGTCGACGATCATGCGCGCCACCATCTCATTGTCGGTGGAGAACACCTCGACAAAGGTGCTCATGTCCAGATCCGCATCGCCGTCGTCGTCACCGTCGTCATCGCTGTCGCGGCCAGCCGCGTCGGCGGCGCCGGGCTCGCTGCCTGCCGAGGGGGCAGATGCGGCGGGGATGGTCTTTGGCCGGGCTTCAAACTCAAGCGGTTCGCGCGACATGGGAACTCCTTGCGGTGAGAGTTTCTGGGCGGCCCGTGCTTCCCGTGCTTCCCGTACTGGCCGACCACCACGCCCCGAACACGGCTTCTGGGGACTTGCGAGTCGGACCTGGACTCGGAGCGCTTCGCGGCGGCGGTATTTGGCTTGTAATTATGCAAGCTCTAAGAGCGAGGGCAACCCCTCAAGCCGCCGGAACCGCCGCCCGGCGTCCCTGTCGTTCAGGTTGTCCATGTAGCCTCGCTGCCTCTACTGGGCCCCAGGGTATCGCCAGGGTGGACTTTGGTGGCCCCTGTCGTGTGGCGTGGGTGGCGCGGCGTGGCGCCGTCCTCGCGCACCGAGATTCGGCAAATTGTGCAGCTAGAGGCGCGGCGGCCCTTTGTTCTACATTGTGATTCGCTTAGATGCGATGCTAACCTACCCGTAAGCGTACGCTAGATCGGTCTACTCCCAGTGCCGCACTATGCCGCCTGGGGCGCCGCTTCGCGCTGAGGACGTGGTTGTGAAAAAACCCAATCAGTTCGGAAAGTACTACCTCTTTGACCGCATCAACGTCGGCGGCATGGCGGAAATCTACCGTGCCAAGACGTTCGGCCTCGAGGGCTCGGAGCGGCTGGTGGTCGTCAAGAAGATGATCCCGCTCATCGCCGACGATCGTGAGCTGGTCTCGATGTTCATCGACGAGGCCAAGCTCGTGGTGCAGCTCAACCACCCCAACATCGGCCAGGTCTCCGACTGGGGCAAGGTCGACGAGAGCTACTACATCGCGATGGAGTACATCGCCGGGCGCGACCTGCGCTCGGCGGCGCAGCGCTGCAAGCAGCAGGTGATCGACGGCTCACCGACGATGCCGCTCGCCCAGAGCTGCTTTATCGTCATGAAGCTGTGCGAGGCCCTGGACTACGCGCACAACAAGAAGGACTCGATCGGCAAGGACCTGGGCCTGGTGCACCGCGACGTCTCGCCGGCCAACGTCATGATCAGCTTCGAGGGCGAGGTCAAGCTGATCGACTTCGGAGTCGCCAAGATCGAGTCGGTCAAGCGCCAGGAGACCGAGGCCGGCGTGCTCAAGGGCAAGTTCGGCTACCTGTCGCCCGAGCAGGTGCGCGGCGAGAAGCTCGATCGGCGCAGCGACATCTTCTCGACCGGCATCGTCCTTTACGAGCTGCTCACCGCCGAGCGCCTGTTTCCGCCCGACAACGACCTGGCGGTCCTCGATCGCATAAAGAACGTCGAGGTCCTGCCGCCCACCGCCTACAACCGCAAGATCCCCGAGGAGCTCGAGCGCATCGTCATGAAGGCGCTGGCTCCGGCGGTGGCTGATCGCTACCAGACGGCGATGGACCTGCACGGCGATCTGCAGGCGTTCCTGTATACCTCGGGCGAGTTCTTCTCGCGCAAGGAGCTGGCGGCGTGGATGAAGCGGGTCTTCCGCGCCGAGTTCGAGCAGGAGCAGCTCGAGCTCGACGCAGTGCGCGAGTTCCGGGCCGCCGGGCCGCCGGTGTCGGGAGGGGCCAGCGAGCCTCTGGCGCGGGCGCGGGCGACGATGTCGATGGCCGCCCTGCGCGTCCCCGAGCCGTCGTCGACCGGGCGCAGCGGCAGCAAGGAGACCGGGGCCATCCTCGCCCTTGGTCCCAAGCAGACCGGGACCGTGCGCGCCCTGGGCGCCGACAGCGCCGCCCCGAGCTCGTGGACGCCGAGCAACGTCAAGACGCGCAAGCACTCCAGCAAGCCGCCGCCGACCCCGCGGCCGAGCGTGCAGTCGATCACTGAGGCCGCCTCGAGCATGGCCCGCGGCGCCGAGCCGGCCCGCCCCGCGGCGTCGCGCTCCGGCTCGGCGATCCCCAAGGTGGCGCCGCCGCCGCGGCCGGGCACCGGCTCGCGGCGGGCCGAGGGCGTGCATGAGGAGGACACCACGGTAGACGGACCGCTGGCCGGCGGCCGCCTGAGCGATCCCAAGGGCGAGGCGGTGGGCGCCGCCAGCCGGGCGTTCCTCGCTGCCAGCCCGGCCTCCGCCTATGAAGGCGACACCCGCGCCTACGCGCCGCAGAGCCTGGACTCCGGCCCCGATGCCGGTGACGCCGAGACGCGGGCGTTTGGCCAGTTCCCTGCCGACCTTGCCGAGGGCGGGCCGACGATCGCGGTGCCGCCCTCGGAGAAGACCCCGGTGTCGGCCTCGCCGGCCGAACTGCCGGCGCCGCGGCCCCAGGTCCCGGTGACCAATCCGCGCCCGCCGGCTCCCCGCCCCGAGCCGGTCGCCCCCGCGGCGCCGGCGGCTGAGCCGCTGCAGTCGCGGGCAGTGCCGATCACCGCCCCGCCGCCGCAGCTGGCGGTGCCGCAGACCATGGATCTCGGTCCGGCGGTGACCGCCACGGTGCCGCGACCGCGCAGCGCGGTGCCGCTGGTGCTCCTGCTGCTCATGCTGGTCGGCACTGCCGCCGGCGGCGTCTACTGGTTCGTCCTGCGCGCCGGCGAGCTTATCATCGTCGCCGAGCCGGGGCGCGAGCTGGCGGTGGTGGTCGACTCCCGGCCGGTGCCGCTGACCGAGTCGCCGGTGCGCCTGCAGCTCAAGCCCGGCGGCCACAGCGTGCGCATCGAGCACTCCGGCCACGCGCCGTGGAGCGAGAGCCTCAACATCGCCGCCGGCGAGACCCTCATCCGCAACATCCGCATGGAGTCCTCGGCTCCCAAGACCGGCGGCTTCACCCTGGTCTCTGACCCGGTGGGCGCCGCGGCGTCGCTCGACGGGGCCTCGCTGGGGCAGGTCACGCCGATGCGGGTGCAGAGCGTCGTCGCCGGCCCGCACACCCTGGAGCTGCGCCTGGGCAACCGCATGTGGCGGCAGCAGATAAATGTCGAGCCGGGCAAGCTGCTCGAGGTCAAGGCCACCCTGCCGCCCGAGGAGCACAAGGCGGCCACCGCCCCCGCAACCGAGACGCCGCCCGACAAGGCGGCAAGCCCGCCGGTGGCCACCGCGCCCGACAAGACGCCGCCGCCGAGCCCACCGCCTCCGGCTACGAACCCGCCCGCCGACACCAAGGCCAAGCCGGTCGCCGAGGCCCCGCGCCCCGAGCCCAAGCGGCCCACGCCGCCGCGGCCCAAGCCGCCCAAGCTTGCCCTACCCAAGGCGCCGGTGCCGGTGGCGACCGGGAACTTTGGCTACCTGCGGGTGAACTCCAAGCCGTGGACCAAGATCATCGTCGACGGGGTCGATACGGGCCTTAACACGCCGCAGACCTCGTACCGGCTGACGCCGGGGACGCACAAGCTCACCTTGTTCAACCCGCAGTTCAACATCAAAGAGACCTTCACCATCACCCTCAATGCGGGCGAGACGCAGACGGTGATCAAGGACTTTTTGAAGTAGCCGCGCTGACGCCGCCTGTCCTTTTTCCTTTTTCCTCTTCTTCTCCCTCGCGCACCTCCTGACGACGATCTGCAGCCGCGCCGCCTGGGGCGGCTGTGGATCTTATGTGTTCATTTTTTTCGTAACGTATCTAATAATTTAACATTCCCTCAATCTACTCTGGTCCGAGGTTCGGCGTGCGCGCATCCGGCTCGATATTTGGTGCTCTTTTCGGTCCTTGTATGGCCTCGCGAGCGGCGGGGTGGGTGGTGGCGGCGGCGCTGCTCGGCGGCGGGGTGGCGGCAGCGGCGCCGCACCCGTTTTCTTTTGACGACATGGTCAAGCTGGCCAAGGTCGCCGATCCCCAGATCAGCGGCGACGAGCGCGTCGCCTACTTCACGATCGCGCGCGCGCGCGCCGACCTGAACCGCTGGCAGAGCGCGGTGTACATGCAGCCGCTGCCGCAGCCGGGGCAGCCGGTGACGCCGGCGATCCAGCTCACCTTCCCCGAGCACGGGCCCAAGCAGGAGGGCCAGGACTTCGCGCCGCGCCTGTCCCCCGATGGCCAGCGGCTGGCGTTTCTCAGCACCCGGGACGGCGCGGCGCCGCAGCTGTACGTGATGGCGGTCGGCGGCGGCGAGGCCCGCAAGCTGACCACCCTGCCCGGCGGGGTGGCGGGCCTTCTGTGGACGCCCGACAGCCGCGCCCTGATCATCCAGGCGCGCGTCATCGAAGGCTGCCCGCCCTACCCGGCCGGCGAGGAGTGCAACCGCCACCGCAGCGAGGCGATGGAGAAGAACTCGGTGCGGGCGCGCCTCATCGACCGCCTGATGTATCGCCACTGGGATGACTGGTTCGACGGCCGCCGCAGCCACCTTCTGCGCGTGCTGTTGCCCGAGGCGGCAGGGCCGCTCACCCCGCCGCTGGACCTGACGCCGGGCGACTGGGACACGCCGCCGATGGCGCGCGCCGGTCACCAGCCCTACGCGGTGGCGCCCGATGGCAAGGAGCTTGCCTACGTGCAGAACCGCGACAAGGACATCGCGGTCTCGACGAACAACGACATCTGGGTGGTGCCGCTCGGGCGCGACTTCGTGCCGGCGGGGCAGCCGCGCAACCTGACCAGCAAGAACCTGGCGACCGACGTCTCGCCGCGCTACTCGCCCGACGGGCACTTCCTCGCCTACCTGGCGCAGCGGCGGGCCGGGTTCGAGGGGGACAAGTTCGAGCTCAAGGTCTACGACCGGGTGACCGGCCAGAACCGCTCGCTCACCGAGTCCTTCGATCACAACGCCGGCGAGCCGGTGTGGTCGCCGGACAGCCAGCGGCTCTACTTTCTCAGCTCGCTCAAGGGGCGCGGCACCCTCAACTCGGTGGACATCAGCGGCAAAAATCCGGTCGTCGAGCTCAACACCGGCGACACCCACGAGCTGATGCTGCACCGCGGCCCCGACGGGGTCTCGCTGTACTTCCTGCGCGGCGCGCTGAGCCACCCGCCCGAGCTGTACCGCCTCGATCTGGACCCGAGCGGCAAGGCGGCGGCGCCGCCGCTGGCGATGACGCACGTAAACGACGCCCAGCTGGCCGAGGTCAAGCTGGGCCAGTCGAGCCAGCTGTTCGCCAAGAGCCAGGACGGGCTGAACCTGCACAGCCATGTGGTGACGCCGCCGGACTTCACGCCGACCCGGCGCTACCCGGCGGTGGTGATGATCCACGGCGGGCCGCAGGGGGCGTGGGAGGACTTCTGGCAGTGGCGGTGGAACGCGCAGGTGCTGGCGGGGGCGGGGTACGTGGTGCTGATGCCCAACCCGCGCGGCTCCGAGGGGTTTGGGCAGAAGTTTGTCGATCAGGTCTCGGCGGACTGGGGCGGCAAGGCGTACGACGACATCATGCGCTGCGTCGATGTGCTGGTGGCGCAGCCCTATGTCGACAAGGCGCGGGTGGCGGCGGCGGGGGCAAGCTACGGGGGCTACATGGTCAACTGGATCGCCGGCCACAGCGACCGCTTCGCGGCGCTCATCAGCCACGCGGGGGTGTTCGACCTGCGATCGATGTACGGCGAGACCGAGGAGGTGTGGTTCACGCGCTGGGAGTTTGGCGGCGACCCGTGGACCTCGGACCTCTATGACAAGTGGAGCCCGTCGCGCTACATCGACAAGTTCAAGACGCCGACGCTGGTGATCAGCAACGAGCATGACTTCCGGGTGCCGGTGGGGCAGGGGATGCAGATGTTCACGGCGCTGCAGCAGCGCAAGGTGCCCTCGCGGATGCTGATCTTTCCGGATGAGAACCACTGGGTCATAAAGCCGCTGAATGCGCGGCTGTGGTACGGGGTGGTGCTGGACTGGCTGCACCGCTACCTGGGGGGGGCGGCGGTGGACCCGAAGATCCTCGAGAGTGCGGGGACGTACGCTCGCTAGCTGGCGGCTGGGAGCGGCCGGCGTGAAGGTCGGGGGGATGGCCGAGAGTGTTGTCGGGTGGGCGTGTGGGCTTGGGTTTGGGGGTTCTTAGGGTCCTCGGCGTAGTAGGCGACGGCGTGGGTCCCCCTTCCCTGCGATCCTTTTTTGCCAGCTGGCGCTGACAAAAAAGGATCTCCGGTCGGCCCACGCCTGTGGCTTGCACAAGAGTGCTTGGGGGGCCCGCGATTGGGCAATGGAGGGCGATGGGGGTGGATTTGTGCTGCCGATGGTGGCCTTCATGGAGGCCGTCAACGGGGGACGGAGAGCGGGGTGGGGGGCTAGAAGCTGAGCGAGAGTACGGCGCCGGCGCCGGTGGGGGTGGCGACGGGGGCGACGCCGTCGAGGTGGCCGGGGGCGGGGGGCGGGGTGATCTCGACGGGCTCGCTGCGGGGGGCGGGCTGCTTGTCGGGGTGGCGCGGCTTGGGCTCGGGGCGCTTGATGATGGCGGAGATGATGGTCGAGGTGATGCCCAGGGCGACCAGGCTGGCGGTGGTGATCCACAGGCCGGTGGTGGCGCGGGCCAGGCTGTTGCCGCTCTGGCACTCGCTGAGGTAGCCCTGGTAGCTGGTGCTGCTGGCCAGGCCGGGCTGGGCGGCGCAGCTGGAAAGCTGGGCCGAGCTGCCGAGGAAGTCGCGATAGTTGCCGAGCGTGCCGCTGCCGCGTAGATCGCTCTCCAGCTGGTTGAGGTAGACGTTGGCGCGATCCTCGTTGGCGACGTAGCTGCGCCAGGTGCCGACGGCGGCCAGCGTCGAGACGGCGGCGAGGCCGTAGAACACGTAGGAGGTGTAGCGCAGGCCGCGGCTCCAGTTGGTGGGATGGTGCTCGCCGCTCTCGCCGCGGCCGGTGGAGGCGAGGGGGCGCGGCTGCAGCTGCGCGGTCAGCTCGTGGATGAGGCCACCGCGGATGGTCACCGGGCGCACCATCGAGGTGTGGCCGGGCAGCTCGAGCTTGACGACGTGGTCGCCGACCTCCAGCTCGTTGAGGGAAAGGGGGGTGACGCCCACGGCGACGCCGTCGAGCTGGACGGTGGCGCTCGGGGGCTCGCTGGTGATGCGCAGGCTGCCGCGCAGGCCGTCGATGAGCAGCTCGCGCAGCCACTTCTCGACCAGGGTGTCGAGCTCGGGGTTGCCGGCGGTGAGCAGGGTGAGGGGCACGGTCTCGGTGATGAACTTCTCGACGGTGGCGTCGGCGACGTTGAGCTGCTTGAGGGTCACCGTGTACACGCCCGTGCCCTGCTGCTTGCGCAGGCTGCCGTAGATCAGGCGACCGACCGAGAGGCTCTTGCCGACCTTGGCCATGCAGTCGGGCTTCTCATCGGTGCAGCCAAAGACGAGCTTGACCTCGACCGGGTCCTGCTGGCTCATCTCGATGCGCACGGAGGAAAACTTGGGGATGGCGCGGCGCAGCGCCTCGGTGATGGCCGGCCCGGTCTCGGCCGGGGCGTTGGCACCGTCTATGCCGAGCAGGCCCACGGTGATCGTCCCGGTGCTGGCGTGCGCCGGGGGCGCAATACAGGGCACCCCAAGAGCCACCAACGTCGAGGCCAGGGCCAGCAAGTGCGCGTGCAGGCTGCGGGAAAGCCGGGAGGTATGCATCAGGGCCGAACCTTTTTTCATGGCTATTGCAGCCGAATTATATCCTGCCCTTGATCCTATGGCGGGAGTATTCCAGTGCTTTGCTAAAGGATGCGGCGCTAATTACCCTAGCACGAGGACCTTTCCCAAGGAGTCTTTGGCGGACGGCCGCGGGGCGGCGCTTTGCCGCCAGCGGCGGCGCTTGGAGCTTGCAGGATGCCGGGGCGGCGGTAAAGACGCCGGGCCGGGCCGGGAACTTTCATGGAACTTAAAGCGGGCACCGCGGGGCGGGCGAGGGGGCTTTTTCGATGATGAAGACGATCCGCAGCAAGATCCTGCTCGGGTTTGCCCTGGTGCTGATCGCCTTTGGCGGGGCGACGCTGTATGGGGCGTGGGCGGTGCACACGCTCGGGCAGCAGCTGCGGCTTGTGGCCCTTGGGTACTCAAACCTGCGGCTGGAGCTGCAGGACCAGCAGACGATCCAGGCCAACCTGCAGAAGCGCCTGGCCGCGCCGGCGCCGGGGCCGCACGATGCCGAGGCGGTGACCGCCGACCGCAAGCTGCGGCGGCTGCGGCTCTTCGGGGCGCAGCAGCACCTTGGCGAGCTGCGGCGCAACCTACCGCCGAGCGACGCGCTGTTCCTGTCGCAGGTCGCGGCGCGCCTGCAGGAGCTGGCGCAGCTTTACTCTGAGATCGACGCCCTGCCCGTTGGCAGCAGTGGGGACGAGGCCCGGCGGTGGGAAGAGCAGGCGGCGCAGCTTTTGGCCCAGCTGTCGAGCCGGCTGACCAACAAGGTCATCGAGGTGGTGATCGCCGGCGAGCGCTACGAGGCGCGCGCGGTGGCGATGACCGCGGTGCTGGCGCTATCGGCCACCGCCTGCGGTCTCATCGTCCTGTGGCTGGTGCAGGCGACGCTGCGGCCGCTGCGCCAGTTGTGCGACAGCGCCCGCGAGGTCGCCCGCGGCAACTACCGCGAGCGCGTCGCCGCCGACTCTCCCGACGAGGTGGGGGCGCTCGGCCGCGAGTTCAACGCGATGGCGGCGGCGCTGGCCGAGCGCGAGCAGCGCCTGCGCCGCTCCGAGCAGCTGGCCACGGTGGGCAAGATGGCGGCCCAGATCACCCACGAGGTGCGCAACCCCCTTACCTCGATCGGCCTCAACGCCGAGCTCCTCGCCGACGAGTTTACCGACAAGGATCGCGAGGCGCAGAAGCTGGCCAAGGCGATCGTCCGCGAGGTCGATCGCTTGACCGACATCACCGAGCAGTACCTGCGCTTCGCCCGCCTGCCCGAGCCGCGCTTCGAGCCGACCTCGGTGAGCGAGCTGTTGCGCAGCCTGCTCCTGTTCCTCGACGGCGAGCTGCGGGCGCGCGGCGTCACCGTGGTCGCCCAGCTGGATGCAGCGCTGCCCCAGGTGCCGCTCGACGACAACCAGGTGCGGCAGGCGGCGCTGAACCTGGTGCGCAACGCCGCTGAGGCGATGACCGACTGCCCGCCGGGCGAGCGGGTGCTGACGGTGCGCAGCCGCTGGCAGGAGGGCACCGCGGTCGGCGGCCCGCAAGGCCCCGCGGTGGCGGTCGACATCATCGACCGCGGCCCCGGCATCGCCCCCGAGCACCTGCGGCAGATCTTCGAGCCGTTTTTTACCACCAAGAAGGGCGGCACCGGGCTCGGCCTGGCGCTGGCGCTTGAGGTCGTCGCCCGCCACGGCGGCCAGCTTTCGGTGCACAGCCCCGAGCCAGCGGCCGCCGAGCTTGCACCGGGGGCCCCGGCCGGGACGCGGTTCACGATCGTGTTCCCCTGCGGACCTGCGCTCGCCGCCGGTCCCGAGCCGGCCCCCGCGGCGGTCAGCGAGACCGCGACCCGCATGTGAGCCGTCCGGGCTCGGTGGCGTGGCGCCACCCAGGTCTCAGGCGCGAGGGGCCGGCGCTGCGATGCGCGGCCGGGCAAGGTCGCCCGTGCTTCTTGCATAGGACGGGAACAGGGGGTTACATCGACTGGACATGCCCACCCTGGTTCTGCGTGATATCGGCGAGCTGCTCACCCTGACCGGACCCGACGCGCTGCCTGCCGCGCGCGGCGCTGACACCAAGACGGCGGTCGCCGCCGCAGAGGCTGCCCTGGGGGTGGTGCGCGACGCGACCGTGGTGCTGTTGGATGGGCGGGTGCACTACGCGGGGCCGGCCGCCGATGCGCCGCGCCAGCTCCCCGGGCCGGTCCAGGTGTGCAGCGCCGGCGGGCGCCTGGTCTCGCCGGGTCTGGTCGATGCCCACACCCACCTCCTGTTCGCCGGCGAGCGGAGCCGCGAGTTCGACCTGCGCAACCTCGGGGCCGGGTACGCCGAGCTGCAGCAGGCCGGCGGCGGCATCTTGTCGACCGTGCGCGCCACCGCCGCGGCCAGCGATGCGGCGCTCGGCGAGCTGCTGCAGGCCCGGCTGCGGCGGGCGCTCGCCCTGGGCACGACGCTGTGCGAGGTCAAGACCGGCTATGGGCTGCAGCCGGCGGCAGAGCTGCGCCTGTTGGCCCTCATCCGCGGCGTCGCCCGGACCGCCGCGGCGGGGCAGCTGCCGGCGGTCTCGCCAACGCTGCTGTGCCATGTGCCGCCGCGCGAGCTCGGCGGGCCGGAGACGCCGGCGCGCCAGCAGCTGGTCACCGAGCTGGCGGCGGCGGCGGGAGCGGCTGCGGCCGGCGGCGCCCAGGCGCTGGATGTGTACTGCGATCAAGGCGCCTTCACCCTGGCCGAGACCGATCTGCTGCTGCGGGCCGGCCGCGCCGCGGGCCTTCTTTTGCGCTGCCACGCCGAGCAGTTCACCTACACCGGGGTAGCGGCGCGCGCCGCCGAGCTGGGGGCGGCCTCGGTAGAGCACCTGGAGCAGATCGATGAAGCCGGGGTGCGCGCGCTGGCCGCCGCCGGGGTGGTCGCTAACCTCCTGCCCGGCGCTGCGCTGACGCTGCGCCTGCCGTGGCCGGACGCCCGCCGGCTGGCCCGCGCCGGGGTCGCGGTGGCGCTGGCCAGCGACTGCAACCCGGGGACCTCGTACAGCGAGTCGCTGCCGCTCATGATGACGCTCGCCTGCACCCAGCTCGGCCTGTCGTGCGCCGAGGCCTGGCTCGGGGTGACCCGCTACGCGGCGCGCGCCCTGCGGGCCGATGCCGGTCGGCTCGGGCCGGACAGCCCCGGCGATCTGGTGGTCTGGGACGCCGAGCACTACCGCCAGCTGTGCCAGCACATGGGCGTGCCGCTCGCCGTCGCCGTCTACCGCGACGGCCGCCTCGCGGCGGGCAGCGACCTGCTCAGCGCCGCTTGAGCTCGCGCCGCGGATCCAGATAATCGCGCAGCCCGTCTCCGAGCAGGTTGCACCCGAGCACCATGAGGGCGATCGCCAGCCCCGGCACCAGCAGCAGGTGCGGGGTGGTCCAGAAGTAGTTGGTGCCCTGGGTGAGCAGCGCCCCCCAGGTGTAGGGCACCGGCGGCCCCAGGCCCAGGTAGCTCAGGCTCGCCTCGGCCAGCACCACCCCCGCCAGCCCGAAGGTCACCTGGACGATGATCGGCGACCAGATGCTCGGCAGGATGTGCAGCAGCATCACCCGCCACGGCCCGACGCCGAGCGAGCGGGCGGCGAGCACGAACTCCTGCTCACGCACCCGCAGCACCTGCGCCCGCGCCACCCGCGCGTAGCCCACCCAGCCGTTGACCGCCAGCGCGAACACCAGCACCCCGAGCCCGGCGCGCGGCACCAAGGCGACGATCGCCAGGTTCAGCAGGATGCCGGGAAACGCCAACAGCACGTCGATGACCCGCATCACCGCCTCGTCCAGCCAGCCGCCGACATAGCCGGCCACCGTGCCCACCAGCACGCCCACCGTCAGGCACAGCCCGACGACGCTCAGGCACATGCCGAGCAGCACCCGCGCCCCGAAGCACAGCTGGGTGAGCAGATCGCAGCCGTTTTCGTCGGTGCCGAGCAAGTGCTGCAGCGACGGACCGTTGAGCAGGTGATCCGGGTCGTGCAGCGTCGGCGGCCGCTTGCACAGAAGCGGCCCGACAAGGCCCATCAGCACAAACAGCCCGAGCAGCAAGAGCCCCAGGTACACGCCCGTCCCCAGCCTGGGCAGCGTCAGCCGGGCCCTGGCGGTGGCGCCGCTCATACGCGGATCCGCGGATCGACGGCGGCGTACAGCACATCGACGACCAGGTTCACGGTGACGTACATGACCGCGATCACCAGCGTGCAGCCCTGCACCACCCGGTAGTCCCGCTGCGCGATCGCCTCCAAGAGCAGCGTCCCCAGACCCGGCCGGGCGAACACCCGCTCGGTCACCACCGCCCCCGCGAGCAGCGAGCCGAACTGCATCCCAGCGACAGTAATCACCGGCAAAAGGGCGTTGCGCATGGCGTGCTTGAGGATCACCTTCCAGGCCGGCAGCCCCTTGGCGCGCGCGGTGCGGATGTAGTCCTCGGACAGCGTGTCGAGCAGCGAGGAGCGGGTCATGCGCGCCAGCATCGCCATAAGGTGAGTGCCGAGCATCACCGCCGGCAGCGCCAGGCCGCGCAGCTTGCCGGGGTCCTCGCCGGGCCCGGGCAGCCACTGCAGGACGGCGAAGAAGATATACACCAGCATCGGCCCGAGCCACGGCGACGGCATGCTGATGCCGAGCAGCGCCACCGTGGTCAGCGCCGTGTCCCACGCCGTGTCCACCTTGAGCGCCGCCGCGATGCCGAGCGGCAGCCCGAGCACAAGGCCCACCACCATGCCCGCCACCGCCAGCTGAATCGTCGGCGGCAGGGCGGCCTTGATGCGCGCCGCCACCGTGAGCTTGCGATCGGGGCAGCTGTAGCCGAGCGTGCCGTCGAGGGTGCTCTTGACGAAGCGGCCAAACTGCACCGGCAGGCTCTGGTCGAGGTCCATGCACTTGCGCAGCTCCGCCTTGTCCTGCGGCCGCGCCTCCTCGCCGAGCAGGTTGTCCACCGGATCGCCGGGGATAAGGTGCAAGAGCACAAACACCAGCACCACCACCCCGGCCACCGAGCCCAGGCTCGAGATCGCCCGCCGCACCAGGTACCGCCGCAGCCGCCAGGTGGTCGCGGCCAGCGCCTCGACCAGGCGGCTCGCCCAGGACCAGCCGGCGCCGAGCACGTCCTGCCCGCGCTGCCGGAGGTGGCGCTTCAGGTCTTGGGGCACGGAGCTCGGCACGGAAGTCTCATGGCGGCAGGGGACCTTGAGGGCGCGCGGCAGGCGGCCGGCGGTGCTACAGCGGCGGGGCGCAATAGCTGTAGACTGGCACCGTGGTCGTCCCGTCGGGGTTGAGGTACGTCACCGCGAGCGAGCCATTGGTGCCGGTGGGCCGGCACTGGTAGCCGTCGCGGCAGTCGCCGTCGTTGCTGCAGGCGTGCATGCACCAGCGGCGCTCGGTGCTCTCGCTGGCGCAGTAGCCCTGGGTGCCGCAGCCCTCTTGCGAGCACAGACACTGCTCGCCGATCTTGCAGCAGCCGGGGGTGCCGGCGACGCAGCAGCCGCTGCTGTTGGCGCAGTCGGCGGCCGTCATCGCCACCCGCTGCGAGTCGCACTGCGCCCCGTCGCCGACCTTGAGCGAGAAGAAGCGGACGCACACGGCGCTGTCCGGGCAGCTGCTGCTGTCGCAGCCCTCGACCGTGCAGTAGCCGCTCGGGGAGGCCAGATCGCAGAAGCGATCGCCGAGCGGGCTGCACTCGACGTTGGTGGTGCACGCATCGCCGATCCGGCGGGTGCAGGCCGAGGTCGCAAGCACCGCGAGCCCAAAAAAGAGCAGGGCCAGGGCCGGCAGAGCCTGCGCCGGACCTCGTCGCGGCAGGCGGAGCGGCTTGGGCGCTAAGCGGGACGAAGGACGACCGTGCATGTGGGGCGGACTATACAGAAGCCGCAGCGACCGCCGCAACTTTCCTGCCTGCCGCGGCGCGATCCGGCCGTCAGAGATTAGCGCCCGCAGGCGCCCGCCAAGGCCGCGCCGCTATTTCTTCGGGCCGGGCTCGGGCGCCAGGGTGTGCTCGTTTGGACCCGGGGGCGCGGGCTTTGGCAGGCTGAGCTTGGGCGGCGCCTTGGGCTGGCCCCACTCGAGGGCCTTGACGCCGCTGAACTGGCCCGGGCTGCCGGCGCTGCTGCCGGTCGACATGTTGGTTCGATCGGGCGGCGTCTGGCCGGGCTTGGAGCCGGTCAGGTCGAGCTTGGCCTTCTCGGCGCCGGGCTGGGCCGCCGCGGGAAGGCCGGCGCGCACCGAGCCCGCGGCACCGGCGACGCCCCCGGGGGCCCCGGCACCCCCGCCCGGCGCGGCGCCGGGCTTGCGCCGGGGCTGCGCTGGCTCGAAGGCATCGGGCGGACCGGCGGCGGCTCCGGACCCGGGGCCGGCCTTGGCGGCGCTGGCGGCGGCGACCTGGGCCGCCTTGCGCTCGGTGAGGCGGGCGACGATGCGGTCGCGCTCGTCGGAGTTGAGGCCGGCGCGCAGGTTGAACAGCGGCTCGGTCTCGCGCAAGGCGGTAAACAGCTGGACGCCGGTGAGCGCGACATAGTCGAGGCGGCGGGCAAGGAACTCGCCGTCTCGCACCGCGACAAAGCCCGAGTCCGAGGAGAAGTTGGCCGGCGGCAGGCTGAAGTGGGGAAAGCGCGCCGCCTCGGGCCGGCGCAGGGTCACGCGCGGGCCGAAGTAGGCCTGCGGGCGCCAGGCGATCACCTTCTCGCCGACCCGGAAGTCGACCCACGCCGGACCCCACTCACCCCCCGGCAGCCAGGCCCAGTTGCAGTTCTGCAGGCCCGCCTCGACCCAGCGGCCGTAGTGGTCGGTGACCCAGCTGATCTTCAGGTCGCTGGTGAAGGTCCACCCGTACTCGGTCATGATCCAGTGACCGCGCAGGTAGGGCTGAAAGTCGGCGCCGACCTCGTCGGGGTGGGGGCAGAACAGGACCCCGTAGCGGTCGCTGTCGATGAAGGTGCCGTGGTCGCGCAGGAACTCGTAGAAGGCCTCGATGGGCACCGGGCGCGGCGGCGGGTCGGGGTGGGCCGGCGTCGAGAAGCCCCCGGCCGAGCCGCGCGGCGATGGCTCGGCGACCGCCTCGCCCGCGAGCGCTGCCAGCGCCGTGCCGAGCGCCGCACCAAGCGCCGCCAGCCGAGCAGCCAACCCGGGTCCGCCTCGGACCGGCGCGGGCGGCGCGGAGACGACCGCCCCGCTACCGGCCGTGACGACGGCAAGCACCGACCCCGAGCGATGGGGATCGCGGACAAAGCATGGGCGCAGCGGAGACATCACAACCTCTTGTTGCTTTATCATGCACTCGGCCGCGCTGTCTCCAAAGTCAGAGCCGGCCCGGGAGCAGCTTTTTCCGACGGAACTGCGTGAATCGATTGCCGATCGGGGGCCGCCTGGCCGCGCCGCGGCGGGGCCTCCAGGTCAGGGCTTTGGGGCGGTGCGCCGCGGGCCGCGGGCAGAGCGTGGCCGCGGCGATTTCGCCGGCTTGCGATATAGTCCGGCCCAATCACCCCGGAGCTCGCCATGCAAACCACCTCGCCCCTGGCCTCCCCGAAGACCCGTCTGGCCCGCTGCTCGTCGTGGGCGGCGCGGACGATCTTTTTCACTGGGCTCGCCTGGCTCGCCTGGCTGCCCGCTGGCTGTCAGGACCCTAGCCCCGAGGCGCCGGATCTGAGCCCCGGGCCGGATCTAAGCTCCAGCCCGGACCTGCTGCCGCGCTGCGAGCTGCCTTACGACCAGCGCGCCATCGCCCAGGTCGCGGCCGGCGCGGTGACCATCGCGCCGCAGCCCGGCGACCCGAGCACCTTCACCGCCCAGGTCGACGCCACCGCCGGCGGCTCCGCGGCCTATGGCAAGAACCCGTTTGTCTACCTCGACCTCATCGGCGGCAAGAAGGTCGAGCTCACCGACGTGCAGGCCCGCCAGAGCGGCGACTGGGACATCGCCTTCAAGCGCTGGCAGATCAAGCTTAACGGCGGCGACTCGGGGCCGGGCGGGGTAGGCGCGGTGATCGTCCCCGACAAGAACCTGGCCGAGGTCGCCGCGGCCCCCGCCGGGCCCTACGCCGCCGACACCTATTTTGATGCCAAGTGCATGGTCCAGCTCGACTCGATCGACGGCCTGCTGACCGTGCTGTCCGACTGGTATGACTATGACGGCGTGACCATGCAGCTGATGCCCCGCAAGGAGGTCATCGTCCTCAATCGGCGCGACGGGAAGGGGCACATCAAGGTCCAGCTCACCGGCTACTACAAGGGCATGGCGGGCGGCAACTACGCCCTCTCGTGGAGCCTGCTGCCATGAGCCGGCGGCACCGGCGCGCCCCCGGCGCCCTGGCGCTGCTGGCGCTGCTCGGCGGCTGCGGCGAGGCCGACACGAGCGGGCGCGAGCTGCACGGCACCCTGCGCCGCGCCATTCGTCCCACCGACGGCGAGGGCTGGCTCGGCAACGCCTACGAGAAGGACGCCGTGATCAAGCACTACGACGCGCCCGGCGATCACTTCCGCATCTACTACGCCCTCACCGGGATGAGCGCCGTCGACCCCACCGACCTCGAGCCCGCCGACGGCGTGCCCGACTTTGTCAACCGCGTCGGCAGCGCCGCCGAGCAGACGTATAAGAGCACGGTCATGGACCGCGGCTTCCGCCCGCCGCTCGATGACAGCCTGTATCACGACCGCCCCGACTACGGCGGCGATGGCCGGTTCGACATCTACCTCCGCTTCGCCGGCCCGGGCAGCGACGGCTACCGCGTGGTCGAGGCGTGCACCGACGGCAGCGATGGCAGCGCCCCCGACCGCTGCGCCGGCTACTTCGTGATGAACCCGACGTTCAAGGGCAGCCAGTACAAGACCGAGCTCGACGGCATTCAGGTGCTGACCAGCCACGAGCTGTTCCACGCCATCCAGGACGCCTACAACCGCGGCCAGTGGCGCACCTTCAGCGAAGGCACGGCGGTGTGGAACGAGCTGCAGGTCTTCCCGCGCACGCCCGAGCACGACGGCACCTTCCGCGACTACCTGGGGTTTGTCCGCGCCCTGTTCAGCGAACCGGAGCGACCGCTCGATCAGAGCATGGGCACCGGACCCGGCGGCGCCTACGCCTACGCGACGGCGGTGTGGTTCGAGTATCTGAGCGAGCGCTTCGGACCGCAGCTCGTCCGCGAGCTGTGGGAGGGCAGCGAGGCCAAAAAGGCCGGCGAGCCGCCGCAGTTTTTGGACGTGACCGCGGCGCTGCTGCGCAGCCGCTACCAGACCGAGCTGGAGACGGCGTTTGTCGAGTTTACCCGCTGGAACCTGCTCACCGCGGAGCGCGCCGCCGACTCGCCCACCGACCCCCACGGCGACCCCACCGGCTACCGCCGCGCGGCGGAGTACCCGCCGGTGCGGCTGGAGCCCGCGATCACCCAGGTCGGACAGCGCCAGAAGGCCGAGGTGCTCGGCCTGTCCGCCCGCTACTTCGAGCTGGCCCCAGCGCTGGCCGCGCCGCAGCGGCTGCGGCTGCATGTGGACGACCCGGCAGCGGTGCCGGCCGTGGCGACGCTGTATGTAGTGCCCGCCGGCGGCCAGAAGCCGGGGCCGGCGCTGGTCATCCCTGCGGCGGGGCTCGAGGTCGACCTCCAGCCGGGGCAGCGGCTGCTGGTCGTGGTGTCGGGCGCGGCGCGCGCGTCCCGGGCCCGCGAGGTCGCGGTGTACCTGGATACGGACGTGGGCCCGCCCGGCGGCCCTGGGACCGACCCGATGCTGCAGCCGGCTGCGATGGGCGGCTGCGCGGTGCCCGCCGCGGCGCGACCCGCGGCGACTGGCTGGCTGGGGACGCTGCTGGCGATCAGCCTGCTGTTGCGGCGCCGCCGGATCTGCAGTTGACGGCCAGCCACGCGCGGCCCGCGCCGGGGGCGACTGCGGGTCCGCCCACCGGTGCCGCCACGGCCCAGGGTGGCGCGCGCGCACCCTCCGACCTCGGCGCTGAGGGCGAGCTGGACGACGAGGCCGAAGCGGACAGCGACGACGAAGAGGAAGCGGAAGCGGCGCCGGCGGCCGAGCTGCTCGCGCCGGCCGGCGAGGGCGCCCGCCCGCTGGTCATCGAGCAGCGCTTCGTCGTCGAAAACGAGTGCCAGGGCTTCCGCCTGGACCGCTTCCTGCAAAAGAAAATGCGCCGCCTGTCGCGCAGCCGGGTGCAGCGCGTCATCGCCGGCGACTGCGACGTGGACGGCCGGCCGGCGCGGGCGAGCCAGCGGGTGCAGACCGGCCAGAAGGTCAGCTTCCGCCGCCCCGCCCCCGCCGAGCCCGAGGTGCCGCGCGAGCTCACGGTGCGCCACGTCGATCCCGAGTTCTACGTGCTCGACAAGCCCGCCGGGCTGCCGATCCACCCCACGGCGCGCTACCACTTCTCGACCCTGACGGCGGTGCTGCGCGAGCGCTTTCCGGGCGAGGTGCTGCGCGTCGCCCACCGGCTCGACCGCGAGACCTCGGGGCTGCTCCTGGTCGCCCGCACCAAGCCCGCCGAGTCGGCGCTGAAGAAGGCCTTCGCGCGGCGCCTCATCAAGAAGCGCTACCTCGCCATCGTCCACGGCCGGCTGCTGATTCCCGAGGGCGAGCCGCTCATCCTCGAGCAGCCCATAGGTCCCGCCGGCACCACCGTCCGCGTCCGCATGGCGGTGCGCCCGCTTGCCGAGGGCGGCCTTTCGGCGCGCACCGAGGTCCGCACCGTGCGCTGCGCCGGCAGCTACACCCTGGTCGAGTGCCGACCGCACACCGGCCGCCAGCACCAGATCCGCGTCCACCTGTGGGCCGCCGGCTACCCGATCGTCGGCGACAAGCTGTACCCGGACGAGGACCTGTTTCTCACCTGGGCCGAGCAGGGCGACGCCGCGGTGCGCGACCGCCTGCCGCTATTACGCCACGCGCTGCACGCCGCCGGACTGCACTTCCCCCACCCGAGCACCGGCGCCGCGGTGGCCGTGGACAGCCCCCTGCCCGAGGAGCTCGCGGCCTTCCTGCGCGCCCACGAAGACGGCCACGAGCCAGGCTGAGCGGGCGCCAGCCGCACCGCGAGCGGCTGTGCCCCCTCTTGCTTCGCGGCCCCTAATTCTGGTATTGGCTTCCGACCATGATGATGCAGGCGAGTTTCGCAGCGAAGAGGCTGGGTCGGGCGCTCCTGGTGGGCGCGGCCGTGCTGATGTCCGTCGCCGCGGTCGAGAGGGTCGCCCAGGCGGCGAGCGCCGCGAGCAGCGCCAAAGCGGTCGAGCACCCGCGCGAGATCAAGACCCGGGAGCTTATCGCCGAGCGCGAGGGCCTCAAGCTCAAGATCTACGAGAAGTGGCGCCTCGGCTCGGAGGAGGCCTGGAAGCAGAACGGCAAGGTCGTGCTGCTCGTTCACGGAGCGACCTGGGCCAGCAAGTGCACCTTCGATCCCGACCCCGAGCACGGCTACTCGATGATGGAGGTGCTCGCCGACGCCGGCTACGACGTGTTCGCGGTCGACCTGCACGGCTACGGCCGCTCGGAGCGCACCGACGCCGACTGGACCGACGCGGTGAGCGCGGCCAAGGACGTCGAGGCGGCGGTCGAGTTCATCCGCGCCCTGCGCTGGGTCGAGCGCGTCCACCTGTTCGGCTACCAGTGGGGCGCCCAGCCGGCCGCCCTGTACGCCGCCCAGAAGCCGCAGAAGGTGGCGCGGCTGGCGCTGCTCGGCATGCGCTACCGCCTGATCGAGAAGACCGGGCCGCTGCCGGTGTCGCCGATCCGCACCCTCGGCCAGCAGGCGGCGCTGCTCAAGCCCGAGGACGGTGAGCTCGATCCCGAGTTCGTCCGCCGGCGCGCCCAGGTGTGCCGCCTGGAGGCCAGCCAGGCGCCCAACGGCGCCGTGCGCGACCTGTACAAGGCGAGCCCGGTGGACCCGACCAAGCTCAAGGTCCCGACGCTGATCATCCAGGGCGAGCGCGACGGCAGCCCCGAGCAGTTCAAGGATCGGGTGCAGTTCTTCGGCGAGCTCGTAAGTCCCGCCAAGTGGTACACGTACCTGCCGGGCCTGGGCAAGTACGCCCCGATCGAGCGCTCGCACGCCCGGTTCGATCAGGCCCTGGTCAGCTTTTACGATCAGCAGTAGCCGCCCGCGGCTAGCCGGCTGTGGCAAGACGACTCCGCGACCCGATCGCGGGTCCGGCCTTGCTCACAGCTAGAGGCTGCGCCGCGCGCCGGAACCCGGGCCGCTCGCTGCGTTTTGCTTCTAGTCCAGGTCGAGCCCCGGCAATAGCAGGTTGGCGCGCAGCGACGGGGCGCGCTCGCTGTCGGCGAGCAGCTCGGGGGCGAGCAGCTCGGCGACGAAGTCCCACGGCCAGCTGGCGCGTCCTTCGGGCGGGATGCAGCGGTAGCGCGCGCAGTAGGCGCGCAGGAAGCTGCGCGTCACCTCGTTGAGGTAGCCGCCCCCGGCAAAGCCGCCGAGCAGCTCGCCGAACTCCTCCTTATAGCGGGCGCAGATCTGCAGCCACAGCTCGTCGCGGCGCACCTTGGCGCACAGCGACGCCGCGGCTACCGACACCGAGGTCTGATCGGCCTTATTCTCGGCGCGCAGGTGCGGGTAGTGCTGACCGAGCGGCGCGAAGATGCGCTGCCCGTCGGCGACGATGCGGCTGCAGGGCGGGGCGCTGCCGAGCAGGCGCAGCGCGACCTCCTGCTCCAGCCGGTTCAGCTCGCCGCGCCGGGTCCGGGCGTCGATCTCGGCGACCTCGATGACCGCGACCTCGATGTGGCAGGCGCGCGCCTGCACCTCCTTGACCAGCGCGCTGCGTGCGGCGTGCGCCTTGGGCCCCGCCCCAAAGCGCTTGCTGTCGGTCACCCCAAGCGCCAGGAGGGCCGCCTGGGCCTGTGCATCCAGGGCCACGCAGGCCAGCACCATCGGCCCGAGGATCGGTCCGCGGCCGGCTTCATCGAGGCCGACCTCCAGCTCGGCGCTGACCGCCGGGCGCGCAACTGACGATCTCAGCTTGGTGGGTGGCTTGGGCATCGGGCTTGGCGGGGTGCAGCGGGGCCGATTATTACCGCAGCCGGAGCCGGCTGGGAACCGCTTTATCGGCTGGGGGTCGCCCCTTCGGCCTTCGCGTCTGCTGCGGCCGCTGCCCTCGGCTGGGGCTCCGAGTCGAGGCGGCTCGCCCGCCAGGCGGCGCGCGCCTGCGCCGTATACTCCTGCAGCCGGCTGTAGAGGGCGCCGCGGCTCATGCCGAGCAGGGCCGCCGCCTCTTTCTTGTTGCCGTCCACTGCGGCCAGGGTCATGAGGATCATCTCGCGCTCGACCGTCGCGAGAGGCGTGCCAGGAGCGAACCTGGCTTCGCAGGCGGGTCGGGGGCGCTCCAGCAGCGAGGCGAGCAGCGCGGGCTCCAGGCGCGAGCCGAGCTGCGCTGCCTGGTGCAGGACCGCCCGCAGCTCGCGCACGTTGCCTGGAAAGGGGTGCCCGAGCAATTGGAGCAGCGTCGGGCCCGGCAGCTCGATCGGCTCGCGCGCGACCTCGCGGAGAAATCGGGCCGCCAGCAGCGGGATGTCGGCGCGGCGCTGGCGCAGCGGCGGCAGGTCCAGCCACTGCGGACTCAGCAGGTCAATCAGCTCGGCGCAGAGCTGACCGCGCTGCACGAGCGGGAGCAGCGGCTGGCTGGTCAGGGCCAGCACCCGCACCGTGATCGGCCGCAGCTGCGTCGAGCCGCGCCGGTAATACGTCGACGCGGTGAGCAGCTGGCGCAGGCAGCGCTGGCCGCCGGCATCAAGCTCGGCGAGCTCTTCGAACAGCAGCGTGCCACCGTGGGCGCGCTCGAGCAGACCCGCGGTGACGCTGGTGACACCGTCTCGGCCGACGCCGTCCTGCCCGAACAGGTGGCGCGCGAGGTCGTCTGCGGGCAGCGCCGTGGCATGGACCGGCAAAAGCGGGCCCGGACGCTGCGACAGCGCGTGCAGCACCTGGGCCACATGGTGCTTGCCGGTGCCTGGCTCGCCGCTGATAAGCACGGGCGTGTCCTGCGGTGCCAGCGCGGCGATGCGGGCGAACAGCTGCTGCATGCGCGGGGTGCTGCCGACGAGGCCCGCGAAGCCCACGGCGCTCTTTTCGGCGACCGGCAGGCTGCTCGCCAGGCGCGGCGGCGCGAGCTGCGGAGGATCGAAGGATGCTGCTGCTGACCACATCGGCTTCTTGAGTATCTGATCAAATGATCAGATATATTGAGATGTAGATACCAAGTGACGGTCTTCTTCGGCAAGGCCTTGCAGCCGGGCCTGACAGCCGGGGCTGGCGCCAGGCGCGAAAAAAGACGAGCCTGCGAGCGCCCCGTGACCGTCTGCCAAGCGGCCGATTTCTGTAACTTTCGCCTGGCGGGTGGCGCCGCTGTGACGTTTGATTACTGCCGTCATGCCCCGGCGTAAGCAAGTAGCAGCAACGGCAGCCGTCGCGTCCGCCAAGCGGTCAGCCAGCCCGGCGGCGAGTCGGGCAGCGCTGGCAGCGGATCCGGCAGCGCTGGCAGCGGATCCGGCAGCGCTGGCAGCGGATCCGGCAGCGCTGGCAGCGGGCCCGGCAGCGCTGGCAGCGGGTCCGGCAGCGCTGGCAGCGGGTCCGGCAGCGCTGGTAGCGGCGGCGGGCGACTCGCTCGCGCTGTTTCATCCAGCGGTGCGGGCGTGGTTCCGGGCGGCCTTTGGCGCCCCCACCGAGCCGCAGGTGCAGGGCTGGGCGGCGATCGCCCGCGGCGAGTCGACGCTGCTCCTGGCGCCCACCGGCAGCGGCAAGACGCTGGCGGCGTTCCTGTTCTGCCTCAACCGGCTCCTGTTCGAGCCGCGGCCCGAGGCCGCCCTGCGCTGTCGGGTGCTGTACATCTCGCCGATCAAGGCCCTGGCGGTGGACGTCGAGCGCAACCTGCGGGCGCCGCTAGTCGGCATCGCCCGGGTCGCCGAGGGCATGGGGGTGCCGGTGACCGCGCCCGAGGTGCGCACCCGCACCGGCGACACCTCGCAGGCCGAGCGCGCGCAGTTCCGGCGCGGCTCGGCGGACATCCTCATCACCACGCCGGAGTCGCTGTTCCTGCTGCTCACCTCGTCGGCGCGATCGCTGCTCGGCGGCGTCGATACGGTGATCGTCGATGAGATCCATACGCTTGTCGGCAGCAAGCGCGGGGCTCACCTGGCGCTGTCGCTGGAGCGCCTGCAGGCGCTGCGCGGCCGGCCGCTCCAGCGCATCGGCCTGTCGGCCACCGCCCGGCCGCTCGATGAGGTCGCGCACTTCCTGGGCGGCGCGCTCGCCGACAGCGCGGTGCAGCCCGCCGCCGCGGCAGGCGAGGCCGTGGCGCCGAGCCCGGGCCAGGCCGAGCCGCTGGCTGCCGAGGCACCGGCCCGCTTCCGCCCGGTCACCGTGCTGGCCACCAGCCCCCGGCGGCGCCTCGAGCTGCGCATCCAGGTGCCGGTGGAGGACATGGCCAAGCTCGCCGGCTTCGCCGAGCTGCCGAGCGGCTCCGCGGCCCAGGCGCCCAAGCGGCCCTCGAGCTGGTCGGCGATCCAGCCGCAGCTGTTGGCGCTCATCCGCGCCCATCAGACGACGCTGCTGTTCGTCAACAGCCGCCGGGTCGCCGAGCGCCTGGCCACCGCGCTCAACGATCTGGCCGCCGAGGAGGCCCAGGACCAGGCCCAGGCCGCGCAGGCCCGCGGCGAGGAGCCGGCCGCGCCTCCGGCCCCAGCCGAGCTGCCGGTGCTGGTGCGCGCCCACCACGGCTCGCTGGCCCACAAGCAGCGGCAGGAGATTGAAGATCAGCTCAAGCTCGGGCAGCTGCGGGCGCTGGTGGCGACCTCGTCGCTGGAGCTCGGCATCGACATGGGCACCGTCGATCTGGTGGTGCAGATCGAGTCGCCGCCGTCAGTAGCCAGCGGCCTGCAGCGCATCGGCCGCGCCGGTCACCAGGTCGGCGGCACCGCCAAAGGGATCATCTTCCCGCGCTTCCGCGCCGACCTGCTCGCCTGCGCCGCCGCCGCCCGCGCCATGCGCGAAGGCCGGGTCGAGTCCACCCGCTACCCGCGCTGCCCGCTCGACGTGCTGGCGCAGCAGCTGGTGGCGGCGGTGGCCGCCGAGCCGCAGCAGGCCGACGCGCTGTACCGGCTGGTGCGCGGCGCCGCGCCGTTTGTCGAGCTGCCGCGCTCTGCCTTCGACGGCGTCCTCGACCTGCTGGCCGGCCGCTACCCGTCCGAGGAGTTCGCCGAGCTGCGGCCGCGCCTCACCTGGGACCGCAAGAGCGGCCGCCTGACCCCGCGCGAGGGGGCGCTGCGGCTGGCGGTGCTCAACGGCGGCACCATCCCCGACCGCGGCCTGTACGGCGTGTTCCTCGCCGGCGAGCACAGCGGCCGGCACAGCACCCGAGTTGGTGAGCTCGATGAGGAGATGGTCTTCGAGAGCCGCCCCGGCGACACCTTCATGCTCGGCGCCACCACCTGGCGCATCCACGAGATCACCCACGACCGCGTCCTTGTCACCCCCGCCCCCGGCGAGCCGGGCAAGATGCCGTTCTGGCGCGGCGACGCCCCGGGCCGGCCGCTGGAGTTCGGCGAAGAGATCGGCCGCCTGTGCCGCGAGCTGCGCGAGCTGCCGCCGGCCGCGGCGACGACCCGGCTCATGCAGGGCCACGCCCTGGACGAGCAGGCGGCGCAGAACCTGCTGACCTACCTGGACGAGCAGGCCGCCGCCACCCACACCCTGCCCGACGACCAGAACATCGTCATCGAGCGCTACCGCGACGAGCTCGGCGATCTGCGGCTGTGCGTGCTGACGCCGCTCGGCGGCCGCGTCCATGCGCCGTGGTGCCTGGCGGTGGTGGCCAAGCTGCGGGCGCGCCTGGGCTACGACCCCGAGTCGATGTGGACCGACGACGGCTTCGTCATCCGCCTGCCCGAGAGCGAGGCGCTGCCCGAGGCCGAGCTCTTGCTGCCGGCGCCCGAGGAGCTGGAGCCGCTGGTGCTGCAGCAGCTGGGCGGCTCGGCGCTGCTCGCGGCCAAGTTCCGCGAGGCGGCGGCGCGGGCGCTGCTCTTGCCCCGGCGGCGGCCGGGGGCGCGGGCGCCGCTATGGCACCAGCGCAAGCGCGCCGCCGACCTGCTCAAGGTGGCGGCGCAGTACCCGAGCTTTCCGATCCTGCTGGAGGCCTACCGCGAGTGCCTGCGTGACGTGTTCGATCTGCCGGCGCTGCTCGCCGTGCTGCGGCGGGTGCGGCGGCGCCAGGTCCACGTGACCACGCTCGACACCCAGAAGCCCTCGCCGTTCGCCGCGGCGCTGCTTTTCTCCTACGTCGCGCAGTACATGTACGAAGGGGACGCGCCGCTGGCCGAGCGGCGGGCCCAGGCCCTGGCCATCGATCCCGAGAAGCTGCGCGAGCTGCTCGGCACCACCGACCTGCGCGAGCTGCTCGATGCCGGCGCCCTGGAAGAGATCGAGGCGCAGCTGCAGGGCCTGCCGAGCGCCGAGCGGCCGCGGCCACCAGTCAAGAGCGCCGACGGCCTGCATGACCTGCTGCTGCGCCTGGGCGATCTGTCCGAGGCCGAGATCGCCGCCCGCTGCGAAGACGGGGCCGCCCAGGCGGCGGCGCTGACAGCGGCGCTGCTGCAGGCCCGCCGCATCGCCCGCGTCGCCATCGCCGGCGAGCCGCGCTACCTGGCGCTCGAAGACGCGGCGCGCTATCGCGACGCCCTGGGGACGCCGCTGCCGCGCGGCCTGCCCGACTCGCTGCTCGCCCCGGTGACCGAGCCGCTGCTCGGGCTGTGCCGGCGCTACGCCCGCACCCACGGCCCGTTCGTCGCCCATGAGCTGGCGGCGCGCTTCGCCCTGCCGCCGCCGCTCGTCGAGCCGATCCTGCGCCGGCTGTGCGAAGAGGGCCGCCTGCTCGAAGGCGAGTTCCGCCCGCAGGGCCTGCACCGCGAGTTCTGCGACCCGGAGATCCTGCAGAAGATCCGCCGCCGCTCGCTGGCCAAGCTGCGCCGCGAGGTCGAGCCGGCCCCGGCGCGCGCCCTGGGGCGGCTTTACACCCACTGGCAGGGCGTGCTGCGGCCGCGGCGCGGGCTGGACGCGCTGCTCGACGCCATCCAGTCGCTGCAGGGGGCGCCGCTGGTCGCCTCGACGCTGGAGACCGAGCTCCTGCCGGCGCGCATCAGCGGCTATAACAGCGCCGATCTGGACACCCTGCTGGCGGCCGGCGAGGTCGCCTGGGTGGGGCTCAACCCGCTGGGAGATAGCGACGGGCGGCTGATGCTGGGGCTGGCCGATCAGGTGGCGACCCTTCTGCCGCCGCGCGATGGGGAGGTGGCGACGACGCCGCGCGGCCAGGCGATCCTCGACTACCTGCGCCAGCACGGCGCGACCTTCTTTCTCGCCCTGCACGAGGCGGCCGGCGGCGGCTTTACCGGCGACACGGTGGCGACGCTGTGGGATCTGGTGTGGCAGGGCCGGATCACCAACGACTCGTTCGCGGCGCTGCGGGCGCTGCACCGGGGCGGCCGCGCGCTCGGCCAGACCGAGGCCGGGCGGGCGGGCGGCCGCGGCAGCTTCCTTGGCGCGCAGGGCTTCCGCTCGCGGCGCACCGGCTGCCCGCCGGCGGCGCAGGGGCGCTGGGTGCTGGTCCCGCAGGAGCCGACGGCGGCGCTGCGCGATGCGGCCGCCTGCGCGGCGCTGGCGCAGCAGCTGCTCTCGCGCTACGGCGTTCTGACCCGCGAGGCGGTGCTGGCCGAGGAGCTGGGCGGCGGGTTTGGCGCGGTCTACCCGGCGCTCAAGGCGATGGAGGAGAGCGGCCGGGTGCGGCGCGGGCTGCTGGTCGCCGGGCTCGGCGCGACCCAGTTCGCGCTGCCGCCGGCGCTGGATCTGCTGCGCACCCTGCGCGAGGAGCCGCCCGAGCCCGAGGTCGTCCACCTCGCCGCCGGCGATCCCGCCAACCCGTACGGGGCGGCGCTGCGCTGGCCGACGTCGCTCGAGCCGCGCTCGGGAACGGCGCCGGTCGCCGCAGAGGGAGCCAAGGCCGCGGGGTCGCGGACGCTCAGCCGCGCGGCCGGCAGCAGCGTGATCCTGGTGGACGGCGCGCTTGCCGCCTACGTCCGGCGCCGTAGCCCCGACCTGACGGTGTTTCTGCCGGAAGATGAGCCGACTCGCAGCCGGGTCGCCCGCGCCGTGGCGCGCAAGCTGGCCGAGGTCGCGCAGCGCACGGGCCAGCTGCGCCGCTCGGTCTTTACCATCGCGACGATCAACCAGGTGGCCGCGGCCCAGCATCCCTTCATTGGCGCGCTCAAGGAGGCCGGCTTCGCCGCCGGACTGGCGGGCTACCAGCTCCGTCAGGTCGCGCCGCGCCGCGCCGCCGGCCCTAGCTTCTCTGCCGCCGACTACGCGCGCTACCAGACGGTGCCGCTGCCCGCGGCAGCTGCCGCCGGGCGGCCGCCGCGGTCCGCTGTCGCCGAGCTGGTCGACGATGAACCCGAGGATGACCTGGCGGATCTGCTGCCCCCGCCCGATGAGGAGCCCGACCCGCCGACGGGCACCGAGCATGCCTGAGGGCGATACCCTGTACCGCGTCGCGCGGACGTTGCATAAAGCGCTGGCCGGACAGGTCGTGCGACGCTTCGAAGCCGCCTACGCGCCGCTCCTGCGCATCGATGAAGAGGCGCCGCTGGTCGGCCGCACCGTGCAGCGGGTCGAGGCACGCGGCAAGTGGTGCCTTATCTGGCTCGGCCCGCGCGTGCTCGCCGCGGCGACGCAGACTCCTGGGACCGCACAGACCCTGCAGACCGCGCAGACCCCGCAGACCCCGGGCCGCCGCTGGGACGGCGTGCTGGTGCTGTGCACGCACCTGCGGATGAACGGCATGTGGCACATCTATCGCGCCGGCCCGACCCCGGCCAGCGACGAGCGCTGGCAGCGCCCGCGGCGCGACCTGCGGGTGCTGCTGGCCACCGACGCCTTCGTCGCCGTCGGCTTCCGCGTGCCGGTTGCCCAGCTGCTCACCGAGGCCGAGCTGCTCCGCCACCCCGACCTCGCGCGCCTGGGGCCCGACCTGCTCGCCGAGCCGTTCGCTGAAGACGAGGCGCTGCGCCGGCTGCGCGCCGACGGCGGGCGCGAGCTCGGCGAGGCGCTGCTCGACCAGCGGCTGGTGGCTGGCCTTGGCAACGTCTACAAGTCCGAGCTGTGCTTCATGACCGGGCAGCACCCCTTTTTGCCCGTCGGCGCGGTGCCGGTGGCGGTGCTGCGCAAGGTGCTGGAGCTCGGCCGGCGGCTGCTGCGCGCCAATGTCTACGCCGACAGCCCCGCGACCGAGGTGGTGACCTTCACCGGCCAGCGTCGCACCACCGCCGCCATGGACCCGCGCCGGCGCCTGTGGGTATACGGCCGCGGCGGGCTGCCCTGCCGGCGCTGCGGCACCCCGATCGGCGAGCAGCGTCAGGGCGTGCAAGCGCGCGTCACCTTCTTCTGTCCGACCTGCCAGCCGTTAAAAGAGGCGACGAGCACGCAGCCCATTTGATATTTAATTCTCGGAAGCGTAGAGCGAGATAATCCGGTTCGGTTTGGCAAGCGGTCGGGCCACAGCGCCCACCCAGGGAGTCTTCGACGATGAGCGGCAGCGGCGCGCGGATCCTGATCCTGGATGACCAGCGGGCGGCGCGGCGGGTGCTGCGCTCGGTGCTCGGCGCCATCGACGATCTCCATTTCGAGGAGGCCTCGACCCTGGAGCAGGCCCTGCTTCTGTGCCGGGAGCAGCGCTTTGACGCCTACCTTGTCGACATCCACCTCTCGGAGAGCCCGCTGGAGCGCGGCGGCATCGAGTTCATCAAGCAGGTGCGGGCGCTGCAGCCGGCCCCGGCGGTGGTGGTCTCGGCGTCGGTCGAGATGCAGGACCTGCGCGAGGCGATGCGCGCCGGCGCCGTCGACTATGTCCTCAAGGACCAGCTGTCGCCCGAGCTGATCGTCCCCATCGTCCAGGAGATCCTCGCCAAGCGCGACCTGCAGCGGCGGGTGCAGCAGCTCGGCGAGCGGCTCGATCGCGACTACGGCCTGGGCGCCATCGTCGGCGTCTCGGTGGCGATCGAGCGCATGCGCAACCTGGTACGCCGCCTGGCCGACGCCGACGCCACGATCCTTCTGCGCGGGCCCAACGGCACCGGTAAGGAGCTGGTCGCCCAGGCGCTGCACCAGACCGGCAAGCGCTCGTCGGAGCCGCTTATCCCGGTCAACTGCGCCGCGATCGCCCCCGGCCTGGTCGAGTCCGAGCTGTTCGGTCACGAGCGCGGCGCCTTCACCAACGCGGTCAGCCGCCGCATCGGCTGCCTCGAGGCCGCCGGCGCCGGCACCATCTTCCTCGATGAGATCGCCGAGCTGACCCCCGATCTGCAGGCCAAGCTCCTGCGGGTGCTGGAGGGGCGGCGGTTCCAGCGAGTGGGCGGCGCCGAGACCCTCTCGTTCAAGGCGCGCGTCGTCGCCGCCACCCACCAGGATCTGGAGCAGCGGATAAAGGACGGCCGCTTTCGCGAGGACCTGTACTACCGCCTCAACGTGGTGACCATCGAGGTCCCGGCGCTCAGCGAGAGGCGCGAGGACATCCCGGTGCTGTGCGCCCACTTCGTGCAGCAGTTCGGACGCCCGCTGCGCTTCACCAAAGAGGCGATGCAGAACCTGGAGCAGCGCAGCTGGCCCGGCAACGTGCGCGAGCTGCGCAACACCATCGAGCGGCTTGCCCTCTTATGCGACACCGATGAGGTCACCCTGCGCAGCCTGGAGCAGGTGGCGCCGCTGCGGCGGCTGGGCGGCGAGCCCGGCGAGTCGGGCGAGGCCGGCGAGATCAACCGCCTGGCCCGGCTGCTGCTGGCGCGCGAGATGCCCGGCGAGAACAAGCTGGACCTGATGGAGCGCACGATGGTGCGCATCGCGATGGAGCTGTCGGGGCACAACCAGACCCGCGCCGCGCGCCTGCTCGGCGTCGAGCGCAAGGCCCTGGAGCGGCGCTTCAAGCGCCAGGTCGCCGAGCAGGCCGAGGGCAAGAGCGAAAAGGCCGAGAGCCCCTCCGACCCTCAGCTGGGTTAGCAACCAGCTCCAGAGCTGCTATGGAAATGGCTCGCTCTCCGACGGAGAAATGCTGTCCTCGGAGTGAGTCGGTCCACTTGCAGGCACCGGGTGCCCCCAGAGCATGTGTCCACTCCGCGACCGCTCACAGGACCTGCAGTGCTGATCGTCCCGAGGCCGCTGCGCGCGCGAGCCGCTGCGCGCGAGCCGTTGCGCGCCCAGGCCCGGCGCGCGGGCCGCTCGCTGCGCTTTTGCTGCAGGCTGTTAGACTGGAGCAGCTGGTGAAGGTGCTGGCCTTGCGCAGATATGCTGTCTTGCTGCTGGGATGGGGAATCTTGGCCCGGGCGGAACCGGCGGGCGCGGCGCGCACGGCCCCGCCGCCGGCCGAGCTCCAGTCCGAGCGCTGCGACGACCTTGACCCCGAGTCGCTGGTCCGCGCCATCGAGGCCGAGCTTCCCTACCTGCTCGCGGCCCCGGCTCCGCCCAGGGGAGATCGCAGCCCGCCGGCGGCCCCAGGACCGAGCGGCACCCCCGCGCCCCAGCCGGTTCCCCCGACTTCGCCCGCGCCGCCAGCGAAGGTGCGCTTTGGGCGGGTCAGCCTGCGGCTTGCCGAGTATGCGCGCTCGACGCTGCAGCCGCTGCTGGCGCTGGCGCGGCGCGGTCGCGCGGCCTTGTGCGCGGCCCTGCCCCGCGAGTTCGAGCTGCACCGCCTGGCCGGGGCCGAGCGCGGTCACTTCAGCGCCTATTTTCATCCGGTCCTGCGCGGCAGCCGCACCCGCCACGGGCCCTACCAGTTCCCGCTCTATCGCCGCCCGCCCGACGCGGCGAGCCAGCTCAGCACGGCGCAGATCCTCGACGGCGGCCTGGACGGCAAGGGCCTTGAGCTGTGTTACCTGGACAGCCTCAGCACCGCCCTGAACGTGCACATCGAGGGCTCGGCGACCGTGCAGCTGGACGACGGCAGCGAGGTCAACCTGACTACCGATGGCAACAACGGCCAGCCCTACATAAACCCGTTCAAGCTGGCCCGCCAGGACGGGGTAATCAAGTCGGAGCCGGTGCCCGGGTCTTCGCCCCAGCAGCCCCCCCAGCAAGCCCCAGAGCGATCCCCAGGTCAGGCCCCAGACCAGGCTGTGGCGCCGGCGGCAGGTCCCGCCCCAGGTCTGCCGGCGACTGGTGGCGGTGCCGCCGCGACCGCGGCACCGGTGCGCAGCAGGACGCGGGTCTTTTTCGCGGCGCACCCCGACCTGCTGCGCAGCTACTGGGCCAAAAACCCGCACTTTGTCTTCTTCAAGCCGACCCCGCTGCGCGGCACCGGCAAGTTCGGCCAGCTCATCCCCGGGCGCTCGGTTGCGGTCGATGCCGAAAAAGTCCCCCTCGGGGCGGCCCTGTGGCTGCGCACCGAGCTGGCCAGCATCGAAAAAACTGCTGCAGCCGAGCCGGCATCCGCGAACAGCGCCGCCTCTGCGTCCCCACCCGCGGTGAGCGGCCGCGCCGCGCCCGGGGTCAGTGGCCGCGCCGCGTCCGGGGTAAGCGGCCCCCCTGCGCTCGCGGCAAGTGATCTCGCCAGGCCCGCCGTGAGTGGCCCCGCCGCGCTCGCGGCGGCGCCGACCCAGGCTCCGGCTGCTGCTGATGCCCCCGGCCAGAAGCCTCGTCTGCACTTCTCTTCGATCGCCCGCCTGGCGCTGGCGCAGGACACCGGGGCGGCGATTCGCGGCATCGGCCGCGTCGACGTGTTTGTCGGAAGCGGCGCCGATGCCCAGCACGCTGCGGCGTTTACAAGCCGCCCCGGCGAGCTCTACTTGATCGTGCACAAGTCCGCCCGCCGGCCCGCCCACAGGGGCAAAAAGGCCCGCGGCAGCTAAAGACCCTAAAGCCCGGCCCCCGCAAGCCGCGCCGCGGGCGACAGCAATCGCCAGAGAGATTGACGCGCACCGCCAAAGCCCGATACAAAGGATGTATGTTCCGAGATAGTTTGCGTCGTCTTGTCGAGCAGACCGAGGGCGGGGTGGCTGGACTCCTTATGGGCTTTGACGGCATCGCGGTCGAAAGCTTTGCCAAGGACCAGCAGAAGACCGACATCCAGACGGTCGGCATGGAGTTTTCGTACATCCTTACCCAGGTGCGCAAGGCCGCCGAGACCATCGATGCCGGCAGCATCGAGGAGGTGACCATCCGCACCGACAGCATGACGCTCATCATCCGCGTCCTGTCGCGCGACTACTTCGTCGCCCTGGCGGTCGCCCCGACCGGCAATAGCGGCAAGGGGCGCTACCTGTTGCGGGTCACGGCGCCCAAGATCCAGGCCGAGCTGTAGCCGCCGGTCGTCCCGCGCGCCCACGCCCCGGGACCGCGGCGGCACCGTAGTGCCGGCCCACCTGGTGCGTTGTGCCTCGGGACCAAGCCCGCTAGCATGACCCCATGAGCACTGCCCGAGCGGCGAGTCAACGCGATCTGCTGCCTGACCGCCTCGCCCACCATGCGAGCACCCGTCCGGACGACCCGGCGCTGCTCGCGCGCACCGCCAGCGGCGACTTTACGCCCATCTCGTGGCAGCAGTACTACGCCCGGGTCCGGCAGATGGCGGCGGCCTGCCTGGCGGTCGGCCTGCCGGTTGGCGGCGCCGTCGCCATCCTCGGCGACAGCCGCGCCGAGTGGGTGATCTCGACGCTGGGGACCTTCTGCGCCGGCGGTGTCGCCGTCGGCATCTACCAGACCTCGACCGCCGAGCAGACCGCCTACGTCCTGCGTCACAGCGACGCCGTGGTGGCGGTCATCGAGAACCTGGCGCAGTGGCGCAAGGTCCGCCCGCACCTTTCGTCCCTGCCGCAGCTGCGGCGGGTCGTGCTGATGGAGGGCGCGGCGGCGCTGCCCGCCGAGGATCAGGGCCTGACTTCATCGCTCGGCGGGCCCCTGTGCCAGAGCTGGGACGATTTCCTGGCCAGCGGCGCCAGCAGCGAGGCGGCAGTGGACGCGCGCCTTGCCTCGATCACCCCCGCCCAGGTCGCTGTCGTCATCTACACCTCGGGCACCACCGGCACTCCCAAAGGGGTGATGCTGACCCACCAGAACCTGGCGTGGACCACGACCTGCGTGCTGCAGCTCTACCCCGTGGACAGCAGCGACATCGTCGTGTCCTACCTGCCGCTGTCGCATATCGCCGAGCAGATGTTCTCGATGTACCTGCCGCTGACCTGCGGGGCGCGCGTCTACTTCGCCGGCAGCACCGATCGCCTGCGCGAGACTCTGCTCGTCGCCCGTCCGACCCTGCTGCTCGGCGTGCCGCGGGTGTGGGAGAAGCTGCAGGCGGCGCTTTTGGCCAGGCTCCAGCAGGCCAAGCCCATCCAGCGCCGCGTCATCGCCTGGGCCCGTGACGTCGGCCAGCGCGCCGGCGCCTATCGCCTGGACCACGGCAAGCCCTACGGCCTGCTCGCCCTGGAAGAGCGGGTCGCCGAGCGGCTGCTGTTCCGCAAGCTCAAGACCGCCCTGGGCCTGGATCGGCTGCGCATCGCCGTCTCTGCCGCCGCCGCCATCCGCAAAGAGGTGCTGGAGTTCTTCCTGTCGCTGCAGCTGCCCATCTACGAGGCCTACGGCCAGTCCGAGTGCAGCGGCCCGCTGAGCTGCTGCACCGTCGAGCCCGGCGGCACGCGCCTTGGAACCGTCGGCCGCCCCCTGCCCGGCACCACCTGTCAGCTCGGCCCCGACGGCGAGATCCTCCTTCAGGGCCCCAACGTGTTTGTCGGCTACTTCAAGGACCCCGCCGCCACCGCCGCCACCCTCGCCGACGGCTGGCTGCACACCGGCGACATCGGCGAGCTCGACGCCGACGGCTTCCTGAAGGTGACCGATCGCAAGAAGGACCTGTTTAAGACCTCGGGCGGCAAGTACGTCGCGCCGCAGCCGATCGAGGGCCAGCTGCGCCTCATCCCCGGCATCGCCCAGAGCCTGGTCATCGGTGAGAACCGCAAGTACCTGACCGCGCTGCTAACCCTGGACCCCGACCGCGCCCCCGCCTTCGCCAAGCAGCAGGACCTGCCCACCGACCTGCAGGCGCTGGCCGTCCACCCCAAGTTCATCGCCAGCGTCCAGGAACACCTGGACCGCATCAACACAAACCTCGCCCGCTACGAAACCATCAAGCGCTTCGCCCTGCTGCCCAACGATTTCACCATCGAGCGCGACGAGATGACCCCCACCCAGAAGCTCAAGCGCCGGGTCATCCTGCAGCGCTACGCCGCCGACATCGAAGCCATGTACCCCCCCGACGACCCCAGCGACCGCTAACCCC
>JBGANQ010000029.1:0-88653 GCA_044222245.1 Polyangia bacterium | reverse complement strand
CGGAGCGGACCTGCTGATGAACTGGCTCAAGCCCGATGACTTCGAGTCCAAGCTCTGGGGCTCGATGCTGCAGCACCCCTCGCCGACGGCGCAGAACACGCAGCTACTGAGCAGCCTGCAGACGCTGCTGCAGAACGTGCAGCCGAGTGGGACCGCTCCGAGCGGAACCCAGGCGCCGGCGATGAACCCGCAGGCCCTGCCCGGCTCGGCGGCCAATCCCGTTGTCCGGCCGCGAGGCGGCAACCTGTAAGCCGTCCCGGCAGACCCGGAGCCGGCGGAGCTCGCCGGCTCAGCGCTAAACGCGAAACCCGTCGCCCTCGCGGCGACTCTCAGACAAGGACTTGAACCATGCGGATGCTTTTTTCTATCGGACTGTTCGACACCGATCCAATCATCACCGGCGGCACCGGCGGCGACACCAAGCCCCAGCCCCCGAGCAAGAGCCCATGCGTCGAGCCGGGCAAAGGAACCCCGGCCTATGACGCGGTCGTACTGAACACCCTCTACGGAGATGGCTACATCAGCCGAGCCAATTACAAGGCGGTGCTGGCCGGGACGCTGTCGATCGAAGATCTGGGCCTCAAGGACGAGCAGCTCCATCGGCTGCGCTGCACCGAGCCGGTGAACGCGCCCGGCTACGATCCGCACTTCGACCCAGCTTTCCCCCCGGAGATCACCGACACGACGCCAGGGCAGGGGGTGGCATTCAGCCCGCAGCACAAGCCGACCGACAAGGCGCACCGGATCACGGTGACAGTGGTCAAGGGTGCCGCGGTTGCGGCCGGTGCAAAGGTCTGCCGGGTGAACTTCGGCAGCGAGTACGCGCAAGAGCATCGGGTTGCGGTCGCGCCGCTAGTCATCGCCACGGGGGTGGGCGGCACGCAGACTTGGCGAGCGGCCAACATCACCCCGACCGGCTATGACCTGTACAGCGACAGCGGGATCGCCGTGGGCGAGTCGGCCAACGTGCAAGTCCTGGTGGAGCCGGCCCGCCGGTAGGCGGCACGGCGCTAGAAGTTGAGCCGCCGTGCCGTGCGACGGAACCCGGAGGCCACGGGATGACAAGGGCTGCGCGTGCGCTGGCTGCGCTGGTGGTGGGGGCGGCGATCGTCGCTCTGGGCTTGGTGGCACTGCCGGCGGCGCAGCTGTGGAAGTGGTGGAACCAATGCAAGACCCGTCGACTGCTTGGGTTAGTGCTCAGGCAAAGAGAGCAGCAGCAAAGAGCCCTGAGCCGTTCCTGTGGACGCGGAGGCGCGCCCAAGGCGGAGTTGCCGCCGCGCCTTTCGTCCCCGCCAGCGCCACGAGCGACACCGCGCGACTGAGCGAACTCGAAAAGGGACCTATCGAGCCGCTGCGCCAGGCCGCCGAGCAAGAGCTGAACCGGACCAAAGCCGCGTTCAAGGAGGCCAAGGGACTGGCCTGGACGGCGTATCTGAGCTTGCCCCTGCTGGTGCTCTCCAAGATCACCACGGATCGCCGGTGGAGCCCGATCGCGCAGCTCATCGACGACAGCGAAAAGAGCCTAGCAGCGGGCGACCAGGCCGACAGCGAGCCGGAAAAACGGCGCAGCTACGCCGCGGCTTGGAGCAGCGCCCGCATTGCGCAAGGCGCGATCCTGCGGGAAGCCGGGGAGGGCAAGACCGGCGTCACGGCGATCTTGAAGCAAGAGGCGCGCGTGGCCGGGGTCGACCCGGAAGAAGTGACCGACACCGCCCGGCAAGCGGGAAAGAAAGTAACCGAAGCGGCCGAGGGACTGGGAAGCCTGCTGAAGTGGACGGTCGTAGGCATCGGCCTGTACGGCGGGGTCAAGCTGCTCAGGGGCTTGCGTGGATAAGAAGGCGCTGCTGCTCGGGGGCGCCGCGGTGGCCGGGCTGGCGCTGCTGAGGCGCGGTGCCCAAGACCCGCCTGCGCCGAGCCTGCAGCCCAAGAAGCCGGAAAAGCCGCGCCCCTACTACAACCCCGCGCCGAGCGGCCCCCAAAGCCCGATGGACCGCAGCTGGCAGCCCGCCTATCTGACCGAGTACTACCCCGACGCTCCGCCGAGCCTAAAGAAGAGAGAGGGCGGCCTGTACGACCGCTACCCCGGCCGCGAAAAGCACCCGGTGGTGCGCTGGGAGCAGCACGCAGCCGACCCCAAGCGATACCCGTTTGTCACGGCGAGCGGCGACCTGGAACTCCGAGGCCGCAAGGTGCCCTACGGCGCCCGGCTCTACTTGGAAGCCTACCCCGGGATCATCTTCCGCCTGCTCGATACCGGCTCGCACTTCTACGGGTCGAGCAAGGTGATCCGAATCCCCGGCGCCGAGCCCTTCGACATCGCAACGAGCTACCCCGGCCCTAGAGGCCCGCGCCTAGGAATCAGCGGAACCAAGACCCGCTATTGGGTCGATTTTGACGACGTGATCGATTACCCGGCCTGGCTCGTGGTGAAGCGCCCCCCGGTCGCATAGACCGAGCGCCGACCAGGCCGAGCAGAAGAAAGGCAACTCCGGTGAAGTCTGAGAAAGAAGCGACGACGAAGAACGGACGACGGACGTGGAAAGTCACCTACGAGCTGGTACGCGGCCCCGAGCCCAAAGAGAAGCGCAAGAAAGCCGCGAGCTCGCCGAGCCGCCCCGCGCCCGAGAGCAAACCGAGCCCACCCCCGAATACCAAGCCTGCCGAAGCCGAGCCTAAGAAGCCCAAGAAGCCCGCGACAAAAGGGACCAAACCTAAGGAGCGGCGAGCCGCGAAAGCAACCGGGCAGCTCGGGTTCTTCTGAGTCACTGAGAGCAGAGCATCGCCCCGCCGGCAAGCCTTGCCAGCGGGGAAACTTGGTGCTTATCAATAGACCTCACAAGGCGCCTTGCGTCTTCTATCTTAGAAACACATCTGCGCATAAGCAGACCACAGGAAGATCGAAAACCAGTTTTTCAATAGGAATATAGAGTGAGTAGAGGAATTTAAATTTGGCGCGTAGATGGAAGAAAATCTGAACTGGATGATTGATATCAGCTTTAGCCTGCTCTGCCACGAGCGAGGCAGTGCGCATGCAAGATCCGCTCGTCGAGCACCGTCACCTAAATAGCCGCTACATGCATCGGCCCATGATAGGACTGAAGTAGCTCAAGATGCTGGCTCTCGTTATTAGTTGGTCCGGCATAGTTTGTGCTCACCCTAGCCTGGTCATGTTGCTTTTTGCCTTGCTATCAGGCATGAAGGGAAGAGTGCTCAAGGAGCGTTGGTCTTCCACCCTAGCAGATCTGCAGAGTCACTCCCCACAGCGGCGAAAGGCCCGCGAAATGCCGCGCCGCGTGAGGGCCGGCGCTGTCGACCGGGGGCGGCTAATAACACCGGCCAGGAAGTTGAGTAGTGAAGTCAGCTCCGGCGACAAATGGGACCTCACGCAATCAGCGCGTACTATCTCCTCTAGCTTAGCCCAACAGCCCTTGCTGCTAGGTATCACCGCGACGATCACAGCGTGTCTTTGTTTCTGGGCGGCATCGTCGGGAAGAGGCTCGTTATCAGAACGTGCCTGGATTGCCTGATCTGCGCCGCCGTGGAAGGCGGCGCATAGAGCCCTGGTGATTGCCTCGACGGACTCCATCTGAAGCAGGATGTTTTCCTTCTTGCACCGAGACATCTCGCCGCTGAACTGCCTGTGGACTTTAGGGAAATAGTCCAAGCAGAAGCCGTCAAACGCGTCATCGGTCGCGAGCTTGGTGCCAAGCTGTGCGCGCAGCTCGGGTCGAGTCATCGTGAAGCATCGATGAGATTGCATTGCTGAAAATTGTGACGAAGATCGCGATTGCGATCAAGCGAACAAAAATATCAAATGCATTCTTGCAATTTTGCTTTGCATGAAGAAATCAATTTGCAAATACAATTGCAATTAAACTGTGTGCTGTCGACGGCTACAGCCCTTGCGGAAGGGGCAGCGCGTCTAGGATATTTTCATAAAATCTCCTTATCAGAATGCCTATTCTGCATGCATCAGCGTAGTGCCAATTATGTTCTGCAAAAGACGTGCCGGCTTAACTCTTCGACCTCTTAAACAACATCAGCGCCGCACTTTTGCCGGTCGGCCCTCCATCTGACCGCTCCGACTCCACCGACCACCCCCACGCCCGCAGCGACTCGCCGAGATGGGTAGGGTCGTAGCGCTTGAAGCTCCCGACGACAGACTGCCTCCTTGCACCCGCACCCGCACCCGCACCCGCACCCGCATGCGCAAGGTGCGATCTTGCGGGAAACCGGGGAGGGCAAGAAGACCGGCGTTAAGGCGATCCCGAGGTGAGAGGCACGCGTGGCCGAGGTCTGCTGAGACGCGGTGAACAAGGCCCGCCGGAGCCGAGCTCGGAGACTAAGAAGTCGGAGAAGTCGCGCCCCTACAACGCTGAGACCCTGAAATCATATTCGCTTCAGCACCATCACCGCTATGTTCGCTTCGATCCCGTACTTTCGAATCATCACCGACTGCCAGCCCAGGTTTGCCATGGCCTCGGCGAGTAAGTCGACATCGTATCGTTTAGAGCGCCACAGCTGAACCTGACGGATGTCGCCGCCGTCTAGCTCGCAGTCAGCGATGCAGTCGATCTGATACGAGCCGGGCACAGGGCACGCCGTGGTCAAGCCCGTGCGCACCTTGATGGAGCGCGCCGCGCGGTTATACCGCTGCAGCGGTCCCTGCATCCAGGTCGCCATCGTCGGGCTGGGCGCGCCGGCGACTAGGACCGGCTCCGCGTCGCGGATGGCCTTGGGCGAGCGGTCCGAAGTAGCTGTTAGCTGGAAATCAATTACAGCAAAGTCGCCAGGGGCGGTGCTCAGATGGAGCTCGCGGAAGAAGCGAAGCTCATCGGCCAGGTTGGCCAGCGTGGAGCCCAAGAAGGTGAACACGAGGCGGCTGTGGTCATGCGAGACCAGCCTGTGATAGCGCGTCAGCTCGTGGAAGTTGCCGTGAATCGCGAAGATGGGGAAGCTCGACCCGAGGACCTTCGCGGCGTGCTCGCAGGCGCGGGCGAGCAGGTGGGGGCTGATGTCGAGCAGGTGCAGCTGGATCTCTGCTTGCGGTAGGCGCTGCGCCAGGTGCTGGGTCAGGCAGACTTCGCTTTTGCCGTCACCGGAGCCGAGCGCGTTGACTGTGACTGCATGGTTGCCCAGGTCGGCGGCGATGAAGCGTGCGCAGTGTTCCAGCTCGGTGAATAGGGCCGAGCGTATGCCGACGTACATCTCACTCTCGCAGATGGCGAGCCAGTCAGCGGCCGACTTGCTGTCGAGGTATAGGTGGCTCTGGTCCAGATGACCACCAGGGCCATGGACCGCTGCCAGCATATCCTGCGTCAGGTGTGCTGGGTCATGGCCAAGAGGCTCGGCGTAGCCTTTAATCGGTACCGCCACCGCTCCGTTCATCCAGTCCTCCGCAGCAACATCAGCGCCGCCCCCTTGCCGGTCGGTCCTCCGTACAGCCGCACCGACTCCACCGACCAGCCCCGCGCACGCAGCGCTTCGCCGAGCCGCTCGGGGTTGTACCGCTTGACTCTTCCGACGACGAACCGCTTGCGCTGGCCGGTGAAGAGCTCGACGTTGGCAACCAGGTTGATCTCGTAGCTGCCTGGTATCACGCACTCAGTTCCGAGGTCGTACTCTAGCGTCACGTCGCGGACGCCGCGACCGTAGCGCCGGATGGGGCCAGTCATCCACTCGACGTAGGCGCGCGGCGGCGAGCCTTTGAGCGAGGGGTCTTTAGTCTTGATCTCGTCGGGCTTGTCTGGGGTGGCAAAAGCCGTCTGCAGATCGACCAGGCATAAGTCGCCGGGGGCCGAGCAGGCGGTGAGCGACTCGAAGAAGCGGATCTCGTTGTCCAGGTTGGCCAGGGTATAGCCTAGAAATGTATACAAGCGCCGTCGGCTGCGTGCGTTCGACCCTGCCTGCAGCGGCTCGAAAAGGGTCAGCTTGTGAAAGTCGCCATGCAGAGCCAGCACATCGACATGGCGGCCCTGGAACGTCGCCAGCGCCAGATTCCACGAGGCCACGAGCAGCGGGTGGCTCACATCGAGCAAGTGGAGTCGCATGTCGCCGGCCGGGAGCAGGTCGAGCAGCTGACCGACTAAAGCCACTTCCGATTTTCCATCGCCCGGCCCGAGAGCATTGATATCCAGCGGCATCGCGCGAACCAGTCGCGCAATTTCCGTCGCTGCGGCTTCTAAAGGGCGTGTCTTGCGGTAGGACTCGGCGAAGCTCTCGGTAGAGCAAATTGACAGCCAGTCAGCCGCGCTCTGCCCATCCAGATAGAGGTAGGTCTGCTCGACGGAGCCACCAGGCCCGTTGACTATCCTGATGAGATTCAGGGTCATCTGCACGGGGTCGTAGCCTTGCGGCACCCAGCTATTTGGGCGCCACTCCCCAGAGGACGAGGTGAGATCAGTAGGCGACAAACCAAGCTCTGCAACGGACCAGATCCGTCGCAGCGTTTCCGCGTTGGGGCTGTGTGCCCCCTGCTCAATATTGAAAATGGTATTTTTGGCCAGCCCCGCCATCTTGGCTAGCTGCGCCAGGGAAAGGTCGGCCCGCTCGCGCCGCTTTCGCAGCAGCTCGCCCAGCGAGCGCTCGCGGCTATCGGCAGTGGCTGCGTCCTGCGCGGTAAGTATCGCCAGGGCGGCGCGGAGGTGCTGTGCAATATCTTCGCCGTGCCGGCTGGTCGACTGCCTGAACTCAAGCTCGTTCAGAAGGTGCTGGAGCTGCTGAGCGATATCGAGATCCGACATCGCGGTCTGGGAGCTACTGGCGTCCATGCGCGCAGTCTATACAGCGGGGCCGACTCGCGCCGCAAACTTATCCGACTGATGGGCGTGTTTTGCCCGTTGCCTGTGTTGGGACGATTGGTACTCATTTGCCCGTCTTTTGGGCACTTTTGGGACGGTGTTGGGACGGCTGCAGGGATGACTTCTGCGACAGAGATCCCAAAAAATATTGGACCTAGCCCAAAGGAATATCTTCGAGTAGCCATTGCTCCGTGAACCGAACCCAACCTTGGATCGCGGCGCTACGCGGAATCGCCTACGCCAAAGGCCAGCCAGCAGGGCGCTACGCCGAGCGCCACGGCCAGCCGCTCGCAGGTATCCAGCTTTGGAACGCCCGTGCCGGCCTCGCACTTGCGAATGGTCTCAAAGCTAACACCAGCAGCGGTGGCCAACCCACGCAGCGAAAAGCCCAGCGCTTCGCGTTTGGTGCGCAGGCGCTCGCCCGCTCGACCGGAGAGGGCCTTATAAGGCAGGCCGCCGCTGATCGGCTCGGGCGGGCCGCCGGCGTCCTGGGATCGATCCCGGCGCGGCTTGAATTCGCGCGGCCCATCCTCGCCAAAGGCCAGCCAGCAGGGCGGGACGCCCAGCGCGCAGGCGATGCGCTCGACAGTATCGAGCTTGGGCACCTGCTCTTCATCCTCGATCGACCGGACCACGCCTTCAGAAAGCCCGGCCGCGAAGCTGAGGTGCTTGGCGGCTAGCCCGAGCGCGCACCTGACCGACGAGAGCCGATGAGGCAAGCCGTAGTGAAGTGGGTTTTTCTGCCCTTGCGCCACAGCTCTCGATAGATCGCGCCGGCTCTTGCGTTGTTGTATCTGTTTTGTCGTATGAAAAAGCGGAATTGTTGACAATATTTGCGGGTTCAACCTATTGTTTCCTAGTTCTTCGAAAGAAAAAGCGCCTAAGTTGTCAAGTTGGACCATATCCGCACTGCATCGAGAGGGCAATCAATGGCGAATCACCAACTCAGAACGACCCGTCTTAAGCAGCCCCAAGCGTTCAAGAAGCTAGCGAAGCAGCCAGTAGAGATCGCTTGCCCGTGGTTGCCGAGCGAGCGCCTTGGCGCCGGAGGGCGGCGATGAGCGAAGACAACCGAGCGACCGAGAGCGACGGCACGCTTCCCGCCGGCTGGTCCGAGGAGCGCCCCGGCGTCTGGGGCAGCCGTGAGAGGGAGATTCGTCTAGCGGTCCACTACAGCAAGGCCACCAGCCGCTACACCGCCCTGGCAAAGTCCGGCGAGTTCTTCCTTACCTGCAGCCTGCTCGGCGACTTGCAGACCGCCTTGGCGGAAGCCAGCCGGCTCGGGGAACTGCTGCGCTTGCGGCTCGGTTCTTCGCCGAGCGAGGAAAGCGCGGTGCCTTGATGCAGGCCGATCCCTATGCAGATCCTGAGTTGCGGTGCCGCACCTGTACCGAGCTGCTGCGGACCTGCTCGCGGTGCCAGACGCTGTGCTGCGCGTGCCTGGCCTGTTTGTGTTCCACGAGCGGCGGCCCGGTAGAATCGACAGCGAAGAAGCCCGGCTGCAAGGTCGCGCCGCCTGGACGCCAGCCCGAGCTGATGGGGTTTGTCGGCTTCCCTGCGCGCCTCGCCTGGGCGCGGCGCCGGTGCGGGCTGAGTCTGGCGGAGCTGGCGCGGACCGCGGGGTATAGCCCGCACACCCTTCGTTCCTACGAGCGCGGCCAGCTGCGCGGGGGTCCGCCCCTGAAGACCGTCGAGGATCTAGCGCGGGTTCTGGGCGTGCGGCGGTCGTGGCTCGCGTTCGGGGTGGGCTCGGTAGACAGGGATCTGCGCACCTCGGGGGATGACGCGCAGGCGGCTCAGTAGAAGCGATTTCTTCAAGGAGGGAATTAGATGAAGGGACCTCATATCTGCGACTGTCTATGCGCGCTCTGCGAACGGCTGGGAGCGGGCGCCTTCGGCCCGCAGCCCGACGGCTCACCTGGCGTAGTGGTCATCAGGCGGCGGCGCGGGCGGCGGAGGCAAGCTCAGAACTGCGCGAAGCAGGCGAGCCGAGTGCCACCCACCGCCGGAACCTATCTCAGCGTCTTGGCTCCGCGGCCCAGCCTCCCAGCGAGACCCGCGTTTCCCACAGCAGCAAGGCCCAGCTTTCCAAAAATGGAAGGCGGCCCCAGGTCTCCGGCTGCGCTGCGGAGTAAATCCCGATGAGCCGTCAGAAAGTTCTTAGCTGGTCGGCGAACCCTTACCAAGCGATGTCCGAGCTGGCGAGCCTATTTCCGACGCTGGATACAGCCACCGGCGTGGCGCCCTGGAATGTGAGCCAGTTTGTGCGGTGGGCACTCTTTCATGGTCACTGCAGCGGCTCGGCGCATGCGGTGCGGTTCCTGCTGTCGGTGTGGAATGCCGCCGCTGACTGGCGACGGATTATCAAGGAGACCAAGACCAGCTACGAGGACCCGATCCTCTATCAGGCGCTGCAGCAGCTGCGCGAAGAGGCCGCGGCTTACCTGCGGGAAGCCCTAAAGCGCACGCCGACAGCGGAGAATATCCAAAAAGCCGTCGACGAGAGGCTGGAGCTCTTCAAGCCTTTCAACCTAGCCGAAGCGGTCGGCACATGGGACGCCGCGCACCGCGCCGCCGTGAGCGCCTGGGTCTCGGACCCCTTCTGGACATAGGCGCTTACCCAGATGGCCATCCGCGATCGGGAGACCAGAAAGCGAAACCTGACGGCTCAGCCGTCGCTGAACTCGCACCGAGAAAGGAACCCAATGTTGACCCCAGGAACTGCCGTGTGTTGGCAGGCCGCGCGGAAACAAACGGCGCTGCGCGGCCGTATCGTCGCCGTAGTCGAAGCCGGCATCGCGCCGGCGCAAGCTGCCCCCGAGCTGATCGGGCTCAAGACTACGCAAGTGAAGTTCAGCGACCTGTTAAGGCCGCGAGTGCATCCGCACTACTTGGTCATGCGCGAGGAACAGACCCAGCGCGGCGCTGAACACAGCTGCTACTACCTGCCGCTGGCGTGCCGCGTGGAGTCGGTGCGCGGAGGGAGCCGGGCCGCCGAAGAAGAGTCAGCGCTGGCGCCCAAGCGTCGAAAGACCAAGGGGGCGCGGGCATGAATGCAGCGACTGCAACCCCCACTGATCCTGGGCTCCGCCGCCCGCGGAAGGACCCTACGCGCATCTCGGCGCAGGAGCACATGATCCTGATCCGCATGAAGCGCATCGATCGCGGTCAGGGCTGCCATGCAGCTGTCGACCGCATCGGGCGCTCTTTTGATGATCGACATCAGAGCTTTTCTCCCGCGCAGACCCGGCGGCACATCCGCCGCCTGCGCGAGCTGGGCGAGATTCACTTTGCCGGCCAGACGCCGGATGGTCGTAACGTCTATTTGTTTCCAGAGCGCGCCTATCGCCGCGAGGACGTACCGATTGATCTGGGCCGGCCTGTCGATTACCTCAAAGCGCTGCCGTCCGGCGAATCGTGGTCGACGGAAAAAGCGGCGCAGATCCTCAAGCTCAGCGAGCGCGGCGAGGTCGCTTCGCGGGTCACGCTGATCGACGAGTACCCGGTGAACCGCCAGATCCTCAAGAGCCATGGCGAGACGACGATCCGCCGCGCGATCAGTCGGCTGAAAGCGGCCTACCCGACCTTCAAGAACATCCAGAGCCCGTCGGCGCTGCTGCGCCACTTCCTCAACCTGGAGATCCAGGATCAGAAGAAGCGCCAGGCCGCCGCGGCAGCGCAGGTGGCTAGCAAAGCGCCAGCGGGGCCGCGCCTGCCTGCCGAAGTGGAAAAGCAAATCCTGGCCCTGCTGCGGGAAGGCCGCGCCGCCGATGCGCACAAGCTCGCCGCCGAGCTGGCCGCGGGCGAGCCGAGCGCAGCAAGTGTGGCAGGCGCCGCGAACTCAGCGAGCTTGGCGAGCACGCCGAACGCGAAGACCCCGGCGAGCAGTGCAGGCGCCGCGAGCAGGACAGGCGCGGGCTCGGTGCGGTCCGAATCCGCGCCGACCGCATCCATCGCGCGACCCGCTGTGACGATCTCCGAGGTCGTCGAGCACTACCTAAAGACCAAGAAAGGCGGCAACGCCGTCGCGACCCGCTCCTACCACGGCCAGAAGTCCGCCAGCCTCTCCCGACTCCTCGGCAGTCTCAACGTGCGCGAGCTGACCCCCGCCGAGCTGTCGCTCTACGAGCGCAAGCGCCGCGCCGACCGCGTCAGCGAGCGAACGATCCGCGAAGAGCTCAAGGTTCTGCGCCAGGCGCTCGAGCTCGGCGTAATCGCCGGCCTGGTCGAGCGCGAGACCGTGGAAGGGCTCGGTGTGCCTCCCGGCCGCGCCAGTCCTCGCACCTCGCGCGATGGCTCTCCATGAGTCTGCTCGAAGAGAGAATCGCGGTGCGCGTCGCCGCAATGATCTGTGACCAGCTCCGGCAAGCCGGTATCTTGCACTCCGCAAGCCATCACGGAGGGAAAGACAGTGACCCATGCGAATCGAAGGACCCTATCGTCATTATGGCGGCTACCGATGCCGAATTGCGCGCGAGAGCGGCCGCATTTGGTGCCCGGTTGCGCCGACCGCCCAGCAGGCCCAGCGCCTTGCCCAGCTCTGTCTCGAGGAGATCGAGCGCGAGGCGCTGACGGTGTCTGAAGCCTGCGCCCGCTATCAGGAGCACCTGCGGGAAGCCAAGGGCAACAAGCCCACCAGCTGCGCCGCCACCGGCTCGCGCCTGCTGCGCTTCTTCAGCGAGCATGACTTCCTGGTGCGCGACCTGACAGCCCAGCGCTGCACACGCTACTATAACGACCTGGTGCAGAAGCCCAGCGAGAGCACGGGCAAGCCGCTCGCCACGGACACGCACCGAAACTGCCTGGCCGAGGCCAAGACGTTTCTTTCGTGGTGCGTGGATCAGAAGTGGCTGCAGGCAAACCCGCTCAGCGGCGTGCGCGGAGTCGGCCGCCGCCGGCACGGCAAAGAGCAGCTGACAATCGACGAGGCGCGCCGCTGGCTCAGCGTCGCCCTGGAGTTGGCCCCGACCGAAGACGGCGCGATCGCCGCGGCGCTGCTGCTGCTGTGCGGGCTGCGCTCCTCGGAGGTCGTGGAGCGGGTGGTGCGCGACGTGGACGACCGCGGCCGGGTGCTGCGCATCCCCTTCGGCAAGACGCTGGCGGCGGCGCGCGTGGTGGCGCTACCGATCAAGCTGCAGCCGCACATCACGGCGCTGTGCCTGGGCAAGGCGCCCCACGCGCTGCTATTCGGCCAGCACTGGCGCGACTGGCCGCGCCACTGGGTCAAGCGCATCTGCGAGCTGGCCAAGGTGCCCAACGTCTGCGCCCACAGCATGCGCGGCTTGCACGCGACCCTGGCGCTGCAGGCCGGGCAGACGCCGCACGTGGTAGCGGCGACGCTGGGCCACGAATCAACGACCACGACCCTGCAGAGCTACGCCGCCGCCGGTTCAGCTGAGGCCGGATCATCGGTCCGCGCCCTGCAAACCCTGGAAGGGGACGAAGACGACTTGTCCCGAGCTTGTCCCGGCCAGCCGAGCCCGCCTTCGCCAGATACGAAAAAACCCGCCTAAGTCCGTGACTTAGGCGGGTTTCCTTGTGGAGCTGAGGGGAGTCGAACCCCTGGCCTCTAGAGTGCGATTCTAGCGCTCTACCAGCTGAGCTACAGCCCCAGGTAGTTATATGGCGTAGTTTGTTTGGACCTTCTATCAAAAGCGCGCTTGGGATGGCAAGGAAAAACGACGGAGTGGTAGCAGATAGATGGCGGGGGACGCTGGTGCTAGGGGGCGGCAGCAGGTACTAGCGGGGGCCGAGCCGTCGGTGGAGTTTGGGTGGGCGGGGTCTGAACAGGCATGGCCGCAGGGCGGTGGGGGAGACGGGGCAAGCGGGCACGCTGGAGCCTGGGGCGGCGGGCAGGGCGCGGCATTGGCTTTGACGGCGGGCGAGCGGGGAGCAGGCGGTGGGGGGCAGTCTGGGGCACCGCTTGCCAACAGAGATGGGGGGCTGGCGAAAGCTGAGGGGATGGCGGCGACGATGCGCTACGATGGCGGCAGCTCGCGCGGGAACCGAGTCCGCCGCGCGTGGCGAGCAAGGTAACCGGGCGGGACTCGCTTGGCAGCTGGCGGAGTTTGCATGAAGCTCAATGTGGTCGAGACGGTGCTGGTCAACAATCCGGTGCGCAGCGCCATGCTGCGCTACAGCGTGCGCTGGCACTATGGAGCGGCTTGCGCGCCGGCGCTCGGGCAGGTGCTGGAGATTGGCTGCGGCAGTGGCGCGGGACTGCTGGCGATCGAGCGCCGCTTCCGGCCGGCCGCGCTCGACGGGTTTGACCTGGATGAACAGCAGGTGGCGCGGGCGCGCTCGGCGCTGGGCGCGCTGGCGAGTCGGCCCTCGGTGCGCCTGTGGACGGGGGACGCCGAGCAGCTGGCGGCGCCGAGCGCGAGCTATGACGGGGTCTTCGAGTTCGCGATCTTCCACCACATCCCGGACTGGCGCCGCGCCCTGTCCGAGGTCCAGCGCGTCCTGCGGCCGGGCGGCTACTTTTTCTTTGAAGAGCTCTCGCGGGAGTTCTTCTACGACACCGGTGCCTTCGGCGCGCTGCTGCGGCGGACCACGGCGCACCCGTGGGCGACGATGTTCGACTTCGCGGAGTTCCGCCAGGGACTGGCTGACGCGGGGCTCAAGCTCATCGCGCTCGGCACGCATCCGGTGCCGGGCTGGCACCATGGAGTCGCAGTGCGCCCCTGAGCCCTGCGCGCACTACGCCGGCTTGCTCACGAGAGACTCCAGCTCGGGCGGCGGTAACCGCCCAGAACCTGGGCTGGTCTGCGGCGTTGCAAGCGTCGCGATCCGCGGTTCGAAGATCCAGCAAATGAACGGGAGCTACTCCTGCGAGTGTGCTATACTCGCCGGCCATGACTTTGGTCTTATACGAACATCCCCTGTCTGCCTTCGCGCAAAAGATCAAGCTCGCCCTCTATGAGAAAGAGCTCGCCTTCGAGCCGCGAACCATCGATCTGCTGGCGCCGCTGCCGCCAGAGTTCATCCAGCACAGCCCGCGGCGGCAGGTGCCGGTGCTGATCGACCACGATGGCGCGGGCGAGCTCGCGGTGTTTGACTCCACCATCATCCTGGAATATCTCGAAGAGCGCTTTCCCGAGCGGCCGCTCCTCCCGCGCTCTGCCGCGGCGCGCGCCCGCGCGCGGATGATCGAAGAGGTCTGCGATACCTATTTTGACGCCGTCACCTGGGGTCTCATCGAGGTCCGCTTCTTTAAGCGCGCCACCGGCGAGCTGGCCGAGCGCCTGACCGCGCGCGCGGCAGAGCAGCTGAGCCGCCTTTACGGATTCCTGTCGCGTCACCTGGGCGCGGGTCCCTTCTTCCAGGGTGAGGAGTTTGGCCGCGCCGATCTGTCGGTCTTTCCGTTTGTCGCCTACGCCGACCTCCACGGTCTGCCGCCGGCCGCCGGTACGCCGCTGGCGCTGTGGTTTCAGCGCGTCAGCGCCCGGACGAGCGCGCACAAGACCCTGGCCGCGGCGCAGGCGGTCCTCAGTCAGATGCCGGATCTGGGGCCACTGGTCGCCTCCGGCGTTATCCGCCGCGAGTATCGCGATCACCGCCTGGAGTGGTTCCTGCGCAGCGGTGGCGGCGAGATCGTGACCGAAGGACTGGCGCGCGACACGATCCACTTCTCCGCCGAGATACAGTAGGCCTCTTTCACTGCTGGCCCGCCGGCTAGTTCAGCGCAGACCTTACCCGTGATTCGCGTCAACAATCCCTTCGGGCGGCTGGTCACCATACGGCTCATCTCACCGGTGACAGAGGAAGAGTACGAGCGCTTCGACATGAAGGTGCGGCACCTGGTCTCGCTCTTGCCGCCCAACCTGGTGTTCTGCTCGGATCTGCGCTACGCGGGCTTTCTGCCGAGCACGGTCGCGCAGCGCATTCCCGAGTCGATGCGTCGCGATCAGCCCTGGCTGCGGCGCGCCGCGCTGCTCATCCAGGAGGAGAGCGCGGTGGCGGCGCTGCAGTTCCGCCGCATCATCAAAGAGGCCAGCAACAACCCCAGCCGGCGCGCGTTCACAGACGCCGAACAGGCTCTCAGCTGGCTGTCGGAGGTGCTGCTCCTCTCCGAGCAGAAGCACCTGGAGTCCTTCATCCGCAGCGGTCCCGGTGACTGAGCGGTCCGGGCGCGGCTAGACCGGGACGCGGTACCCGGTCAGCTCGACGCGCGAGATCGTCAGGCGGAAGGGCTCGGCGCTGGCGGCAAGCTGGGCGGCCAGCGGCTCGGTGAGCACGGAGCTGTCGACCAGCACGCCGCCTAGCCCCGAGTCCTCGGCCAGCTTGGAGGCGATGTTGACCGGATTGCCGGCGATGTCGCGGCCGCCGCCGGCCAGCGGAAACAGGAAGACCTCGCCGCGGGTGACGCCGACGTGGGCGGTCAGGCCCAGGGTCCCGGTGGTCTCGATGATGTCGCGGCTGAAGGCGATGGCCTCTTCGCTGCGGGCAAAAAGGACGATTGCCAGGATGCCGTTGGACTTGACCACATCGCCCGCATACGACGAGGCGATGCGCCGGAAGGCCAGATCGATGAGCGACATATCGGTAAACGCATCCAGCAGATACTCGTGCCGGCGGTGCGCCACCCGGACGAACGCCACCGTCGGGGTGTGGCGGTAGTCGTGGAAGCTTGTGTGCTCTAGCGCGGACAGCGAGGTGTCGCGCAGGGTGGCAAAAAACGGCGCGTCAAAGGGAGCCGGATAGTCCGTGTCCTCGCCCGCGGTGATGGTCAGCGGACCGCCGTCATCGTGGAGCGACCACAGGGCGCCGTAGCTGTGCAGATCTTCGCGCCGGCGAGCGGTGCGGCGCAGCGGCTCGGCCAGCTGCGCGAGCACCGGCTCGGACACCACAATCTCGCCGCCCTGGGTCTTTTCTTCGGCGACCTCCTCGATCATGTCGACGTCGCGGCCAAACAGCCCGCCGGCGATGCGGTAGCACTCAAGCTGGTGGATGCCCATCCCGACCTGGACGGTCAGCGCGGCCAGCCGGCGCTGCACCGCCAGCATCTGGGCAACGACCTGCGCCGGGTCGATGGGGTCGGGGTAGAACATCTGCGTGTTGTCGGCGGCCCATACGCCGATGGCCTCGCCGCCGATGGCCTTGCCCAGGGCGTGGATCACCTCCTTGGGCTCGGAGATGAGCTTCATGACCTGCGGCAGGGTGTAGCGCTGCGTCAGCTTGGACAGGCCCGCCGCGTCGGTAGAGACCATGGTGCCGCGCGTCCTGTAGGGCTGCATCAGTCGCGCGTGCTGCGCCGCCGACTTGGGCCGCGAGTTCCACAGCAGCACCATCTCGGTCGCGATGACGCCGGAGATCCCGGGGCTCAGATCGGCTAACGAGATGTCGTAGATCGCCATGACGGACCTCCCGCTAGTCAGGATACTGCATGCAAGCGCAACAGGACACGGGGCCGGGCTATTAACGCAGCAGCGGCCGCAGCTCGGGCAATGCATCGCGGGCGGCGCGGAAGGCGGCGATGACCTGGGCGAGCTGCTCGGCGCTGTGGGTGGCCATCGGGCACAGGCGCAGGCGGGCGGTGCCGGCGGGCACGGTCGGCGGCCGGATCGCCAGGGCGAGCACGCCGGCGCGGCGCAGGTAGGCCGACAGCCGCATCGCCACCGCGCTGTCGCCGATCTGCACCGGCACGATCGCCGCGGCCGGCGGCGGCACCGCGTAACCGAGCGCGGCGAGCTCGCGGCCCAGGTGCTGCGCCGCGGCCAGCACCTGGTGGCGGCGCGTCGGCTCGTCAGCAACGACGGTGAGCGCGGCCAGGGCGGCGGCCACCGCGGCGGGGGTGGGGGCGGTGTCATAGACGAACGAGCGGGCGCGGTTGCGCAGGTAGTCGCACAGCAGGCGGCTGCCGGCGACAAAGCCGCCCGCCGAGCCGAGCGCCTTGGACAAGGTGCCCATGACCACCGCGACGCGATCGCTCACCCCCAGCGCCGCTGCAGCGCCGGCGCCGCCTTCGCCGATCACGCCGGTGGCGTGCGCCTCATCGACCATCAGCCAGGCCTGGCGGCGCTCGGCGGCCGCCGCCAGCGCGGCGAGCGGCGCCAGATCGCCGTCCATCGAGAACACCCCATCGCTGACAATGAGCACCCGCCCGCGGGCCCGGTCGAGCAGCGCGGCGCACGCCGCTGCGTCGCCGTGCGGGTAGACCGCGATGTCCGCCCCCGACAGACGGCAGCCGTCGATGATCGATGCGTGGTTTAGCTGATCGGAGATCACCGTGTCGCCGCGCCCGCACAGGGCGGCGATCGTCCCGAGGTTGGCGAGGTAGCCCGAGCTGAAAAGGACGCAGTCCTGCTTGCCCTTGAGCTGCGCCAGCCGCGCCTCGAGCTCCCCGTGCAGGGCGAGCGAGCCGCACACCAGGCGCGAGGCCCCGCTGCCAGCGCCCAGGGCCCGCGCGGCGGCGGCGGCGGCCTCGGTCAGGCGCGGATCGGCGGCGAGCCCGAGGTAGTTGTTGGAGCAGAAAAGTAGGAGCTCCTCCTCCCCGATGCGCACGGTCGGGCCGCAGGCGCCTGCGAGCGGCTGCAGCGTCCGCCACAGCCCCGCATCCTTTAGCGCCTGGGTCTGGGTTTCAAGATAGGAATCATGAGTTTGGCCTTGCATGGGGGCGCCATGTTAAGGCCTGGCGGGGGCGCGGGCGCAGCGGCGCCGCTACTTTTTGGGCATCGCCTGCTGGGCGGCCTGGATCGTCTGCAGGATCTGCGACTGCTGCACCGGACTCTTGACGCCGATCTGATAGACCACCTCGCCAACCCGGCAGAACACCTTGTGTTCTTCCTTGTTGTACAGCGAGCGGCCGACGAGCAGCGCGACGCCGCCGGCGACCAGCGACAGCAGGCCGAGCACGACATCCTCGGTGAGCGGCGGGATGCCGAAGCTTACCTCCTTGAGCTTGGTGAGCTTCTTGTTGGCCTTCTCGCGGACGCTCTCTTTGACCTCGGCTTCCTTTTCGCTGGCGAACGGGTCTTCATCGTTGGAGTCCCGACCTTCGATCCCGTTTTCCTCATCGCCCGAGCCTTTTCCCGTCGCCGCCTCCGGCTTGCTTGCTGCTCCTGCGTACATCACCGCTGGCAACACTTTGGCCACAAAGACGATAAGAAAGACAACCCCGACGATAGCCGAGATGATGCCCATGGCCGCGCTAGGACGCTCCGAGTTTCGCCCCACGAATTCGATCTTCTCAAGCGGGAACTCCGCGATTGGGAAGGCGGTCTCGGCGTCGGGCGCGAACTGGACGACGCGCTTGTTGCTGACGACAAGGACGTGGTGCTCGGTGGGAACAAAGGGCGCGGGGTATAGGACGGTCTCTTGCGGGCCGGGGGAAAAGGGCATGCCTGATTATAACCGCGGCCGCCCTAACCCCGCCAGAAGCCTGCCAGGGGGCCTGCCAGGGGGCCTGCCAGCTTGCCTGCCAGCTTGGGCCGGCGGCCGGCAGTGGGCCTCGCGGGCGTTGCAGATCGCCGCTTTCACCAAGTACAGTGAGACAGGGATTATCTAAATGCCGGCGCCACAGTCATCCGTCATGCAGGAACTCGCCAAGGCGCAGTTTCGCACGTTTATGATCAAGCTCCCCCTTGACTGGCGCCAGCCGCAGGGCGAGGCCGGCAAGCAGTACGTCCAGGCGTTCAAGCCGAGCGAGCTCGTGGCGGTGCCTCCCGTCGGGCGGCTGTTCATCCCGGCCAGCGTCAACAAGTACCACTGCGACACCGTGAGCGAGATCAGCGGCAAGTTCGAAAGCTTCATCGACGGCATCTGCGGCGCGATCTGCCAGGCCTGGGCGACCTGGCAGGCGGCGGCGACGCTCACCGGGGTGACGATCTTTGGCCCGATCGCGACGCTCGGCCAGCTGGTCGGCCCGCCCTGGCTGCCGATCATCATGGGCGCGGCGCCCAAGTCGACGCCGATGGAGCTGCGCTACTCGATGGCGATCGCGATGACCGTGAGCAACGCCTGGCTGCAGTACACCGCCACTGTCAAGGTGCCGGCGATGGCCTGGTACCCGGCGTTCGCGGCGTTCCCCGGTCCGGTGGCGCCGCCAATGCCCAACATCCCGACGCCGGTGGTCGCGCTGACCCAGGTGACGGTGCCGGTGTCCAAGCAGGTGCTCAAGGGGCAGATGATCGGCAACCTCGGCGACCCGCTGGCCCTGCATCACGTCCAGCTGTTTGACAGCATCGCCGACGCGTTCGAGAAGGTGTTTCAGATCTGGCAGGCGAGCACCCAGGTCACCAACGTCCTCGGCTTCGGACCGATTCCGACCTTCGCCCCGCCCGTCGTGCCGATGGGACCGGTGGTCGGCGGCAGCGGCAGCATGCTGCCCGGGGGTCTGGTGTAGCCCCAGGCCCGTCGGTCGGCCGCCAAGATAGCTTTTTTGAAGATGCGCAGGAGACGCGATGTACAAGCACGATAGAGATACGAAAGCTGGCCAGATTGGCGGCGGCAACGCCAACACCATGACGGTGGGCATCGTCACCGATAACGTCCACGACAAGGGCGACTACCGCGTCAAGGTGAAGTTCCCGACGCTGCCGCCGAGCCACGGCAGCGGCCAGCAGGAGGAGAGCCACTGGTGCCGCATCGGCACCCTGGGCGCCGGCGGCGGCGGCCGCGGCTCGTTCTGGCTGCCCGAGAAAGAGGACGAGGTCCTGGTCGCTTTCGTCAACGGCGACTTCAACCAGGCGGTGGTCATCGCGACGCTGTGGAACGGCATGGACAAGCCGTCGTTCGCCAACGTCGACGCCAAGTCGCCGACCAAGCGCTTCAACAGCGATCACGCCGACTTCCGCGGCCAGGCCGACGCCAAGAAGAACGACATCCGCTCGTTCAGCAGCCGCGCCAAGCACGAGCTTATCTTCAACGACAACGCCTCCAACCCGCGCGTCACCATCGAGTCGGGCCAGAAGCACCGCATCGTCCTCAACGACGCCGGCAACCAGCCGACCAAGATCGAGATCTACGACGGTAAAGAAGAGAACTACATCCTCATCGATACCCAGAACAAGAAGATCACGATCGAGAGCAAGACCGGCGACATCCTCATCAAGGCCAAGGAGAAGGTCCGCATCGAGGCCAAGGTCATCGAGACCGAGAGCAGCAAAGAGACCACCGCCAAGGCCGGCACCAACTACGAGATCCAGGCGTCCTCCAACGTCAAGGTCAAGGCCGGGGCGAACATGGACCTCAACGCCGGCGCCACCATGACCGAGCAGGCTGCCCTGATTAAGTTGAACTAACATGCCACCGCAAGCACGAGTCAGTGATCTAGCTGTCAATCCGGCCGACGCCCACGGGTGTCCGGCGTGCCCACACCCGGTCATCGGGCCGGCGATCCAGGGCTCGACTAACGTGCTGACCAACAACCTGCCGTCGGTGCGGGTCGGCGATCCAGGGATCCATGCAGCGTGCTGCAACGGCAACACCTGGAATGCCAAGATGGGCAGCGGCACCGTCCTTATCAACGGCCGCAAGGCGCACCGCCTGGGCGACATGACCAAGCACTGCGGCGGCGTCGGCAACACCATCGTCGGCTCGCCCAACGTCATCACCGGCGGCTGACCCAGGCCTGGCTCGCGGCGCGGCCCGCGGCGGCGCTAGCGGCCGCCGGTGAAATAAAGAAACAGATCGAGGTTGGGGACAAGCGGGTCGGCGACCGTCGCCGTGCCGCGATAAAGGACCGTGGCGCTCGCCGAAAGCCCCTGCCCCTGCAGCTGCGCGCCCGCCGACACCGACGGCACTACTAGCTGGGTGAAGGCGCCGGGGGCCGCCGGGCAGCGCATCGAGAACGTGCTCGGGCCACCGCTGCCCGTGCGATCGGGGGTGGTGATGGTGACCAGCACCACCGCGGCGTCAATGCATGAGCGACCGTCGGCCAGCCGCCAGCGTACGGTGACATCCTGCGCCGCCGGCTCGCCGCAGCCGGCAACGCCCCCGCCGAGCCCCGCGAGCAACAGGGCGGCCCGCCACAACATTCCTGCAGATAGGCGCGCACGGGGCCTAGCCGAACCAGCCAGCATAGGCGCATGCTAGTGCGTGGGCGCCGCGCTGTCACGCGCCCGGCGCGCGGGCGGTCGGGTCCAGGCGGCCGCGTCCGGCGCTGCATCCGCCGACCGGCGGACAAGAAGGAGGGCAAGATCCAGATGGCCGAGAAGCTGAGCCGCCGTGACCTGTTTAGTATGTTCCGCCGCCCGGTAAACCAGGCGCCCAAGCCCGTGGTGCTGACGGTGCCGCTGCGTCCACCGGGCTCGGTCGACGAGGCCAAGATCGGCGACAGCTGCTATCGCTGCGGCGCCTGCGTGAACATCTGCCCGCGGCAGGCGATAAAGCCGCTCGACTCCGAGTACAACGAACGCGCCGGCACCCCCCACATCGTCGCGCGCGACGCCCCGTGCGTGCTGTGTCACGGGCTGTTGTGCACCACCGTCTGCCCGAGCGGGACGCTGCGCCCGCTGCAGCTGCCCGCCGAGGTGCAGATGGGGCTGGCCGAGGTGAACCCCAAGCGCTGCCTCCCGCATCGCGGCGAGCCGTGCAGCCAGTGCCATGATCACTGCCCGGTGGCGGGCGCGATTGTGATCGACGCCCAGGGGCGACCGCAGGTGACCGCGGCGTGCACCGGCTGCGGCCTGTGCGAGTACTACTGCCCGACCGAGCCGGCGTCGATTCGGGTGCGCCCGCGGAGCACCCTGTGAGCGTTGCGCCGTGCGTCGGGGTTCGGCCGGCCCGCCGCGACGACCTGCAGGCCCTGGCGCGGCTCGCCGCGGCGGTGGCGACGCAGCCGCTGCTGCAGCGCTATGGGGCCAGCGAGGCGGGCCTGTTCCGCGAGCTGGAGCGCATCGTCAAAGACCGGGCCCGCCCCTCGGGCGACAGCGGCCCCCCGGCCCCAAGCGGCGCCGCCGAGAGCCTGCTGCTCGCCTACGGCGCGGCGGCAACCGCCGGGGACGCCGAGTCGGCGGCCGCCGAGCTGTGGGGCCTGGCGCGCTTCTGCTCGCGCGGGCAGTTCGGCAACGGGGGGTACCTGCGGCTGCTCGCGCTGCGCCCCGGCTGTGAAGGGCGCGGCATCGGCACGCTGCTGCTGCGCGCCGTCGAAGAGGAGGTCAAGCAGCACAGCTCGGCGCTGTTTCTGCTCACCTCGGATTTCAACCTCGGGGCGCAGCGGTTCTATGCCCGCCACGGCTACCTCGCCGCCGGCACGCTGCCCGACTTCGCCCGGCCGGGGATCACCGAGAACATCTTTTGGAAGCGGCTGCGCTAGGCGGCGGCGCTCAGCCGCGCAGCGAGCCGGCCAGGTCGTGCTCGGCGATGTCCCAGTGCTCGTAGTGCCAGCGCTCGCAGGCGACTGTGCGGCGGAAGCCGAAGCGGAAGGCATGGCGCCACAGCCAGCGCCGCACCTGCGGCGAGCGGGTGTCCAGGTCCAGGGCATGACCGCTCTGGTGGTTGGAGCCGCCGGGCTTGGCCGCCAGCGGCCCGCGGCCGCGCCGGTACAGGTTGTAAAGCTCGCGCTGCTCGTCGTCGGTGCGGAAGCCGCTGTTGACCTGCAGCCGGATGCCGGCGCGGCGGGCGGCGGCGGCCATCTTGAAGTATGCGGCCGCGGTGCGCACCTCGGCGCGAACGAAATCCTCGGGCTCCCAGGTCCGAAATGCCTGGGCGCCGGCGCGCGTGCTCGACTCGCTGAGCGCTGGGGCTTTGATCGGGACGACCGCCAGGACCATCGGCCGGCCGCCGCGGAACCCGAGCGCGGCCTCGGGCACGACCCCCAGATCGCGGTGCAGCCGCGCCCCGAGCGCCGTCGCCGTGACCCACGGCAGGGCGTCCCCGGAGCTGAGGTGGATTCCCGGGCTGGTCAGGTGAGCCAGCACCGCCGACAGCAGCAGAGTCTGGGCGAACATACCATCAGAATAAGTCGCCTTCCCCTGCGGAGGGAACCCGCTAAATGCCCTGGCGCACACGTTTTTTTGCCGAGCGCGAGATCGCAAATTGGGTAAGCTCGCCCCGTATGCGCCGGTTTACGCGGACTGCTGCAAGCGCTTGTCGGGATCGCTTCACCCTCGGCAGCGACCCTCGCGGCGCGGGCGTCGGCGAGAGGAGTGGCGCCGGGGGCGGCGATGAAGTGAGGGGCGGGGCTAGCGTGAGGGGCGGGGCTAGCGTGAGGGGCGGGGCTGACGTGCGGGGCAGCGCTGACGTGCCGTGCGGCGCTGACGGACGCAGCGGTGATGACAGGCGCGGCGGTAATGACAGGCGCAGCCGAGGGAAGAGCGGTGGTGCCGGGGGCCGCGGCATCGCGCCGTTTCTAGTGTGGAGCATGCTCGCCGCCTGGGCGACCGGCTCCGGATGTGAGCTGGGCGGCGCCGCTCGTCAGAAGGCGCTGTCGACCCTCGCATCGGCGGCAGGGCAGCCCCTGACTGCACAGCGATCCGGTCCGGAACCCGCATCGCCCTTGCCGCCGGCGGGCCCGGCCTTGGGCGCAAGGCGGTCGGCGCGGACCGTACCGCCCCGGCTGGCGCCGGCGGTGCCGCACGAGGCCTGGCGCCCCGGCTATGCGCTGGTCGAGCTCGCGGCGACCTCGCCTGGCCTGACTGCAGACGGAGCAGCGGGGCAGCAGGGCGCGCCGGCCGCGCGGGCGGTGGGAACGATCGTGGCTGCCACGCCGCCCGTTCAGCTGCTAGGCGGGGTCCAGGTGCAGGCGCTGCGCGAGCTAGTCCCATCGCCCGGGACCGCGGACGGCGGCGGGGCGATCGTTCTGTATGCGCTGCCCGCTGCCCGCGACGCCGCCGCCACCCGCCAGGCGCTCGCCCAGCTGGCCACCGATCCGCGGGTTGCCCGCGTCGAGCCGGATCGCATCCGCCACGCCGCCAGCCTGCCCAACGACCCGCTGCTGCCGGCGCAGTGGAGCCTGCCGCTCATCCGCATGCCGCAGGCCTGGGAGCTCGCCCAGGGCTCCGAGAGCGTGGTGGTGGCGTTCCTCGACACCGGCATCGTCAGGGGCCACCCGGACCTCGAGCCGCGCCTGCTCGCCGGCTACGATTTTGTCTCCGACCCGCTGAGCGCCGGTGACGGCGACGGCACCCGCGACCCTGATCCCAGCGACCCCGGCACCATCGACTCCAGCCGGCTGCACGGGCTGCACGTCGCCGGCACCATCGGCGCCGTCACCAATAACGGCCTGGGCATCGCCGGCGTCGATCAGAAGTGCCGCCTGCTGCCGGTGCGGGTCCTGGGGGTCAACGGCGGCGACGGCATCGACAGCGATATCGCCGACGCGGTGCGCTGGGCGAGCGGCGCCCAGGTCGGCGGCCTGCCGCGGGCGCCATCGCCGGCGCACGTCCTGAACCTGAGCTTCGGCGGTCCCGGAGTGTCGTTCACCCTGCAGCGGGCCATCGATGACGCGCTGAGCCGCGGGGTCGCCGTGGTCGCCGCCGCCGGCAACGGTGGGGCGGACGCGGTGACCTACTCGCCGGGCGGACTGGACGGGGTGATCACGGTCGGCGCCCTCGATCGACGCGGGGCGCGCGCCAGCTACTCGAACTTCGGACCGCGGGTCGACCTGCTGGCCCCGGGCGGCGGCCTGCCCGACGCCCAGGAGCTCCCCGACCTCCTGCCGGTGGACCTACAGGGCGGTCCCCCCGAGGGCGTCCTTTCGACCTATCGCGACGACGGTGTTCCCGAGCCGAGCCGGCCGCCGTTTACCTACGGCGAGCTCGTTGGCACCTCGCAGGCCGCCCCGCATGTGAGCGGCGCCGTGGCGCTGGTCAAGTCGCTGCTGCCCGGCCTGGCGCCGCCGCCGCTCGCTGCGCTGTTGCGCGACTCGGCCGACCCGCGCTACCAGTGTCCGGCGGTGCTGGAGGGCGGCTGCGGCGCCGGCCTGCTGGATGTCGCCAGCCTGCTCCGCCTGGCCGAGCAGCAGCGCCGCTGCGGCTGCGGCGACGAGCTATACTGCGTCGCCGGCGTCTGCACCGAGCCGGCGGTGGCGCACCCTTCAATCTATGATCGGCCGGTGCTCCACGGCGGCTGGTGCGGGATGGGCGGGCCGGCGGCGGCGAGCTCGCCCGCTTTTGTTCTGATCCTCGCGGCGACCGCTATCGCCTTGACGCAGCGGCGGCGCGAGCCTGGCTGAGCAGAGGAGGGAGCCTTGGACCGCAACAACGTGGTAGTCACCGGCCTGGGCGTCGTCAGCGCCCTGGGACCGGATCTCCGCGCCTTCGCCAGCGGACTGCAAGCGGGCCGCTGCGGCATCGCCAAGCTGACGCTGTTCGACGTCACCGGCGCCCGCAGCGACCTGGTCGGACAGGCCGCCGAGCCGGCGCTGCCCGAGCTGGCGGCGCCGCTGCCGGCGTATACCTCGCGCCCGGACCGCTTCGGGCTGCGGGCGGCGCTCTCGGCAGCGGCCGACGCTGGCCTGGGGCACAAAGAGCTCGCGCAAGCAGCGGTCCTGTTCGGCATCGGCACCGGCGGCGCCCCCGACACCGAAGACTACCTGCGCGAGCTCCTCGACGAGCACCGCGCCGAGCTGCCGCCGGCCACCCGGCTCGTCTCGCATCAGCCGGCGGCGGTGACCGATCTGGTGGCGCGGGTGCTCGCGGCGGGCGGGCCGCGGTCGACGATCATGACGGCGTGCAGCTCGTCGGCGATCGCGATAAGTCAGGCCCTGGATCTGATCGCCCTGGGGCACGTCGAGGTCGCGCTGGCCGGTGGCGCCGAGGGCCTGTGCCGCCTCACCTGCGCCGGCTTTTCCGCCCTGCGCGCCACCGCGCCCGACTACTGCCGACCCTTCGACCTGGAGCGCAAAGGGCTCAACCTCGGTGAAGGCGCGGCGGTGCTGGTGCTCGAGTCGGAAGCACACGCCCGACGGCGCGGCGCCCGCATCTACGCCCACCTGGCTGGCGCCGGGCTGAGCTGCGATGCCCACCACATGACCGCCCCCCACCCCCAGGGCGCCGGGGCGCTGCGGGCGATGCGCGCCGCGCTGCACGATGCGCGCCTTGAGCCGGAGGCCATCGGCTACATCAACGCCCACGGCACCGGCACGCCGCACAACGACGCCGCCGAGAGCGCCGCGGTGCGGGCGCTGCTCGGGCCGCGCGCCGCGCAGGTGCCGATAAGCTCCATCAAGTCCATGGTCGGCCACACCCTCGGAGCCGCCGGCGCGATCGAGGCGGTCGCGGCGGTGCTGGCGCTGGTGGATGAGGCGCTGCCGCCCACCGTAAACCTGCAGACACCCGACCCCGAGTTTGGCCTCGACTTCATCCGCGGCGCCGCCCGCGCCGAGCGCGTGGATGCCGTGCTCTCGGCGAGCTTCGCCTTCGGCGGCAACAACGCGGTGCTGATCTTCACTCGCGCCGCTTGAACCCCTTGCCGGGGCGGCGGCGGGCAGCAAGCGCGGCGCAGGCGTGTGCTCACTGAAGGCGCAGGCGGCGGCGGCGGCGGGGCGGCGGCGGCGCGGCCTCGCCGATGGGGTCGGGGCACACCTCGCGCAGCTTGCAGGCGGCGCACTCGGCGCCCGACCACACCGACTGGAACAGCGCGGTGGCGCGGTCGATGATCTCGAAGTCCTCGGTGATGAAGCCGAGCTCGAAGTTGCGCTTGTCCTCCCCCTTGGCGCCCAGGCCCGCCCCGGTCAGGTTGGCGCTGCCGAGGTAGATCCAGGCGCCGTCGACGATCACCGCCTTGAAGTGGACCCGCGGGCAGATCTTCAGGTGCAGGCCGCCCGACCACAGCGCCTGGATCTTGTCGAACGCGGCGCGAAACGGCCGCGACGGCAGCTCGGCGTGCAGCAGCCGCAGCTCGACGCCGCGCTGGCACAGCTCGGCGAACAGCTCGAGGATCGAGCGGTAGCTGCCGTCCCGCTCGATGTACATCTCTTTGACGTTGGCGGTGCTGATCCACAGCGACTCGCGGGCCCCGGCCATGCGGGTCAGGATGACCTCGCGATAAAGCTCCAGGCCCGACAGCAGCTGCGCCTGCACCGACCGCATGCCGCCTTGGTACCACGGCGCCCGCGAGCAGCGCCAGCTCGCGCCGTCAGCCGATGATCATCTCTTCGCGATCGCCGGTGCCGGCGGCGAAGCGGGACAGCCGGCAGCGGTCGAAGATCGGGTGGCGGGCCCCGCCGCACAGGAGGTCGGCGTAATACTGCGCGATGACCGGGGCCATCATGAAGCCGTGGCCGACGAAGCCGCACGCCAGGTAGAAGCCGGGCAGGCCGTCGGGCTCACCGAGGATGGGGTAGCCGTCGGGCGAGACGTCGTAGGGTCCCGCCCACTGCCGCACGACCTTGACCCCGGCAAGGCGCGGCATGACCGCGACCAGATCCTTGGCGATGGTCTCCAGGAACAAGAGCCGCGAGCCGAGCTGAACCCCATGCTTGTCGTCGGGGACGGTGATGCCGCCGACGATCTCGCCGCGCATCGACTGCGAGAAGTAAAGCCCGCTCGACAGAAGGCTCACCAGCGGCGCGAGGAACGGCTTGAGCGGCTCGGTCGACAGGATCTCGTGGCGGTGCGGGCGGTTGGGCAGCTCGATGCCGACCATGCGGGCGATCGCCGGGGACCAGGCGCCGGCGGCGTTGATCACCCGGGCGGCGCGGATGGTGCCGCGGCTGGTGCGGCAGACAAAGCCGCCGGCGGTCGGCTCGATGCCGAGCAGCCGCGCATAGGTGTGGATCTGCACCCCGAGCTCGGCGGCGCGGTGGGCATAGCCCCACAGGAACGGCCAGGGGAAGACCACGCCGTCGCGCGGGTTGTAGCAGCCGGCGATGATGCCGCCGAGCTCGAGCTCGGGCACGACGCGGCGGATGCCCTTGGCATCGAGCATGCGCGTCGGCACGCCGCAGCGGTTCTGCAGGGCGACGTTGCGCTCCATGGCCGCCTGCTCGGCGGCGGTGCGTGCGAGGAACAGGTAGCCGCCCTGGCGCAGCCAGACGTTAAAGCCCATCTCGCCGGCGAAGTGGCGGCACAGCTCGATCGACTCCTGCATGAGGCGAATGTTGAGCTCTGTCGACCACTGCATGCGCACGCCGCCGCCGTTGCGGCCCGAGGCACCGCTGGCCAGGTAGCTGGCCTCGATGACGTGCACGTCGCTACGGCCGCGGCGGGCGAGCTGGTAGGCGATGCCCAGGCCCATGATGCCGCCGCCGATGATGACGGTCTCGCCCTCGGCGGCAAGGCGGCTGGCGCTGGCCGGGAATCCGCGCCGCGGGGCAGTCGCCGCCGGGCCGGCCGGCGCGGGCCGGGTCTTGGCGGCTGCTGGGGCGGCGGGCGAGACGACCGCGGCGGCGAGCGGGGCAGGGGAGGGATGTGCTGCGGCGCTGGCGCGAGCGGGCGCTGCGGGCGCTGCCGGCGGTGGAGCGGCGGGCGGCTCACCGCTGCGTGCGAGCAGGCCCAGGGCCAGCGAGTACACCGGCGGGCGCGCCGTGAACGGGTGGTCGACGACCGGTGCCTCGGGCTGACGCTGCGCGCGGTCGGGCTGCGCGGCTCGCGCCTGGGCCAGCAGCCTGCAGGTCGGCACCAGGCACTCCTTGCCCTGGCAGGGGCCGGTGCCCAGGCCGGTGAACCGCTTGACCTCCTCGATATCGAGGTAGCCGTCGGCGATCGCCTGCTCGAGGTCGACCAGGGTCACATCTTCGCAGCGGCACACGACGATCTTGCTTGAGATAGACATGGCTACCCTGGCCTCAACCGCGCCGCTGGCGCGCCGCGGCGCTGCCGACAAGCTGTCCGTGCTGGGCGCTGGCCGACGCGCTCGACTGACCGGCGACCTCGCCGCAGGCCCACACCCCGGGGACGGTAGTCTGGCCGCTGTCGCCGGTGACGGCGCAGAAGCCCAGGCGGGGGTCGAAGGCGACCTGGGCGCCGTGCAGCTGCAAGAGCTCGGACGCCGCCGCGGGCGGCTCGACGACGGCGATGAGGTCGCAGCTGAGGTGACGCTCTAGGCCCGCCGCCGTGGTGACCACCGCGCCGTCGACCCAGGGGCTGCCCAGGGCACGCGCCAGGCGCTCGCTGGCGCCGTCGATGCGCGTCACCTCGGCGCCGGCCGCCGCCAGCCCGTCCGCCAGCGCCGCGGCGTAGTCCCCGGACCCGACCACCAGTGGCCGCCGGCCGAGCCGCACCCCGTAGCCGCACAAGAGCAGCCCCACGGCCCGCCCCGCCAGCACCCCCGGCCGATCGTTGTCGACAAACAGCGCGTTCTGCGGATGGCCGCCGGTCGCGTAGATGTAGCTCTCGGCGCTGAGCTTGAGCAGCCCGTCGGGGGTCGCCACTGCCAGCAGCCCCAGCGCGCCGTCCGGCGCCGCCGGGTTGTGCTCCTCGGGGTAAAAGCCGGCGACCGCCGCGCTGGTGATCAGCTCGACGCCGGCGGCCTGCGCCGCGGCGATGGCCTGCGCCGCCGCCGGCGGCCCGAGCCGGGGGTCGCTCCGGTAGCTGCCGCCGGCGACTGGGGCCGCCTCGACAAGCAGCACGGCGCCTTGGCGGCCCAGGAGCTGCGCTGCCGCGGTGGCGGCGGCCAGGCCGGCCGGACCGGCGCCGATCACCGCCACCGCGACGTGGCGGCTGCGGCCCGGCGGCAGCTCGGCGAGCGTCGGCGCGCGGTCGGGCAGGTGGCCTAGACCTCCCAGCTGCTGCACCACCCGCTGCATCGCCTGGTTGAGCGGTCGCGGCGCGGTCATCAGCGTGTGGTGATCCATGCCGTGCGGGAACATCAGATCGGCAGCCGCCAGGATGTCCAGGTCGGCCGAAGGCCAGGCGTTCTGGCGGTCGCAGCGCAGGCCCGGCTGCACCAGCGTCCGGCAGGCTCGCAGGTTGGGCTGGCCGTCAATGCGCATGAGGCAGGCCCCGCAGTCGCCGGTCAGGCAGAAGGCGCTGCGCGGGCGGTGGAACTTGATCGACCGGCTGAGCACCTGCTCGCCCGCCGCCAAAAGGGCCACGGCGACGGTCTCGCCGGCGAAGGCGGGGACCTGGGTCCCCTCGAAATCCAGGCTGAGGGCCGCGCCGCGCGGAAAGTCCGGCAGGCGCGCGGAAGTAGACTTGGCGGTAGTCATGCAGGTGGTAGCCCCAGCATTACCCGTAGGACCAGGGCAGGTCTAGCGTGACAAGCGGGCCCGCCGGCCAGAGGCGCTCAGCCGGACGGGCGTGGAGGACGGGGCGCAAACGCGGACGCGCTTCAGGTCAGCGGGCTTACTAGCAGCGGCGGCCTAGAACCACAGCATCGCGCCGAGGTTGGCCTTGTAGCCGAAGCTGCTCGAAGGAATCGGGCCGCCGTCGACGTTCTGGTAATACTGGCCGGCCTGCGTCGAGTCATCGAGCAGCATGCCGATCGCCCGCACGTCGGCGAACAGCGCCAGGTGGGTGAACCGCAGCTCGATGCCACCGCCGGCCTGCCCGAGGACCTCCCAGAACTGCTGCTTCCGCTCCTGGGTGCTGTCCTGGTAAAGGACGATATTGTCGGACATCAGGCCAAAGCCGGCGACGGCGTAGATATTGAAGTGGGTGTCGGGCCGGTTCTGACGCAGGTACAGCATCGGCGCGAAGGTGAACGGGTACGAGCTGCGCACGAACGCGCCGTCGTTGATGCTGGCGCGCAGGGCGTCCATGCCGAGCTCGAAGCCCCAGTGCCCCTGGTTGCGGAAGCGGACCTGGATGCCGCCGCCGAGCAGGTTCACCTTCTGGCCGAACACTTCCTGGCTGCTGACGCCGAGCGCGGTGAAGCGCGCGCCCAGGCCCACCACCGGCCCGCGCGGCGTCGGCACGGCCGGCCGGCGCAGCGGGTAGCGGCGCAGCTGCGGCACGTACAGCGGCCGCTGCCGGTACAGCGGCTGCACCGGCGGCTGCACATAGACCGGCGGCGGCGGCAGCTGCTGCGGGATGACCGGCTGGATGCCCGGCTGAGCCGGCATGATCCACACCGGGCCGTTGAAGTAGATCGGAGCCTGATAGCTGCCGCCCGGCGCGACGGGCAGCGGCGCGACTGAAGCCGCCGGGGCGACCGGGGCGACCGGAGCCACATAAACCGGCGGTGCCGGGAGGACCGGCGCGCTCGGTGCCACGGCGGCCGGCGGCGTCGCGGTGACCGTAGTCGTGGTCGTCGACTGCGTGGTTACGGTGGCCGGCGCGAGCTCATCGGACACCGCGATCGGCTCCTCTGCAAGAGCGACAGCGCCGGAGAGCGCCACGCCGCCGAGCAGCGCGGCAGCGACGGAACGACGAATAAGGACGCTGCGCCCCTCTCCCCGCGCGCCCGGAGCCGCAACGGGGCTGTGCTCAAACAAGGTCCGCATGAGGCCTCCCTCTGGCTTTCTTGAAGATGAAATACCCGTACAGATAATACAGGTGCCACAGATAGCCGCCGCTTTCAACCACCCCTTGGCGACGCACTCCGACACCGGCGAAACTCTGAGTGTTATGGTACCGCGCGCCGACCCCTTGGGTCTACTACCTCCGAAAGGACCGTCTTGCCCGGTCGCCAAGTCACCCGGACAGCAGGCGATCGGTTGCACAACCGGTGTACAACCGGTGCACAACCGGTGCACAACCGGTGCACAACCGGTGCACAACCGATGGGCAATCGGTGCACAACCGGCCTGCGCTGGCGCCGCGGGAGGCAGTAGGCGGCTGCGGGCAGATCGTAATTGATCCGTTCCGTCGCGATCGGTATAACTGCCCGACATGGCGTCGTATCTTGTGACCGGCGGGTGCGGCTTTATCGGCTCCAACCTTGCCCACGCCCTTGTCGCACGCGGTGATCAGGTTCGCATCCTCGACAACCTGAGCACCGGGCGCGAGAGCAACATCGCCGAGCTGCGGGCGAACCATCCCGAGCAGGTCGAGCTCTTGCGCGGCGACATCCTGGACCCGAGCCTGCTCGACCGCGCCCTTTTGGGCGTCGACTACATCCTGCACCTGGCGGCCATGCCGTCGGTGCCGTGGTCGATCGCGCGGCCGCTCGACTGCCACCGCATCAACTCGACTGGCACCCTGCAGGTCTTCGAGGCGGCCCGCCGCCACGGGCGCATCCGCCGCGTGGTGTTCGCCGCCTCGTGCGCCGCCTACGGGAATCTACTGCCCGACGAGCCCAAGCGCGAAGATCACCCGTGCGCGCCGCTGTCGCCCTACGCCGTCGCCAAGGTCAACGGCGAGCAGTACTGCGCGGTCTACAGCCACGTCTACGGGGTGCCGGCGGTGGCCCTGCGCTACTTCAACATCTTCGGGCCGCGCCAGGACCCGGCCTCGCAGTATGCGGCGGTGATCCCGAACTTCATCCGCGCCTGCCAGAGCGGCGTCCAGCCGACGATCTTCGGCGACGGCCTGCAGTCGCGCGACTTCTGCCACGTCGACAACGTCGTGCAAGCGAACCTGCTTTCGTGCGCCGCCCCGGCCGAGCGGGTCGCCGGCCGCGTCATCAACATCGGCTGCGGCGAGGCGGTGACGCTGCTCGCCGTGCTTAAAGAGCTGGGCACCCTCGTCGCGCCCGGCGGGCCGCCGATCGCCGCCCGCCACGCCGAGCCGCGCCCCGGCGAGGTCCGCCACTCGCGGGCCGACATCCAGCTGGCGCGGGAGCTGCTTGGCTACACCGCCGCCGTGTCATTTGCCGAGGGACTGCGCCGGACCTACGCGTTCTACCAGGGCGCCGCCGCCGCCCCCGCTACTCCAGGGAGCAGAGCCTGATGCGCAGCATGACCGGCTTCGGCTACGCCAGCGGCGAGGTCCAGGGCCACCGCTACGTTGTCGAGATGCGCAGCTTCAACCACCGCTTCTTCGACCTCAAGCTGCGCCTGCCGTCCAACTGGAGCGATCCCCTGCTCGAGCAGCTGCTCACCCAGACGCTGCGCAAGCGGGTGCACCGCGGCAGCCTGATCGTCACCCTGCGGCAGGAGGGGGCGGCGGGCAGCCGGCCGCAGGTCCAGGTGGATCTGGAGCTCGGGCGCTCGTACGGGCAGGCGCTGCGTGGGCTGTGGCAGGTCTTGCGCCCCACCGGGCCGGCGGAAGGGGAGGTCGCGCCCCCCGCCCCGCTATCGCCCGGTGTCGAGGCCGCCCTGCTGCAGCTGGTGACCGCGCAGCCCGGCGTGCTCACCGTCGGCGAGCGCGATCTGGACGCCGAGGCCCGCTTTCGCGCCGTCGAGCCGCTCATCGAGCAGGCCCTCGACGGACTCGGCCAGAGCCGCCAGCGCGAGGGGCAGGCCCTGCGGGCCGATCTGCTGGCGCGGCTCGGCACGCTCGGCCGGCTGCTGGAGGAGATCATACGCCTGGTCGAGCACGCCCCCGAGCAGCACCGCCGCCGCCTGAGCGAGCGGGTCGCCCGCCTGCTAGAGGGCAGCGCGCCGGCCCAGCCGCTCGATCCGCAGCGCCTGGCCCAGGAGGTCGCGCTGCTCGCCGATCGTCTGGATGTCAGTGAGGAAATCACCCGCCTGCGCGCCCATATGGCGGAGTTTACGCGGCTATGCCAAGGTGATGCCCTGGCCGGGCGGCAGCTCGATTTTTTGACCCAGGAGCTCCACCGCGAGGTGAACACAATCGGTTCGAAGTCGCAGTCCGCCGAGGTCGCGGCGCGCATCGTGGCGATGAAGGCAGAGCTCGAACGTCTGCGGGAGCAGATCCAAAATGTCGAGTAAGATGGCGAGCAAGATCCCGGCGCAGGGCCGGCGGTGGGCAAGGGGCGCGCTGTGCGGCTGGTGAACATCGGCTACGGCAACGCGGTGGTCGCCGAGCGCGTGGTGGCGATCGTCAGCCCGGAGTCGGCGCCGATGAAGCGCTTCAAGGAAGAGGCGCGCAAGCTCGGGCGGCTCATCGACGGGACCCAGGGCCGGCGCACGCGGTCGATCGTCATCACCGACTCGCATCACATCGTGTTGTCGGCGCTACAGACCGAGACCGTGGCGGAGCGGCTGGAGCGCGGCACCGAGCCCGCCGGCAGCCCGTCGCCCTCGACCCAGAGCCCGCCGGCCCCCGAGCCCGAGCTACAGGCCGGCGGCGCGCCGGCGCAGGAGTAGGAGCGCCCAGTGGCGGAGCGGACCCAGAGCTCTACAGGACCCGAATCGGCAGTGGCGCCCGTGGGCGGCCCGCGCGGCCTCCTGCTCGTGGTGTCCTCACCGTCTGGAGCAGGCAAGACGACGCTGGCCCGCCGGCTGCTTGCCGAGCACCCGGAGCTGCGCTTCTCGGTCTCGTACACCACGCGGCCGCGGCGCGGGCGCGAGCAGGGCGGCGTCGACTACCATTTCGTGAGCGACGCCGAGTTTGACGGCATGGTCGCGGCCAGCGCCTTTGCCGAGTGGTGCGTGGTCCACGGACGGCGCTATGGGACCTCGTTGCCGACGCTGCGGACGGCGCTGGCCAGCGGCCAGCAGATCCTGCTCGACATCGACTACCAGGGGGCCAAGAAGCTCCGCCAGGAGTTTCCCGAGGAGGCGCGCCTGGTGTACATCCTGCCGCCCTCGCTGCAGGTGCTGGAGGAGCGCCTGCGCACCCGGGCCACCGACGACCCGGCGGTCATCGAGGCGCGCCTGCACAAGGCCACCGAGGAGCTCCGCCACTACCTGCTTTATGACTACCTGGTCTTCAACCGCGAGCTCGAGCAGGCCTATGCCGAGCTGGAGGCCATCTACCTGCTTGAGACCGCGCGCTTTGTCGGCGCCGAGCCCGCCCCCCGGATCGCCGCGCTGGCCCGCGACTGCCGGCGCGAGCAGCGCGAAGCGCTGGCCAAGAAGGTGCTTGAATCCGCGAGCTCGCTCGGTGAATCCGCGCAGCCCAGTTCCTAAACCGCGAAGGCAAACCCATGGCCCTTATCCCCTACAGTGACATCGCATCCACCGAAGAGAGCCCCAAGGACCCGCCGCTCACCGTCGCCGGCCAGAGCGTCGAGGAGTTCTACTGCGGCGACGACCGCTGTGACTGCGCGACCGGCCACGTGCGCATTGCCGGCGTCGTCATGACCGTCGATCTGGGCACCACCCGGGTCGACTTCGTCGATGAGAAGCAGGCCAACCCGGCCCGCGAGGTGCTGCGCGCCACCCTGCGCAAGGCGCTGCAGGAGGGGGCGATCGGGCAGCTGCGCAAGCACTACGCGCAGACCCGCGAGTGGGGCAAGCAGCACCACTTCCGCTACGTCGACTGGACCGGCCTCAAGTCCGGCGATGTGGTGCCGTGGGCCCAGGTCTTCCGCACCGAGGGCGTGCCCATGTTCACCATGACGGTGACGCCGCCGGCCAAGAAGAAGGACGGCGAGGGCGAGGCAGCGGCCGAGGGCGAGGCCAAGGGGGAGGAAGAAAAGCCGACGCAGTTCATGCTCGGGCTGGCCGACGCCTACTGTGTCGAGCCCAAGTGCGACTGCCAGCGCGTGGTGTGGACGGTGATGACCTCGCCGGTCGGCCAGAACCAGGCGCCCCAGACCCTGGGCAAGGTCATGTACTCGTTCCCCGGCGCTCAGCCGTCGGTGGTGGAGGTCTCGCCGGGGGTCCACCCGAACCAGCTGTTCGTGCTGGTGCACAACCTGCTCAAGGGCCAAAAAGACCTCGTCAAGGTCTACGGCCAGCGCTATGCCTTCCTGCGCGATCAGCTGACCCCCATCCTCGCCGGGCAGCGCCGCCTGCGCACCCAGGCCAGGAGCCAGCCCACCGCCGGCCGCAACGATCCCTGCCCGTGCGGCAGCGGCAAGAAGTTCAAAAAGTGCCACGGCGCCAACTAGTGGCGCGCCGGCCCGGTCGCAGCGGCTGAAGGCCGGGCTACGACGCGGCCCGATCGTGGGTCCGGCCGCGCGCTTAGCCCCGAGGCTGCTCGGCGCGCCCGAACCCGAGCTCGCGCCGCTTGCCGCTTGCCGCTTGCCGCTTGCCACAGCCGGCAAGGGCGTTGACCGGCCTCTGGGGGCGCTTGGACTTTCGCTCGGGCCTGGTAGACTCGGCGCGTGTTTGACTCGCACTGCCACCTGCACGACCGGCGCATGGCCGAGGTCTGCGACGCTGCGGTCGCGCGGGCCGGCGCCGCCGGGGTGAGCGGCGTGCTGCTGGCGGGGGTGGATGCGCCGGGGTGGCGGGATGCGGCGCTGTTGCGGGCGCGCCTGGGCGACCGCCTGGACATCGCGCTCGCCTATGGCGTCCACCCGCAGGTGGTCGGCGAGCTCGCGGCGCCCGAGCCGGCCGCGGCGCCAAGCCAGCTCGATGAGCAGCTGACGGCCCTGGCGCGAGCCGCCCGCGGTGAGCCGCTGGTCGCTGGCGAGCCGCCGCTGCCGCTGCCGCAGGCGATCGGCGAGCTGGGCCTGGACGGGCGCGACCTGCAGCCCGCGTCGCCGCAGCGCCTGGCGCCGCAGGAGCGCGCCTTCCGGGCGCAGCTCGCCCTGGCGCGGCAGCTCGACCTGCCGCTGGTGCTGCATGTGGTGCGCGCCCACGCGCCGGTGCTGCGCATCCTCAAGGGCGATGGCGTGCCGCGTCGCGGCGGGGTGGTGCACAGCTATAGCGGCTCGGCCGAGCTTGTCGCCGACTACCTGCGGCTCGGTCTGCACATCTCGTTCGCCGGCCCGGTGACCTACCCCGAGGCGCGGCGGGTGCATGCGGCGGTCAAGGCGGTGCCGAGCGATCGGCTGCTGGTCGAGACCGACGCGCCGGATCAGACCCCATGGGCCCGGCGCCCCGCCGCCTGCGAGCCGGCGTTTCTCCCCGAGGTCCTGCAGGCGCTGGCGCTGCACCGCGGCCAGCCGTGGCAGGAGCTGGCAGTCACCACCGAGGCCAACGCCCGCCGCCTCTTTGATGTAAACAGAAGCTCCCCCGCAAGCGGTGGGACGTAGGGATCGCCTGCCGCCAAGGCGCGCCCGGGAGTTGCCAATGCAGCCCAGCTCTGACAAGACCACAAGCCCCGGCCTGGAGTCGCCCTGCGCGCCCGGCCTGCCCGCGCGCGCCCCGGCGCTCGCGGCGCCGCCCGCCCAGCCCGGCCCCGTCCCGGCCCTGCCCGAGGGCGCCGAGGTCGAGAACGCCTACCGCCTGCACCGGCGCTTTGACCGCATGGGTCGGCTCGTAGGCGACCGCGCCATGGACCGCCTGTTCGCCAGCCATGTGATGGTGGTCGGCGTCGGCGGCGTCGGCTCGTTCGCCGCCGAGTCGCTGGCCCGCAGCGGCATCGGCCGCCTCACCCTGGTCGACTTCGATCGGGTGTGCGTGACCAACACCAACCGCCAGCTGCAGGCGATGAAGGGGACGGTGGGCAAGGCCAAGGTGCAGGTGTTGGCCGAGCGGCTGCGCCTTATCAACCCGCAGGCCGAGGTGCGGCCGGTGCTGCGCTTCTACGACGCCAGCACCGCGGCAGCGATCCTCGCGGCGGGCCCCGACTACGTGGTCGATGCGATCGACAACGTGACCGCCAAGTGCCACCTGCTATCGACCTGCAAGCGGCTGGCGCTGCCGGTGGTGTGCGCCACCGGCGCCGCAGGGCGGCTGGATCCGACGGCGGTGGCGGTAGGCGACCTCGCCGACACGCGCATCGATCCGCTGGCGCAGGAGGTGCGCAAGATCCTGCGCCAGAAGTACGCCTTTCCCGCCGCCGGGCCGTTCGGCATCGCGGCCGTGTATTCGACCGAGCACCCGCGGCCCCCGGTCGAGCTGCACTACGACGAGGGCGAGGGCTTCCGCTGCGTCTGCCCCGGCGGCAAGAACGAGTTCCACTCCTGCGACGAGCGGCGGCTCATCTACGGCACCGCCAGCTTCGTCACCGGGAACTTCGGCCTGTGCTGCGCCAGCGTCGTGGTGCGCGCCCTTACTTCGTCACCCGGGTGATGTAGCCGTCGGTGATGTCCTTCTGGAAGGCGGCGCCGGCGAAGTAGTCGCGCGCCCGCACATCGCCCTGCAGGGCCCACAGGAAGTACGCCGTGGTGTACTTGACCGCCAGGCGGTTGGTGCGATCCTTGGGCGCGGTGCCGCCGGGGCAGAAGCCGCAGGTCGGGCAGCTGGCGAAGTTGTCGACCACGTCGTTGTGGGCGGCGTCGACCAGGGTGATGGCGAAGGCGGGCGCGGCGGCCTTTCCGTACAGCACCTCGTAGTTGCCCGAGGCCGGGGCGCACGGCATGCCGCCGGTCTTGCTGGTCGTCTCGCCGACAAACCCCATCGGGACGCCGGTGGGAAGCTTGATCTTGCCGATCTCGGGCTGCGCCGAGGGCGTGTTGGCGTCCACCGGATCGATGCCGAACAGCGCCTTGACGCGCGTGTCCTGCGCCGCGACGAGGATGCTGATCTTGCCGCCCAGCGAGTGACCGGCGAGCCCGAGGCGCGTCAGATCGACCCGGCCCTTGATCCGCGCCGCATCACCGCCGGTGGGCGACCCGAGCCAGGTGAGCAGCTCGATGGTGCCGTCGCGATACGCGGCGTGGTTGAACTCACTGCCGGACTTCTGCAGGACCGCCACCAGGCCGTAGGAGGCAAGGCGGGTGGCGTAGTTTGTGTACTGCTTGCGATCGACGGTAAAGCCCGGCGAGATGAGCACCAGCGGCCGCGGCGCGGCGCGCAGCGTCAGCTCCTTGCCGTCGTCGGTCGGGCCGATGACGGTGATGCTGACGGTGCCGCGGGCGAGCCGGACCTGCGTATCGAAGCTCAGCGTCTTTTCCGGTCCGGGCACGCCCGGATCGAAGCTCGGGGCCGGCAGGTCGGGCGTCGCGCCACCAAGGTCGCGGGCCAGGTCGCCGCTCGCGCTTAGATCCGGCAGCGCTCCCTGCAGATCGGGGCCCTCCAGACCCGGCTCGGCGAGGTCCGGCAGGACGTTCGCCGGATCATCAGAGCAGTAGCCCTGGGACTCACAGTAGCTCGGGTTCTGGGTCGTGCAGCCGGCCAGCAGCCCCGCAAGCCCCAGCACCCCGATAATTCCTGCCCATTCGTTTCGCCTCTTCATGGTGCGCCTCTCCTGGAAATTCCGTCGTGGCGGGCGCATAAGAGCAACACTGCAAACCCGCGTCAACTCATTCCCGCCGCGCCTCCAGCTGCGCTGTGGCGCTGGCCGCGTGGTCGGACTTTGCGCTCCCAGTGATTCCCCCAGGCTCGCTCCGCCTACATCGCGTACAGCCGGTCCGGTTGTGTCCTTTTTCCTCTTCTCTCCTTCATAAGACTACGCGCGCGGCGGTCGACAAAGACTCCTTCCAGGATGGAAATCCTTCCGCGGAAAATTTCATTTCTCGTCGGAAAATTGCTCAACATGAGGGTCTTTTGGCGTCACCGGATTGGCTGCTTGAAAACGCCCGCTGGGGAGGCCCGCTGGGGAGGCCCGCTGGGGAGGTAAGAGCCGCGGAAAAAAGTAAAGAAGTTGGCGGACTTGGTCTTTACCCCTGCGATTCCGTAGTGGTACGATCGGTGTCGCGAACATGCGTGCATATCTTCACAGACAGAGTCCCCCCTCCCGCGTTTCCATGGTCGGAGTCGTGGCCGCCATGCTCTGCCGCCTGACTGTTGCGGAGGCGGACAACCCGCCCCCCCAGCCGGCGCCGGCGCCCGTGGTCGCCCCCGCGCCCAAGCCGGCCGTGGTTCCGGCGGCACCTGCGGCCAAGCCAGCGGCCCCGGCGCCTGCAGCCAAGCCGGCGGCCCCCGCGCCAGCGGCCAAGCCGACGACCCCCGCGCCAGCGGCCAAGCCGGCGGGTACTGGACAGGCTGCGGGTACCGGACAGGCCGCGGGTACCGGACAGGCTGCGGGTACCGGACAGACCGCGGCGACGGCCAAGCCGACTCCGGCGGCGACTCCGGCGGCAGCTCCGGCGGCAGCTCAGGTGGTGACCGCGCCCTGGGCGCTCATCGAGAAGTTTGCGACCAAGCCGCGGGTGCAGACTCCGGATGCCGAGACCCTGAAGTGGGAGCCGCCGGCGCTGCTCCCCACTCCGGTGCCGCCCCCGCTCACCGAGGCGCAGCGCCAGCTCGTGCAGGCGACGCAGGGCGACAAGCTGCCCGAGCCGACCTGGGATCGCTACGTAATCTCTAATGAGTGGCGCCACGACATCGTGTTCCCCAAGATCGCCGGACTCGGGGGCGTGTACATCGGCGTTGCGACCGATCAGAACTTCACCATGGCGGCGGCAGCGCGCGCCGAGCTGCTGGTCCTTATGGACTACGACTCCGAAGTGGTGAACATGCACCGCATCTATCAGATATTCCTGAAGGAATGCGCGACTGCGGAAGAGCTGCGGGCGCTGTTCAACCAGAAGAACTCCTACAAAGCCGGCGAGCTCCTGGTGAACAACGCCCCGAGCCGCGAGCTCGGTGCCAAGCTGGTCAAGACCTACGCCAGCCACCGCGAGCGCGTGGCGACGTATCTGTTCCATGTCGCCAACATCCGGGTCGGCCACCGCCGCCCGAGCTGGCTCGGCGACCCCGAGGCCTACAGCTACATCCGGGGCCTGGTGCAGAGCGGGCGCTTCCTCGCCGTGCAGGGGGATCTCAACGGGACCGTCGCCCTCAAGAGCATCGGTGACACCGCGCGCGCGCTGAGCCTGCCGGTGCGCATCATCTACACTTCGAACGCGGAAGGTTTCTTCAAATACAACCCGCAGTTCCGCGAGAACCTGGCGGCGCTGCCGCACGATGAAAAGACGGTCATCCTGAGGACTTACAAGCACGGCATGCCGTCGCCGATCGGCGACCTCTGGCACTTCAACCTGCACCAGCTCGACGACTTCCTCGCCCGCCTGGCGCTGCCGGGGTATGTGACGATCTATCGCGTGATGGCCGATCTGGAGTCCAAGCCCGAAGGCAAAAAGCTTATCGAGAAGCTCGGCGTCTCCTACTACGACAGCAGAGTCCCGCGCGGCGCGCCCGCCGCCCCGGCCAAGCCCACCCCGGCGGCGCCGCCCGCGAGCAGCGCCAAGGCGGCTCCCCAGGGCGCCGCTTCACCGGCGGCCAAGGCGGCAGCTGGCGGGACCACGGTCGCGGCCGTCAAGCCCGCCCCACCGGTGACCAAGCCCGCCGCCCCCGCCAAGCCGGCCGCCGCCCCGGCCGCCGAGCCGCGGGCAGTGCCGGCCGCGGACTCTGGGGTTCCGCGGGCTCCGACCCCCAATTGATGCCCAAAGTCCGAGGCGGTGGTTTGACGACGCCGCTGTTTTTACTATGATGCCACCCTATGCGCAGCATGCTGAGCAGACTCGGATTTGTGGGGCTCTGGGTGGCGGGGAGCCTCCTGCCCGGCACGCTGGACCTGGTCGGGGGGTCGCGGTGCGGCCTCGGGCTGGCCGCGGCGCAGGCGAGCGAGATGCAGGAGCAGTGGCGGCTCCTTCAGGATGCCCAGGCCGCCTACCAGCGCGGCATCCTCGCCGTGCAGCGGGGCGATAGCACGGCCGCCGAGACCGCCTGGGCGATCGCCAGCGCCGGGTTTCGCCGGATCATCCGCGACAACCCGCAGCGAACCGACCTCTACGCGCCGCTCGCCGACATCCAGATTCGCCGCGGTCAGCCGGCGGCGGCGTACGCGCTGCTCATCCAGGCGGTGCGCGCTGGCACCACCGACCTGAGCGTGCGCATCCAGGTCGTGCGCGCGCTGCAGGCGATGCGGCGACCGCAGAAGGCCCTGGCCGAGGCGCAAGAGCTGCAGCGCAGCAGCGCCGGCAACCCCGAGCTGATGGCGCTAGTCGGTGAGGTCGCCGCCGAGGCGGGCAACGCCGACCTGGCGATCTCCGAGCTCAAGCGCGCCGTGGGGCGGATCGGCCCGGGCGAGCACCTGGGGACGACCGACGGCGTGCACGTGCGCAAGGTGCTGGCCCGCCTGCTCCTAGAGAAGCAGCGGGCGGGCGAGGCGGTGGCGCTGCTGAGCGAGCTGGTCCGCCAGACGCAGGCCGAGCCGCACGATGCCGAGGTCCAGCTGCTGCTCGGCTCGGCACTGCTGCGCAGCGGCAAGCCGGCCGAAGCGGTGGCCACCCTGCGCCACTACCTACAGGGCAGCCCCGGCAGCCCGCGCGGGCAGGCGCTGCTGGCCGAGGCGCTGGCCGAGAACGGTCAGATCCCGGCGGCCATCGAGCTCTTGGAAAAAGCCGGCGAGGAGGCCGAGGTGCTGGACACGCTCGGCCGCCTCCTTCTGCGCCGGCAGCCCCCCGATCTGGCGGCGGCGCAGGCGGTGCTGGGGCGGGCGGCGGCGGCGCAGCCGCACTCGCTGCGCATCTGTATCGATTATGCAGGCGTGCTGCAGCAGGCGCAGCAGCCGGCCAAGGCGCTGGCCGAGCTCAGCCGATGCACCGCTCCCCTCCTGACCACCGTCGGCGAGATCGGCGGCACCGCGGTGCCGTGGCTCGATGGGCCCGAGGAGCCGCAGCGGGCGCTGCTCGTGCGCTCGGAGCTGGAGGTCAAGGCGGGCAAGTTTGATGAGGCGATGGCGACGCTGCGAGCGGCGCTGCAGCTGGTCGGCCCGACCAGTCCGATGGCCACCGCGCTGCGCGGCCGGCTCGGGCATGCCTTCACGCGGCGCGGCCTGCTGCACCTGGCCTCCGGGGGCGCGGCGGGTGCGGCGGCGCTCGCCGATCTGCAAGAGGGGCACAAGCTCCAGGGCAGCCCGGCCACCGCCCAGGCGCTGGCCCTGGGGCTGCTCGGCGCCGGCAAGGCCGCCGAGGCGCTGCAGCTGCTCACGCCGATTGTCGACACCAACCCCAACGATCCGCGGCTGCTCGGCGCCTACGGCCGCTCGCTGCGCGAGACCGGGCAGCTGGTCGAGTCGCGCCAGACGCTGCAGAAAGCCGAGGCGATGGTGACCGCGGCGGGTGCGGCGCCGGCCGGTGCCAACGTCGGCCTGCGGGCGGCGCTGCGGCAGGAGCTGGCGCTCACCCTGATGGCGCTAAAGAAGCCGGTCGAGGCGCTGCGGCAGCTCGACGGCGCCGATGAGACCACGCAGCAGCTGCGGGCGCAGGCCAACCTGGTGTCGGCGCGGGCGCTGTTCGAGCAGGCCAGCACCCCGCCGCCCGGACCCCCGGGGTCGGTGCCGGTGGCGCCGCGCGGCACGCCCGACATCCATCAGGTCATGTTCGTCACCCAGGCGGCGCTCAAGGCCGGGCCGGCGGTGCTGCCGGTGCAGCGCGCCGAGGCCAAGCTGTGGCAGGTGCACGTGCTGCACGGCACCGGCCAGGACGAGCTCGCCTCGAAGCTGCTGGCCGAGATGGCGGCGGCGTTTGACCAGCCGACCCTGGACTCGCTGCTCGGCCCGGGCGGATTTGCCATCTTGCAGTCGCGGATCACCCTGCGCGGCGGCGAGTTCTACCAGGGGACGACGATCGCCCAGCAGGCAATTCCCCGCCTCCCGCGGGACGCGGCGCGCGCGCTGCAGAACGCCCTGGCGTTCGGCTACACCAGCAAGGCCGTCGAGATCGCCAACCGCGGCGAGTACGAGCGCGCCAACGCCCTGTTCCGCGCCGCCGTGCTCTACAGCCAGGGCGGACCGCCGGCCAACCTGGTGCGGGCGCAGTACAACCTGGCGGTGCTGCAGATCCTGCGCAACCACCCCGAGGAGGCCCGCGCGGTGCTGACCAAGCTCGACCCGCAGCAGCTGCCCGAGGCGCTCATCGCGCTCGGCGCCTACTATGACACGACGGGCGACTCGCGCCAGGCGCTAGACGCCTACCGGCGCTACCTGCAGCTGCTCGCCACAAGCCCCGCCGTTCCGCGTCCCCCGTACGCAGAGAAGGTGCAGCAGTGGATCGAGCTGCTGGGCCGCATCTATGATCTGCCGGTACGCGGCAGCCTGCCGGCGAAAGTGACCGCCGGTCGCGAGCGCCCGCGGCAGCGCCCCCAGCTGCGGCGCGGCGGGGCTCGGCTGCCGGCGGCGGCCGGGCTGGAGAACGGCCGATGACTGGGCTCGGCAAGCGGGGCCTGCGGCTCGCCGTGGCGGTGCTGCTGGCCGTGGCCGCGCTGGCCGCGCCGGGCGCCGCGGCCGGGGAGCGGGTGCTGGCGGTGTACCTGCCGGGCGTCTACTTTGCAGAGCTGGAGCGCAAGCTCGAGCTCGGCAATGAGCTGGCCGCCTTCCTGCAGCAGCGGCTCGGCGAGCGCTACCACCTAAACGCCCGCGTCTACGGCACCGAGGACGCCCTGGCCGCCGACGGCGGTCGCATCGCCCTGGCGCTCGTCGAGTCGCCGTTTGCCGCCACCAAGCTGACGCAGCTCCTGCCGGTGAGCGTCGCCTTCGCCGCCGGGAGCACCGAGACGCGCCTGCTGGTGCTGGGCAGCGCCAGCCTGAGCTCGGTGCAGGACCTGCGCCGCACGCCGCTAACCTACGCGGCGGTGCTGGATCAGAGCCAGGCCTTCTTCGACAACTTCGTCTTCGAGGGCGAGCTGAGCCTGCCCAAGACCAGCCTGGCGCCGACGCGCGATGTGGCCTCGGCGCTCAGCCTGGCGTCGCTGCGCAAGGCCGAGGCGGTGATGCTGTACGAGGACGACGCGGCGATGGGCCGCCAGTCGGGGCTGCGCACCCTGTACCAGAGCGACCGCCTGCCGCGGCCGACCCTGGTGCTGATGGACCGCAAGACCGATGCCGCCGAGGTGGCCCGCCTGCGCGAGGCGCTGACCCAGTTCCGCGGCCAGGTCCACCCGACCCTGCGCGCCTTCCGCGCCACCACCGAGGCGCCCTACCAGGCGCTGCGCCAGCGCATCGAGCGCAAGCAGCGCCGTCTGCCGCCGCTGCTCGACCTGGCCGACGAGCCGACGCCGCTGCCGCTGCCGCACCCGCCGGTCGCGCCCGAGAAGGTCCCGTCGCCGGTCCCGCTGACGGTCTTTGCGCCGCTGGAGTAGCCGACTGCGCCGCCGCTACCCGGCCGCAGTCGCAGAGAAATCGCAAGCTACTTTGCAGCCGTTGCCACAAGTGATATGAAGTTCCGCGTTGGGCACGTCGTGACGCTGCAGCGGTCCGAGCGCGCTATTTCCTGGCTTCCTTACTGGATTCTTACTGGCTCGATGACTAGCTCACAGGCGCTTGGGTGATGGCGCCGCCCGGTAACAGGCTGAGCTCGGGGACCCCCGGTAACCGGGGGGCTGCGACGAGCGCTTGCGGGAACGGAGCGCTGGCCGCAACCCCGCTGCCTGATGCCCGACACTCTGGATCGGCCCCTTCGGGCCCCTTGCCACCCGCGAAAAAGCAGACCATATGCTAGAACCTACAGGCAACGCTCCTCCCCAGGCTCCCTCCTCCTCTTCTCCTTCTTCCATCTCGGCGGTGATGACAGGGCTGCAGACGGCCGCTGCGGCGACAGAGTTTGACTCGCTGTGGGCCTCCGGCAAAGAGCTGGGGACCGAGGCCGAGGCCGCCCCGCGGCCGGTCGCCGAGCGCGAGTCGGCGGCGCTTGTAGAGTTCTGGAGCGTGCTCGATCCGCCGCCGGCCTACCTCGCCTTCCCCGCGCTGCCCGCCGCCGCGGCGCTGCCGAGCGGTGAGTCGGCAGGCGAGCCGCTCGGCGAGGGCCTGGATGCCGGCGCGCTGCCGGGCAAGGCCGAGGTGCTGACTCCTGTCGCCGCCGAGCCTGCGGCGCCGATCCCGCCCGAGCTGCGCGTCGACTTCGGCGTGCTCCTGCTGGCGGGGGCGACCGCCGGCCTGCCGCCGCTTACCGAGGCCGCCGCCGCTGCCGCCGCCTTCTGGGCGACCCCCGATGATCGCTCGCCGGCGCTGCGCGGTCCCGAGGCGCCGCCGCCGGGCAAGCCGCGCGAGCGCGAGGCCAAGCTGCGCAGCGGCCAGCGCCCCACCCAGGCCGCCAAGGACGCCGCCAAGCCCAACACCAACCCGCCGGTCGAGCTGCCGACCATGGAGGGGGAAAAGAACCCGATCATGCGGCGCCTCATCCGCCGCCTGCAGCGCCAGTTCGGGCTGTCGGGCTACCGGCCGGGGCAGGAGGCGGCGATCCGGGCGCTGGTCGAAGGGCGCGACGTGCTGGGCATCATGCCCACCGGGGCTGGCAAGTCGCTCATCTACCAGCTGACGGCGTTCGAGCTGCCCGGGGTCACGGTGGTGGTCTCGCCGCTGCTCGCCCTCATGCGCGACCAGGAGGTCAAGCTGCGGCGCACCGGCGTCGTCGCCGCACGCCTGGACTCGACGCAGACCACGCGTGAGACCAACAAGACCCTGGACGACATCGAAGAGGGCAAGCGCAAGCTCATCTACGTCACCCCCGAGCGCGCCGCCTCGGGCAAGCTGGAGGACGAGCTCGGCGGTCAGAAGGTGAGCCTGTTCGTCGTTGACGAGGCGCACTGCGTCTCCGAGTGGGGCCACGACTTCCGGCCCTCGTACCTGTTCCTGCAGCGGGCCATCGATCAGCTCGGCCGGCCGCCGGTGTGCGCGCTGACCGCGACGGCGACGCCGCAGGTCGCCCTGGACATCTCGGCCCAGCTCGGCCTGCGCAGCCCCGAGATCATCCACACCGGCTTTGACCGCCCCTCCCTGAGCTTCGAGGTGCGCGAGACCGGCGACGAGAAGGCCCAGGTCAAGCGGCTGCTCCGCCTCATCCGCAAGATCCAGGGCTCGGTCATCATCTACTGCTCGACGATCCGCACCGTCGAGGCGATCGCCGGCGCGCTGCCCGTTTTGGGGCTCAAGGTCGGCATGTACCACGGCAAGATGACCAAGGCCGACCGCGACGCGGCGCAGCACGCCTTCATGCGCAACAACCCCCGCATCATGGTCGCCACCAACGCCTTTGGCCTCGGCGTCGACAAGCCGGACATCCGCGCCGTCATCCACTACAACGTGCCCGGCTCGATGGAGGCCTACTACCAGGAGGCCGGTCGCGCCGGTCGCGATGGCCGCCCGAGCCGCTGCATCCTCCTTTACAACCCGCAGGACGAGCAGGTGCAGAACTTCTTCGTCGCCGGCAAGTACCCGACGCGCAGCGACGTGATGGCGGTGTGGCAGGCCCTGCGCGACGGCGCCGACAACCTGCGCGAGCTGGCGCTGGCGGCCAGCGTGTCGCAGTCCAAGACGCGCGTGGTGCTCAACATCTTCAAGGAGCTTGACCTGATGGTCGAGCAGCCGAGTCAGGTCTTCAAGCCGTCGGGCAAAGAGACCGACGAGCTGACCCTGGGCCGCGCCGCCGAGTCCTACCGCCGCCGTCGCGAGGGCGACCGCGATCGGCTGGCCTACATGATCCGCTACGCGCAGTCGACGCGCTGCCGCATGCAGATCCTGCTTGAGTACTTTGGCGAGAAGACGCCGCCGCTGTGCCGGCGCTGCGACAACTGCACCAACTACGGCGACGACGCCGCCGTCGAGCGCGCGCCCGAGCTGGTCGTGCCCGCCGAGCCCGGAGAGGGCGAGGACGAAGAAGGGAACTCGCTGTCGCTGCGCCAGCCCGAGCCGGCCACCGCGCCCAAGCCGCCGCGCAAGGACAGCCTGTTTTTCTGAGCGCCTCCGCTCGTCCGCCCAGTCACCCCTGCTGTACGAGGTCCAAGCCAGCCATGTCCGAGTCCACCTCCGCTCCCAGCGAGCCGCACTGCTTCGAAGAGTTCTGGCCGCACTACGTCCGCCAGCACCAGCATCCGATAAACCGCGCGCTGCACTTTGTCGGGCTGTCGCTAGCGATGCGCCTGACCTGGAAGGGAATGAAGGAGCGCCGGCTCGCCCCGATCCTTTTGGCGCCCGTTGTGGGCTACGGCCTGTCATGGGTCGGTCACTTTGTCTTTGAGAAGAACAAGCCAGCTTCCTTTTCCTACCCGCGCTGGTCGCTGCGCGGCGATTTCCGGATGTGGAACCGGATCGCCCGGCGAAAGATGGGAGAGGAGCTGGCGCGAGCCGGAGTCGCTGCGTCCTAGTGTGAGCAGTCGCACGGCGCGAGGCAGCGGGCTTTGTTGCCCGCGCCGCCCGCGCGCTCTTCTGGGCTCAGGGGGGTTTGAGTCGGCGCGCAGATTTTGTTGGCAGTGAACCATTTGGTACAGCCGGATGAACGCAATGGGACGCCGGCGGCGTGACGGGGGCGGCCCGGCTCAGAAGGCCCCTGGGGCAACCTCTGGGAATGGCGGTGGTTCCGGCGCCTGCCAGCGGGGCAAACCCTTCGGCACTGTAGTTGCTGCGGCAGTGCTGGTAGCTACCTCGGCACCTGGGCGCTCGGCGCGCCCGGGCGGCCCGGTCTGCAAGGTGCATCATGCGGCAGCTTCCTTTGATCTTCGGCTGGATATTGGGCTTCGGGCTGGTCGCGGGTCCAGCCAGCGTGTGGGCTGAGCCCGGACCGCTGCGCCAGCTGTGCGCGGCGGCAGAGCAGCTGGCCGATGTCGAGCCGGAGGTGGCGCAGCTCGCCCGCCGCGAGGTCCGCACCGCGGTCCGCGAAGAGCTGCGGTCGGCGGTGCGCTCCGAGGTCGCGCGCGATCTGCCGCGCGGCCGCGCCGCCCCTTCCGCCCCGCGCGCCGAGAGCGCAGCGGCCGACACTCGGGGCGCCGCCGCCTCGGCTGGCGAGGCCGCCGCGCAGGCCCAGCAGGCGCGCCGCAACCAGGACGTGGTGGCAGCGCGCGCCCGCGGCCAGGGCCATCCCCCCTTGACCGAGAGTCCCGCCGCCAGCCCGGTCGTTCCCCGGCCGAGCGTGCGCTAGGCGCGCCCTTTACCAGGCGGCGAAGCTGAACGTCGCGCCCGCGTAGGCGAGCGGCTTGACGTAGCGAAACAGGCTGTCGGTCGAGCCGTTGTAGATGGCCGCCCCGCCGACGAACAGCTCCAGCCACGGCCTGGTCTGCACGGTCAGCGAGAGGTCTGCGGTGAGGAACTGATCCTCGCGGCGCACCCCGGCCGTCGGCTCGGCATCAAAGCGGCGCAAAAGCCCCAGGCACCACAGGTCAAGGCCCAGGCGCTTGTGCGGGCGGCCGCGCAGGTGCAGCCAGGGGCCGTGCGCCCAGGCGCGGTAGTCGCTGCTCGGGTCGTCGCCGGGCAGCGGCTCGCGCAGCTGCTCGCGCAGCGCTTCATAGCCCAGGCTGACCGTCAGCGGGCCGCTGCTCAGGCCAAAGGTCAGCTCGGCCTGCAGCTGGTGCGTGTGGCCGGTCAGGGAGCGGAACTCGTTGGCGAAGTAGTTCCGGTACTGGCCCAGGTACAAAAGGCCCCCGGTGACCGGGAAGCGCATCGCCAGCCGCCGCCGGTAGCCCAGGCGCCACTCGCCATCGATGAAGAACGGCTGCCCGCCCAGGCTCGCCACGTCCAGGGTGGCGGTGAGCTGCACCTGATTGGCCGGCCCCAGGTAGCGGTAGCCGAGCCACAGCGAGTTGTGCAGCAGGCTGAACTGACCGAGCAGGAACTGCGGGCGATAGGTAAACGTGTCGCCGAGCTGCAGGTTGACCGCCTTGAGCAGCCGCAGCCGCAGGCTGGCGACAATGAGCGCGTTGCCGTCCATGCTCGGGCCGGGGTCGCTCTGCCAGGCGGCAAAGTCGGTCAGCGGGACGTTGCCATCGTACTCGATGCCCACCGTCACCGAGCCGCTCAGCCGCTTGGGCCCGGCGAGCGCCTGATGGGAGTCGATGCCCAGCCCGCGCGAGGCGCGCTCGGTCTCCAGCTGGGCGCGGTCGAGCGCCCCGAGGTCCTTATACAAGAGGCCGAGAAACAGCCGCGCCGAGGCGGTGACCTCGGCATCGCTGGCGGCGGCGGCGGCGAGCAGGTGGGCCTCGGCGGGACCGAGCTCGCCGGTCCGGTAGTAGCAGATGCCGAGCAGCAGGCGCAGCTCGAGGTCGTCGGGAGCCGCCGCCAGCGCGCGTCGCAGCAGCGGGATGGCGGCTGCATGCTGCCCGCTGCGCACCTGACGCAGGGCGGCGGCCAGCTCGGCTTCAGGCGCCGGTTCGGGCCCCGCGGCGGCAACAGCCGGCAGCGCGAGCAGGACCAGCCCCGCTGCCAGGCCCGCGACCTGCTCGACCCCGCGCATGAGGTCCATCGTACCGACAATTCACCGGCTTGTGCTAGCTGCTCTAGAAGGAGCCGGCCAGCCGCAGCCCCGCGCCGGCCGGTGACAGGGCGAGCTGGGTCTTGGGCCGCCGGGTAAGGTAGATGGCCAGTCCGCCGATCACCTCGACGGCGCCGGTGGCTAGCAGAAAGCCGCCGGCGCCGAGCAGCGCGCTACTTCGCGTCTGGTCGGCGGCCACGTCGGTGGTCAGCCCGGCCGTGGCGGCGAGCAGGACGATGCCGGTCACCGCCGAGACGCCGCCAAAGCCGAGCAGCACCGCCCCCGGCCAGCGGGGCTTGGTCGGTCGCGCGTCGACGGCAGCAGCGGCGGGGACGACGACCGGCGGCGCGCTGGGCGGCGCGGCCTCGGCGTTTATGCGGTCGATCTCGGCCTGGAGCTTGGCCGACTCTCCGGGGCGGTATTTCAAGTACTGGCGCAGGTAGGCAACCGCCATGTCCTTCTGGCCGAGCCGGATGGCGACCCGGTGCAGGTTGTAGAGCAGATCTGGCTCTTTGGAGAGCTCAAAGGCGGTGGTGAACTCGTTGAGGGCGGTGTCGTACTGCTTGTCCTGGAACGCCTGCAGGCCCGCTTCGAAGTGCTGCCGCGCCAGCGCCAGCTGCTCGGGCGTCAGGTTGGGAGCGGGCGGGGGACTAGAAGCGGTAGCAGGCTCCGCCGGGGAGGCAACGGCGGAGCCTGCCACCGCTGGGGCGGCAGGGGCGGGAGCGGCGGCGACCGGGGCGGTCGGCGCGGGGTCGGCCACCGGGGCCGGCGGCTCGCTCGGCGCGGGTGCGGCGGGCGCCGCGGCGGCGGCGCTGGGGGCGGCGGTCCGCTTGAGCGGCGGCTTCTTGGCTGCAGCGCTCCCCAGAAGGAGCAGCAGCGACATGAAACCCAGCCAGAGCGATCGAGGAGTCGGCGTCATGATGATCTTCCTTGATCCAAAAAGAGCTGCGGAGCTCCGCGCCGCTTACAGCACGAAGCTGTAGCCGACCGCGAGCGCCATCGAACCAAAAGACCCCGGCCCGGTCGACCGCTGGTGCGCCGGGGCATAAAGCAGCTGGAACTCGGCGCCCAGCCGGCCCGGGCCGAGCAGGATCTCCAGGCCGACCGGCACGCCGACGCCCGGCTCGACCGACAGCTCGCTGCTGCCGGGGAAGGCGCTGGCGGCGGCCTGGCCCGACGACACGGTGCGCACGACAAAGGCGCGCGGGCCGACGCCGACGTAGGGAACCAGGCGCCCGAGCGGGATGTGGCCGACCAGGGTGAGTCCGAGCAGGAACTGCTGCGACTGCTGCTGGTAGTCAAAGCTGCCGCCGCTCACCCGCGGGTCGCTGAGCGTGCTACCGCTGACGGTAGGCATGGTGACGCCCACCGAGCCATAGAGGCCAATCAGCCGGTGGTGGAACGGCAGCAGATAGCCGCCCTCGACCACCACCATCCAGCTCGCACCGAGCGGCGAGAAGGCCTGCGGCAGCAGCGCCCCAAGCTTGACGCCGATGACGCCGGCGCCCCGGTCGTCCGGCCTCAGCTCGTCGGTGCTGCTCGCTCCCCGATCGGCGGCGGCGGCGGTCGAGAGGCCGAGCACTCCTGCAATCACTACGGCGTAAAGACGCGACATGACAGACCTCGCCCGGTTACCAAATGGCCTGCTCGGTGCTGACCTGCGCGGTGTTGACGCCCGCGTTGGCCCCACCCAGCTGGTAGATGAATGCGCTCTCGATCGCGGTACCCTGCAGCGCCCGCGGCTGGGTCAGCGCGCCGTTGCCGAGCGCGTTGAAGTTGTTGAGCGAAGTGGCGCTCTTCAGCGTGGCGGTGTCCGAGTTGGTCGACGCTCCGGCGCCGCCAAAGCCGCCAAAGCCCATGAGCTGGTTGTTGACCAGCGTGCTGCCGTACCCGGGGCGGCGCAGGCCGGTCGAGCCGGCGCTGCCGAACGCCGCCAGCTGACCACCGCTCTGCACCAGCGCGACATCGATATTCCCATCCAGGTTGGTGATGCTGGTGGTCGAGCCCGAGGCCACGTACAGGTAGGTCGCGCCGGCCGGGGTGATGAGGCTGTTGTTGGCCTGCGTCGCCGCCAGGCCGCCGACCAGCCAGCGACCGCTGCTCAGCTGGCTGGTGGCGGCGGTGAAGCTGGTAAAGGTCTGGGTGTTGCCGCCGTTGCTGATCGTGATGGGCAGGAACTCGACGCTCTTGAGCGGCGTCGGCGCGCTCGGCGTGCCGCTGTTGCCGCCGGCGGCGTACAGGTACCACTTGGTCGCGTCGGTCGGATCCACCGCCGCTGCCACCCCGGCGCCCAGGCGCGCGGTCAGAAGCGGCGCCGTGGTCAACAGCCGCCAGCTTCCCGTCGCGCCGATCGGCAGCGGCGCCAGGCCCGCCGGCGTCGGGCTGCCGGTGTCGAGGTAGCTCTGCAGCATCATGCCGCTGTCGTTCACCTCGGCCAGCAGGCGCTCCTGCCCGGCCGGGTCGTTGACCTTGGGCGACCTGTAGATGCGGTACTTCTGGGCGTTGGCGAACGGCTTCCAGTACAGCGTCACCTGGATCAAACCGCCGCCTTCGTTGGCGACCGCCGGAACCTGGATCGGGAAGGAGTCGCCGGTCAGGGTCTCGCCCCCGGGGTTATTCGGGTCGGCGGCGCTCAGCACCGCGGCGATGCGGTAGGTGTACACGCCGGGGCCCAGGCCTACGGTGGGATTGTAGGTGAAGTCGACATCGGTGAACTGCGGAGTGAGCAGGGGACTGAGCAGCTCGGCGCGGTACACGTCCTTGACCGCGGCGGTTCCGTCAAAGCCGCCCACTGCGTACAGGAAGCGGCCGATGTTGACGACGCCGAGGAAGCTCAGCGCCTTGGGCAGCGCCTGCGCCTGGGTGGTGAACGCCAGCAGCTTGCCATCCAGGCCGCTCTGCGCCGACTCGACGCTGGCGAGCGGGGTGTTGTCGGCCCCCTTATCGCCGCCCACCGCGTAGACGAAACGCGTCACCGCGGTCGGCCGCCCGGCAACTGCCGCCAGCGCCCGGCGGGTCACCAGCAGGTTGCTGCCCGCCTTGAAGCCGGTCAGGTTCAGCGAGGCATTGGTCACGCCGATGGCCGAGAAATCAAAGTAGGTGCCGTCCTGGTTGGTGACGCGGACGATGCAGTAGGTGCCGGTGCCGGTCACGGTCGCGCTGACCGTGGTCGCCGTCACCGCGGTCACGGTCGCCGCCGCGCCGGGCACCAGCGCGCCGGTGGCGTCGTAGCAGGTCAGCGTCGCGGTGGCGCCGGCGCGGAAGCCGCTGCCCTGGATCGTCACCGCGGTCGCCGTCGCGGTGACCACCGAGGACGGCGCGATGCTGGTGATGACCGGCGGCGGCGCGGTGCTGGAGGTGACGGTGAAGGCCTTGCTGCGGATGCCGAAGCTGCCATCCGGGTTGACGACCACCAGATCATACGAGCCGGGCGAAAGGCCGGCGCGCACCACCGCGGTCAGCCGCGTCGCGCTCTGGAACGTGACCCCGGCCAGCGACTGCGCCAGCGACCCCGCCGGGCTGCCGGTGGGAGTCAGGTAGACGCGCGGCGTGCTCTTGAAGCCGGTGCCGTCAATGACCACCGCGGTGTTCTGATCCTGGGCGCCGAAGGCGGGCGTCATCGCCGTGATCGTCAGCGTCGGCGTCGCGACCACCGTGAGCCCCTTGACCAGGTACGCCGAGCAGATCGACTGATCATCGAGGACCAGATCATAGGCGCCGGTGGCCAGCCCCTTGGGCAGAGTCAGAAGCGCCCGGTTGGGGCGGGTCGGATCGAGCCCCAGGTTGCCCAGTGCGACGGTGAAGTCGGTGTAGTTCTGGGTCCCGGCGGGGGCGATGCGGACCCGCTTGATGAGCGGGCTCACGCCGGTCGCGTAGACCGTGGCCTGAATGGTGATGATGTTGGGAATCGCCGGCGGATCGACAAACAGGATCGCCGGTCCGGGCGTCACCACCTCAGTGAGCGGGATTGTCGCCTCACAGCCGGGCGCGTTGCGCAGGGTGACGTTGTACTTGGCCTGACCCGGCATGTTGTTGACGGTCAGCGGTCCGGAGAAGGCGGCGGTGGCGGTGGTGCCATTGGTCTGCAGGCTGCTCGACTCGAAGGTCGAGATGAGGGCGATGGCTCCAGCGTAGATGTTGGAGCCGGTCAGGGTGAGCTGGCCGCCACCGGAGCAGATCGAAGTCGGCACCACACTGGTCAGGTCGGCGGGCCGACGACATCGACCTTGAGCGCGGCGGCGACGCTGCAGCCGCCGGGCGGATTCTGCAGCTGCGCGCTGTAGGTGCCGATGGGAAAGGTCCCTTGCGGAATCGTGAGCTGCACCGTGGTGCATAGCTCGGCGTCCGGGGCATCGACGATCGGCGTGCAGTTACTGACCGTGGTCGGGAACGCGGTGCCGTTGATCGTCAGGGTCGGGGTCTGGTCAGCGGGTCGCAGCACATGGACAAAGCCCGTGCCGGTAATCTGCAGCGTCGTCGCCGCCTGCGCGCACACCGCGAGCGTGGTCGCCGAGGTGATGGTCGGCGGGGGGATGACCACCGTGCGTACATCCTCCTGGCTGGCGCAGCCGGTGGCGTCGGCGTTGAGGACGGCGAGGCGGTAGGTGGCACCATCGGGCAGGCTCCCTTTGGGCACGGTGACGACCAGGGTGGTACAGCTCTGCAGGGTGAGGCCGGTCGGCGCCGGCAGGCTGACGCAGCCGCTCGCCGTACTGGCGGTCACTGTCTGCACCAGCGCCTGGCTGCTGACATCGGTGAAGCTCACCTGCGGCAGCTGCGCGCCAATCTGGATGAAGTTGCTGCCGGTCAGGGTGTAGGTCACATCGCCCTGCGCGGTACACGCCGGGCTCGGGACGGCGCTGGCGAGCCGGGGCGGCGGCACCACGGCCAGGCCCGAGTCCAGCCGCGCGCGACGCCCGTCGGGGTTCTGGACGCTCACATCATAAAGGCCAGCCTCCAGGTCTGAGCCAGCGGCGCCGGTGGTCGGGTCGGAGACGCGCATCCCCGGGTACACATCAAAGCTCATCTGGGCGGCGCTGCTCCAGCGGACGTGATTCTGGTCGGCGCCGTCATACACCTGCAGCTCGGCCGCGGTGCCAACGCTGCCATCGGCCAGCGTGCGCTGGGTGAGGAAGAGCTTGGGCAGCTCCAGCGCCGGGGTGTCGGCCAGGGAGTTAATCGGCAGCGGCGCAAAGCCATCGCCGCTGATCGTCACTGCCTTGGGCGCCTGCGACCCGCAGACCACCGCCGGCTGCACCGCGGTGATGCTCGCCTCGGGCGAGCTTACCTGGCTGTTGCAGTGTAGGAGCCACGGAGTCAGAAGCGACACGACCAGGGGGATGATTCGGGGGGAGGTGTTGCGCATGACAGACTCCTAAAAGCAAGCCATGTGCCAGGGGAATAAGGAGTGACTCTCCTCTCAGGCGCCGACAGCGTGATTCCGCGACCGCCCCAAACCGTACAGCATGCTGAACGGTTTGGTACACCGCGCCGCCGCCGCCGGGAACTCCGACCAGAGTCCTCCGCTGGCGCCAGCCGAGCAGCTGCCCGCGCGGGCGTGGCACGCATTCTGCTTTATTCAGGAAGAGACTTCTCCCTAATCAGCTTGCTCGGATATCAAAGGATGAGACGACTATGAAGAGATGGTCTTTGCTGCTTGGCTCTTTTGTCATGGCCGGGGGCTGTGCCGCCTGTCACCCCCCAGGCGGGGTCGCCCCCGGTCGCATCTTCCTCCAGTAGTCCGCCTACCAGATGGTCTGCTCGGAGCTGCTCAGCGCGGCTCCCAGGTTGTTCACGCCGCCGAGCTGGTAGATAAACGCGCTCTCGATCGCGGTGCCCTGCAGCGACCGCGGGGTCAGCAGGGTGCCGCTGCCGAGCGCGTTGAAGTTGGCGAGCGTGGTCGGCGCGCTCAAGTTGGCGCTGTCCGAAGCGGTCGAGGCGGTGCCGGCCTGGAAGCCGCCAAAGGCGATCATCTGGTTGTTGACCAGCGCGCTGCCAAAGCCGCTGCGGATGACGCCCACCGTGCCGCTGTCGGTGAAGGTGCCCGGCTGCCCCGCGGCGCCGACCTGCGAGTAGTACACCTTGCGGTCGAGCGTGCCGGTGCCAAGGTTTGAGGACAGGCCGGTGCCGGCGTAGATGAAGACCTGACCGGCGGGCACCACGCTGTTCTGGGCGCGCGTGGCGGAAAGGCCCGGGAGCAGCCAGCGCGCGGTGGGCAGCGAGCTGGTGGCGGTGGTCCAGGCAGTGGTGTTCTGCTGCGCGCCGCCGTTGGCCAGGGTGATGGTCATAAACTCGACCGAGCTGCGCAGGGTCGGCGTGCTGGGGGTGCCGCTGTTGCCGCCGAGCGCATACAGGTAGAAGGTATTGGCCACCGCTGGATCCGGCGCCGCGACCACCCCGGCGCCGGCGCGCGCGGTGTTCAGGGCGGCGAGGGTCCGCCAGGCGCCGGTGGAGCCGAGTGGCAGCGGGCTGGCGCCGGCGGGCACCACCGCACCGCTGTCGAGGTACGACTGGACGCTCATGCCGTTATCGGGGACCGCCGCCAGGAGCAGCTCCGAGCCGGCGGTGCCGTTTACCGCAGGGGTGCGATAGATGCGATAGCCCTTGGCTCCGACGACCTGACTCCACGACAGCACGAGCTGGAGCTTGCCGGCGCTGAGCTGCGGCAGCTGGATCGGGAAGAAATCGCCCGCCAGGGTCTCGCCGCCCGGGTTATTGGCATCGGTGTCCTGCATGACGGCAGCGATGCGGTACACATACAGTCCGGGCGCCAGCCCCTGCGCCGGATCGACGCGGACATCGACATCGCTGAACTGCGGCGCGTTGAGCGGGTCCAGGAGCTCGGCGCGATAGGTCGTCGCCACCGCTGCGGTGCCGTCGAAGCCGCCCACCGCATACAGGAAGCGCCCGACGTTGACCACGCCGAGGAAGCTCAGCGCCTTGGGCAGGCTCTGCGACAGGGTGAAGAAGCTCGTCAGGCCGCCGTCAAGGCCGGTGGAGGCGGCTTCGACGGTCTGCCGCGGCGTGTTGTCGGTGCCGGCGTCGCCGCCCAGCGCGTAGACGAAGCGCGCGACCTCGGTGGGTCGGCCGGTGCTGGCGGCCAGCGCCCGGCGGGTCACCTGCAGGCTGCTCGCCGCCTTGAAGCCGGTGAGGTTGAGCGAGGCGTTGGTGACCCCCACCGCGGAGTAGTCAAAGAAGGTGCCGTTGTCGGAGTCGGTGACCCGCACCACGCAGTAGAGGCTGCCCGCCGGCGCATTGAGGGTGGCGGCGATGCTCTGCGCGGTGGTCGCGCCGACCGTGGTGGTGGCCCCGGCGACTGGGGTGCCCGCGGCGTCGTAGCAGCTCGCGGCCAGCTGCGGCGTGCGGAAGTTGCGGCCATTGATCGTGATGCTGGCGCTGGTCGCGACGATCACCGAAGAAGGGGCGATGCTGGTGATGACCGGCGGCGGCGCGGTGGGCTGGGTGACGGTGAACGCCTGGGTCTTTATCCCGAAGCTGCCATCGGGGTTTATCACCAAGAGGTCGTACGCGCCCGGGGACAGGCCCTTGGGAATCACCGCGCTCAGCGAGGTGGCCGAGCGGAAGGTGACCGCCTGCAGCGCCGCCGCCGAGACCCCGGCGCCACCGCCGTTGATCGCCGCGTAGGCGCGCGGCGTGCTGACAAAGCCGGCGCCGGCGATCGCCACCGCCGTGCTCTGGGCCGGGCTGCCAAACGCAGGCGTCGGGGCGGCGACTGTCAGCGTCGGCGCCGCGACGACCTTGAGGGCGCTCGGCAGCGAGGCCGAGCAGCTTGTCTGATCGCTAAGGAGGATGTCATAGCTGCCGGCCACCAGGTTGCCCGGCAGCGTGACCAGGACGCGGTTAGGGTGGGCCGGATCGGTGGCCAGGGTCAAGGTGGTGTAGGTCGTGGTGCCCGCCGGCGCCAGCTGCACCCGCTGGATCGCGCCGCTTATGCCCGAGCCATAGACGGTCGCCTGGATCGCATAGCCGGCCGGCACCGCCGGCGGATCGACAAACAGCACCGAAGGTCCGGCGGTCACCACCACCGCCTTGGGCAGCACCGACTCGCAGCCCACGGCGTTGCGCAGCGTCACGTCCTGCGGCACCGGGGCGCCGGTGGTGGAGTCGATGGTGCTTAAGGGCAGCGGGCCGACGAAGCTGGCGGTTGCGCTCAGTCCGTCGCTGGCGACGGCCACGCTCATGGCGGTGGCCGAGCCGAGCAGCACCGTGCCGCCGGAGTAGAAGTTGCTTCCGGTCAGCGCCAGGCTGCCGCTGCCGGAGCAGAGCCGCTTGGGCGTCACATCGCTGAGGGTCGGCGCCGCCACCACGTCCACCAGCGCCGGGGCGCCGGTCTCCCGGCTGATGCAGTCGCCGTTGCACGAGTTCATGATGCTGACTGTGTACTGACCAAGCGGCAGCTGATCCTTGGGCACGCTGACCGATAACGAGGTACAGCTCTGATCCGCGCAGCCGGTCAGGGAAGTCGCGGTGGCCACGGCCTTGACGTTTGGATCGTCGACCTTGGTGAAGGTCACCTGCGGCAGCGCGCTGCCGTTCAAGAAATCGCTGCCGAGGATGGTGAAGTCGCGCGTCGGCAACAGATCGCACGCCCCGGAGGGAACGATCTGACTGATCTTGGGGACCAGGGTGGTAGCGCAGCTTATAAGCAGGGCGCCGCTCAGGACAAAAAACAAGCTAGAGTTTCTCGGTCTCATGAAGTCTCCTCCACTAGGAATGCGGGGAGCCTTCGCAAGCCCTGTACCTATCTTGAGGCAGTCATTCTCCGACGGAGAAGTTCCCGGCTCGGCAGCTCGCGGGAGTCATCTGTACCAAAGCGGACAGGCAGGCGAACCAGCCGGTACATAAGAGCGGGAAGGGCGGTTCCCCAGCGCAAGCCAGACCGAGTCTTATCCTGGTAGGGAACGTTCGGGGGGCGGCCTACCGCGTGACATCCACCTGATAGACCCCGTTGCCCGAGGTAGCAGTGCCGGTGATGCGGGTGGTTCCCGGCTTGCGCTCGACCTTGGTCGTGGTGCCCGGCTGCAGCGTGCCAGTAAACGTCAGGTTGAGCTGGAGCGGTCCGGTCAGATCACCGCTCACCGCCAGCGATCCGATCAGCGTGCCATCCAGGGTGCCGGTCGGAATGTTCTTCAGCTGCATGCTGAGGGCGGGCAGGGCGTTGGCGCTGGTAGCGTAGACCAGCTTGCCGTCATCCGAGTAGGCGACCAGCTCTTCGTTCAGGCGCATGTTCTTGTTCGCTGAGGCTCCCTGATCGACCTGGCCGGTCACCTTGAGCGTGCCGGCGGCGGCACCGGTGGTCATCTGCGGGGGGATGTTGGCGCTGCTCGCCGCGTTGAAGCCGTCAAAGCCAAGCTGGATCGCCTTGTCGATCGAGGCGTCGAGCCCGAGGTAGGCCAGGCGCGCCTGCTCGTTGGAGGACACGCCGCTACCGCAGCCCACCGCGAGGCTGGCTGCGAGGCAGAGAAATCTGAAGCGCTGCGTCATCTTACTTCCTTTTTCAGGCGTCTGTTTGGGTGAGTCGCTGGCGGGTCTGGAGTCGGGCTTGGGCCCGCGGCCAGCGGTCGGTTGACGAAGCAAGATCAAGGCCATTTCGTTAACCGTTCAGAATGGTTGGCGGGGCGCTGGCGGCGCGGCGCTTCGCGCCAAGGGGTCGGTGTACGTATTGGTACAGCGGCCCGTACCGTTTAGTACGCGGCGCTGGCCCTGGCCTGGCGGCGCTCCCGACGTGCGGCCGCGCCCGGCGCCCGGTGCGCGGGCGGGACGGCGGCGCTTACCCGGCGCGAGTGCACCAAATGGTACGGCTCGCAGCACCTGCACCCGCCCGCCGGAGCCCGGCTGGCGGCGACCGAGCGCTGGTTGCCAAGCATCTCGCGCAGTTGCCGATCCTGGTCTCTTCCTTGCTATGCACCTGCGCCATGAAAAAGACCACCAACAAGGCGTTCGTATTCTTTCTGTGCACTGCCAGCCTCCTTTTATTTATGCGCTGCGGTGGCTGCCAGGACAACTTCACCGGAGAGATTCCCGATGGCGGCGTGCTCGATGACGGCGGCACGAGCTCCATTGATCTTTATGGAGTGAACCTGGACGCCGGAGTGATCATCAAGACCGACGGTGGCACCAAGGTGTGCTACTACGCTACTTGTCAGGGCAAGCTTTACTCTTGCGGCGACTGCATCGACAACGATGGCGACGGCCGCGTCGACTCCGACGATCCTGACTGCCTCGGCCCCTGCGACAACACCGAGAGCGGTGCCCTGACCCTGGGCATCCCCGGCGGCAACAACGCCCCCTGCAAGGCCGACTGCTACTTCGATCAGGACACCGGCACCGGCAACGACAGCTGCTTCTGGGATCACAGCTGCGATCCGTTCGAGGTCGCCCCCAACTACTACCCAGAGTCGAGCATCGGCAACAAGTGCGCCTACGCCAACAACCCCAACCTCGGCGTCGGCGGCGGCCTGACCTGCAGCACCGCGCAGCAGACCCAGTCGAGCACCTGCAAGGGCGTCTGCGGCCCGCTCACTCCCAACGCCTGCGACTGCTTTGGCTGCTGCGCGATTGGCCCGCAGGCCGACGCCGCCAACAAGAAGGGAATCTGGCTCGGGTCGCTGGATAAGACCACCGGCCAGCCGTCCTGCACCCTGAACAACCTGGCCGATCCGAACAAGTGTCACCCCTGCACCATCGTGTCTTCGTGCTATCGCGCCTGCGGTCCCTGCCAGTACTGCCTGGGCGATCCGCCGACCAAGGTCTTCCCGCCGACCTGCTTCCAGAGCCTGCCCGACATGGGCGGCACCTCGCCCCCCGACGGTGGCGCCACCAACTGCCCGGCCTTCCTCTGCACCGATCCGGGTCGCCAGGCGTGCTCGCCCACTGGCTCGGGCTTTGACTGCGCGCCGTGCCCCGCCGGGACCTACTGCAACACCGGCTGCTGCCAGCCTGTCATCGGCTGACCGGAAACCAGTACTTTTTCCGATTGGAGTCATTCGTGAAGTACCTCGCTCGCTCCCTTCTCGGCCTCGTCCTCGCTGGCAGCGGGGCCTATGTCACCTGCTGGTCCGGCTGTGACAGCCCCACGGTCGGTAACCCCGAGGTCGTCCCGGATATGACCGTGGTGTCGACTTACTCGTGCGACCAGCAGAGCGCCAAGCCGCCGCAGTGCAAGGAGTTCTCGGAGATCAGCCCCAGCCAGCCGACCAGCGGACTGGAGGCTCTGTGCAGCACCGCCCTGACCCCGGGTCCGTGCTCGCGGGCGACCTCTTATGGCGGCTGCCGGACCAAGAACGCCACCTACACCTATACAGTCTGGTTCTATCCCGGAGGCACCATGTTCTCCAGCAGTGCCCAGGTCCAGACCTACTGCGGCGCCGCCTACGTTCCGCCGACCTAGGGCGGAACTCGGGGGCTCCGTGCCGCCGCCCGGCTCGCTCGCGCCCAATCGCGGCGAGCCGGGCGGGCGGAGCGGGCCGCCCAGACTGGAGTCGACCCGAGCTCCAATAACCCATCCGGAAAGGTAGCTATACTCGATGAAACGGAAACTCCTCCTTGCCTCGATCGCTCTGTTGACCGCGTGCGGAAACTCTGGTGAGGCCACGCCGCCCGACCCGAGCGGTCCGGTGATTACCCAAGAGCAGCCGACGGCGGTACCGGATAGCGCGACGGACGTGACCGCGCTGGCGATGGCGCGGACCAATGGCTCCCTTATTGCGCTCGGCAGCACCGAGACCTTGCAGCAGTCGGCGGCGGTCGCCGATGACCTCGGGCAGCAGCACACCCGCTTCGAGCGCACCTACGAGGGAATGGCGGTGCGGGGCGGCGACTTTGTCGTGCACGCCAAGGGCAGCACGTTCATGGGCTTCTCGGCGACCCTGGCCAAGCCGATCAGCGTCGAGCTCAAGCCGTCGATCAGCGTCAACTCGGCGGTGGCGGCGGCGCTGCCCCACTATAAGGGACAGGCGGCGCTGGCCAAGGTCAGCCTGGTCGTGCACGCCTACGATGGCAACCCGGTGCTGGCCTACGATGTCATGCTGATCGGGGAGCGCAGCGATGGCACCCCCAGCGAGCAGCACACCTATGTCGACGCCAAGAGCGGCACCTTCCTGACCGCCGATGAGACCGTGGTCACCACCGCCGCCACCGGCACCGGCAAGAGCCTTTACCTGGGCACGACGCCGCTTACCAGCAACTCGATCACCGGCGGCTTCGAGCTGCGCGATCCGAACCGCGGCTCGACCTACACCGTCAACCTGAACAAGAAGACCAACGGCGGCAGCATCTTCACCGATGCCGACAACACCTGGGGCAGCGGCACCGTCGCCGACGCCGCCAGCGCCGCCGTGGATGCGCACGTCGGCGTGTCCCTGACCTGGGACTACTACAAGAACGTGCACGGCCGCAGCGGCATCGCCAATGACGGCAAGGGCAGCTATAACCGCGTCCACTACGGCCGCAACTACAACAACGCCTTCTGGTCCGATAGCTGCTTCTGCATGACCTATGGCGATGGCGATGGCACGCAGTTCCTGCCGCTCACCTCGCTCGATGTGGCGGCGCACGAGATGACCCACGGCGTCACCGCGCGCTCTGCCAAGCTGGTCTACTCCGGCGAGTCGGGAGGCCTGAACGAGGCGACCAGCGACATCATGGGCACCTCGGTCGAGTTCTACGCCAACAACGTGGCCGACGCGCCCGACTGGCTGATCGGCGAGAAGATCACCCTGTTCGGCCCGCGCTACCTGCGCAGCATGAGCGACCCGCGCATCGATGGGTACTCGATCGATCACTACTCGCAGTACACCTCGTCCCTTGATGTGCACTACTCCTCGGGCCTGGGCAACCACTTCTACTATCTGCTCGCCAATGGCGGCACCAACAAGACCTCGGGTCAGTCGGTGACCGGCATCGGCATCAGCAAGGCGGAGAAGATCTGGTTCCGCGCCCTTACGGTGTACTTCACCAGCGCGACCAACTTCGCCGGCGCCCGTACTGGCACGCTGTCGGCGGCGGCGGATCTATACGGCGCCGGCGGAACCGAGTACAACACCGTGGCGGCCGCCTGGACCGCCTGCGGCGTGAACTAGTCTCTGGAAGGAGGAAGACTTGGGGGGGGGTCGCGGCTAGCGGCGCAGCCAGGGCAGGTGCAGGACGATGGTGAGGGTGAGCAGCAGCGCGAAGACGATCAGGGACAGGGGAATCTTCCCAAGGGGTCCGGGAAGCTTCTTCTGCGCCTGGCCGAGCCGCTCCCACAGAGACGCTGTGGGCAGCGGCATCGCGACGACTGTGCCCTTGCGCGCGGCCATGGGCAGAACTGGAGGGTTGGACTCTGGTCCGAGGGGCTCGGCCAGGGGCCGGGCAGCCGGTGCGGGGTCGGTGGTTGGTAGAGGGGGCACCGGCTGCCCGGCGGGATCGGGCGGCTGCAACGCATCGAGGGCGGCGAGCAGCTCCTGGGGACTTTTGTAGCGCTCCTCCGGCCGCTTGGCGAGCAGGCGGCGGACCAGCGCCTCCACCGGCGCCGGCACCGATACGCCCGGGGCGCGCTTGCGCAGCGGCGGCAGCGGCGTCTGCAGGTGGTTGTCTAGCAGCTCGAGCACCGTGTTGCCGTCAAAGGGCGGGCGCCCGCTCAGCATCTCATACAGGATGGAGCCAAGAGAGTACAGATCGCAGCGGCTGTCCACCGCCTCGCTCAGCGCCTGCTCGGGCGCCATGTACCCCGGGGTGCCATACAGCGAGCCCACCTTGGTGAGATACTGCGGCGCGACCACGCCCGACCCGGCGCCATGCTGCATCTGCAGCTCGACCGGGACCTTGGCCAGACCGAAGTCGAGGATCTGCACGAAGTCGGGCTGACCATCGCGCCGGGTGAGCATGATGTTCTCCGGCTTGAGGTCGCGGTGGACAATGTTGAGATCATGGGTCAGGCACAGCGCGCTTGTGATCTGCCGCGCGATGTGCAGGGCGCGCGCGACCGGCAGCGGACCTTGCTTGAGCAGATCACGCAGCTCCTGACCATCTACGTAATCCAGCACGAGGAAGAACCCCCCATCGTCCGTGCTGCCGTAGTCGTGCGCTGCCGCCACGTTGGGATGATCGATGTAGGCCGCCGTCATCGCCTCGCGCTCGAAACGGGCGACCATCTCGGGGACGCCGAGCATGCTCGGGTGCAGCACCTTGACCGCGGTGCGCTTGCGGATCGCTACGTGATGGGCCAGGTAGACCGCGCCCATCGAGCCGATGCCGAGCAGGGAGCTGACCTTATAGCGCCCGGCGATGACGGTGCCGATGAGCTGGTCGGCCACGTTGCGGTCAAGGGTCGTGGCAGGGTTGTCTTGGTTCTGCATCGGTTGTCTCGGGCCTCGCTGCGCCGCTGCCCGGGTCTTGTGGACCCTGGCCCCCAGGGTCGGCAGGGGTGGCAACCCGTCATCGTATCATACAAGTACCGCAGGTGGGGACCGCGCCGGGCGGCGGGGCTGGCGGGGGACCTTGGTCGCTGATCGGACCAGCTGGCCGGGGCGCCGCTACTTGAGCGCGAGGGCTGCCGGCGCCGCTGCCAGGAAGGCCTGCACCCGGCCAAACTCGCGGACCAGGTCTTCCATGAACGGGTCTGGGTTGACCAGCTGGCCGGTGCGCGCCATCGACTCCAGCTGGCGCAGCGGCGTCACCATGCTGCGCACCCCGAACATCAGGCTGGAGCCGACCAGCGAGTGCGAGATCCGCTGCACATCGGCCAGGGAGCTGCTCGCCAGCGCCGCGCGCAGCGCGTTGAGCTTCTCTCCTCCTTCGGACAGATAGATCTCGATAAGGTCGTGGAGGAAGGCGGGATCGCCGTCCGCGTTGGCCTCCAGCCGCTCCAGGTCCACCGGCGCCTCGGCCGCTATGGGAACTTCCTGGCTTACCGCTGTGCTGAGCTTGGGCTGCCAGTTCTGGAGCTTCTTTTCCAGCTCATCCAGCTTGACTGGCTTGCTTAGAAAGTCGTCCATTCCCGCGGCCAGGCACTTCTCGCGATCGCCCTGCATGGTGTGGGCGGTGAGGGCAATGATGTGGGTGTGCTCGCCGACCTTCTGGCGGCGGCGCAGCTCCTGCGAGGCGGTGTAGCCGTCCATCTCTGGCATCTGGCAGTCCATCAACACCAGATCATAGGGAATCGTCGCCAGCGCCGACAGCGCCTCCAGGCCATTGGCCACTGCGTCGGCCCGATAACCGAGCTTGGCGAGCTGGCGCAGGATCACTTTCTGATTCACCGGGTTGTCTTCCGCAACCAGGATGTGAGCGCGCGGCTTGTGAAACCCCGAGCAGCTGGCCCCCGGATCGACGCTCAGGAAGGTCCCGCTGACCGGCGGCAGGATCTTCGGCGGCGCCTTGGGCGGACCGTCCACGCGCTCCAGCATCGCCTTGACCAGGGCGTCGTAGAGCCGCGACTGCCGCACCGGCTTGGTCAGGCAGTTGGATACGCCGATCGCCAGCAGCTGGGCATCGCGCTCCGATGCGCCCAGCGAGGTCATGACGATGAGCTGAGTGGTCGCCAGGCTGGCATCGCGGCGGATGCGCTGCGCCAGCTCCATTCCGTCCACGTCCGGCATCTGCATGTCGAGCAGCGCCAGCTCGAAGGGCCGCCCGGCGTCCCGCTCGCGCCGCATGAGGTCCAGGGCCTGGTCGGCGCTGAGCGACTCCTCGCTGTCGATGTTCCACGCCTTGAGCTGGAGCCGCAGGACCATGCGGTTGGTCTCGTTGTCATCGACGATCAGCACCCGACTGCCGCGCAGATCCACAGGTGGCGTCTCGGGCGTAAGGGGGAGCTCGGTCTGCTTCTGCAGGCGCGCCGTAAACCAGAACGTCGAGCCCTTGCCCACCTCGCTGTGCACGCCGATCTCACCGCCCATGAGCTCGACCAAGCGGCGCGAGATCGCCAGCCCCAGCCCGGTCCCGCCGTACCGCCGCGTCGTCGAGCCGTCGGCCTGGCTGAACGCCTGAAACAGGCCCTTGCACGCTTCCGGGCTGATGCCGATGCCGGTGTCCTTGACCTGGAAGTGCAGCAGGGCCTCGGTGGCGCTCTCGCTCTGCAGGCTGGTGTGGATGACGACCTCGCCGCGCTCGGTGAACTTGATGGCGTTGCCGAGCAGGTTGATCAGCACCTGGCGCAGCCGCCCGGGGTCGCCGCAGAGCATGCTGGGTACGTTGTCTTCGATGAGCGAGATGAGCTCGATCGACTTGCTCTCGGCGCCTTCGGCGAGCAGCTCGACCACGCTGTCCACCGTGCTGCGGACATCGAAGTCGAGCATCTCGAAGCTCAGCTTGCCGGCTTCAATCTTGGAGAAGTCCAGGATGTCGTTGATGATCGTGAGCAGCGCATCCCCGCACGAGCGGATGCTCTCCACAAACTCGCGCTGCTCGCCGGCCAGCGGGGAGTCAAGGAGCAGTCCGGTCATGCCAATGATGCCGTTCATCGGCGTGCGGATCTCGTGACTCATGTTGGCGAGGAACTCGGCCTTGAGGCGCGCCGCTTCCAGCGCCGCATCGCGCGCCCGCGCCAGCTCTTCCTCCTGCTGCTTGCGAGCGGCGATCTCGTTGGTAAGCTGCAGCGTCCGCTTTGCAACCTTGCGCTCGATGTGGTGCTTGGTGTGCTCAAGCTGCGCGCTGCGCTGGGCGATGTTGAACATCTCGGTCCGGTTGCGCCAGATCGCCAGCAGCAGGAAGGCGTCCTCGAACAGGACCCAGCCGGCGTGCTCTGCCCACCGCCACAAGCTGGGCACCAGCACCCCATAGATCGACTGCGGCCACAGCATGCCGCGGATAAGATGTTCGGAGGAGATGACCGCGGTCGCGGTGAGCATGACCCGCCAGTCGCGATAGAGGGCCAAAAATGCCAGCAGGCCGAAGATCTGAAAGTGGGTCTCCAGCCGGCCGCCGGTGAGGTGAATGAGCAGCGCGGCCTGGAGCATCGTCGCCGCGGCGATGCAGTGGCGGGTCAGCGACCGGCCGGGGTTGACCAGCGCCAGCAGGATCGGGAAGCCGACGATCAGGCTGCCGAGGAAGAGAGCGGCCCAGACATGGGTGTGGATGTAGCTCTGCTGGCCGACCCAGGCCAGCGGGGAGATCCACACCGCGGCGATGATGCCGCCGAGCCACTGCAGGGCCATCAGCATCGCCAGCATGCGATCGTTGCTCTTGTGGAACTGCCGCTCGCTGTGCCGAAACAGCTCGTTGGCGCGCGCCGTGACGTGGGAGTCGCTGCTGATCTCGGACTCGGTGGGGTTCATGGCTGGCCTCCGGTCGGCGGCGCGGTCTGCACGCCCAGCGGACAGCCGAACACCGCCGCCTGATTCTCGGTCGGCGTCTTGCCGTGCAGCAGCGCGAGCAGGGCATGGTTGCCAATGCTCTCGCCCTCGTGAGCGCGCGCGACCGTGATGCCGCCGTCAAAGAGCCGCCAGCCAGCTGGATCGTACAGGACCGCATGCCCGGAGGTCTCGCTGTGAAACAGCTGGGCCTCGCGTCCCCCTTCGTCATCGTGCACGAGAACCCCGGGGATCTGCCCGGCAGCTGTCCACAGCTCACCCCGGGCCCAGCTGGCCGAGGTACCCCGGGGCCGGAAGAACACCACATGGGCGCTGACCCGCCCCTGCGACTTTGCCATCACCTTGGCCAGCTCCGCCAGGCTCGCCCGGCTGCACGTGCAGCGCGGGTGGATGAACATCAGCAGGGTGGGCAGGACCTTGGCGCGCGGGAGCTCGCTAGTGGCTGGCCACAGCGCGGAAGCCGTCGGCTCGGCAAGCTGCTTGTATTTGTAGCGCCAAAGCCCGCCGCTTCCCAGCGCTACAAGCAGCAGCCATACTGCGCACACCGCTAGGAGCACTGCCGATCTACTGCTAATCGATACCATGGCGACCTCGAACTGCGTCGATCAACGGATCGATACGGAAGTGGTGCAAGCGCTGTGCCCCGCAGTCGTCGCTCACTCCCTCCGGCTGCGGCGGGCGGCGCGACGCGACTCCATAAGGGGGTTCGCCGGCGCCGCGGAGGCGGCAACGACTCGGATCGGAATCGGAGACTGGAAAACGGCGTCTCGCACGTAACCCTCAGACCCACAGCCGCGCCGCTGGGTCTCCCAGCAGCAGGTAGCCGCGCGCGTCATGGGTCGCGGTCCACAGCAGCGCCAGCTCGGCGGCCGCGGTCCGCTTGCCGTTGTCGCGGTCGGCCAGCTCATCGCACAGGGTGGTTGCCAGCTCGGCATAGCGCTGATTGAGCGGCTCCAGTGCGTAGCCCAGCGGGTCGCCGGCCATCAGCCGCCGCAGCGTGTCTTCGAACGCCGCAGTGTGGGCCCCCGCGGCGCCGCCGGGCCAGGCAAAGGAGTACCCCCAGGCGCGATCTACATGGCCGATCACCGCCAGCGCCGGTCCGCCGGGATGGGCGAGCAGCCGTCGCGGCAGCGCGGCGACAAACGGCGCGGCGGTCAGCGGCGGCGCCGGCTGCGCGCGCCCGCCGGCGAAGCTGTCCAGCCGTGGTGTGCCGCCGCTGAAACAGGCAAATGAGAACAGCACCGTGCCGCGCAGGTCGGCATCCGGGGGCAGATCATCGGCGGCGAAGTAGTGCTGCGGCTCTGGGCGCGCCGCGGGGCCGCGCGGACCTGGCCAGTCCTGGCATAGCAGCGCCCCCTGCAGCTCGCGCTGCCGCGGATCTTCGGGCGGCAGCTGCAGCCCATGAGTAGCGGTAAAAATGAGCGCCGGCGCCGCCTCGCGCAGCAGGCGGACGAGCCGCTCCTTGGCGGCCGCCTCGCTGCTGAGCAGCGTGCAGCTCCAGCCCGCGGTGGCGAGCAGCGCCTCGTGTAGCGGCTCCAGCAGGGTGGTCGCGGACAGCGCGGTCGCCGGATCCCCGTCATTGCGCGGACCAAACAGGACCGCCTGCGCCGGGGCGCGGCGCGCGCTCTCGGCTTGCAGCACTGCCTGCGCGTAGCGCGCATAGGCGGCCGGAGAGTCCAGGTGCAGCCGGCCCACCGCGTACTGGACATCCAGCTGGTGCTGGAACTCGAAGGGAATGCGCGCCGGATCGCCGATGATGAGCAGGTAGTAGGGGACGCGCTCCGGATCGACCAGGCCCGCCGCCGCGCCGCCGCTGCGGACCAGGAAGCGGGACTTGTTCTCGCGCGGGTCGCTGCTGCGGTAGCCGTGCCCGCCGGTATAGCTGCGGAAGCGCGCCCCGGCCTGCTCCCGCCGCCGCGCCAGCAGCGGCTCCAGCGCCTGCAGGGTCTCGGTGGGCTCGTCGGTGGCGCAGATGATACCCCAGCCGGCCGCGGCCAGGTCGCGAGCGTTTACGCCATCGCGCGCGCCCAGGTGCTGGCGGCGCAGCAGCTCGGCCTCCAGCTGACCGAGCAGCAGCTGCAGCGGATCGCCGGCCGAGAGCTGGCCGACCTGGGCGCGCAAGAGCTCGACCGAGGTGCGCAGCTTGGCGAGCTCGCCGGCGGCGCCCTCATCGGCCCGCCGCCGCAGCCGCGCCTCTGCCTGATCCGGCGGCGAGCGGCCCAGCGCGGCAGCGAACTGGCCGAGCGGCCGCGGCGCAAAGGCGTAACCGCCCGTTGCGGCGTCAATTCCGTTGACGAACATCAGGGCCTGCTCATCCATTCTCACGGCTCCTTGCCGCGTGCGGCCGCGCCGGCGTTGAGACCGCGGGCGGCTCCTCGGGGATCAAGTACTCGTCGCGCTCCTCGGGGGAAAAATCGCGCACCGCCAGCTCATCGGCGCGCGCCCGCAGGGCTGTCAGGCTGGCCGGCCACAGGCGCGCCAGGCCGTCGGCGCCGGTGGTCAGCAGCCACGCCCCGTCGTGGCTAAAGCCGCCGCTCAGCACCGCATCGTGGTGCCCGCTCAGCACCGCCAGCCGGCGCCCGCTGCGCGACCACAGCCGCGCCGTGCCGTCCTGGCTGACCGTCAAGACCTGGGCGCCGTCAGGGCTGAAGCCGCCGCCGATGATCGCGCCGCGGTGGCCGCGCAAGAGGGCCACGCACTGGCCGCCGCGGTCCCACAGCCGCGCGACCGCGTCACGGCCATAGGTCAGGACCAGCTCTGCATCGGGGCTGAAGCCGCCGCCGAGGACCCAGCTGCCGTGACCCCTGAGCACCGCGCGCTCGCCGCCGTCCGGCTGCCACAGCCGCGCGCTGCCATCCCACGAGCAGGTGAGAACCAGCTGCCCATCGGGGCTGGGCGTCACCGCAGCGATGCAGTCAGAGTGCCCGCGCAGGGTCGCCCGCAGCGTCCCATCCAGCCCGAAGCGCCGCGTCACCCCGTCGGCGCCCGCGGTCAGCACGGCGGTCCCGTCGCGACTGAAGCAGCCGGCGTGGACCGCCCCGTCATGGCCGCGCAGCACCGCCAGCAGCCGGCCGTCGCGCCGCCACAGCCGCGCCGTCTGATCGAGCGAGGTGGTGAGCACGAGCCGGCCGTCCGGGCTGAACCCGGCGCTGGTGAGCCAGCCGGCGTGCTCGCGCAGCCAGACCACGGTTCCGCTGTCCACCGACCACAGCGCCGCGCGGTGATCACGGCTGGCGGTCAGCAAGAGCTCGCCGTCGGGGCTGAACTGGCAGGCGGTGATCTCGTCGCTGTGGCCGGTGGTCATGCGGCGCAGCCGACCGCTGCGCGACCACAGCGCGAGGCGCCCGTCCTGGCCGGCGGTGGCCAGGCGCGGACCGGTCGGATCGAAGGCTCCGCACAGGACCGCGCACTGGTGGCCGCGCAGGACCGGCAGCGCCGCACCGCAGCCCGGCCACAGGCGCGCCGTGCCGTCCCACGAGCCGGTCAGCACGGTGGCACCGTCCGGGCTCAGGCTGCCGCAGGTCAGGGGTCGGTGGTGCCCGCGCAGCGTCGCGATCAGCTGGCCCTGGGCATCCCACAGGCGGGCGTGCGCGTCGCCGGCTACCGTCAGCACGGTCGCGCCGTCGGCGGAGAAGCTGGCGCCGACCAGCCCGCTCTCATGACCGCGCAGCACCGCGAGCGGCTCGCCAGTGGCCTGCCATAGCCGCGCCGTGCGGTCGCGCCCCGCGGTGAGCAGCCGCTCGCCGTCCGGGCTGAACATCGCCGCCAGCACCCGGCTCTCGTGCCCGCGCAGCACGCCGCCGGGCTTGCCGTCGCCGTCCCACAGCCGCGCGGTGGTATCCCAGGACGCGGTCACAAGGCGCTCGCCGCTGGGGCTGAAGCCGACGCTGGCGATCGGCGCCGCGTGCGCGGCAAAGCCTGCCCGCAGGGTGCCGCCGCGGTCCCACACCCGCACCGAGCCGTCGTACGAGACCGTGACCAGCAGCTCGCCGCAAGGACTGAAGGCGCCATCGGTCACCGCCTGGGTGTGGCCGCGTAGCACCGGGCCCGGCTCGCCGCTTACCGCAAACAGGCGGGCCGTGCCATCCTGGCCGAGCGTCAGCACCTGCAACCCATCCGGGCTGAAGCGCGCCCCCAGGACCGCGCCGCGGTGGCCGCTCAGGCAGGCGAGCTGTGCCCCCTGGTGGCTCCACAGCCGCGCCGTGCCGTCGCGAGAGGCGGTGAGCAGCAGCGCCCCGCTGGCGCTAAAGCACGCCGCGGTGAGCGCCTCGGCATGGCCGCTCAGGGTCGCCAGCAGCTCGCCCTTCATCGACCACAGGCGCGCCACCTTGTCGACCGCCATGGTCAGCACCCGGCCGCCGTCCGGACTGAAGCAGGCCCCGGTGACCGCGTCGGGGTGCGGCCCCAGGGTCAGGGTGTCAAAGCTCTGCAGCAGCGTTGTGTAAAGCTGCGAGACCGCCTCGCAGGTCGGCTCGCGCTCGACGGCGGCGCGGGCGAGCAGCAGCGCCAGCAGCGGCTGCGTCGCCTCCGCCTGGCCGGCGTGCATCGCCAGCTGCCGGGACTCGGCGCGGCGGGCCGCGGTGAGGGCGCGCTGGAGCGCCGCGGCCAGCTCCTCGGCGCGGGCCTGCTCGCGGCGCTGCTCTTCCTCCTGCAGCTGCGTGCAGGCGAGCAGGTAAGCGCTCTCCAGGCGGTTGAAGGCGCAGCGCGGCCGGCTGGAGAGCTGCCGCACCAGCGCCAGCCGCTCGCCGCGATGGACCAGCAGGTGGGTCGTGCCGCCTTCGGCCTGCCAGGCCCGCGCCGCCTGCCGCACCCCTTCGCGGAAGCCGAGCGCGATCCGATCCTCGTCCAGCCACTGCCGCAGCTGCGGCCAGTGGCGGATGAGCGCCTCGTGCGCCACCTCGACCGTCTGCTCCCCGGCCGGTCCGTCGCAGCGCAGCACGACCAGGCGCGCGTCGGCCAGGGTCGCGACCAGCCGCCGCACCGGCTCCGGGGAGTCGCCGGCCGGGACCAGCTCGGCGAGCTCGATGCGCCGCCGGGCGTCGCGGCGCGGCTCCCCGGGAGCGGCGTCGGCGTCAAGCTGGATGAGGCGGGTGAGGATCTCGCGCAGGCGCTCGCGATCCGGCGGGCTGGCGGCGGCGTAGATGGCATCGGCGGTCTCGGCCAGCGCCTGTCGCACGCCGCCGATCCGCCGGTAGTCGCGCGCCCACAGCCGCGGGCCGCGGCGCTGCCGCCACAGCTCGCGCAGCGCGTGCTGCAGAAGCGGCATGGCGCCCGGCTCCTCCTGCAGGTCGTGCAGCAGCACCGCCAGCAGATCGGGGGCCAGGCGCAGCTGCGCCGCCGCCGCCTGGCGCTCGATGGCCTGCGCCAGCTCGGCCGCGCCGAGCGGCGCCACCAGCTCGTGGTGGGCGGCGATCGCCTCCTGCAGCGCCGGCGCGAGCGCGCAGTCGCCCCAATAGTCGGCGCGCAGGGTCAGCACCAGCAGCACCCGACCGCGCAGGGCGAGCAGCTCGGCGATGAACGCGGCGCGCGTCTCGGGGTCCGGGCTGAGAGTGAAGCACTCCTCAAACCCATCGATGATCAATAAGAAAGCCGGCGGCCCGCTGGCGGCCGGCGCGAGCTCGCAAACAGCCCGCTGCAGGCGCTCGCGCGGGCTGCGGCCGGGGGCGCAGCGCGCCACCTGCAGGCCGGGAAGCTGCCGCCGCAGCGCCGGCACGACGCCCGCCAGGACGATCGACGACTTGCCGCTTCCCGAAGGACCGAGCACCGCGAGAAAGCCGTGCGCGAGCAGGCGCTCGACCATCCGCTCGACCAGCCGCTCGCGCCCAAAGAAGAACTCGGCCTCCGCGGACTGAAACGCGTTAAGGCCCGGGAACGGACAGCGCGCCGGCGCCACCTTGGCCCGCTCAGGACCGGCTGCGGCTTCGCGCAGCAGCTCGCGCAGCGGCAGCTCCAGGGTCTCTTCGCACAGCGCCGCCAGCCGCGCCTGCGCCCGCGCGACCGCTTGGGCCGTCGGCTGCGGGCCGGCGCTGCCGGTGCCGCGCAGGGTCAGGGTCAGCTCCTCCAGATCGGCCAGCGCGCCGGGCGCGTGGGTGGGCAGCAGCTCGCCGAGGCGGCAGAGGGCGCGCTCGACCTCGGCCGGCGACAGCTCGCTCGGGCCCGCCGTCAGCTCGAACAGCGGCTGCGCTCGCAGGCGGCTGTAGAGCACCGGAATCAGCGCATCGGTGTGGCTGATAAGCGCCGCGTTGACCTCGGCGAGCGCGCGATCCGGCTCGCCGTGCTGGAAGAGCCGCGGGTAGAACCGCTGCGCCAGCGCTAGCGCCAGGTCGAGCGCCACCTTGCCGCTCATCGCCAGCACTGCCGGCACCCCCAGCTCGCGCACCAGCCGCTGGCCAAGCCCGCCGACGCCGCGCTCGGCCTCGGCGGCGGCGGTCTCGCAGGTCGCAAGGAAGATGAAGTGCGGCAGTCCGGCGGCGCTGCGCAGGCGACCCAGGCGCTCTAGGAGCAGGCTGCCCGGCACCGGCTGGACGCGGCCGCTGCGGTCGGCCAGATAAAGGACGGTCTCGCCATCGCGGCGCACCTGCCCGTGACAGATCAGGTGCAGCAGGGGATAGCGCCGCCCGCTGAGCTGCTCGCACAGCGAGTCCAGAGTCGGCGGTCCCAGCCAGCGCTCGGAGAGGCCCGCAGCCTCGCGCGCCAGCACCTGGCTCGGCGTCGCGCCCAGGCCATCGACCACCGCGGCGATGGCGCGCGCCTCGTCAAACGGCTCCAGCCCGAACTCGCCCAGGCCGGCGGGCGAGGCGGCGACCACCAGCGCCCGCAGCTCGGGCGCGTACAGGGTCGGGAACTCCCGCTCCGCGGCGCTCGGCGTATATAAGGAGAGCAGGCTCCTTTGATCGAGCGCGAGAAAGTCCCAGCGCTCGCCTTCCAGCGGGGCGTGCAGGCGCTCCCAGTGCAGCGCTCGCAGCTCGGCGGGCTCGATCCCGAGCAGCACCCGCAGCTCATCGGGGCTGGCGGCGCGCGCGCGAATAAACGCCTCGCGCACGGCGCCGCAGAACAGCGCCCGGCCGAGCTGTAGCCCGTACTCCTCTGCTGTGGGGCAGACCTCCAGCTCGAGCAGCGCGTCGGCGTCCAGCTGCAGCCGCCCCTCGGTCCGCAGCACCGGCTGCGCCCCGCGGTACAGCTCGGCGATTACCGGAAAGCCGTCTGCCGCCTGGTACTGAATCGTAAGCTGCAAGAACACCCGCAACGCCGCCACCCCCAGGCAGCCAGCGAAGCAACCGATGTGCCGACCGGCGCGCCGGGTCTACTTCAGCGCGCTCAGGCCCCACCTCGGCGCGACCCGGCCGATCAGCCCCTGGGGGTAGCAGCCGTGGTAGAGCTGCTCGCGCAGCGCCGTCGGCTGCTCACCTGCCGGCGGCTCGACCAGGCTCACCTCGGCGGTCTGGCGGAGCTTCTGGGGGAAGGTGGTCTCGGCAGAAAAGGAGGCCTGATGGCGCAGGCTGCGGAAGCGGTGGATGGCCGGCGGCAGCGTGCAGAGCTGCAGGCTGACTCCCAAGCTTCGCGCCGTCCGCCCAAGCTCCACACGCCAGTCCTGCAGCTTCTCGATGTCGAGATCGGCATCGAGGACGAGCAGGGCCTCCTGGGCGGTGGGCAGCACTGCGGGGGCGTGCTGCCGCCACCACAGGCGCAGCGCCCCCAGCACCTGCTCGGGCGCCGTGAAGCCGGGGCGGGTCCGCCACTCACCGGCGCTGTAACAGAGGCTGGTGTAGGCGCGGACGTAGAGCACCGGCTGCCCGCAGCGGCCAAACTGCGCCGCCCGGGCGCTCAGGTAGCGGTAGCGCTGGGCGAAGTGCTGGCGGGCCGCGGCAGTGGCGACGGCGCGGGTCGCCCGCAGGGTGTAGCCGCGCTGACCAAGAAGGGTCGTCACCGACTGCGCGCTTATGCGGTGGCCGGCGGCAGTCAGCCCGCTGGCGAGCTGTCCGGCGCTGCTCACCACCCACAGCAGCGCCGGCGGCTGGTGGCTCGCCCGCTCGCCCGGGATGCGCGCCAGCAGCTCATTTAATAGGTGGACGTCGCGAGCCAAGAGCGCCTTGCGACCACCGCCAACCCGGCGCTGCCGCTGCGGATGCGGCTGCACGCCTTGCGCTACCTCGAGCAGGCCGCGGCGAATCATCGGCCGCGAGACTCCCGTCGCTGCGGCTACCAGCGAAAGCCCACCACGGCCCAGGGATTTCGCTTCGATGGCGACCCAATAACGCCGCTGCACCTCACTGAGGAGCGGCTTGATGCGGCTAAAGCGCTCCCTGATGGTGTTCACCTGCTCCATCTGCTCCACGTCTGAACCTCTAGAGGGACTCCGACCACAAAAAATTACAGCGGCTACGTCGGAGCCGGTCTGGGAGTTGGGGAGAAACACTTGGCATTCCGGAGTTGATCTCAGATTCCGATCGGAATCGGCCACCGTAAACTCTACCGAGAATAACTATAGCAATGTGCATCCGTATACAGGCGAAATTATTCGCAACTCTGTAGAAATTGACAACTTTTATTCTCGGGAGGTTTTTTGCGAATTCGGACCGCGGGAAGGGGCAAAAAAGCTGGCACAGAAGCTGCTTTTTGATTGGCCCGTGAGGTGGTGGTGACGGAGAGGTGGAATAATGGGGCAGCTAGGGGGGACAGCCGAGGACCGGCGGCATCTGCGGCACGAGGTCGAGGTGGGAGTACGGTGGTGGCGAGAGGAGGGAGCTCCGGTCGAGCTGTTCACCGAGAATGTGAGTCAGTCAGGCGCCCTTTTGCACATGGCGGAGGGAGTCCCCTCCGGCAAGCAGATGGACCTGACGTTCATGCTCGGGGAGCAGACGATTCGGACCATGGCCCGGGTCTGCTATGTGGGACGGATGGAGCGGGGGGTTCGCGTCGGGGTGCAGTTGACCCAGATGGACCCGGAGTCTGCGGCCAGGTGGCACCGCTTCTGTGCGGCGCTCAGCTCGCCCGCTACCGAGCGGTCGGGGCAGGCGCGGAGCGAGGCGTGTGTCGTGGCTCTGGCCTCGGCGCTGCCGCCGGCGGCGCTGACCAGCCTGCTCGACAGCGGCTGTCGGGTCAGCCTGGCCAGCGACGCTTCGGCGGCGCTGCGGACCCTGCACCGCGGGCACACCGACGTCCTTATTAGCGACGTCAAGCGCCCGGACCTCGACGGGCGCGCCCTGTGCCAGCTGGTGCGGCGGAATCGGTCCCTGAACGGGGTGCATGTGATTCTGCTGGCGGGGCTTGAGGAGATAGGGGATCCGGCGCAGGGAAGAGATGTTGGGGCGACCTATGTGTTCACCCAGCCGGTGGATCCCGAGCAGCTGCTCTTTGTCATCGGTCTGTGTCAGCGGTCCTAGGGACCACGGACGGGCCATTCATCTCAGGGCTTTCCGGTGTGGTGTGCTGACTGCGCACCGGGAGGCAAAAAGAATCATGTCAGCAAAAAAAAGCGGGCCAGAGGCCCAGAACCAGAACCAGAACCAGAGAGAAAAAGGAGTTAGTCATCATGGGTTGTGTAAAAAATGTTATCCAGACCGCCGACGTATTTGCCGCCGCCCTCGAGCACTGCAACCGCGACTCAGCGCTTGAGCTGATGCAGCAGGTGATGCAGCTGACCGAGGCTGCCAATCACGAGACCAACGTCACCCTGACGACGCAGATCAACACGGTCCGCAACGACCTGCAGATCGCGATCAACACCGTCTCGAACAGGGCCGACCAGGCCCTGGCGGCGGCTAAAATTCTTGAAGGCGCTGAGATCGATCAGCTCATCCAGGCCTTCAAAGACTTCATCGGCACCGAAGGGATCCAGCAGCTGATCCAGGACTCGATGGTCAGCATCTGCGGCAAGAACTACCAGCTCGGCAGCGTGCTGGAGACCCTGGCCCGCGCCGACCGCGACGCCAAGGTCGAGCTCCTGCACAACGCGATGGGCACCGAGCTCACCGGCGTCCGCTACACCCTGACCGACGGCGTCGAGATCACCCTGGATGCCCAGGTGGTGTTCGACAACGCCACTGGCCTGCAGATGTACAACTTCAGCACCAACGACTGGCGCGGCCTGCCGGCGTCGTTCAACTGCACCTACCGCCGCATGCAGACTAACCTCACCTACTTCGGTCGGGTCCTCAACTCGGTGAAGTGGCTGCCGATCTCGCACACCAACCTGGTGTTCGACCTGTGCGGCAAGTTCAAGCCTGAGGTGCCGATCACTCCGGACAAGCTGGTGCCGGATCTGTCCAACCTCAGCACCATCCACGCCTCGCAGTCGACCAGCGTCAGCGCTTCTGCCTCCAGCTCGGCGTCGGCGTCGGCGAGCGCCAGCTCCTCTTCGTCGAGCTCCAGCAGCAGCTCTGCGAGCAGCAGCTCGTCGAGCAGCAGCACCACGACCACCACGACCACCAACACGACCAGCGGTGGTGATGCCGGCCAGGGGGGAAGCTCGTCGGGGCAGCCCTAGTCAATGGCCCTGAACGTCAGCAGTAAAAGGAACCCGCCATGATCGGGCGGGCCGTCGCGACCGGGTAGCCGACAGGGACGCGGTCGCGGCGGTCCCCCAGCGGGGCTCACGGGGTTGGAAGGAGGAGGAACATGGGGTACCAAGAGAGCCTGCAGCGGCTGCTCAATGTCTGCGTCTGCGATCCGCTGACCGGCAAGGCGGCGCTCGCCAAGGGCGGTCGCCTGGCGGCGGCAACACTGGCGCCGGCGGCGCTGCGGCGCATCGAGCAGGAGATCCTGGATCAGCAGGGCCGCGCCGAGCTGCAGCGGGCGATGGCCCAGGTCGAGGAGGCGCACGAGGCGCTGTCGGCCAAGGCCGAGCTGACCGCGGAGCAGCTGGTGCAGATGGGCGTTCTGTCCGGGCTCATGCTGACCTTGTCGGCGGAGGCGCTGCGGCGGGCGGCCAAGGCGAGCGCCCTGGCGGCCTACACCGTCGAGAGTGTGCTGCCGTGGCTGTGCCGGGCGGCGTCGTGCGGAATCCTCGGTGGGGTTCCGGGAGTAGTGAACAACTTGCTAAGGAGTGCGATATGAATCGGAAACAGTATTGGCTCAGGCTGCGGCAGCTTGTCCGCGTGTTCATGATCGGCGGCCAGGTGGTCTGCGTCGGCTGTACGGGGCAGCTTCGCGCCGCGATGGTCGACCATGCGCGGGCCAGCACGGCGGTGGCGGCGACCCTGGACCGGGCGGCGGGCACCCTGCAGTGCCCGGATCCGGCGGGCTCCTGCGGTGCGGTGCGCGAGGTGGTGAGCGGCCAGGCCCAGGCCTTGAAGGAGAGTGCGGCGCGGCTGGATCGCGCGGCGCGTGGCGAGTAGGCGGTACAGCCAGTCAAAGGAACAAGGGAACAAGGGAACAAGGGAACAAAGACACAAAGGGAACAAAGACACAAAGGGAGAGTGAGGTCATGGACAAGTTATTTGACCAGAGCGATGTGGCAGACCTGGAGGACAAGGAGCTCGAGCCGGTCGCGGACGAGCAGTGGGAGCAGGCGGTGGCGGCCGCGGAGCAAGCCGGGCCGGCGCTGGATGCGGAGGCCCTGCGGCGGGCTGGCGAGGAGGAGCGCGACGAAGAAGATGAAGACGAGGAAGGTGCGGAGGATGACGAGGAGGCCGCCGCCGCTGCTGAGGGAGCAGATTGCGCGGACGAGTGCGCGGGCGAGTGTGAGGGCGCCGACGAAGCTGCGGGCGACTGTCCCTGCGCCGATGACCATGCCTGTCGCGGCAATGACGCGCGGCCCGGCTCGTGCTGCCTCCTGAATGCTCCGGCGGCCGAGCCGGCGGCGGTCCTGGACGAGGCAGTGGCCCAGGTGGCGGCCCAGGATCAGCTGGTGGCGATGGCGGCGGCAGCGGTGGCCCAGGACCAGCTGGCGGCGGCGGCGCTGGCGGGAGAGTTTGCCCCGGTGGCATCCTCGGCCGTCAACGATCGGGTAGAAGGAGGGCAGGACCTCAGCGTGGCGCCTTAGGAATGAAGAAAAAGCACATGGCAGAAATGGAAAGAGAGGATGGACCGATGGTGCACAGAGCCGCCGCGGCGGAGTCAGCCTGAACGGCTCCGCCGCGGTGCTCGCCTTGGACGGCGCATCAGCGATCCTTGTGGCTCTTGTCGCCCTTGTGGCCCTTGCAGCCACGGTAACCAAAGCAACCAGGAGGTGCGCTCATGAACCCATCGATTGTTTGTGAACCCGAGGCTCTGCTCGATGTGGAGCAGACAGAGTCAACCGAGGAACGCAACGCGGCAGCTATGCTGTACGTCGCGGTGATAGACGGCAAGCTGCGGCCCCGCGTCCGTCTGCAGATCGAGGTGGAGGGGGCCAGCCTGCGCGTGTCGGCAGTCACCGATGAGCGCGGCATTCTGTTTGTCGACGGCTGCCCGCCGGGAGGCTACACCCTCTCGGCTCAGGGACTGGCGGCCACCGTGCACACGCTGACTCCGGCCGACGTCGAGCGGTCCAGCGAGCCCTATTTGAGTATCTTGCGTTGAGAGGCAGCGGAAACAAAAGAGCTGACTTACCGGCAGCTAGCTGCCGTGGTGAGGGAGAAAGGGGGAGGGGATCATGTCTTCATATTCTGAGCGGTACCGCTCGCCGAGTCCGCTGTTTCCGGTGCCGACCCGGACCACGCTGGAGCGGCTCCTTTTAAGCTGGGAGCGCCTGCGCGAGCTGGGCATCCACGGCTACCGGACCAGCCGCAGCAGTCCAGTCAGCACCTGGCTGGTCGATATCGCCTGGCGCGACCGCCAGACCCACCGGTCGCCGGGACGCGGCACCACCTGCTCGCCGTTTGTTACCCAGGCCACGGCGATGGCGTTCAGCGAGTCGCCTACCGAGCCGCTGCGTCCGCTGCTGGCCGACGGCACCCGGCTGCCGTATCTGTTCTCGCAGATGGCCAACGGCGTCCTGCGCAGTGACAACCCGGCCTACCGCAAGGTGATGGCCGAGTACGGAGTCACCTTGGCCGACAACGAGTGGCCGCGGCCGGTGATCTTCTTCAACATGGGGTATGCGGTCGAGCTCACCCAGATGCGGCGCGGTGACGCGGTGCACATCGACTGGCAGAACGGCGGCGGCCACGCGGTGTTCTGCTGGGACGTTCACTTAAACGAGCGCGGCGAAGTGGACGCGTTCCAGTACGTCTCCTCCAACGGCAAGATGGCGGACGGGGGGAGCGGCGGCGGCATCGCCGTGGGCGGGACCACCGACGGCTCGGGGGGCTTCATCGGCGCGCGCCTGGGCTCTCCGACCGAGTACTTCGCGGCGCGGCGGCCGCTGTTTGTCGATCATCCAGGGTATGTGCAGGAGGGCACCTGGGTCACCTGGGATCCGGCGGTGGCGCACCGGCCGCTCGGCGGGCTGCGCGACGGTGCGCGGCGAAGGGCGGTGCTCGCCAAGCGGGTCAAGGCGGCGCGCTTGCATGGCGTAGACGTCGCGGGGATCCCGCTGTTTGCGATGGGTCAGGGCAGCGCGGCCGAGCCGTCCGAGCCCGCGGTCGAGCCGCCGCGCGCCACCGAGCACGCCAGCGATGGGCTGGCGCAGACCGCGGCGCTGCAGGAGCGGCTGCACGCTCTGTTCAGCCGCGGGCTCATCGACTGCGACCCCGGGGCCTGCGATGGCAAGGCGGGGCACCGCACGACCGCCGCGGTCAAGTCGTTCCAGCACCACAACGGGCTCAAGGCCGACGGCATCGCCGGACCGGCGACCCTGGCCTTGCTCGAGCGGGTCTTTCGCAGCGCCACTGCCGCAAGCGGCGCGCCCGACTCCGCCGCGGCTCCTGCCCAGGCGTTCGCCAGCGGAGGCGATTTCACCGACTCGGCCCAGCTGTACTTCCGCCACGGCGCGGCGCAGCCGGGGGAGGTGGTGGAGCTCATCCTGCGCGGTGACGCGCTGCCGCAGCGGCCCCTGGCGGTGACCCTGCATCATGCAGACCCGCAGGGGCTGCCCATCGAGAGCCCATTGCACACGCTCGTGCCGGTGAACGGCTGCGCGCGCATCCATGTGCGCGTACCGTGGGGGGCTTCGGGCAGTCAGCTCATCGCTCGCCTGCGCGACGCCGACCTGCAGACGCCCGCACCCCTTTATGTGTTGCCGGCGCGGGAGCCGCTGCGATGAGCGCCGCGACACGCCTGCCGCTGCGCGTCCTGCTCGCGCAGGGCGAAGCCAGCGATGAGCCCTGGCTCCCCGCCGGGGTGCCGGCGGCGGCGCTGGAGGCGGTGCCGCGGCTCGCGCTGACGCAGGAGGACGCCGCGCTCGACTTTGGCAACCAGGCCGCCGATCCGTGCAGCCTGCCGCAGCGCCGCTGGGGGGTGGTGGTGCCGCGCGAGCGGGCGCTGCACCGGCCGCTGCTGGACGCGCTGGCGCCGCTGCTCAGGCACCGGGCCGAGCAGGTCGGCTACGCCGGCACCATCGAGCTGCTCGCCAACGATGTCGTCCTCTGCGACTCCGAGCCCGACCTCAGCGAGGCCGATGCGCACAAGTGGTACCACCGCTTCTACAAGCAGGAGGACGAGCACGAGCTGCTGCGCCGCGATGAGCTGGAGCGTCCCGACTACCTGCTGCTCCTGGGCGATCTGCACCAGGTGCCCGAGTCGATCCACCGCGTGCTCATGCAGAGCGGCTGCTTCGTCGGCCGCCTGGCCTTCACCCGTGCCGATGGCTCGCCGGATCTCGATGCCTACCGCCGCTACGCCGAGAAGCTGGTGGCGGCCGAGCGGGCGCCGCGGCGGCCGGGCGGGGCCCCGGTGCGCGCCCTGGCGGTCGCCGATGGCAGCGCGGCCACCGAGCTCGGCGCGCGGCAGCTGGTGCGCCCGCTGCTAGAGCGCGCCCGCCTGGTCGGCGCCCGGTTCAAGACCGGCGATGTGAACGACCCTGACGCCTGCGCCGTGCACGATCGAGATGCGCTGTGGCAGACCGCGGCCGGCCTGGCTGGCGGCCTGCTCATGACCGTCAGCCATGGCTACGGCGGACCGCGCGGCGGCTTCACCAGCGGCCCGGCGCAGCGCGCCCTGCAAGGGGCGATGAGCTTTCTCTCCGGCGAGCCGCGCCTGACCGCCCAGGATGTCGCGGCGCAGCGGCTGCCGTTTCTGCGCGGTGGGGTGTGGCTGATGTTCGCCTGCTATAGCGCCGGCACGCCTGCCTCCAGCCACTATCACCGCTGGCTCGTGCAGCAGCGGGACGCGCTCGGCAGCAGCGCCGACTGGGTCTTGGATGCCCTGCCGCGGCCGGGCGGCGACTTCCGGCCGTTTATTGCCGCGCTGCCGCAGGCGCTGCTGGCGCGCGAGGATGGGCCGGTGGCGTTCATCGGTCACCTCGATCTGGCCTGGAGCTACAGCTTCCAGACGCCGGGCGGGACCGCCGATCCGGACCTGTTTCGCTGCCTGCTCGGCGCCCTGCTCGAGCAGGCGCGGGTCGGGGCGGCGTTTCAGTTCGTCCAGCGCAAGCAGCGCGAGCTGGAAGGATCGCTGCTCAGCACCTATCACCTGCAGGAAGACCTGAAGCGGCGCCCCGAGGCGGCGGCCCGGCTGTGGACCCCCGCCCGCGCCCAGCGCCTGCAGGAGCTGTGGATGATGCGCCAGGACCTGGCAGGCTTTGTCCTGCTCGGCGACCCGGCAGCCGAGCTCTCGCCGCGCGGCGCCTGACCGCGACCGCGACCAGGTCCGCGACCGCCACCGCGCCGCCGCGGTCGACCGTCTGGCCGGGGAGGCAAGCGGCAGGCAGGCCGCGGGCCGGCGCGGCGCGCTCAGAGACCCAGGTCGAGCTGCTGCCCCGCCGGCCCCGGCGTGCCGGCAGTGAGCGTCAGCGGGCACAGCGGCTCATCCTGCTCGGCGACGAGCACGCGGGTCGCGCGGCGGCCCAGCACGGCGCGCACCGCCTCTACCGCCAGCGCCGGCCGGTTGTTGGTCTTGGACAGGTGGGCACAGATGAGCAGCGCCGGCTGCACCCGCGACGCCGCCAGGATGGCCGTCAGGAGCTCGGCGGCCTGGGCGTTGGACAGGTGGCCCTCCCCAGAGGCGATGCGGCGCTTGAGGCGCTCGGTGTAGGGACCGCCCAGGAGCATCGCGCGGTCGTGGTTGGTCTCAAGGACCAGCGCGTCGCAGTCGGCGAAGGCGCGGGCAAGCTCGGGGCTCGGCTGGCCGCAGTCGGTGATCACCCCGAGCTTGAGCTTGCCATCGCTTATCACGTACGCCACCGGCGCGGCCGCGTCGTGCGGCACGCTCACCGGCAGCACCGTCAGGTCGCCGTGGACAAGCGGGCCGCCCGGCGCAAGCTCGCGCAGCTGCGCCCGCCCGCGGCTCGACAGCCGGGTCGCCGCGGCGGTGCCCGAGGTGGCGTAAAGCCGCAGACCCTGCGTCGCCAGCTCATCGGCGCCGGCGACGTGATCGCCGTGCTCGTGGGTCAAAAAGGCGGCGCTCGGCTGCGGCCGGGCCGCGGCTCCCGGGCGCGCCCGCAGGCGCTGCCAGCGCTCGCGCAGGCGCCGGCCGCTGAGGCCCGCGTCAATGAACACGCAGGTCTCGGCGGACTCGATGCACAGGGTGTTGCCGCTGCTGCCGCTGGCCAGGATTGTGAGCTGCACTGGCTTGCAGGGTAGCCAAATCCTTCACGCGCGGCCACCGCAAGCCTCGCCGTCACCAGCCTCTTCGACGGTGAGCGGCTGGCCGCGAGGGAAGCTCGGGCAGGAGGGCTCGGGGCGCAGGCCGCCTGAGCGGGGCTGGCAAGGGGGCGCGCGCCCGGCCGAGCTGCGGCGGGCGCGATGGACAGGCTATTCCATCTTCTCGATCATCTTCTGGACGCTGACCCGCATGCGCTCGAAGGACTGCGCCAGCATGCCGATCTCGGTCGTGTCGTTGATCGCCACCGGCTCGTTGACCTCGCCGGCGCTGATCTTGTCGGCGGCCTTGGCCAGCGTCGCCAGCGCGGTGCCGATGGAGTTGGCGACCCACAGGGTGGCGCCGACCAGGGCGAGGCCCAGCACCAGGAACAGCACGTTGAGGCGCAAGAGCACCGTCGCCTTGCGCTCGGTCTCTTGCTGCGCCTCGAGCACAGCGGCACCGATCTTGGTCACAAAGACCTGGGTCTCCGAGAGGATCTCGTTCAGCGCCGTCTTGTCCCCGCGCGGCGCCTGCTCGACCAGGCGCAGCACGGCCCCCTGGATCTTCTCCAGGGAGGGCTTGGCGTCATCGAGGCGATCCGCGGTCGCGACGAACTCCGGCTTGGGCATGTCGACGACGTTGCTGCCGTCGAAGTAAAGGGCGATCTTGCCGCCGTTGCGCAGCGCTTCGTGGCTGCTCACCAGGATCGACTGGGTCTTCTGAATCTGCTGCAGCAGCTCTTCGCTGGGCTTCAGGAAGTACTGCAGCGACTGCTGGGTCATCTTCTGACAGAGACTGCGCTGGCGGCCTATCAGGTTCATGATGGCGCCATCACCCCTGGACTGCCGGTACACGTAGATCGAGTAGCCGGATGAGAACACGACCAGGATAAGGAACAGAATGCCACCCAACATCAGCCGCATACGAATGCTCATTTTTTTCTCCAATCGCAGTGCTGCCCCGCCCGATCCACCTCTTCTTCCCCCCTACCGGCCCGTCAATTGGCCCGAAGGTCAACTCCGAACCTTCGTCGAGAAGAGAGGCCTACCAGCGGTGGCAGCCGAAGTGTTCAACCGATCCGACGCCGGAACTCTGCCAGTCCACTTGGACTATCAATCTCACGCTCGAGCTGTCGCAGCAGCTCGTCCCACTGCTCGGCCCGCAGCCGGCCATCGGGCGCCAGGCCCTGCACCGCCCGCTTGACCAGCACCTTGGCCACCGGCCCCAGGCTGAAGGCCAGGGCGCGGGTCAGCTTGTCGGCGATCTCCTGCGTCGCCGCATCCATCGGCGCCGCGGCGCGGGCCGGGGTCCGCGGCGTCAGCGGCGCGGCGACCGGCGCGGGGGGCGGCGGCGCGGGGGGCGGCGGCGCGACCACCACGGGCGCCGGTGGTGGCGGCGCGGGCGGCGCGGGCGCCGCGGCCGGCGGCGGCGGCGAGGCGGGAATCTTGAGCCGCTGCGCCGCGACATTGGCGCCGATGCGCAGCATCTGGTGATTGACCTGTACCTCGGCGCACACCGCGAGCACCGCGCCCTTGGCCAGGCTCTTTAGCAGCAGCACGCCCTCGGAAAAAGAGACTACGACGTTCTCCCAGCCCGGCGTGGCGTCCTGGGCCTGGGTCTGCATGAAGAAGTCCATGGCTTCGGCGATATGGCGGGCGGCCTGCTCCAGCACCTCGTTTGGATACAGCGGCCCGCCGTTGCCACATAAAAGCCGCCTCTCAGCGTCGAAAACAAAGCTTCCGCGGACGTGCGGAATCTTGTCGAACATCTCAAGGACGTCCTTCATGATGCGGCTCCGAGCTCCGCGTCCAGCGCCTTTTCGGCCTCGCGAAGAGGTTTAGCGGGATCGACAGTGGCGATGACTACGCCAGAACTTCCCGATTTGATGACGTAGCCGTTTGACTTGCTCTGCACGGCAATCGAGTTCAGGTTTTCCATGCCCAAGACCATGCCGACTTCGCGCATGCGGGTTATGAAAAAGCTAATGATGGCGCTGGTGTTATCTGCATCTGGGTCGCCATAGCTGTCAGTCGTACTGCCGTCTTGGTCGGCTAGTATCAAACTGCGCGCACCTGGAATCTTTGTGATGATCTCTGCCGCTTTTGGCATCACCTTACTCCCCGTAATTGGCTCAATTTTTGTCAGAGAAGCTTGTCGCTCACTGGGTACTGGATTTATTAAGCGGATCGGCCGGATTCCGCTTTTATCGCTTTCCTTATTGGCGATGGGTTCCGATGGCGAAACGGCCCGATCGTATAAGGAACCCTGAGAGCGCTGGGAACTCTGCGAACTCTGGGAACTCTGGGCACTTTGGAAACGCTGCGAGTTCTGGGAACTCTGGGCACTCTGGAAACGCTGGGAGCTCTGCGAATCGAAGAGTTCATATCCTTGCCCCTCTGCTGCGTCCACTACTCCTTGGCTTGAATCAGATTTGTTTACCGATCGGCTGGCCCGCCGGATCCAAGCCACCAGGTCTTCCAGCGGGGGCTGATTGTTAAGGAGAAGCGCGTCAAGATCGCGGTGTAGGTCGCTGGCGCGCTGGTAGCGCTGGGTGGGATTTTTCGCCAGTGCCTTCATCACCACTGGGTTTACATCCGGGGACAGCGAAGACCGCAGCAGCGATGGCAGCGCTGTGGTGGTGCTGAGGATGCGCCGCGAGGTCTCCGAGGTGCTGCGCGTCCAGAACGGCCGGCGCCCGGTGAGCAGCTGATACATGATGACGCCGATCGCGAACAGGTCCGACTGCGCCGTGGTGACGCCGTCGCGAATCTGCTCGGGGGCGCGAAAGCTCATGTACTCGGGCGTCGCGGTCTCGCTCAGCCGCCGCTCTACAGTAAGGTAGTCGCCAAAGCCGGTAATCTTTACCTCTCCTTCATAGCTGACGTAGACGCTCTGCAGGCACAGCGCGCCGTGCAACAGCGGGCGCTGGTGTCCTTCCGCGTCCCGGTAGGCGTGCGCTGCGACCAGGCCGCTCACGATCTCGCGCACCACGTAGAGCGCAACCTGGGGGCTCGGCACGCCGATCGCGCCGTGACTCTCCAGGGCGCGGCTGACCAGGCTGAAGAGGTTCCACCCGTTTACGTGCTCCAGGACGACGAACGGCGCGTCAATGACGATCCCGGCGTCGTAGATTCCTAATATATTGCGATGGGTTAGGCGCGCCAGCTCGCGCGTGACTTCCAAGAGGCCGCCAATCGCCGAGGCGTCGGCGGTAAATGGCGGGACGATCTTCCGGATCATCACCGGCCCCGCTAACGAGGCAGGGGATGGCTCCGCCACCGATGACTTGTAGAGTTCCGCGATCAGATCGCTGCCGATGAAGGACTCAAGCAGGTACGACCCGAAGCGCTCAGGTCGAAAGAATGTGCCTCGGCCTAGCATGGCAGAATTATCCACTTTAGGGCAAGTTAGCATCAATAAAAAATTTCATCTGCGACGGTGCGATTCTCAATAAAAGGACCTCGAAGAAAATCACATGCTGGCCGACGCCGGGGCGGCAGGGACGTTAGGAAGGATAAGGACGGGGCTTGAGCGCGCTTGTGCACCGCGCCGCAGGCTTTTGTGAGCGTCTTGTGAACCCTTTTGCGAGCCCTTTTGTGAGCCCTTTTGTGAGCCTTTTTGTGAGCCTTTGTGAGCCCTTTGGATAGACCCCTTTTGGGGTGCGGCTCAAGTGGGCTCCGCACTGACACCAGCGGCCGGCGGCGCGGCGTGAGTCCGGATGCCTGACCTTTGCTTCCGTTTGGCCTCCTTGGCTTCCTCTTTCCCACCTGTAGGCAGAGTGAGCAGGTGCGGCCGGAGGCGCCGCGGGCGCCAGCTGACATGCTTCATCAACTTGACGCATGTCATGAGCATGACGTGTCTTTTTTATCGATTTGTTAATCAGGAATCATTAACTGGAAGAATTTAGGACTGCCCAAAAACAGCGCAAGCCTGCTTGATATGATCCAAGCCCGGTCATAGCGCAGGTTGCTCGCCGTTCCCACCATTCGCCCGCCGCCGCGCGATTGCCGGCAGTGCTGCTGCATGAAGACAATTTAATAAACGTGGCTAATTTTCTAGGCTGACGCCAGCAAGGAATTCGGCAACAATTTTTTTCTTGCCCCAACCAGGCTGACTCTGCTCGTATGGGAATTAAGCAAATATCCTGGTTGGACCTCCGGATCGCATGGCAAGGAGGCTTTATGAGCAAAGCACTGCATCCCCGCAACGCGCTACTCACCCAGCTGGACTCACCGCGCGCCGTCCTCGCGCCGGTCGAGGCGGGGACCCGGCACACGCGCAGCAGCGACTCAGGAGCAGCCAAATGAAGAAGGTAATTGTCATCGACGACGATCCAGATCAGACGGCGATTGCGGTGCAGGTGCTGGCCGACCCGAACCGGCAGATTCGCGCCTTTACCGATCCGCTGCGAGCCCTGGCGGCGGTCTCGTCCGAAGATGTGGACCTGCTGATCGTGGATCTGTCCATGCCTTGGATCGGAGGCGCCGATTTCATTCAGTCCGCTCGCCATCGCCAGCCACACCTAGCAATTTTCCTAGTGTCTGGCTATTCACGCGGACTGGCGATCGCGCAGGAGGCTGGAGTACACTTTTTCGCCAAGCCGGTGGACTGGGATGCCATGCGCGCGGCGGTGCAGCGAGTCCTGGAATAACGACCGCTGCCCGCTCGGCTAGAGTCTGGCGCGCCCAGGTTTCCTGAGGCGACGGCGTAGCGTGTGCGCGACGGGCGCCTCTGGGCCCGCTCCGCGAAAGAGCGCCCTGCGATCGCAGCGCGCGGTGAGGGGTCGTGCTCGCTGCGCCGCGGCGGCAGGCGGCATCCTGCTTGTCCGTTGCGAGCCTTTGTCGCTGCGGCCAATTAGACGTAGACCTTGGCGATTGGGCGCTGCAATGTGTGGTCGGAAGTATGCAAAACAGTGCAAAGATGGAACTCATGCAGCTCGATCAGGATGGCACCACGAAAAGTTCCTTGAATCTCCTGCAGGATGGCGGTCCCGAGAGCGCTTTTGACTCTGTGCGGCTCCTGCACGCCCTGGATGCGCTGGAGAAGGGGGACTTTTCGGTGCGGCTGCCGCTGGAGTGGATTGGGGTGGCGGGCAAGGTGGCCGATACGTTCAACCGCGTGGTCTCGCTCAACCAGCGCATGGTGCGCGA
>JBGANQ010000028.1:0-90498 GCA_044222245.1 Polyangia bacterium | reverse complement strand
GGCGCGGTGATCGTTGAAGGCGGCATCGCGCGAGATCTCGACGCTGTACAGGGTCGCGCCGGCCACCGGGGCGAAGTCGACCTCGACCTCGCCCTTGAGCTGCTCGCTGAGCAGGCTGCCGGCCGCCACCACCAGGAACGGCCGGTTGCTCGTCTCGTCGGCGGCCGCGGTGCTCGCGGCGCCGGCCGACCAGCTGGGGGCGGTGGGCAGGGTCTTTGGCTGCTGCATGCCCTGGCCCTGCAGGATCAGCGTCCCCTGGCCGGCGCGGATGTTCATCACCGTGCCCTTGACCTTGACCGACAGCGAGCCCTCGTGCACCGACAGCGTGGTGCGGGTCTCGCCAACGGCGTCGATGCGGGCGTCGCCCTTTAGCTTGATCTCGGCCGACTTGGTGCGTACGGTGAGCGGGCCGGTCTTGGGGTTCTCGGTCACGTCGGCGTGCAGGGTCCCATCGACCAGCTGCACCTCGCCGCTCTGGCTGCCGGTGCGCGGCAGGTTCTTGATGACGAGCTTGGAGTTGGGCTCCAGCTGCAGCTTGACCTTGTCCTGGACGTTGACCTCGGCGCCGCCGACGCTGCTCGTCTCGATGCTCATCTTGCGGTCGACCGGCTGACCGGGCAGCGCCTCGATCCAGCCGCTGCGCGTCTTGGTGCGCACCGCCGGTCCGACATAGGACAGCCGCGCCGGCTCGGGCGGGGCCTTCTTGGCCACCGGCTTGCGGCCAAGGGCCGGCACCCGCACCGTCGCGCCGAAGATCAGCGGCTTGTCGCACAGCGCCGGGTTATTGGCCTTGAGGAAGGCGAGCGCCCCCGGCGTCTGCCCGTAGACGCGGCGCGCCACTGCCGCGCAGTCCTCACCCTGGCGCACCGTGGTGACCGGCGCCTTGGCCGCCGCGCCCGCCGCGGCGGGGGTCGGGGCCGCCGCTGGTGCGGTCTGCGCCTGCGCCACCCCGGCAGCGGAGACGCCGAGCAGACCCGAGAGCGACATCGGAAGCCACAGCGGGCAGAGGGCCGCGACCAGGGGGCTGCGCATCAGCACCCATCATACTCGGTTTTGCTGAATTTTTGGTTGCTGCTTCGCGGACCCGAGCGGGACCAAATTGGGACGGGCAGGGGCCCAGAACGGGACTAGAACACCCGCTCGGGCACGAAGATCTCGTCGCCAGGCAGCAGGTAAAAGGTGACGTTGCCCTCGGCGACCTCCTTGAGGTTTACCTGCAGGGTCTCGGTCTTGCCGTCGCGCACGCGGGTCACCCGGGTGCGATCGCGGGCCGCCAGGGCATTGAGCCCGCCGACGACGCTGATCGCCTGGGCGATGGTCATCGCTTCGACGTAGTTGATGGTGCCGGGGTTTCGTACCTGCCCGTAGATCGTGACCTTCTTGCTGTTGGTCTCTTTGACAAAGACGTTGACCTGCGGGTGCTTGAGGTAGGCGAGCAGCCGCTCCTCGATGTCCTTGGCGACCTGGGCCGGCAGCTTGCCCTTTACGTCCACTGCGCCGATAAGGGGAAACTGGATGCTGCCGTCGTTGGCGACGCGGTAGGTGCTGCTGAGCTCCGGCTCGCCGTAGACCCGCACGTCGAACACGTCGGCCGGACCCAGGCTCAGATCGACCGTCGGCGGGCGGTCGGCGGTGCGGACCCCCAGCGAGCCGCTCGGCGCCGGGCAGCCGGGCAGCGCCAGCGCCGCCAGCACCGCCAGCACAGGCCCCGACCACCGGCGCCGCGGTCGCCCGGGCGAGAGCTCCCAGCGCTGTAGCTTAATAGGCGAGATCGACCTTGAAGAGTAGGACATGCTTGACGAAGGCGGCGTCGGTGCGCGTGCCCGCGCCGTCGACAAACCCGAAGTCGGTGAGGTCATCGAGCAGACTATAGCTCACGCCGGCCTCGAGCCAGGCCAGCGGGCGGTAGGTCGCCTCGACGCTCAGGCCGATCAGGGTGTCCTTACGCTGGGTCTGGCCGTTGCGGTAGGCGCGGTAGGAAAGGGTCGAGGGGCTGACCAGGGTGCCGTAGTCGCGGAAGTAGGTGTCGAAGTTGACCCGCGCGACCAGGCTGCGCCACAGGTTGTGCTCGTAGTGGACGTACAGGTGGTCGTCGACGAAGTAGGTCGCGAACAGCGAGTCGAAGAAGTCGCGCGAGTAGCCGAGCAGCAGCCGCATGCGCTGCACCAAGAGGAGCCGCGCCTCGGCGCCGCCGACGAAGCTGCTGTAGCGGACGCGCGACAGGTCGCCCACCAGCGTCGGCGAGACCGCCGACTGCGTCGGCACGTTGAAGTGCAGGCTGTTGCCGTAGCCGACATACAGCGAGGCGCCGAGCCACGGCAGGATCAGGCTCTGGGCGCCGGCGATGACGCGCAGCGGGGCGGAGCTTGGGATCACCGCGGCGGCGTCGTAAAACGACACGTACGAGGAGCGCACCGCCAGCTTCACCGTGGTCTCGGGCAGCACCCGCAGCGACGCGTACAGGTCGATGTCGTTGGACAGCGCGCGGTCGGCCGCCAGCTCGCTCTGCAGGTAGCTGTCGATGCGGAACGACTCGCCAAGGCCGAGCTCCAGGGGGCCGTTGCGCGGGCGGAAGGTCACAAGCGCCCCGATGCGGTCGTAGATGCGCGGCGCGAACGGCGGCGTCACCTCGAGGTTGCGGGCGTCGTTGGTGACCAGGAACTGGTTGTACAGGCGCAGCGACAGCGGGTCGTAGGGCTTGATCTTCAGGTCGGCGTCGCTGCTGGCGTTTACCTGCTGCGTCGTGCCGATGCGGAAATCGGTGGACAGGTACTGGCGGTACTCGACAGCGGCGCCGAAGCGGAAGATGAGCCGCGGCCGCGCCCCCTCGCCCTCGCCCTCGCCCAGGCGCTGCGGCGACAGGGTGGCGATGTCCAGGTGCGGACGCAGCCGCAGCACGCCCGCGCCGCCCGCTGCGCCCGCCCACAGGGCGTTGCTGTCGTAGCCAAGCTCGGTGCTCAGGCCCGGGTGGAGGACCAGCCCGTCGCCGATCTTGAAGCCCGGGCCTTCGCGGAACACAGTCGGGGTGTAGACCTCGAAGGGGCCGTAGGCGACATACTGGGCGCGCGCCGGGGCGGGCGCGCCGAGCGCGACCAGGGACGAGACCAGCGCCAGCGCGGCCCCAAGGGACGGCGCGTGCCGCTTTCTAGCGGGGTGGATGGAACGCACTGGCGGGGTTAGGCCGGCTGGGGATCTCCAGCCGCGCCGGCCGAACCGTCCACTGCTCGCTGGGGCCGGCGAGCGGATCGTCGCTGGCCCCGCTGGAGGTGACGGTGACAGTGGTTGCGCGCGGGCCGGTGCGCAGCTCGTTGCCGACGCAGTTTTCCGCGTCGCTGCGCAGCTTGTGGGCCAGCTCTAGCGCCTTCTGGGCGCGGGCCTGCTCGCTGCGGGCCTTGTCGGACTCGCCGCGGGCGGTGGCGCTCTCGTAGCCGGCGTGCGCGATCTGGGCGCTGTCGAGCGTCTGGGCCAGCGAGCGCAGGCGATCGTAGAGGCACGACTCCTTGACCTTGTCGCCGCTCTGGGCAGCCGACTTGCGCAGCGCCGTGATCTGCGCGACCGACGAGCGGATCTCGCTGACCACGGCCGCCAGCGCCGCCGGGCCCGCCGGTGCCGCCGAGCCAGCCGCGCTCGCAGGTACCGCCGAGCCAGCCGTGGGGTTAGACTCCGCGGTTGGGGCCGGCACCGATGTGGCCGGTGCGACGGTGGCGGCTGCCGGGGCAGAGGTCGGCGGCGTGGTCGGCTCGGCAGCCGTCGCCGCGCCAGCGAGCGATGCGACGACGACGGTGGCCACGGCAGCGCCGCAGACCTCTCGCCAGCCCATCAGCAATCGCATAAAGGGACCTCGCATCACGACACCGATAGTATCAGCTTAGGCTACAGGCGCCTTACCCGTCAAACCCTAAACCGGCCGCGCGCCCGGCCCACCGAGACGGAGCCCGCTCGGAAGCGAGGTCCAGGCCCTAGCCCCGGATGATGCCCGCTGCCGCCTGGCGGCGTGGCCGCGCCAATAGCGACGGCCGAGCCAATAGCAAAGGTCGCATCTGTGACAACGGCCGAGCCAATAGCAAAGGTCGCATCTGTGACAACGGCCGAGCCAATAGCAAAGGTCGCGTCTATGACAACGGCCGCGCTAATAGCGACGGTTGCGTCCATGACGACGGCCGCGTCCATGACGACGGCCGCGTCCATGACGACGGCCGCGTCCATGACGACGGCCGCGTCCATGACGACGGTCGCGTCCATGACGACGGCCGCGTCGGCAACGCGCTGATGTCGGTGTTCTTGGCGTCGGCTGGGAGGCCACCTCGGCGCTTGTGATACGGTGGAGCCGATGGCGAACCGGCGTCTGCACGGGCTAGCCCCGGAGCCCCGAGTGATGCGAGCGCTCGGGCGGGTGCTGCTGTGGCTGCCGGTGGTGGTGGCGCCGCTGCTCGCCGGAACGGCGGAGCGGCCCTACACGCTGTGGGTCGCGGCGCTCGGCGGGCTTGCTGGGCTTTTGGCGGCGGTGCGCACCTGGCGGCGGTCCGAGGGGCTGCGGGTGTCGTTTTTCGCCGCGGCGCTGTTCTGCGCGCTCGTCGCCACCCTGCTCCAGTGCGTGCCGCTGCCGCCGGGTCTGCGGGCCGCGCTGGCTCCGGGCAGCGATGCCACGCTGCGCCAGCTGCTGGCGGGCCTTGGCGACCCGCCGGCGGCGCTGCCGCTGTCGGTCGATCCGGGGGCGACTGCCAACGAGGCGGTGCGGCTCGCCGGCTACCTCAGCCTGCTCGTGGCGCTCGGGACGCTGCGGCAGCGGCGCGGTCACAGCGTGCGGCTCGGGCGGGTCGTGTACGGCACCGCCAGCGCGGTCGCGGCGCTCGGGGCGCTGGCGGCGCTCGGGGTGCCGCTGCCCGAGCTGTGGGCGGTGCCTGCCGATGGCGCCACCCGCGCCCTGCTGCCGGCGGTGTTCTACAACAGCAACCACATGGCGGCGCTCCTCGCGGTGGGCGGCACCCTGACGGTCGGGGCGGCGCTGCAGGCAGCCGGGCGCGGCGAGCGCCTGGTGTGCGGGCTGCTCCTGGCGCTGCAGGATCTGGCGCTGCTCGGGACCTTGTCGCGCGCCGGGATCGCGGTGGGTCTGGGCGGACAGCTCGTGGTGCTCGTCAGCTGCTGGTGGGGCTCGCTGCGCTCGCACGCCTGGCGTGGCCTGTTCGCGCTCGCCTTGCCGCTGCTCGCCGTGGGGCTGCTGGTGCTGGGCAGTCCGGCCTGGCGCGGGGCGCTGCGGCTGCGCTTCGCCGAGCTGTCGCCGGCCGCTCTCCTCACTGCCGGCAGCAAGGTGCGGGCCTGGGTGGATGCGCTGCCGCTTCTGCGCGGCCACTGGGCGCTTGGGGTCGGGCGCGGCGCTTTCGAAGACGCCTTCGCCGGCGTCCACCGCCTGGCCGGAGCGACGCGCTTTGTCTACCTGGAGAACCAGTGGCTGCAGGCGGTGGTCGACTGGGGCGTTCCGGTCGGGCTGGTCCTCGGCGCGCTCCTCGGGCTCGGGCTGCGCGATGCCTGGCGCGGGCTCGGGCGGGGGGACGCGGCGCGCCCGGTGCCGGCGGACTCGCACAACCCCCACGCGCCGGGACGGCGGGCGGCGCTGGTCGCCTTGATCGGCCTGCTTTTGCACAACCTGGCCGACTTCAACCTGGAGGTCGGCGGGGTCGCGGTGGCCGCCATCGCCCTGGCGGCGGTGGTCGAGCGGCCGCGGCTGGCGGTGCGGCCGCAGTGGGCGCTGGCGCTGGCGGTGGCGACGCTCGGCGGCAGCGCGGCGGTGCTCCGGCTCTGCCCCTCGCACGAGGAAGACGGGCGGCAGCTGCGGGCGCTGGCCGAGAGCGCGAGCCCCCCGGCGGCGGTCGTTGCCCAGGGGACGCGGGCGGCGCGGCGGCACCTGCTCGACTCGTACCTGTACGCGACGGTGGCGACGCGGCTGTGGCACGACCGCGAGCCGGCGGCGGTCAGGTGGGTGAACCTGGCGCTCAGCGCCAACCCGGCCGACCTTCTGGCCCGGCGCACCAGCGCCTTGCTGCTGGCCGACGCCGGCCACCGCGCGCAGGCCCTGCGCACCCTGGCCCTGGCGGTCGGCGATGGCAGTCGCGCCCAGCGGCGGTGGCTATGGCAGGCGGCGCTGGCGATGGCGCCCGGCCCTGCCGAGCTCCTGGCCGCCCTGCCGGCGGCGCCCGACGAGCTGCCGGTCGACGCCTCGGCCGGCGCCCTGGCCGATGAGCTGCTCGAGCTGCTGGGCCAGGCGGGCGCGGCGAGTCCCCCCTGGCCGCTGGTGAGAGCGGTGGCGCAGTGGGGCCGCGAGCACGATGCGGCGACCGCGCTCGTCTGGCTGGGCCGCGCCGCCCTGGCCGAGCGCGACGCCGCCGCCGCCCGCGAGCTGCTCCCCGAGCTGGCGCGCCGCGCCGCCCCGCCGCTGCTCGTGGCCGACCTCATCAACCTGCTTATCGACGCCGGCTTCCTCGCCGATGCCGAGCGCCTGACCCGGCCGCTGCTCGCCGCCGACGCTCCCGCCGAGGTGCTGCTCGCCGCCGCCCGCCTGCACGAGCAGCGCGGCGAGCTCGCCGCCGCCCGCGCCCTGCTCGATACCGCCCTTGCCACCGCTGCCCCCCCGCTGCGCCCCCGCATCCACGAGGTGCGCGCCGAGCTCGAGACGCGCGCCGACAACCTCCACCGCGCCCAGCTGGAGCGCGCCGCCGCCGTCGAGCTACGCCCCTGACCGCCGACCCGCCGGTGAGCTGCGCCAGCACCCCTGCCCCCGCTCGCCGCCGCGCAGCGCCCCTGGCCGAGCACGGACCCACGCAGGCTCATTGACAGAGTGCAGGTGCGCGCAGAGCCGGGCACGGCGCGCGCAGAGCTAGGCGCGGGTGCGCGCAGGGCTGGGCACGGCGCGCGCAGAGCTCGGCGCGGGTGCGCGCAGAGCTGGGCACGGCGCGCGCAGAGCTAGGCGCGGGTGCGCGCAGAGCTGGGCACGGCGCGCGCAGAGCTGGGCACGGCGCGCGCAGAGCTGGGCACGGCGCGCGCAGAGCTCGGCGCGGGTGCGCGCAGGGCTGGGCACGTTGCGCGCAGAGCCCGGCACGGGTTCAACCAGATCTTGGCACCGCGTGCCCAAGCCTCTCCCTGCCCCCAAGTCCCAGAGCCCCCCGGTCCCCCAAGGCACGCTCGCCATCAGCTCCTCCACCGTCGAGGAACCCCCCCGCCCAGGCCCGCCTTGCTTTGTGCGTGTCAGCCGGCGCGACCGTGGTAGATTCAGCGTGCGCGCCCCCGACGAACCGGGGCAGCTCGTCAGCATGCGCATCGTCCACCTGATTCAGTCGGCGGCCCAGATCTACGGAGCGGAGCGGTGCGTGCTGCTGGAGACGCGGGCGCAGCAGCAGCGCGGCGACCAGGTGCACGTCCTTGTCTGCCACGAGACGCGCATGGGGGAGGGGGCGCAGCACCTGGAGGACGAGCTGCGCCGGCGGGCGGTGCCGGTGACGCGGGTGGTGGCGACGGGACAGGTGTCGCTGCGGCTGCTCGCCGAGCTCGGGCGGGCGCTGCGCCGGCTGCAGCCGGACGTCGTGCACTCGCACTCGATGAAGACCGATGTGCTGGCGCTGCCGGTCGTGCGCCTGCTCGGCCTGCCGCTGGTCATCGAGCTGCACGGCTACCTGCACCCGCCCGATGACGCCCGCGTCCGCCTGTACGAGCGGCTCGACCAGTGGGCGCTGCGCCACAGCGACGCGGTGCTGGTGCTAAGTCGCGACTACCAGCGCGAGGTCCGCGGCTACGGCGTCGACCCGGCGCGCGTGCACCTTGTGCCGAGCGGCATCGATGTCGCCGAGCTGCGCGGCGGGCGCGGGCGGCGCGACCTGCGGGCCGAGCTCGGGCTGCCGCCGCGCGGCCAGGGAGCGCCGGTGCTGGGCATGGTGGCGCGCCTGTCGGCCGAGAAGGGGCACCGGCACTTCCTGCAGGCGCTCGGGCGGCTGCGCCAGCAGGGGCTGGCGGCGCACGGGGTGCTGTTCGGCGAGGGGCCGCTGCGCGATGAGCTTATCCGCCACAGCGCCGCGCTCGGCCTGGCCGAGGTCGTCAAGCTGGGCGGCTACGTGCCGGAGGTCGCCGACGCCTACAGCTGCCTGGACGTGCTGGTGTCGTGCTCGCAGTTCGAGGGGCTGCCGCTCAACCTCATCGAGGCGATGGCGCTGGGGGTCCCGGTGGTGGCGATGGCCACCGGCGGCTGCGTTGACATCGTCGAGGATCGCCACAGCGGCCGCCTGGTCGCCCGCGGCGACGAGCAGGCGCTGACCGAGGCGCTCGCCGAGCTGTGTCGCGATGACGCCCTGCGCGCTGCCTACGGCGCCGCCGCGGCGCGCCGCGCCGAGGAGCGCTACAGCCTCGCCGCCTGGGCCGCTGGTGCCCAGGCGGCCTATGTCGCGGCCAAGGCGCAGCGGAGAGCGCGCTGATGAGCGCGGGTGCCCGCAGAACCGGAGGAGCCGCCGCCGCTCGGCGCCGCTGGCTGTGCGGCCTCGCCGCGGCGCTGTTCAGCCTGAGCGCCGGGGAGGCGGCGGCGCAGCGCCTGGACTTCGGCGGCGAGGTGCGCGCCGACACCAACGTCGGCTTTGGCAGCGTCGGCCAGTTCGGCACCCTGGGCGGCAGCGGCCCGTGCGGCACTAACCCGACGACCGATGGCGGCGGCGACGTCAGCGCCACGGCGACGGCGCTGCTGCACAGCCCGCGCTACCGCCACCAGCTGACCGTGTCGGTCGGCTATGACGCGCTGTACTGCACGCCGCTGCTGCGCCGGCCGGTGGGGGGCCTTGACTACCGCAGCGACCACGCCCTGACCGAGCGCACGCGCCTGCAGGCCACGGCGCGCTACACCTTCGACGTCTTCGATCGCTCGTTCGACGCCCTGAGCGGGACCTACAGCGCCACCGGCACCTCCGATCCTACCGGCACCACCGGCAAGTCGGCCGGCCTGCCCTACATGCTAGGTCAGGCCAGCCTGGAGGTGGCCCACGCCTTCACCAAGCAGTACGGCCTGCGCGGCGGCGTCCAGGTCAGCTCGCTGGAGGTGCTCGGCGCCCTCAACCAGCTCCCATACTACTCGACGCTCGGTCCGATGGAGGCGGTGACCCTGCATGTCACCGCCTCCCGCGAGGAGAGCCGCAGCCGCTTCGAGCTGCCGCTGCGCTACCGCGTGAGCACCTTCTACTCGGCGGGCTGGCTGAGCATCCGCGGCCGCGGTCAGGTGCCGGCGGCCCACGACGCCCAGCTCACCCCGGCCTACGAGCGCAAGCTGACCTCGCAGCTGACCCTGCACGTCGAGGCCGGCGCGGCGGTGGCGGCGCAGCCGCACCTGTGCCTGGAGCTCGATCCGCTGCTTTTGGCCGGCGACCGCTGCTCGATCGACGCTCGCGCCCCCGGCATCCGCGGCTACGACGGCGCGCCCCCGCTGGAGGCGCAGCTCGGGCGCCGCGCCACCCTGACCCCGGTGGGCGAGGCGAGCCTGATCTACACCGCGCCGCGGCGACGCTTCGAGCTGCACCTGGCCCGCGGCTACGAGCCCGATCCCTACGCCGGCGCCCTGTCGCTGAGCGAGCGCCTGAGCGGCAACCTGAGCTGGCGCCCGCTGTGGGATCTGCTCGTCTACGGCAACGCCCAGCTGCTGCACGCCGCCCAGACCAGCCCCGCCCGCGTCAGCCCCGCCGCCGATGGCCTCTTGCTGCAGCCGCTGTCGCCGCAGAACCGCACCCTGTGGATCACCCAGGGCCTGCTCGGCGTCGACTACCATGTGGTCGGCCCGCTGTCGGTGTTTTTCGAGACGACGTTCCAGGCCCTGAAGATCCGCGGCGAGCGGGTGCCGCAGATCCCCAACCAGGGCCCCGATCTGGTCGCCGAGGTCTCGACCTTCCCCTCGGTGTATAGCTACACGGGCGAGGTCATCGTCGGCGACCAGCGCCAGCTCCAGCTGGTCCAGGATCGCACCGGCACCGCCTACCAGGACACCTACCGCGTCAACCTGATCTTCGGGGTCCGCGGCCAGCTGAGCACCCTACCTACCCCGCGCCGCGAGGCCGACCTGTTCACCGAGACCCGCGCCGTGCCGTGACCGCGGCGGAGCCGAGCAGGGCCGGGGCAGGGCAAGCAGTCCGGTGCGAAGCGGAGCCCAGCCCGGACACCCTCCGCGCCCCCCAGCACCGGCTTGCCCGACGCAGCGGTGCTAGCGAGCTCGCCGCGCGCTGGGCTTAGGGTGCCGCCCGCAGGGTGAAGATCGCCACCTCGGCCGGTGCGCCGGCGCGGATCGGCACCGAGCTGCTGCCCACGCCGCAGTTTACGTACAAGAGGGCATCGTCGACGCGATAGAAGCCCTTGAGGTAAGGCTGGCCGAGGCGGCGGAACAGCTTCTCGGTGACCCCGGGGATCTGGACGTGACCGCCGTGGGTGTGGCCGGACAGCACCAGGCCCGCGCCGTGCTCGGCGATCGGCTCGATCTGCGAGGGGACGTGGCTCAGGCACAGGAAGCTCTCGCCGCGCCGGGTGCCGGCAAAGGCCCGCGCGACATCGGCCTGGCGGGTCGCCGCGTCGTCGACGCCGACGATGGTGAGCTCGGTGCCGCGCAGGCGCAGGCGGGTGTGCTGGTTGCGCAGCACGGTGTAGTGGTGGTGGGTGAGCTCGTGGGTGACGCCGTGCCCGTCGGTCCAGTAGTCATGGTTGCCGAGCACGCAGATCGTCGGCACGGTAAAGCCCTGGGTCAGCTCGCCAAGCTGCGGCACGAACTTGGGGCTGTAGCAGACGTAGTCGCCGGTCATCGCCACCAGATCCGGCGCTTCGGCCTGGGCCATCTCGACCGCGGCGCGGATGAAGCGGTGCGGGGTCAGCGAGCCAACGTGCAGATCGGACAGGTGGGCGATGCGCAGCCCGTCGAGCGCCGGGTCGAGCCCCGAGATCGGCACCGTGTAGCGGTGCAGGCGCGGCCGCTTGCCCCAGCCCCGGCGAGGCTCGGGGCGCTCACCTGGCTCGTCGCTATGTTCAGCCATGATTCTAAGATAAGCCCGGCCGCCCGGCGCGGCCAGCCGGCGGCGCTAAAACCGCCTCCGGGGGCTGGCCGGGGCTGCCGGCCCAGACGGCGCGGCTGGACAGCGCGGCTGGACGGCGAGACGGACGCCGCGATGGCCGGCGCGGGTGGCCGGCGCGGGTGGCCGGCGCGAGGTCGCTGCGGCGCTCCCGCACTCGGGCGGCGGTTCGTGGTATATGCAAATGTCTCCGCGCGCAGTGCGCCCCCGAGTCCCGAGTCCGCAAGCCCTTGACCCTGTGAAACCGTCCGAGAGGTCTCCACGATGGCCTTTGTGAGCTGGATCCTTCACGTCATCAGAAACCCCGACGAGCTGATTCGGCTCAGCGGCTACCCGCTGCTCCTGCTCATGCTGATCATCTTCGCCGAGACCGGGGCGCTGGTCTTCTTTCTGCCCGGCGACTCGCTGCTGGTCACCGCGGGGCTTTACGCGGCGCGCGGCAGCCTGGACATCCTGCAGCTGAACCTCTTGCTCATCCCGATGGCGATCCTCGGCGACGCGCTGTCGTACTACATCGGCAAAAAGACCGGCCCGGCGCTGTTTTCGCGCCCGCGGTCGCGCTTCTTCAACCCCCAGCACCTGCGCGACGCCCACGCCTTCTACGAGAAGCACGGCGGCAAGACCATCATCATCGCCCGCTTCATGCCGATCTTCCGCACCTTCGTGCCGGTGGTCGCCGGCGCCGCCGAGATGGGCTACACCCGCTTTGCCCTGTACAATGTAGTGGGCGGGGCGAGCTGGGTCTCGTCGATGACCCTCACCGGGTACCTCCTGGCCAACTGGGCGGCCCGCCACAACTTCCCCATCGACAAGCACATCGAGAAGCTGATTATCGTCGTGGTGTTCCTATCGATCCTGCCCGCGCTCATCGCCTACGCGCGTCGCCGCCTGAGCAAAACCGCCGGGTGAGCCGGCCGGCGGTGAGCGCCTGCGGGCGTCGACCTGCGCGCTGCCTGCCGCCGGGCCGGGCGAGCGCCGTGGGGCGGGTGATGCTGGTTGGGGCGGCGGCGCTGCACGGGGCGGCGGCGCGACTGGGGACGGCGGCGCTGCTCGGGGCGACGGCGCTGCTCGGCACGGCGGCGCTGCTCGGGGCCGTGGCCCCGGAGGCGACCGCGCGCGCCGACAAGCTCGACCTGCTGGCGCAGTATGAGGAGAAGCTGGTGGCGGCGGCGCTCGCCCGGCGCGGCCTGTCTGGGGCCGACATCCACCCGCTGCCCGAGGGCAAGTACATAGAGGCGATCGACATCGACGCCAGCCCCATCATCCTCAAGGGCGATCTGCCGCTGTCGAGCAAGCTGCCGTGGACGATCTTGAACCGCCTGCATGTACGCACCCGCGAGCCGGTGATCGCCCGCGAGCTGCTGTTCAGGGTAGGCGAGCCGTTCCGCAGCGACCGCTTCGAGGAGAGCGGCCGCAACCTGCGGAGCCTGTTCATCCTCGGGGTGGCGCGCCTGTTGGTCGTGCGCGGCTCGGCCCCGGATCGGGTGCGGGTGCTGGTGGTCACCAAGGATCAGTGGAGCCTGCGGCTCAACACCACCTTCAACCTCGACCAGGCGCGGGTAGACGCGCTGTCGTTTCAGTTCGCCGAGGTCAACCTGGCGGGGCGCAACAAGCGCATCTCGCTCGACTTCGGGCTGGATCCGGGGCGCTACAACGTGGGCGCAAGCTACACCGACCCGCGCATCTGGGGCTCGCGCCACCAGCTCAAGGTCGTCGGGGCGTTCTACTTAAACCGCGCCAGCGGGGCGCTGGAGGGCGGGCAGCTGCAGCTTGGCGTCGGCCGCCCGCTGTTCAGCCTGCGCACCCGCTTTGGCTGGCAGGCGCAGTTTCAGTACCTGCAGGACATCGTCCGCTACTTCGCCGGCGGCGAGCTGTACCAGCGGATGATCCTCGGCGAGAGCGTCCCCGATGAGTTCAAGCGCCAGAACATCGCCGGCAGCCTGCAGGCCACCTACTCCATGGGAGTGGTGGAGAAGGTCAACCTCACCGCCGGCATCCTGTTCTCGCGGGTCCGCTACGCGCTGCCCGACGACTTCCCAGCGGCGATCTCCGACGCCGCCCGCCGCGCCTACCGCGACCTGTTGCCGCGCAGCGAGGACACTAGCGGCCCCTACTTCCTGCTCGACGCCTTCACCGCCCGCTACGTGCGCCTGAAGAACATCCAGACCCTGGCCCTCAGCGAGGACTTCCGCCTCGGCCCGGAGTTTACCGCCGAGGTGCGCTTCGCCTCGCACCTTTTCGGCCTGGCCAGCAACTTCGTCCAGCTGGCCGCCGGCTTCAACGACCAGCGCTACTTCCACGACGACCTTTTGGCCTTCGCGGTCACCGGCGGGGTGCGCGTCCAGTACGGCGTCTACCCGGGCTCAAACCTGGTGAACCAGACGGTCACGGCGTCGCTGCGCAACGTCTCGCCGCGCTTTGGACCGCTGCGCCTGCACGTCTACGGGCAGCTCAACCTGCGGGCGCACGACATCGACAACCGGCGGCTGACGCTCGGCTCGGACAGCGGCCTGCGCGGCTACGCCCCGCGCGGGTTTCAGGGCCCCAACCTCTACCAGCTCAACGTCGAGCTGCGCACCACGGCGCTCAACCTGTGGACGATCCACCTCGGCGGGGTGCTGTTCTACGACGCCGGCGATGCGCCCGTGGGGCTTAACGAGTACGACGCCAAGGGGGTCTTCCAGGCCGGCGGCTACCACCAGGACGCCGGCGTGGGGCTGCGCATCCTCTTGCCGCAGTTTAACCGCGACTCGGTGCGCCTGGACCTCGCGTTTCCATTTGAGCGCGACCCGATGACCACCAGCTGGGCGCCGCGCTTCTCGGCCTCGTTCGGGCAGGCGTTCTAGCCGATGATCACCGGGGCGCAGGTCGACACGCCGGCGCCGACAATCGTGTAGGGGAGGTTGCTGAGGATCGTCGTTACGTTGCCGTCGTCGGGCGTAAACAAGAAGACCTGCGAGTTGTTCATGCCGGTCATAAGGTCCAGCACCGTCACAAACAGGTAGAAGCGCCCGCCCCAGTGGGCGAACGCCCAGGCGGTCACCGACCCCGACAGCGGCGGCATCGGCCACTGCACGACCGGCTGCGCGGTGGTCTTGTCGAGCTGCCCGGCGAAGGTCATCTTGGTGCCGGGGAAGTAGGCCCACAGCTCCGCCTTGCCGGTGCCGGTGAGCTCGGGGCCGTACTCGGTCATCGGCAGCGCCCCGAGCGGGGTGACCTGCAGCGACATCGGATCGATGCGGCCGAGGTTGCCCTTGCCGGGGTTGTTGTGGCCGCCGCCGGTGATAAACAGGGTCTCGCTCTCCGAGCCGGGGGCGTCGGAGACAAAGCCCATGCCGAAGGTCTCAAAGCCCTTCTGGGCGGGCATAAAGCCCGACGGCTTGCACGAGGCGTCCTTGGTGCTGACCCAGAAGATCTCGCCGCTGTTGTAAAGGACCCAGGCCCGCGCCTCGCGGTCCACCGACATCGAGAACGGCGTCGCGGTGCCGCCGTCAAACGAGGGGCCGGCGGGGCAGCTCAGGTTGCCGATCAGCTTGATCTCGTTTTTGCCGTCGCGGGGGTTGAAGCTGAGCAGGCGGTACTGCTGATCGACCAGGTAAATGAGGTCGGCGTTCTCGCCGCAGGAGTTACTGCACTTGCCGCCGCGGCACATGCCGGGGTCGCACTCGCGCACCGTGCCGCCGTAGCTGCCGTCGGGGTTGCAGGTGCGGATGGTGTCGCCCTGGCAGGCGGTGGGCAGGGCGGGGGCGCACTGCACGCAGCCCAGGTTCTGGTCGCAGACCTGATCGGCCAGGCACGCATGCTTTACGCGCCAGCGGCCGTGCAGGCAGGTCTTCTGCACTAGGCCCTCGCAGCGCAGGGCGCCGCTGGTGGTGCACTCGGGCTCGACGGCGGTGGCGCCGCCGGGGAGATCAATCTCTTCGGGGCCGCCGCGCGCCGCGCCGCACCCGAGCCCTCCAAAGAGCGTGAACAGGAGCGCGCAGAACCACAGAGCCAGAGTCGGCCGCTTCATGGGACCTCCTTGCGCGGCGCCCGCGAGGGTCGCGCAGACCGATTATGAGCACCTATCAACCCAAGTATACAGGCTGCAGGGTGCGCCGGCTGGTCTACAAAGCTAGAAGTCGGTGGTCGGCTTGCGGAAGGCGAGGATGGTGTAGGCGGTGGACTCGGCGCTGCCGAGCTGGTCGAGGGTGAACTTGCCGTTGAGATCGTAGGAGGTGCGGATGCCGCCCTGCGCGTTCTGCGCCGCGGTCAGCTTGCGATCGACGCCTGCTGGCAGCGGCTGGCCGAGCACGCGGGCGCAGATCTTGAACAGCGCCAGCTTGGCGGTCGAGTACTTGCCATCGGTCATCGCGGCGCGGTCGCGCATTCCCTGGCCGTCCCACTTGGCCAAGAGGTACTGCCACAGCCGCATCGGGTCCAGGCCCCGGTTTTTGCGGTTGAGGATCTGCAGCGCCAGCAGCTCCGCGGCGCCCTGGCCCACCCCTTCAGCGTCCCAGCCGGAGACGTTCGGGGCGTTGCAGGCGGTCGCCTGGCAGGAGTCGGCGAACCAGCCAAACTCGGGATAGTCGAGCTGGACGAGCGCCGACCCCGGACACTGCGCGCCCGGGTCGCCGCAGCTGCTGGCGGCGGTGGGCACCAGGCGCGGCACCCGCATGCACGGGCTGCGCGGCTGCAGCGGCACCATGGCGCCTTTTTTGACCACCGGATCGATGTGGTGGTTGGTCCGCGCGTCGTGCCCTGGCTCGTCGGCGCAGCCGCAGGCCTTGAGGCTCTGCAGGCGGGCGGTGATCGCCGCCCCGTGCATCGGGTCGGGGTTGGCAGGGCTTGTGAGGTAGCCGAGCGCGCTAGCGACCAGCACGTTGTCCGGCACCAAGAAGGTGGGGGCGCCCGGGTAGGCGCGGCACAGCGACTGCTGCGAGTCGAACAGCGAATCGAGGTAGGCGGCGGCGCCCGGCCAGCTCGGCTCGGGGGCGGCGCCGAGCTCGACTTCCCCGGGGTCCTCCCCGGACAGATCGGGCATCTCGCCGATGAAGGTCCCGGTGCATCCTGCCGCTGCGACGACGAGAAAAAGTCCCATCAGAGAGGATCGGAGGGCTCGCTGCATGGGCGGGTTATACCGCAGCTTGGGCCCAGGCCAAGTCATTTCAGCCGCGTGGGCGGCGACGGGAGCGTTTTGTCTGGCTCAGTCCGCTCGAGTGAGCTCGGCGTCGAACTGCCGGTAGTGCAGAAACGCGCACAGCAGGCTCAGCGCGGACAGTACGTGCCAGGCGGCGTGGCCCTGCAGGACATGGTTTGTCGGCTCGCACAGCCGCCGCGAGACATCGAGCACCGAGCACACGGCGCCGGCAGTCAAGAGCAGCAGCGACAGCCCGAAGTTTTGCAGCGAGTACACGGCGCGGCGCCGCAGCAGAGTCTCGGTGACGACGATGCAGAGGATGAGCAGGCCGATGAGCGACTGGATGGGAAAGCCGAGCGGGGCGACAAACGCGGTGAGCGCGGTCATCGCCAGCACCAGCAGCGGCAGCGACCGCCGCGCCGCCCACGAGCCGAGCCAGCCGAGCCGCTCGACGTTGAGCAGCAAGAGCAGGAAACAGAACACGTACATGCCGAGGAAATCGAGCACCTGGGTGAGGTAGGTGTTGGAGGCGTGGTAGATAAACGACGCAATGCCGACCAGCGCCGCCGCCGGGGCGAACTGGCGCAGGGTGGGGGCGCGCAGCTTCCGCCCCAGGGCCCACATGCCCAGCGCGACCAGCACGTAGGCGAGGTTGGAGTAGGCGTTGGCCGGCTCGTTGACGACGGCGCACAGGGTCTCTTCGCACCAGTTGACGTTGGGCAGGCCGTACAGCGACAGCTCGTGCCAGGGACAGCCGGGCGGGATGGGGGTGGGGGTGAGGCCCGCCGGAGCGGCGGAGGCGGCGGCGGCCGGCAGGGTGCCCACGGTTGCCAGAGTTGCCAGAGTTGTCAGCGATGAAAAGGCGCGCATCGGCCCACCATACATCAAGCGGCCTGCCCAAGGCAGCTCGCGCGGCTCGCGCGGCTCGCGCGGCTCGCGCGGCTCGCGCCGGGTGCGGCATAGGAGGCGGGACCGCAACTCGCTATACTGCGTTCGATGGCGCATACAAAACAACCCCCGGCGGGCCCAGGCGGCGGTGCGGGCGGTGGCAGTTCGGGCGGCGGTGCGAGCGGCGGCGGTGCGGGTGGCGGCGGCGGGGGCGGCGATGAGCTGGCAAGCCTGCGCGACGCGGTGGCGGCGCTGCCGCAGAACCTGCCGCTGCGGCGCCAGCTGGCCGAGGCGCTTTTTCACGGCGGTCAGGTGGAGGAGGCGCTGCAGGTGGCCGAGCAGGCGACCGCTGTCGACGCCCGGCTGCTGCTACTCGGGGCCCGCTGCCTGTACGAGGTGGGGCGCTACCGCGAGGCGCTCGCGCAGTATGACAAGGCGGTGGCGCTGGAGCTCGGGCTGGCCGACGCCGTGCTGCGCGACAAGCTGGCGCGGGCGACCGCCGATCCGCGCTCGCGCCTGCGGGTGGTCGAGGACCCCGAGCGCCAGGCCGAGCCGGCCCCCGGCGACATCGAGGTCGAAGAGCCGCAGGTCACCTTCGCCGACGTGGGGGGTCTGGACGATCTGAAAGAGAAGATCCGCCTGCGGGTGCTGCACCCGCTCAAGCGCCCGGACCTGTACAAGGCGTTTGGCAAGAAGGTCGGCGGCGGCATCCTCATGTACGGGCCGCCGGGCTGCGGCAAGACGTTCCTGGCGCGGGCGACGGCGGGCGAGGCGGGGGTGCGCTTCCTGGCGGTGGGCATCGACGACGTGCTGGACATGTGGTTCGGGCAGTCGGAGAAGAAGCTGCACGCGCTGTTTCAGGCGGCGCGGCAGCAGTCGCCGACGATCCTGTTCTTTGATGAGGTGGACGCGCTCGGCGGCCGGCGGTCGGCCAGCCGGCACGACAGCTACCGGATGCTGGTAGCGCAGTTCCTGGCCGACATGGACGGGGTGGGCAGCGGCGGGGCGCAGACCCAGAAGGACGGGGTGCTGGTGATGGGGGCGACCAACGCGCCGTGGGACGTCGACCCGGCGTTCCGGCGCCCGGGGCGGTTCTCGGACATCCTGTTCGTGCCGCCGCCGGATCTGCGGGCGCGGGTGGAGATCCTCAAGCTCAAGCTCAAGGGCAAGCCGACGCAGGACCTGGACGTGACCGAGCTTGGGCGGGTGACCGAGCTTTACTCGGGGGCCGACCTGGAGCAGATCGTCGAGGCGGCGACCGAGGCGGCGCTGTTGCAGTCGATGAAGTCGGGGGCGGTGCGACCGCTGACCCAGGCGGAGCTGCTGGCGGCGCAGAAGCGGGTGCGGCCCTCGACGCTGGAGTGGTTTGCGACGGCGCGCAACTTTGCCACCTATGCCAATGAAGGGGGACAGTATAATGACGTGCTCGACTTCATTAAGCGGCATCGGCTGGGGTAGGGGGCGTTACGCTGGGGTCAGAGCCAGTGGCAGCGCTCGTAGTCTAGCCAGTCGTCGCCGCGGAAGTCGGAGGTGAGGGGCAGGAGCATGGGGATGTCGTCGGCGGGCAGGCGGACGCCGCCGCGCAGGTAGGCGCTGTTGGCGGAGTTCTCCCAGACTTCGACGTGGGTGAGGCGGAGCTCGGCGGCGGCGAAGCGGGCGGCGTGCAGGACGTGGCGGACGGCCTCCAGCTCGGGGCCGCGGGGGTCGATGGGGGCGCCGGGGCGGGCGAGGCGCTCGCCGGGGTAGAGCATGAGGACGCGCAGCAGGTTCTTGGGGTAGCTGGCTTGCCAGAGGGCGAAGGCGTCGTGGCAGCGGGCGCCGACGTGGGGGGAGGGGAGGCGGCCGAGCTCCTCGGCGTAGTAGCGGCTGCGCGCAAGGTGCCAGCCGAGCTGCGCGGGGGTGGTCTCGATGCTGAGGGCCGGCCGGGGGGGGCGGTAGCGCTCGGCGAGGAGGGCGGGCAGCTCGGCGGCGGCGAGCCAGGAAAACGGCAGCGGCGCGGGCAGGCGCTCGACGCCCAGGTCGGCGGCGGCGTAGCGGCACAGGCGCAGGGGGCGGGCGAGGTAGCCCAGGCGGGCGTAAAGGGATGGGCCGATCTCGGACATCAGGTAGCAGCCGAGGACGCCTTCGCGGGCGAGCTGCTCGTGCACGCGGCTGAGCAGGGTGCTGGCGTAGCGGTGGCCGCGCAGCTTGGCCTCGACAAAGACGCTGGCGATGCCGTGGACGACGCCGCGGCGGGCGGCGCGCGGCGGGCCGAGGACCAGGGGAACGGCGTAGCTCTCGCAGCTCGCCAGGGGGGCCTCGCCGTCGCGGAGGACCCAGTAGCGGTGGCCGCTGGAGAAGGGCAGGGCGCGCAGGCGGCGCTCGCGCTTGAGGTACTGCTGGAGGGTCAGGGGAGCGCCCCAGTTGGTATAGGTAAGCTCGTCCAGGTGCGCCACGGCCGGCGGGACGATCGCCTCATCGGCGACGCGCTGCAAGTCGTGCATCGGGATCATGTGGAGCTGCATGCGGGGCATCGTAGCGCGAGACGCGGGGGTGGCGCTAAGCGCGGCGCTTGCCCCAGACCTCAAGGCGGGCCCAGAAGCCGTTCATGTCGATAGAGTGGTGACGTAAGAGGGTGAGGCCGCCGGCCTCGAGGATGGGGGTGGTGCGCTGCGGCTGGGGGGCGATCCAGGTGAGCTGGCCGCCGCCGGGCAGGACGCGGGCGGCGTGGGCGGCGAAGCGGGCCAATAGCTCGGTGACCTCACCGCGGCGGACGCGGCGGCCCATGGGGGGGTTTGTGATGATGCGGGTCAGTCCGGGGGGCGGCGGGCCCAGGGCGTCGCTGAGCTGCAGCCGCAGCGCGACGTCGGCGGCGGCGGCGTTGGCGGCAGCGGTCGCAAGGGCCGCTTCGGACAGGTCGCTGCCAAACAGCTGGGGCAGGCGGCCGCCGGAGCCGCGGGCGAGCAGCGCGACCTCGATCAGCTCGCTGGCCGAGCCGACGAAGGGGTCCCAGACGACGTCGTCGGCGCCCGCCGCGCACAGGCGGGCCAGGGCCGCGGCGAGGCTCGGGTGCGAGGCGGCGGGGACGTCGCCGCGGCGGTAGGCAAAGCGCGGATCGGCGAGCCGCTGCGGCACGAGCTCCAGGCGCAGCGGGGCGGGCGGAGCTTGACCGCCAACGCGCAGCTCCCAGGGGCTCTGGCGGGGATCGTTGCACAGCTCGGGGCAGCGGGCGGAGACGGCGGCGGCGATGCGCCAGACCAGGGCGCGGCGGTGGCCCAGGCTCGTAAAGTGCAGGCGGTAGCGCAGCGGTCCGCGGCTGAGGGCGCGCAGCAGCTGCACGGTGGGGGCCTGGGTCAGGGTGGCGGCGAGCTGCTCGACCAGGATTTCTTCGTCAGTCTGGTCGGTCTGGTCAGTCTGGTCGGTCGCACGGGAGCGCCGGGCAGGCGAGCCGGCGGGGCGCAGCGGGAAGGCCAGCTCGGTGGCGGTGCGCGCGGTGAGCAGCTCGGCCAGCGGGCGCGCGGTGCGCAGCGTCACCCGCCCGGGCTCGCCGAGCTGCGTGGAAGGCTCAAGGCGGAGCTCGGGGCTTGTGGCCAGGCCGCGGGCGGTGAGCTCGGCGGCAAGCACCGGCTCCAGCCCGGCGCGACACAGGAAGGTGACTGCGGGCGCCTGCGGCAGCGCCACTTCGGCGGCGATCGTGGCGTCGGGGGCGGCAGGGCGCAGGGCGGTGCGGGTCAGGCGCAGCACAGCGCGATCGAGGACCTGCTGCAGGAGCGGCTCCGCGTCGCCGCGCTGCTGGGCATCGCGCAGCAGGGTGAGCGCGGTCGGGCCCCCAAGCTTGCCTAGCGCCTCGGCCAGGGCGCGGCGGTCTTCGGGGCGGGGGCGCTCGCGCCACAGGGCCAGCAGCGCCGGCTCGACCTGGTGCACGGCCGCTCCTTGGGCCGGCAGCCGGCCGAGCACCGCGATGGCGTTGCGTGCTGCCGGTGGATCGGGATCGCGGGCGAGGGCCAGCAGGGCCTGCAGCTCGGTCGGCTCGTCGGGACGAGCGAGGCGCCCGAGCAGCCGGACCAGGGTCGCTCGCGCCGAGCCCTGGGTGTCGGCGCGCTGCAGCCGCGCCAGCAGCCGCGCGAAGGCCGGCGGGCCGATGCGCAGCAGCGCCGGGGCGACGGCGGCCGCGGTGGCCTCGCCGCGCAGCACGAGCTCGACGAGCGCATCGGCATCGCCGCGGCGGGGCGTAAATGCCGGGGACAGTAGAGCCGTCGCCAGCGAGAACTCGGCGCTGCGGGTCCGGCGGCCGCCCGGCGGCGGGGCAGCGGGCGCGGCGAGCCCGGGCGGGCGGTGGCGGGACAGAGGGGGGCTGGGGCGCATGGCCGTGCATAGCGCGAAAGCGGCCCGTCCGGCTACTGCGACGGTGCGGAAAGAAGATTCTCAGCGCGCCTGCGCTGCGGCATGCTAGGTCCGGCGGCGATGACGAAACGGGCAGTTTGGCCGGCTGTGCGCACGGCGGTGGCGACGGGCTTCTACGCGCTGTGCGCGGTGGGCGCCCTGGGCTTTGCCGACCACGCCCTGGGCAACAGCGGGATAGCCGGCCTGCGCCGCCTCTCTGCGCTGTCGCGGCTGCCCGAGCGGCGCCTGGGCGAGAGCTGGGCGAGCCCGGCAGTTGTCCGCGGCACCCTGCACACCCCAGGTCCTCGCCAGACCCCCAGCGGCATCGACAGCTCCATCTGGTACGGCTGGATCGAGGAAGAGCACGGCTCGGGCAAGAACACCTACACGGTCACCGTCTGCGCCAAGGGCGAGGACACCGACCTCGAGCTGCAAAAGGACGGGCGGGCGGTCCGGCTGGACCTGCTTGCCGGCGGCGAGCACGTCGCCCTGCTCAAGGGGCTGCCGCTGGAGACGCTGCCGCTCGACCGGGTGGCGCTCGACTTCGCCGCGGTCTCGCGCGCTCGGCAGGTCCCGCTGCCGATGCAGCGGCTGTGCGCCGGCAAGTTCCGCCCGGGCAGCAACGTAAGCTACCGCGAGGCCTTTATCGCCCCGCACGAGCCGGTGACCGTCCTTGGCTGCGCCAGCGCCGAAGCGATACACAGCTGCGGCACCCCCCCGGGGGCGCTGTCGCGGCAAGAGCTAGAGCCGGTGCTGCGCGCCTATGCCAACTCGACCCTGAACTCCATTCGCGGGGCCGCCGCCCTGGTCGGCCTGACCCTGAGCCTGCTCGCCTCGGCCCTGCTCAAGCTGCGCCAGGGGGCCGCTTGATGACCTCGCCGATCGATATGATCGGGGCGGTGGTGCTGTTCCTGCTCGGCCTTCACTACCTGCAGCGCGGCCAGGGGTGGGCCACCGAGTGTCGCGGGCGGGGCTGGCGCAGCGGCTGGCTGGCGGCGCAGCTTACCGCGGTGCTGGGCGGCTCGCTGTTCGCGATGGGCGCCCTGCTGCTGCTCTACAGCGCCGCGTTTTCCTGGCTCAGCGAACGGCTCCAGAGTCGCTGAGCAGCTTCTCCAGCTCGACCGTCGAGTGCGCCCCGTGCAGCCGCTGGCGCTCGCTGCCGCTGCGGAACACCAGCAGCGCCGGCAGCGGCGTCGCGTTGTAGCGCTTCATGACGTCGGGGCTCATGTCGGTGTTGATGCGCAGCACGAGCAGCCGGCCGGCGTGCCGCTTGGCCACCTCGGCCAGCACCGGCGCCACCATGGTGCTCGGCGCGTTCCACTGCGAGTAGAACAAAAGCAGCACCGGGATCGGCGAGTCGCGCAGCACCCCGTCGATCACCTCGCGCGTCACCTCGATCGGGGCGGTCGCGGTCAGGGCCTGCTGGCAGCGCTGGCAGCGCGGCCGGGATAGCAGCTGCTGCGCCGGGGTGGGGTTGTCGGTTCGGCAGCCAGAGCAGGGAATGACGATCGAGCTCATCGGGAGTCCTTACCGGCGAGACGCCGCCGCAGTGCGGGGCTGCAGCGCAGGGGCCGTAGCCTCATAGCCAATAATATTTTTGTGATAAGTAATGTAGAATTCAAAATTAATTTTCTATAAATTCCCGGTACTTCCGTCACATGTAGGGGCAGATGCGTTTTTATATGCCGATATGAATAGAAATTTATGTACTTGAGATTTCATATTATATGGGGCATATAAATACTCTCGCACGGCACGGACCAGCCCAGGGGTCTGCCGGCGCGCGCACAGCGGAGGGGGTTGCAGACAGCGCCGAGCGCGCCGTCTTCAAAAGAAGCGCAGCGCGCAGCGCCCGCAGAACACAAACCAGGGGGGGCCTGGGCTGGTCCAGCCAGCGAGCCTTGCCCGTGTGCGGCGCCGGTCACCCGCGGTGAACCGGCGGCCGGCAGGGGCCTAGAAGCAGAGTCCGGGGTTGCCGCGTCCGGCGGCGAAGCTGTCGTTGCAGGTCTGGCCGGTCGGGCAGCTGCCGGGGGCGCCGACGGTGCACAGCGGGTGGCACTTCTTGTCGCCGCTCGGGCCGTTGTTGCACTGCAGCCCATCGGCGCACTCGTCCAGGTAGGTGCACGCCTCCCCGATCTGCTTGGGCGCGCCCGACAGCGGGAAGCAGGCGGTGCCCTTGAACTTGTCGCGCGTCGGCTGGCCGGCGGCGTCGTAGGTCTGGTTGACGTAGACGCAGTGCTGTAGGACGCCGCCGACGGCGGGACAGGTGCCGCTGCCCGGCGTGCAGGTGTTCAGGCACTCGCCCAGGTCCTCGAAGGCGCGGCGGATGCAGGCCGCCTGCGGGGTGGCGCCCGGGCAGGTGCCGTTGCCGGTCGCGGGGTCGACCTGCGTCGGGTTGCAGGACAGGCGGTTAGACGGGTAGCAGTAGCCCTTGCTGGGGCCCAGGATGAAGCAGGCGTAGCGCTGCTGGTAGCGGCAGACGTTGGCGGCAAAGCACGAGGCCAGGCAGTACTTGACTCCCTGGCTGACGGTCTCGCACGTCCCCTGGCTGCCGCAGTCGGCGCTGGTGCTGCACGGGGTGGTGCAGTAGCCGCCGGGCGTGGGCAGGTTGCCCGGGTCGGCCAGGATGTTGGTCGCCCAGCAGGTGGGGGTGCCGCCGGTCAGGGTGCAGTCGCTGTTCTTGGTGCACGCCGACCCGATCGCCCCCGGGGTCAGCGCCAGATCGAGCCCGTACAGATCGGGCTGGGACGATGAGCTGACCGACATGCTCATGTCGCGGGTGAGATCGACTGTCTGATCGGGGACGGTGCAGCCGGCAGCCACAAGGCCAAGGGCCAGGGTCAGGGCGGCGGGCAGCCGGAGTCGGGCTGGCCGGGCAGAGCGCGGCGCGGCGGGCTGCAGGCCGGCGGCGCGGGTTTCAGCAAGGGGGCGACCGAGGGTCTTCATCAAAATTCTCCTTCTCCGCGGATCCAATCGCCGGCGGCGCCAGGCGCAGCCGGCAGCAAGCAGGGGGCGCTCTGCCCCCCGCGGGGCCGTCCGTCGCCAGCGCTACATCTTGGGCGGCTGGCACAGCCCCGCATTGCCGTCCTGGACGCCGGCGCGCAGCGAGTTGGCGCAGGCCTCGCCGGGCGTTACGCAGGCGCCGGTCGCCGGCTTGGCGCCCGTGGGCACCTGCAGCCCGAGCGGCGTGCTCTGCACTCCGTTGCCCAGCGCGCACAGCTGGCGGCACACGGCGGTGGCCTGGCTGGAGGCGTAGCGGTCGCACTGGAAGCCGTCCTGGCAGTCGGTCCAGTAGGTGCAAGGCTGCTGCGGTCCAAGCGGCACGCTCGGCTGCTGGAAGCACACATTGCCGCGGAACTTGTCGCCGGTGGCTGCCGGGTTGCCCTTGGAGTCGACGGTGGTGTCGAGGAAGATGCACTCCTGCGGCGGCGCGTTGGTGGTCCCGAAGCGATCGTCGGGGGCGCAGGTCATCTGCCCGACCTGGCACTGCAGGTGGCAGACCCCGCCGCCGGTGTTCTCGTAGGCGGCGCGGATGCAGCCGCCCAGGTAGCGGGCCGAGCCGGCCTCACAGGTGCCGTCGCCCACCGTAGGATCGCAGTTGAAGTTGCCGTTGGGGAAGCAGATGCCGCCCACCGGCCCGTCGAACGCGCACGAGTAGCCGGGGTGACGGCAGGTGCTGGCGCCCGAGCAGCGCGCCATGCAGTAGTGCTTGGTGGTGCCGGGCAGGGTCACGCACTTGGCGGTGCCGCAGTCGGCGTCGCTGGCGCACTCGCGGGTGCAGTAGCCGTCGGGCGTGGTGACCAGCTTGGGGTTGTTGAGCAGGGTCCCGGTCCAGCACACGGCGGCGCCGTTGGCGCCCTCGGTGCAGTCGAGGTCCCCGGTACACGGGGCGCCGATGCAGCCCGGCCCCTTGCACAAGGTGGCGTCGGTGTTATTGCCGCCCGCGAGGTCAAAGGTGGTGCCGCCGCCATCGGGGTTGGTCGGGGCCGGGGTGCCGCAGGCGACGAGCCCGATGAGCACGATGCTCGAGATTAGGAACAAGCTACGCTTCATGGATAAATTCATGGATAAATCCTCCGCCGCTTCGGCATGCAGGGTGACCGCTCGCGTGGTTGCATGGAGGGGCTGGGTACGGCCCCCGGGGGGTGCGAGCAGGCGCTAAAGGGCTTCTGCCCATTGTATCGCGGCGGCTGGCCTGCGCGGTGGCCCGCAGTGCGGCGCCGGCGGCTGGTCACCGGGCGCCGCTGCTCGCCGGGCGCCGCAAGGCGCGGACTGTGCTAGGTTATTTTTCCCTCGGCCATGCGCGTGCCAAAAGATGATGAGTTCGATCGCCTGCGAGCCGCTCTACCCCTGCGGCACTGCTGCGAAGACTGCGGCTACTTCGACCCGGCGCTGCGCGACTGCGCGCACGAGTGGCCCACCGCCGAGCACCGCCGCGCCGACTACGAAGAGCCGAGCCGCCTGGGCGCGGTCAACTTCTGCAAAGAGTTCGAGCTGCGCTGACCCCGCCCGCGGGCCCCTGTAACCTGCCGCCTACATTAGTAAAAGGACCGCGCCCCAACCATGTGGATCGACTCGCACTGCCACCTGGAGCCCGAGGATTTCTGCCGCCCCGCGGGGGCCGCGGACGGCCTGCCGCGCGACGAGCGCCCCGAGGTCCTGCAGCGGGCCCGAGCCGCCGGGGTGAGCCGGCTCATCGTCATCGGCTCCGGCCATGGCCTGGCCGAGGTGCGCAACGCCATCGCCTTCGCCCACGCCGAGCCGCAGCTGTTCGCAGCCATCGGCGTCCACCCGCACGACGCGACGATCGTTGAGTCCCCCGGCGCAGCGCCCAGCGAGCCTGGCACCCAGTCCCCCGGCGAGTCCCCTGGCCAGCCGTCGTCCCGCCCTGCCGCCGGCGGTCGTCCGCCGGTGCCCGGGCCGCGCGGGGAGGCGCTGTGGGAGCTGATCGCGCACCTTGCGGCGACCGAGCCGCGGGTGGTCGCCGTCGGTGAGACCGGGCTCGATTACTACTACAAGCACGCCCCGCCGGCGCACCAGCAGGCGCTGCTGCGGCGCTTTGTCCGCCTGTCGGCGCGCACCGGCAAGCCGCTGTCGCTGCACATCCGCGACGCCCACGCCGACGCCCAGCGCATCATCAGCGAGGAAGGCGGCGCCCCGGCTGGCGGCGTCGTCCACTGCTTCACCGGCGGCCCGGACGAGGCGCAGAGCTGGCTCGCCCTGGGCTTTCACATCTCGTTATCGGGGATCGTCACGTTCAAGAGCGCGGCGGCGATCCAGGCGGCGGCGCAGCTGGTGCCGGCGGCGCGGCTGCTGCTGGAGACCGACTGCCCGTACCTGGCGCCGGTGCCGCGGCGCGGCCAGCGCAACGAGCCCGCCTATCTTGTCCACACCGGCGCCTTTGTCGCCCGCCTGCGCGGCGTCTCCCCGGCCGAGCTCGCTGCGACCTCGACTCGAGCCGCCGAGGAGCTGTTCCGGCTGCCCGCCTGCGACCCGGCGCCCGCGGCGCCAAGCTAGGCTGCGCGGCGGGCTGCGCGGTGGCGCTTGACCAAAAAACCTAGGCAGGTTAGTAATTTGCGCTCGCTGTCTGCTCTTGCTTCCGATAAAGATCGGTTCAAAGATCGTTCAGCCGATCAGAAATAGACTCTGAAAGTTCCAAAAGACGTCCCCGGCCGCCCGAATAAAGTCTGAGCCGACGGACCAGAAGTCGCGGGAAGAGCCCGGGCAACGCAGACCCTCGAAAACGCAGGCGCTACGCGCACAACGCAGGAGAACATCCAGTCATGGCCGCTCCCCGAACGGGCCTCTTAGGCAAAAAGCTCGGTATGTCGCAGGTCTTCAACGAGCAAGGCAACCGCGTCGGCGTCACTGTCGTGCACGCCGGTAAGTGTGTGGTTCTGAGCAAGCGCACCCCCGACAAGCACGGGTACGTGGCCGTCCAGATCGGCTACGGCGAAAAGCCCCTGCGCCTGTGCAACAAGCCGGAGCTGGGTCAGGTGAGCAAGCTCAACGTCCCGCCGCCGCGCGTCATCCGCGAGCTGCGCGTGGACGCCGCCCAGCTGGCGCAGTTCGAGGTCGGCAGCACCGTGGCCCTGTCCACCGTGTTCAAGCCCGGCACCTACGTCGACGTGGTCGGCACCACCAAGGGCAAGGGCTTCCAGGGCGTCATCAAGCGGCACCACATGGGCGCCTCGCGCAACACCCACGGTACCCACGAGTTCTTCCGCCACGGTGGCTCGATCGGCTGTCGCCTGACGCCGGGCCGCGTCCACAAGGGCAAGCGCATGACCGGCCACATGGGCGATGACCAGCGCACGGTCGAGAACATCGCCCTGCTCGAGGTCCGTGACGAGGAAGGGCTCCTCTTGCTGCGCGGCTCGGTCCCCGGCGGCAAGAACGCCATCGTGATGGTCAAAAACTCGACCAAGCGGACCGGCGCGGCGCGCCTGGGCGAGTTCGAGGAAGTGGTCAAGAAGAAGGGCGGCGTGGCCAAGAAGCCCGCTGCCGCCGCCAAGAAGAAGTAGCTGTCCGCACACTAGCGGGTCCGCCTCGCCGGATCGAAGGAGCAAGGCATGGGCTCGGCAGGGACGCTCCGCACCCTCAAGGGGCGTCACGACGTCTATTACCAGCGCGCCAAGAAGGAACAGTTCGCGGCGCGCTCGGTCTACAAGCTGCAAGAAATCGATCAGCGTTTCGGGCTGTTCCGGCCCGGGCAGCGGGTGCTCGACCTGGGGTGCCGCCCCGGGTCGTGGCTGCAGTACGCGGCGCAGCGCACCGGCGGGACCCTGGTCGGGCTCGATCGCCAGCCGCTGCAGGTGGCCATCCCCGGGGCCCGCATCCTCGTCGGCGATGTGTTCGAGCTCGATGCCGCGACGCTGCGCGGCGAGCTCTTGGGGTTTGACGTGGTGCTGTCGGACATGGCCCCGGACACCACCGGCGTGCGCCACCTTGATCAGGCCCGCTCCGAGGCGCTGTTCGAGCGGGCGCTAGATCTTGCCGAGGCGCTGCTGGTGCCCGGCGGCCACTTTGTCGGCAAGCTGTTTCAGGGGCCCGAGTGGAACCGGCTGCTCGGCCGCCTGCGCGCCCGCTTTGGCGAGGCGCGCACTGTCAAGCCCGAGAGCTCGCGCAAGGACTCGATCGAGCAGTACGTGGTCGGTCTGCGCGCCGCGGCGCGGTAGACCGGGGATAAGGAGCGGCGCATGCGCACGGTCTTTATGGGCTCGCCGGAGTTCGCGGTGCCCTGTCTGGTCGCCCTGCACCAGGGGTCCGAGGTGGTGGCGGTGGTGAGCCAGCCGGATCGCCCGGCGGGGCGGGGGCTGTCGCTGCTGCCGCCGGCGGTCAAGGTCAAGGCGGAGGAGCTGGGGCTGCCGGTGCTGCAGCCGACCGCGCTACGCCCCGCCAAGTCGAGCTTCGTCGCCGAGCTGGCTGCGCTGCGACCCGAGCTGGTGGTGGTGGTGGCCTACGGTCGCATCCTGCCGCCCGAGGCGCTGGCGGTGCCGCCGCGCGGCTGCTGGAACGTGCACGCCTCGCTGCTGCCGCGCTATCGCGGCGCGGCGCCGATTCAGTGGGCGCTCATCCGCGGCGAGACGGTCACCGGCGTGACGCTGATGGAGATGGACGCCGGCATGGACACCGGCCCGCTGCTGCTGCGCCGCGAGCTGGCCATCACCGCCGAGGACACCTCGGGCAGCCTGCACCACAAGCTCAGCCAGCTCGGGGCGAGCCTGCTCGCCGAGGGGCTGGCGCAGCTGCTGTCGGGCCAGCTGCCGGCCGCAGTGCCGCAGGACCACGAGCTGGCGACCAAGGCGCCGCTGCTCGACAAGGAGCACGGGCGAGCCGACTTCACCCGCCGCGCCGACGAGCTCGTGGGTCAGCTGCGCGGCGTCGATCCCTGGCCGGGCGGCTTTACCACCCTGCCGCGCGAGCTGTTCCCCGAGCTTGTCCGCGACCGCGAAAAAGGCGGCGACGAGCCGGTGGTGCTGAAGCTGTTCACCGCTCGCGTCTCTTCCGGCCACGGCCAGCCGGGCGAGGTGCTGGGGGTGGATCGCGACGGCCTGCACGTGGCCTGCGGGCAGGGGGCGGTGGCGCTCGCCGAGCTGCAGCTGCCAATCCGCTGCTCGACTGAGCTTTCCTACCCAAGGCGCGCCAGCACCCGGAGCGCGCAGACCTCGCCGCTAGCTGGCTCCGGCCGCCTGCAGCCGCGGCTGGTTCAGCTGCGCCGCCACCCCGAGCAGCGACCCGGCGAACACGGTCAGCACGAAGAAGCCATAAAACAGCGCGTCCCAGCCGAGCTGGCGGGCGAACTCGGCGACGAGCAGCGGGCTGAAGATCGCCCCCACCGAGCCCATGCCGTTGATGATCCCCGCCACCCGCCCGGTCGCCGCCCGGCCGCCCAGATCCTGCGCCATGGTCCCCGACAGCAGCGAGTCCGGACCAAACAGCAGGAAGCCGACCACGGCGAGCAGCAGGGCGTTTATCGCCATCCCGTGACCCCCGAGCGCCTGGTAGGTGAGCAGCGCCCCGCCCAGGACAAACAGCAGCGGCACCGCCAGCCGCAGCCGCCGCGCGCGGAAGTAGCGATCCGAGAGCCAGCCGACGACCACCGAGCCGACCACCCCGCCGAGCTCGAACGGCATCGACAGGTAGCCGGCCTGCCCTTCGGAGTAGTGCAGGTGCTGCTTGAGGTAAAAGGGCAGCCAGAACAGTAGGCTGTAGCGGATCATCTTGAGCCCGAAGTAGCTGCCGCCGAGCGCCCACAGGATCGGCAGCCGCAACAGCTCGAGCAGGCTCGGCACCGGCTCGCCGCCCGCGGTCGCGCGCGCGGTCGCCCGCGGCCCCCCGGGGCTGCGCTCCTCGGCGAGCGGCGGCAGCCCGCGCTCTTCGGGCCGCTCGACGAGGAAGGCGCACAGCACAAGGCCGATCGTCGCCACCCAGGCCGCCGGCCACAGGAACGCCGCCCGCCACCCCCAGCGCACCAGGATGAACGTCGCCAGCGCCGTGGCCAGCAGGCCCCCGACCTGATAGTTGGTCGTCCACAGCCCCATTACCCGCCCGCGCTCGGCGCGCGAGAAGAACGGCTGCATCGCCTTGACGCTGCCCGGCCAGCCGGTGGACTGGAACAGGCCGTTTAGGGCGAACGCCAGCGCGAACGCTCCAAGCGACGAGCTCAGCCCGAACCACAGCGCCATCGCCGCCGAGCCGAGCATCCCGAGCGTGAGCAGCCGCCGCGCCCCGATGCGGTCGCCGAGCGTCCCGCTGGCGAACATCCCGAGCGCGTAGCAGGCCAGATACAGCGTGTCGAGCTCGCCGAGCGCCGTCAGCGACACGCCCAGGGTGTCGTGCAGCCGGCTCTTGACCACCGAGAGGTTCTTGCGCGTAACGTAGTACGACGCGTAGCCGACCCAGGTGAGCACGAAGGTCCGCAGCTGCAGGAAGAACAGCGGCGAGCGCCCCGGTCCTGACCGCGGCCCCGGCCCCAAGGCTAAAGTGGGGCGCGGCGCGGCGATCAGGTTGGGCGTCTGAGGTGGCAATCTTCATCGACCCTATCCGCGGGGTCGGCAGGACGTCAAGACCGCCTCATGTCGTACCCTGCCGCGCCGGCAAGAGCGCCCCATTTCCGGCCACCCCGGGGCCGCCGCGAGGTCCGGCGAAAAAAATCGCGACTGCGGTCCGCTGCGACAATCGGCCGCCCCAATCGCCGCCCAGAATCGACGCTCACAATCGACGCCCATAGGCGCTGCGGAATTGACGGCGGCGGCTTGCCTTTGCTAGCGTGCGCTGTCGCCGTTGTCTCGTCTTTGGGGCAGCACCGGCCCGCCAAACAGGAGTCCAGCTTGTCCACGTCCAACCGCAATAAAGGGGTCTTGCCGACGGCTCCGCCTGACCAGTTCGTCGGTTTCTGGCAGCGGCTTTATGAGCGGATCGCGCCCTACGTCACAAGCGGCCTGCTCGTCCTCATCGGGATCGTGGTGGTGATCGTCGGCGGCTGGGGCCTGTCCGTGTGGCGCGAAGGCAAGCGCGAGCGGGCCACCGAGCAGCTCGGGCGGGCGATTCGGATCGCCGAGGCAGAGCTGCTTCCGGCGACTGAGAAGGACAAGGAAGCCGACGACTCCGACTCGGACATCCCCCGCTTCAAGACCGCCAAGGAGCGCAGCGAAGGGGTGCTGCAGGCGGTGGGCGAGCTCGACAAGAACTTCGGCGGCACGCCGGCGGCCCAGCGGGCGACGCTGCTGCGCGCCGGGGCGCTCTACGATCAGGGCAAGTACTCCGAGGCCGAGGCGCTGTACCGGCAGTTTCTGGCCAGCAAGCCAAGCGAGCAGGCGCTGATCGCGCTGGCGCAGGAGGACATCGGGCTGTGCGCCGAGGCGCGCGGCGAGCTGGATGCCGCCCTGGCGGCGTTTCAGGCTCAGCAGATCGGCAACTTTTATCGCGAGCGGTCGCAGTGGAACCAGGCGCGCATCTACGCCAAGAAAAACGACAAGAAGAAGGCCATCGAGATCTACAAGGACCTGCTGAGCAAGGCGGCCCCGCAGAGCGCCTTGCGCGACGACGTGGCCAACCGCCTGGCGGCCCTTGAGCAATAGGCCGACAAGCCGATGCCGATGCCGCTGCTGAGCGCCGCGCCCGCCCGACCCTGGGGCCGCCGCGGCGAGGTCAAGTTCGGGCTGCCCCGGCCGGGCGCCGGGCGCGGGCTGACTGCGCTCGGGCTCTTGCTGGTGCTCGGGCTCGGCGGCTCGTGCACGGGCCTGGGAGCGCCGCGCAGCCGGGGCAAGGTGCCGCTGGTCAGCAGCCAGTTCGTCGCCCCGGCCAGCGTGCTACGGGTGGCCTGGCAGCGCACCCTGCAGCCGACGGTCCCGTTCTTCTCGTACCACCCGCAGGAGTTCGCCACCGCGGCGACCACCGCCGACCACCAGCTGGTCTTTATCGGCTCGTCGGAGAAGACGTTCTACGCGCTGCGCACCCGGGACGGCGAGGTGCTGTGGAAGCGCAAGCTGACCGGCGAGCTGTCGTCCCAGCCGCTCGTCTTGCCGGGCGGCACCGTGGGACCCGAGCCGGTGGTGCTGGTCGGCGATGACGACGGAGTGCTGAGCGCCCTGGAGGTGCAGACCGGCGCTGTGCGCTGGACCTACCGGGCGCGCGGTCCGATCCACACCCAGCCGGTGCTGAGCGGGGGCCTGGTCTACATCACCTCCAGCGAAGGCCGCGTCTACGGCCTGGATGTGCGCACCGGCAAGTGGGTCTGGCAGTACGAGCGCGAGATCCCCGAGGGCTTCGCCATCCGCGGCAGCTCGGGCGTGCTGCCGCTCGGCAGCCGCGTCTATGTCGGCTTCCCCGATGGCTACCTGGCCTGCCTCAACTCCGAGAACGGCGAGGTGGTGTGGACGCGCCAGCTGTCCGGCGAGGTCAGCCGCTTCACCGACGTCGATGGCACTCCGGCGGTGGTCGGCGAGACGCTGTATGTGACCTGCTACTCGGGCGGCGTGTACGCGCTGGACGTCAAGGACGGCTCGACGCGCTGGCGCTTCGAGCTGGAGGCCGCCGGCCCGCTGACGGTCGACGCCAGCGAGGAGCGCATCTATGTCGCCTCGGCGAGCCAGGGGCTCTACTGCCTGGACGTCAAGGGGCGCAAGCTGTGGCAGCAGTCGTTCGCCCACCAGGGCGAGCTGTCGCCGCCGACGCTGTGGGGGCCCTACCTGCTCCTGTCGGTGGCCGCCGATGGCCTGTACATCCTCGACAAGAAGAGCGGGGCGATGCTGCAGTTCTTCGATCCCGGCCAGGGGGCCAGCGCGCGCCCGCTGGCGCACGGCGATCAGGTCTACATCCTGTCCAACGCCGGCTCGTTCTTCGCCCTGACCACCCACTAGCAGCCTGCTAACTCACGCACTTAGCGCCAAAGGGCGGGCACCCCATGCCCGCCAGCGACGGGCTGTGCGAAGATAGATCCAGACGCTTCCGGGCTGCGTTCATACACCGCAGAGCCCCTTTTGGAAGCGAGGAGACCTGCAATGGATCGCACCCGACCGCTCCTGACCTACCTGGTCCTTGGCTGCGCCGCTACGCTCAGCACCTGGGCGGCGCTCGTGCTGCCGCGCCACCCTGTGACCCCGCGCGAGAACCCGCCGTACGCCCGCCCGGAGGTTCCGACGCCGCCGCCGCCCCCGAGCCTGCCGCCGCAGAGCCGCCCGCAGGTTGATGTGGTCTTCGTGCTCGACACCACCGGCTCGATGAGCTCGCTGCTCGACGGGGCGAAGAAGAAGATCTGGGAGATCGCGCGGTTTATCGCCCAGGGTCAGCCGGCGCCCGAGCTGCGCATCGGCCTGGTCGCCTACCGCGACGTCGGCGACGAGTACGTCACCAAGTTCTTCGACCTCACCGATGACCTGGACGGGGTCTACCAGAACCTGTCGGCGTTTGCCGCCGCCGGCGGCGGCGACACGCCCGAGCACGTCGCCAAGGGCCTGCACGAGGCGGTCTACCGCGCCAGCTGGTCGCCGCGCAAAAACGCCCTCAAGCTCATCTACCTCGTCGGGGACGCGCCGCCGCACACCGACTACCAGGACGGCTTCAACTTCCGCGCCATCGCCATGCAGGCCAAAGAGCGCGGCATCCGCATCAACACCGTGCGCTGCGGCCGCGACGAAGAGACCCGCCTGGCGTGGGCCGAGATCGCCGGCCGCACCGGCGGCGAGTTCGCCAGCATCGATCAGTCGGGCGGCATGGTCGACGTCAGCACGCCGTTTGACGACCAGCTGGCGCAGCTCAACCGCGTCCTCACCGAGACCGCGCTCCCCTACGGCAGCGTCGAGCAGCGCAGCGAGGTTCGCGCCAAGAACGCCGCCGTGCTGGCCGCCCCCAAAGAGGCCCAGGCGGCGCGCGCCAGCGTGTTCGGGCTGCTCGGCAAGGGCGGGCGGGCGGCCGCGGTCAGCGCCGGCGACCTGCTCGACGACGTCGACACCAAGAAGGTCGAGGTGGGAAGCCTCGCCCCGGCGGCGCTGCCCGAGCCCATGCAGGGCATGAGCACCGCCGAGCGGGGTCGCTACATCGACACCAAGAAGAAGGAGCGCCAGGAGGTGCTGCGGCAGATCGGCGAGCTGAACGCCCAGCGCGACGCCTTCCTCAAGAACAAGGCCCCCGCCAAGGCCGACAGCTTCGACGGCAAGGTCCGCGAGTCGCTGAAGAAGCAGGCCGCCGCCGTCGATCTCGCCCTCTAGAGCTGCCCTCTCCCTCTCCCTCTCCCTCCCGGTCCGCGGCTGCGCCCAGCGCGGATCACGTTGCACGACCCTGGTGCCGATGTAACCTTTTCTACCAGCAGCCGACCCGCGGTCTGTCTGCTCGAACCCGCGCCGCCGCGCCCACCAGGACAGACTCATGCCGGCTCGTGACGCCTCCTCTTTTGAACTTGCCCGGAGCCGGAAGCTGACGATCCGCCAGCTGGATACGCGGACCTCGCCGGCGCTGCTGCTGCTCATCGGCGTGCTGATGGGCGCGATCACCCTGGCCGACTCTCTGACCCCCCTGGGGCTCGCGGTCTGGGTGTTCTACGCGCTGCCGATGGGGGTCTGCCTGTTTGCGCGGATGCCGCTGCTGCCGCTCGGCCTGGCGGCGATCGCGACGGCCTCGACGGCGCTCAACGCGTTTGTGACCCTGAGCAGCCCCCTGGTCGCGCGGTGGATCGGCCTGACCAACCGCAGCATGTACATCTTGACCCTGTGGCCCGTCGCCTACATGGTCCACCAGCTCATGCTGGCGCGCCAGAGCTCCGAGCGCGAGGCGTGGCTGCGGCGCACCAAGGCGACGATGCTCGAGTCGGTGCAGGGCGAGCTACCGATCGATGAGGTGGCGGCGCGCACGCTGCGCGGGCTCATCGCCGCCCTGGACGCGCAGGTCGGCGCGATCTACCTTAGCACCGCCACCGGCGAGCTCACCCGGGTCGCCGCCTTTGCCCTGGCTGGGAAGGGCACGCCGACCACCTTTGGCCCCGGCGAGGGCCTGGTCGGGCAGGTCGCCGCGAGCGGCCAGGCGATGATCGTGCGCGAGGTGCCGGCCGGCTTCCTGCGGCTGGAGGCCGGAGTCGGCGCGGGCAGCGTCTGCAAGCTCGCGCTCACGCCGCTGCGCAGCGAGGGCAAGACGGTGGCGGTGGTGGCGATCGGCTCGCTGCACGCGATCGACGAGGTCGCCAGCGGCCTCCTTGAGCGCATCGCCGAGCCGCTGGCGGTCGCCTTCCTGTCGTCGCAGTATAAGGCGCGCCTGCGCGTGCTCTTGGAGGACAGTCAGCGCCAGGCTCGCGAGCTGCAGGCGCAGCAGGCCGAGCTGGAGGCGCAGCAGGCCGAGCTGGAGGCGTCCAACGAGGAGATGAACCAGACCAACGCCCTCATGGAGCTGCAGACGCAGGAGCTGGAGCGGCAGCGCGACGACCTCGCCCAAGCGCGCCACAGCGCCGAGAAGGCGAGCCGCTTCAAGTCCGAGTTCCTCGCCAACATGTCGCACGAGCTGCGCACGCCGCTCAACAGCTCGCTCATCCTGGCGCGCCTCCTGGCCGACAACAAGGAAGGCAACCTCACCGCCGATCAGGTCCGCTCCGCCGAGACGATCTACAGCGCCGGCAATGATCTCCTGATGCTCATCAACGACATCCTCGATCTGGCCAAGATCGAGGCCGGGCGCACCGAGGTCGTGGTCGAGCCGGTGCCGCTCGGCCGGGTGCTACAGTCGCTGGAGCAGGCCTTCGCGCCGATCGCCCGCGACCGCCGCCTCGGCTTGCGCATCACCCGCGCCGCCGGCAGCCCCGAGACCCTTATCACCGACAGCCGGCGGCTGGAGCAGATCCTGAAGAACCTGCTGTCCAACGCCTTCAAGTTCACCGCCATAGGGGAGGTCGAGCTGACGGTGGCCGCCGCCGGCGCCGGGCGGGTCGGGTTCGCGGTGCGCGATACCGGCATCGGCATCGACCCGGCGCAGCAGGAGGTGATCTTCGAAGCCTTCCGCCAGGCCGATGGGACGACCAGCCGCAAGTACGGCGGCACCGGCCTCGGGCTGTCGATCTCGCGGGAGCTGGCGCGCCTGCTCGGCGGCGAGATAAAGGTGCAGAGCGCGCTCGGCCAGGGCAGCACGTTTACGCTCGTAATCCCAGTGGCCGGCGCGGCGAGCGCGCGTCCGGGGAGCGGCACCACCGGCGCGACAGAGGTCGCAGGCGCGGCGCGCGGGCCGGAAAAGGCGGCGGCGCTCATCCCAGCGGGGGCGGCGACGGCGCGGCCGGCTGCCGCGGTCCGCGAAGCAGCGCCGCGGCCGGACAGCGCCCGCCTGGCCCCGCCCGCCCTGGCCGACGATCGGGACAAGCTGACGCGGCCGGGTCGGCTCATCCTGGCGGTAGAGGACGACGCCGAGTTCGCGCGCATCCTGTACGACCTGGCGCACGATCTGGACTTCGACTGCGTCCTGGCCGCCACCGCCGATGACGGGCTGGCGCTGGCGCGGGAGCTCGGGCCGAGCGGCATCCTGCTGGATGTGGGCCTGCCCGACGCCTCGGGCCTGTCGGTGCTGGAGCGCCTCAAGCGCGAGCCCGGCACCCGCCACATCCCGATCCACATGGTCTCCGCTTCCGACAACGTCCAGACCGCGCTCGAGCTGGGCGCGATCGGCTACGCCCTCAAGCCGGTGGCGCGCGAGGGCCTGGTCGCCGCCATCAAGAAGCTGCAAGAGCGCCACGCGCGCGCCGTCCGCCGGGTGCTGCTCGTCGAAGACGACCTGCGGCAGCAGGAGAGCATCCAGAAGCTGCTAAGCGGTGAGGGGGTGGAGATCCTGCTCGCCGGCAGCGTGAAGGAGGCGCTCGGCGAGCTGGAGCACCGCAGCTTTGACTGCATGGTCCTTGATCTCACCCTGCCCGACGGCTCGGGCTACGATCTGCTGGAGAAGATGGCCCAGGGCTCGCAGTACTCGTTCCCGCCGGTCATCGTCTACACCGGCCGCGAGCTCTTGCGCGCCGATGAGGAGAGGCTGCGCCGCTACTCGCGCTCGATCATCGTCAAGGGGGCGCGCTCGCCCGAGCGGCTCCTCGATGAGGTCACGCTCTTTCTCCACCAGGTGGAGTCGAGCCTGCCGGCCGAGCAGCAGCGCATGCTGGCCAGCGCCCGCCAGCGCGAGGCGGTGTTCGAAGGGCGGCGCATCCTCATCGTCGAGGACGACGTGCGCAACATCTTCGCCCTCTCCAAGGTCCTGGAGAGCCGCGGCGCCAAGGTCGAGATCGCGCGCAACGGCCGCGAGGCGCTGAGCCTGCTCGGCCGCGTCTCCCCCATCGACCTGGTGCTGATGGATCTGATGATGCCCGAGATGGACGGGCTTACCGCCATGACCGAGATCCGCAAGCGCCCCGAGCTCAAGCGGCTGCCGATCATTGCGCTGACCGCCAAGGCGATGGCCGACGACCGCGAGCAGGCGCTGCGCGCCGGCGCCGACGACTACATGGCCAAGCCCTTCGAGGTCGACAAGCTCATCTCCCTGTGCCGGGTCTGGCTGCCCAGGTGAGCCGATGACGACCGAGCACGAGCTGTTCGACCTGGAGATCGATCTGTTCCTGGAGGCGATCTACCGGCTGTACCGCCACGACTTCCGGCGCTACGCGCGGCCGACGCTGCGGCGGCGACTGGCGCAGGCGCTGGGGGCGCTGGGCGAGGCCAGCTTATCGCAGCTGCAGCACCGGGTGCTGCGCGAGCCGGCGCTGCTCGCCCAGGTCCTGCGCTTTCTCACCGTGCAGGTGAGCGAGCTGTTCCGCGACCCGGGCTTCTACCTTGCGCTGCGCACCCAGGTGGTGCCGCTGCTGCGGACCTACCCATCGCTCAAGGTCTGGGTCGCCGGCTGTAGCCGCGGCGAGGAGGTCTACTCGCTGTCGATCCTGCTCGAAGAGGAGGGGCTTTTGCAGCGCACCATCATGTACGCCACCGACGTCAACACCGAGGCTCTGCGGGCGGCCGAGATGGGGGTCTACAGCATCGAGCGGGCGCAGAGCTTCTCCCGCAACTACCAGCGCGCCGGCGGCCGGCGCTCGCTGTCGGACTACTACACCGCCGCTTACGACGGCGTGGCGTTCCACCGGCGGCTGCGCGAAAACGTCGTGTTCTCGGATCACAGCCTCGCCACCGACAGCGTCTTTGCCGAGGTGCACCTGGTGACCTGCCGCAACGTCCTTATCTACTTCGACAGCGAGCTGCGCGATCGCGCGGTCAGCCTGTTTCGCGAGTCGCTGGTGCGCAAGGGCTTCCTCGCCCTCGGGGCCAAAGAGAGCCTGCGCGCCTGCAAGCACGCGGCGGGCTTCGTCGAGCTCGATCACGAAAACCGCATCTACGAGAGGCAGTGACGATGCCGCAGCTGGTCCCCCCGCTCACGCTGTCGCGCCGCGCGCTGGCGGCCATCGTGATCGGCGGCTCGGCGGGCGGCATCGAGGCGCTGCGGCAGCTGATCCCGGCGCTGCCGCCCGACCTTGCGGTGCCGGTGTTCGTCGTGCTGCACCTGGGCCCCGACTCGCGCGGGCAGTGGTCGGCGGTCTTCCCGCACAGCGCGGTCGCGGTGCGCGAGGCCGAGGACAAGGAGCTCGCGGCGCCCGGCACGGTCTACATCGCGCCGCCCGACTATCACCTGCTGGTCGATGAGACGGGCTGCCTGTCGCTGTCGATCGACGAGCCGGTGAACCTGTCGCGGCCGGCGATCGACGTCTTGTTCGAGTCCGCCGCCTGGGCCTACGGCGCGCGGCTGCTTGGCATCGTGCTGTCGGGGGCCAACGCCGACGGTGCCAAGGGGCTGGCGGCCGTCCGCCGGGCCGGCGGCCAGTGCTGGGTGCAGGCGCCCGAGTCAGCAGCGGCGACTGCGATGCCGCGGGCGGCGCTCGGGGCGGTGCCGGATGCCCAGGTGCTGTCGCTTAAACAGATGGCCGCTGCGCTCGCGGCCTGTCGTATATAGGGGCCGCATGGTAGAGGAAGTGAACATCCTGGCAGTGGATGACGTCGCGGAGAACCTGGTGGCGCTGGCGGCGCTGCTGCGGCGCCCCGGGCTACGCCTGGTCGAGGCGCGCTCGGGCAGCGAGGCGCTGGAGGCGCTGCTGGACAAGGACATCGCGCTCGCGCTGCTCGACGTCAACATGCCGGGCATGGACGGGTTCGAGCTGGCCGAGCTGATGCGCGGCTCCGAGCGCACGCGCGACGTGCCGATCATCTTCCTCACCGCCGGCCACCCCGAGCGAACCCGGGTCTTCGAGGGGTACGAGGCGGGCGCCGTCGATTTCCTGTTCAAGCCGCTCGACCCGCACCTTTTGCTGAGCAAGGTCGAGGTGTTTGCCCAGCTCCACCGGCAGAAGCGCCAGCTGGCGCGGCAGCTGGCGCAGCTTCAGCAGGCGCAGGGGATGAGCGATCTGTTCGTCGGCGTCCTCGGCCACGACCTGCGCAACCCGCTGAGCAGCATCATGAGCGGCGCCGAGCTCTTGGAGCGCCTGCCAAGTGACCCCGAGGGCGTGCGCCGCAAGGCGCGCATCATCCAGCGGGCGGCGACCCGCATGGAGCGCCTCATCGCCCAGGTCCTCGACTTCGCGCTGGCGCGCCTCAAGGGCGGCATCCCCGTCATGCCAGCGGACGCCGATCTGGGCAAGCTCACCCGCCAGGCGCTGGCCGAGCTCGAGGCGGCGGCGGCGGCGTGCGTGCACACCGAGACGGTCGGCGAGCTGAGCGGACAGTGGGACGCCGATCGGATGCTGCAGGTGGTATCAAACCTTATCGGCAACGCCCTGGAGCACGGCACCCCCAAGACCCCGATCCGGCTGCGGCTCGACGGCAGCGCGGCCGACGCGGTGCAGCTGACGATCCACAACCAGGGCGTCATCCCGGGCCCGACGCGCGAGGTGCTGTTCTCGCCGTTCAAGCCCCGCGAGCGCCACGCCCGCGGGCTCGGGCTCGGCCTGTACATCGTCGACCAGATCGTGCAGGCGCACGGCGGCGAGGTGAAGGTCCACTCGGACCAGGGCACCGGCACCACGTTCACGGTCCGTCTGCCGCGCCGCCCCGGCTAGCAGGCAGCGGCAAGGCGTGGCGAGCGGCCCGAGCTTAGTCTCAGGCGCGGAGCAGCCTCTGATTGCCAGCAGGGCCGGACCCGAGATCGGGTCGCGTGGTCGCTCTGCCGCTGCCTACTAGCGTCGGTCCCGAGAAAACCCGGGCCGGTCGGGCGGGGAGCGGCAGGCTCAGTAGTTCATCAGGATCTGCGTCGGCGGGACGTGGTGCGCGACCAGCAGCGAGGTCACTTCGTTGACCATCGCCGACTGGCCGCACAGAAGCGCCACGGTGCCGGGACCCAGCCAGGGCGGCGGCAGCGCCCGCAGGTGGTCCTGCACGTAGCCGACGCCGCCGCGCCAGCCGGTGGGGGGACGGCTCAGCACAAGCTCCACGGCCACCGCCGCGGCGCGCAGGGCCTCGAGCTCGCGGCGGTAGGCGAAGTCCGACTCGGTGCGCTCGCCGTAGTAAAGGGCGACCTCGCCAAAACGCTGGCGCTGCTGGCGCAGCAGCTGCAGCACCGCGCGCAGGGGGGCGATCCCCGAGCCGGCGGCCACCAGCAGCAGATCCCGCCCCCCCTGGGCCGCCAGCGCGAAGCCGCGGCCGCGAACCCCCTGGGTGTGCAGCGCCGGTGCGGCGGCCGCTGCCGGCGCCGCGGCCGCCGGGGTCGTCAGACTCGCCGCGGCCGTCGTGTCGTCGGGCTGCAGCCCGGCGAGCACGCCGGCGAGGCCGGGACCGCGCCGCACCAGCAGCTCGAGCTCATGCGGGTCGGCAGGGATGGCGGGGCTGGCAGTCGCCGGCGGCGCGGTGGCGATTGCGAAGTAGCCGCTGCCGGCCTCGCCGTGGACGAGCTCCAGGTACTGGCCGGGGGTGTGATACTGCTGCACAAGCTCGCGGGGGCCGTGCAGCCGCAGCCCGCGCAGCGTCGGCGTCTCATCCCAGGCCGCCCGCACCTTGAGCGGGAAGACGCCGGCGGTGCTGGCGTCGGGCTGGGCGGCCGGCAAGCGCGCAGCCGCCTCGGGCGTCGAGGCTGAGCCGGCCGGCGGCGGCGCCCCCTGAGAGCTTCGATCCTTTGTAGACATGAGCGGCCTGCGTCGCGGTCCAGCCCCTATGCTATGGTCGAGCGCGTGGCGCAGCGCCTGTTTTTTTTCCTCGCCTTCACGTTCCTGCTGCTGACCAGCCGCGAGCCGCCGTGGGCGGACGCCCATGTGGTCTATGACACCACGCGCTCGCTGGTCGCGCACGGCACGCTGGACGTCCACCTGGGCGGGCCGCCGTGGTTTTACTCCTACCGCAACGGCAAGCAGTACGGCGCCTTCCCGCTCGGCAACGTGGTGGCGATGGTGCCAAGCTACCTGGCTTTCTCGGCGCTGGCGGCGACCAAGCGGTTCCCCCACGACCCGCTGTATGCGCTGTGCAGCCACCTGTCGCCGGCGCTGCTCATGGCCGGGGCGGCGGCGCTTTTGTACCGCATGAGCCGGCGCCGCGGGGCGAGCGAGCGGCTGGCGGCGGGTCTGGCGCTGACACTGGGGCTGGCGACGATCTGCTTCTGCTACGCCCGCAGCTCGTACTCCGAGGCGCTGCAGACCCTGGCGCTCCTGTTGTGGGTCGACAGCACGCTGCGCCAGGGCGAGCGCATGACCCCGGGCGGCATGCTGGCGCTTGGGGCCTACAGCGGGGTGTTGCTCAACACCAAGCTCGTCTACGCGCTGGTGCTGCCGCTCGCCGGGGTCTTCCTGGTCGGCCAGTTTGTGGCGGCGCGGCGGCGCGGGACGGCGCCTCCGGGCGGCAGCGCAGCGGGGCTTGCGCGCGGCTGCCTGCTGGCGGTGGCGGCGGGCCTGCCGTTTCTCGGGGTGGCGCTGTGGCACAACTGGCTCAAGACCGGCTCGCCGTGGAACAGTGGTTATCAGATCCAGAGCGGGGTGTTCTCGGGGGACCTCGTCGCCGGCCTCTACGGGTACCTCCTATCGACGGGAAAGAGCGTGTTTCTATACTCGCCGCCGCTGGTGCTAGGCGTGCTTGGGGTCGGCACGGCGCTGCGCCGTCACCGCGCGGAGACGCTGTTCGTGCTGGCGGTGATCGCGGTGGTCATGCTGTTCAACGCCAAGTTCCGCGCCTGGCACGGCGACTACTGCTGGGGTCCGCGCTACCTGACGCCGCTCACCCCGCTCGGGCTGTTCCTGGCGCTGCCGTGGCTGCCCGCGGCGCTGGCGGCGGGTCGGACGCGGCTGCGCCAGCTTTTGCTGGGGCTGCTGGTGCTAGTCGGGGTCGAGGTGCAGCTGCTCGGCAGCGCTTTTTACTGGGACCTCTACATCCGCATCCTGATCAGCATGAAGGACAAGACGGGCGCCGCCGGGTGGTTTCAGGAGCAGCTCGGCCACGGCCACTACATCCCGCAGTTCTCGCCGCTGCTCGGGCACGCGTGGATGCTCAAGCACCTGTGGCGCGGCGATCCTGACCTGGGGCGCGACGCGCCGTGGAAGCTCATCGTGCCGCAGCCGGTCGACCTGCGCGCCGAGGGCAAGGGGCTGCGGCTGGACCTGTGGGCGCTGGACTTTCGCAAGGGGAACGGCGCCGCGCCGTGGGTGCTGCCGCTATTGCTGGGGATCTTGGGCGGGGGCGCGGTGATCTCCGGGGTGCGGCTTGGGCGGCGCTACCGGGTCGCCGAGCAGGGAGCTGGCTGAGGGCGGAGGCTGCGATCTGGACAGCGGGGCGGTGCCATCGGGCGGACGGACGCAGAGCGCCGGCCGCGGCGCGAAAAACGCGTTGACAAGCTCGGGCGGTCCGCCATACCGCTAAGGCATGCCGAGTCCGACCTTCATCCGTGTTGTCTCGACGGTGGCTGCGCTGGGGGCCGCCCTGCTTGGCGGCGCCGCCGCGGCCGCCCCGGCTGCCGACAGCGCCCGACCGGCGCCGCTGGTCATCCGTCCCGACAAGGGCTTTATCGACGATGCCTATGCCCTGACCGCCGACGGCAGCGCGCTTGTCTACGTGAACACCGACGGCGCCAACTGGGCGACCCTGCGCGCGGTGGGCCTCCCCGGGCGCGGCGAGGCAGCGCCGCCGGCCGCCGACCCGAAGACTGCAGTCGCGCCGGGCAAGGGCGGGTCGCCGGCCGCCGCGCCGTTCAAGATTGCCCCCGGCACCAGCCAAGAGCTGGTCGCCAACCTGCCGCTGTCCACCTTCAAGATGTACCTTCTGCCCGACGACCGGGTGCTGGTGGTCAGCCGTGACACCGAGGTCGGCGGGGTGGTAAACGGCGCCATCTACAGCCTGCGCAGCCGCGGCGCGGTGCCCGCCGCCCTCGGCCCGGCCAGCGACATCACCGTCGCTCACACCGGCAGCGGGCCGGCGATCGTCGCCATCACCCGCCCGACCGAGCAAAAAAACGAGTACCGCGTCCAGGCGGTGAGCACGGCGACGCTCAAGCCGCTCGCGCAGAAGGTCTACAAGGTGCGCGAGGGCGAGCCGCGGGTGCAGACGGACAAGGGCAGCGCCATGCCGCTGTACTTCCTGGACGACTACCTGACGCTGGTCGCCAAGCACGACGGCTTCTACGACAAGAAGAAGGACGCGCGGCAGCCCGACTTCCTCGCCTTTGTCGACGCGCCGTCGGGCAAGCTCACCCGCTCGCGGCCGATCGCCGCGCCGGCGGGGGTGCTCGAGCTGGCGCGCCTGCGCACCGGCCACGGGGAGTCGGTGATGGTAAGCCACGACCCCGAGTCCCAGCGCTTCGAGCTGCTGGCCGCCCTGGACAGCGGACAGGCCGACGGCCCGGTCGAGAGCCGGACCCCGCTCACCCTGCCGCGGCCGGCCAGCACCTACGACCCGGCGACCCTGCTTTATCAGCTGGCCCGGCCCGGGCTGCTCGTCCTGTCGCTCACCGTCGATCCGGTCAACGAGCAGGCGGTCGCCGCGCGGCGCACCGATCCCGATCTCATCGACCTGTGCGCCGTCGAGCTGAGCGGCGGCGCCCCCGGCCCGGCGCAGCGGCTGCGCACCCTGCCCGGCAACCAGCGCCCGAGCAGCTGGAAGGTGACCGCCGGTGGTCGCCTGGCCCTTTTGCGCAAGCACAAGGGCTTCTCCCGCGGCGGCACCGAGGTCGAGATCTACGACCTCGAGCTGCCGGCGACCGTCGCCAAGGCCGGCGTCCCCTGAGCTCGCGCCGCCGCCGGGCCCCGCCCGCGGCGCAGCCCAGCCTGCTCCAGAAGCGACCACCCGACCCGACTACAAGACCCGCTGTGCTCACGGCCCCGAGGCCGCTCCGCGCCGAAAGGCCGGCGCCGCTCGCTACGCTTCTGCCAGCGGCTGCTGGTCCGGCTTGGACACCCAGCAGAGACCTCTAGAAGAGAACCCGGCGAGACGATGTCTCGTCGGGCTTGATTCTCGACGGAGATTTTGGGAAGTGACCAGCCGCGCTAGCGGCGAGGGGTCAGAGCTCGATCTTTTCGTTCTTGTCCGCCGACTTGTCGGGCTGCTTGGCGGCGGGCTTGTCCTTGCTCTCGGGGTTCTGCTTGAGCCAGGCGCGGGCGCGGCCGCGGGTGAGGGCGGTCTCCAGGTCGTTGACGCTGCGCTTGCTCAGCTCCTCCATCAGCGAGTGCGCCTTGGCGAAGTCGATCTGCTCGCCGGGCTTGCCGCCGCCCAGGGCCAGCGCCAGGGCGAGCTTGGCGGTCGGGCGCTGGCTCTGCTCCAGCAGGCTCACCACCGCCAGGCGATCGCCGTCGCGCGCCGCCAGATCGCCGCGCACCTCGCGCGCTCGGGAAAGCCCCGCGGTGCCGCGCAGCATCTTCTCCAGCTCGCCGGCTCGCTCCTGCGCCAGCTCGCGCTCGCCAATGCTCGATAAGAGCAGCGCCCGCAGCACTACCGCCTCAGCCTGGAAGCGCGCCTTCTCGTCATCGCTCAGGTTCGGCGCCGCCTTGTCCAGGCGCTCGCGGTCGGCCTTGTCCTTGTCCTTGTCCTTGTCCTTGTCCGGTGTCGGCTTGACGGCAACGACCGGCTCGCTCGGCTTGGCGGCGTCGGTCTCGGCCTTGCCGTCCATCACCTCGCGCGCGGTCTGCAGCGAGCGGGCTGCCTCAGAGACACCGCCGCGCTCCAGCTGCACCCGCGAAAGCTCGAGCAGGGTGCCCACCTGATCGGCGCGGCGATCGAGCTTGCGCGCGACCTCGACCTCGGCGGCGTAGTCCTTCTCGGCATCGAGGTAGAGCTTGGTCGTGGGCGCCCCCGGCGCCTCGAGCAGGCGGCTGCGCGCGGTGCGCAGCGCCCCGTCGTGGTGCTCGGCCGGATCGCTGGACGCCATGAGCGCCGCGTAGGCCTTGCGCGCCAGCAGCGGGTTGCCCTGCAAGAGCAGCGCGTCGCCCAGCCGCACCGCCGCCTTGAGGAACTTGCCGTCGAGCTCCAGCGCCTTGCGGGCCGACTCCACGGCCTGCGTGACCTCGCCCTTGCGCAGGTGCAGGATGGCCAGCGAGTCGTGGGCGTTGGCCTCGCGCGGCGCCACCTCGGCGTACTTTTCGAAGGCGCGGGTGGCCTCGTCGAGCTTGTCGCGGCGCAGCTGCAGGTGGCCGATGGCGTTATAGGCGGGGCCGAACTTGGGATCGAGCTCGGTAGCCTTCTGCAGATCGACCAGCGCGCCGTCGAAGTCGGCGACGCGGTAGCGGGACAGGCCGCGGTAGTAGTAGGCGCGGCGCTCACCGGGGACCTGAGCGACCAGGGCGTCGAACGCGGTGCGCGTCGCCGGGCGGCGGTCCTGCACCTGCGCTATGAGGGCCTCGACCAGGGCTCGCTCGGCCTCGCTCGGCGGCCGCCGCTGCAGCGCGTCCTGCGCCTCGTCCAGGCGCTTCTGCGCCGCGGCGCGGTTTGACCCGGCGAGCTGGGCGAGCAGCACGTAGCCGAGCGCCAGCTTGTCGTCCTTGGTCACCGCTTCGCTGCACTTGGCGCGCGCGGTCTCGGTGCGGTAGTTGTCAGCGGCATCGAGGCAGCCGGCGAGCAGGGCCTTGGCCTCGTCGGAGGCGGCGCTCAGAGTCAGCTTGGCGGTCGCATCGGCGGCGGGCGGCGCGGCGGGCGGCGGCTGCGCCTGTCCCTGCTGCGGCTGCTGCGGCTGCTGCGGCTGGCTGCCGGGCTGCGGGTAGCCGGGGTACTGCGGGTAGCCCTGCGGGGGCTGCGGGTAGCCCTGCGGGGGCTGCGGGTAGCCCTGCGGGTACTGCGGGTACTGCGGGTAGCCGGGATACTGCGGGTAGCCGGGCGCGGCGGGCGGCGGGCTCGGCTGCCCGGGCTGCGCCGGATACTGCGGGTACTGCGGATACTGCGGGTAGCCTGGCTGGGGATACCCGGGGTTTTGCGGACTCTGGGCCGGTGCTTGCTGCTGCTGCTGGGCGGCAGCTGCCGCTGGGACGAGCAGCGCTCCGGCGAGCAGGAGGCGGGGAAAAAGAGGCGATCGGTTCAGACAGTCACGTGGCGAAGCGAAGGTGCGGATCTTCATGGCGAGGCCCTCGGCTAGGTCTACTATCCTACTACGCGGATGCTGCAAGTGGTGCCCACAGGCGCTGCGAGCGCCGCTTTTTTCGTCGGTGAGTGCCCGGCGGCGGCGGTCCCTGGAGCGGCTTTTGTCAAGAGCCGTTGGGAAGATAGAGGACCGACCCCGAGTCGCCGGCGAGCCATAAGCTGCCATCGCCCGGCCCCCAGGCCGCGCGCAGGGCGCCGCCCCGGAGCCCGGCCCGATACGACCAGGCGGCGGTCTGCGGCTGGTAGCGCGCCAGCAGCCCTTGCCCGGCCAGGGTCCCGACCAGCCACACCGAGTCGCCATCGACAAAGAGGCCGAGCAGCTCGGCCGCCTGCAGCGCCGGCGGCAGCGCGACCGGCTGCGGGGCTCCGTCGGTCGCGCTGTACAGGGCGCTGGCGGTGATCATGAAGGCACAGGCGCCGGGACTGCCGGTGGGACAGCGCGCGCTGCCCCCGACCGCCCGCAGCGGCGCCGGGCTGGGCAGGGCGAAGCGCTGCGCCAGGGGCAGGCCATCAGGGCCCTGAAACGACCACATCACCGCGGCGCCGCTGTCGCCGACTGTCCAGATGAGGCGCTGCGCCGGCTCGGGCTGCTCGCGCAGCGTGCCCCACACGCCATGAAAGGCCAGGCCAGCGCTCGCCAGCTCGGGCAGGACCTGACAGACGCCGGCGCGCACCCGGAACAGGCCGGCGGCGGCGTCGCTGGTCGCGGCGCCGACGAGCCAGAGGTCCTCGGCGGCCAGCGCCAGCACCCCGCTGAGCGCGCCGGTGGGGCTGATTCGCCCCTGACAGCCGCCGGTCTCCAGCGACACGGTGGTGAGCATCGCCGTCTGCGGCGCATAGCGGTAAAGGGCGCTGCCCCCGCTGGCGATGAGCAGGGTCGGCGGCGCGCCCTCGACGATCGCCAGCGCCCGCGGGGTCGCCCCCGGCAGCGTCGCCACCTGGCGCGTCGGCTGCCCGCGCTGGGCGTGCAGCAGCACCCCCTGACCGCCCGAGCTGCCGACCAGCCACGCCTCATCGCCGCGGCCGCCAAGCGCCGCCAGCGCCGCCGCGCCATCGTCGGGCGAGCTGTCCGCAAGCGGGGGCAGCGGGCACGGAGACTCCAGTGTGCAGGCGCGCGCCCCGCCGAGGTCGGCGGTCGGGTCCGGCTCGGCGGTCGGGCAGGAGTAGCGCCCCGGCTCGCACGGGCGCTCGCCAAACAGCGTGCAGCCGGCGGGCAGGGCGGCGCACAGGGCCAACAGGAAGATCCAGCGCATGGGTCGGGTCCGCATCAAGGTGGGCAAGGCGCGACAGCCGCGCCTAGAAGGCTCCGCCGGCAGTGACAGCGACGCCGGCGGTCGGGGTGGGGTGGACGGTGGCGCTGAGCTCGAGCTTGCGCGCCCCGGGCAGCGCCCACAGCAGGGTGCCGGCCCCGAGCGTCGCCAGCCCCGCCGCCAGCAGGCCGGCCCCGGCGGCGCTGGAGTCAACCACCCGCCCGCTCGGGCACAGCTCACCGCTCGGGGTGGCCTGCGGCGCCTGGGTGCAGCGGCCGTCCAGGGCCAGCCCGGCGGCGCCGAAGCCGAGGAGCGTCGCCCCGACGGCGCTGGCGGCGATGCCCACACCGACCCGCCAGCGCGGCCGGGCAGCGCGCTCGGCGGCGTGGGGCGGCTGCGGCTGCAGGGCGCTGGGGAGTGGGGCTTTTCGCGGGCGCAGCACGACCGCCGGCTCCGCAGGGGGGCCCGGTTGGGTCGGTTGGGTCGGTGGGCTCGGTGGGCTCGGTGGAGTCGGTAGGGTCGATAGGGTCGGTGGGCTCGGCGGAGGCAGTGTCGCGACGCTCTCGCGCAGGGTGGCGTCCAGCGCCGCGCCGCGGCCGGGCTCGACCACGACCTCATTCTGGTAGGGCGTGAAGCCGGCGCGCTGGACGACGATCGCGTGCTCGCCGGCGAAGGCGATCCGGCGCAGCGGGGTCTGCCCGAGCCGGAGCCCGGCGAGCAGGACGTCGCCCCCGGGCGGGGTGGAGGTGATCTCGAGCAGGCCGGTGGGCCGGCTCTGGCCGGTGGTCAGCGTCTGGGTGAGCAGCTCGCCGAGGCGCTGCCCCGCCTGCTCGACCGTGCAGCGCTCGCAGTCGGCCGCCTGCTCGCTGGCGACCCCGCCCACCTCGGCGTCAAACAGCTGCGTCCACAGCTGCCAGCCGTCGGGCTCGGCCGCGACCCGCGCCGCCACCACGTAGCGCACCTTGTGCTTCTGGGCCAGCGCCTGCTCGCACGGCGCATCCTGGCAGCCCGCCAGCTCCAGCGGCTCGCCCAGCGCCCCCCACTGGCCCAAGAGCCCGAGGCGCCGGGACTTAACGGCCTGCGTCGCCGCCTGCTGCAGCAGCGGCGCCGCCTGGTCCGGGCTGTGCGAGAAGTCGACGAGCAGCGCCACCGCCGGCATCAGGCTCACCTTGGCCTGTCCGGCCAGGGTGAGCAGCGCGCCGCGGCCGGGCAGCACCTGGACCGCGGCGTGAAAGCGGTGGCTGCCCGCCTCTAGCGCCACCCGATGCGGACCCGGCGCCAGCAGCAGCGGCAGCGGCAGCGGCAGCGAGCCCACCACATGGTCATCGACCACGACCAGGGCGTGGCGCGGCCCGCTGATGCTCAGCTCGCCGCTCGGAGGCGGGCTGGCCGGCGGGCTGGCCGGGGTCCGCGGCGCGCCGACCGTGCAGCGGCGCAGCGCATCCTGGGCCTCCAGCGCCCGACCCTCCTTGGCCAGGAGCTCGCCCAGGGCGCACAGGAGCGCTGGCTCGGGCGCCAGGCGGTAGGCCTGCTCCAGGGTCGCGCGGGCGGCGGCGTGGTCGCCGGCGCGGGCCTGCGCCTGCGCGGTGGCGACAAGCTCGCCGGGGTGGCCGCCGCCGTGCCGGCTGCCGTGCCGACCCGCGTCGGCCGTGGGGAGGGTTGCGAGGGCGCAGCCCAGGGCCGCAAGCAGCCCGAGCCGCCCGGAACAAGAGCGTCGCGCGCTCATGGGCAGGCCTTGATCTCCTTATGCTGCTGGGCCCGCACCTCGACCGACTCGGTGCGGGCAGCGCTGATCTGAATCTCGTGCTTGCCGGGGGTGAGCCAGTGCTCGGTGGTCAGGCACTTGCCCTTTTTGCCCGGCTTGATCACCGTCACCCGACCGAGCTTCTTGCCCAGCCGCTGCACCGCCTCGGCGACGTAGCTCTTGTGCGCCGACTTGCCGCCGCGGGCCTTGCGCAGCTTCTCGAACTCGGTCATCGCGCCCTCGTACTGGCCGCGGCTCTCCAGGGTTCGGCCCAGGTAGTACGAGAGGTCGTAGGCGATCGGCGCGCAGACCTTGGCCTTCTCGCGCGCGCACAGCGCGGTCGCCTTCTCCAGGCTCTGCTGCGCCCGGCCGAGGTCGTGGCGGCCAAACGCGTCGCTGCCGCTGCGCACGAGCTTCTCGACGGCGGAGGTGGTCGAGGTCGGGTCGAGCGCGTCGATGCGGGTCGCCGCCTGGCCGGGCTCAACGGGGGCGGGCGGGGTCTCGCTCGGCGTCTTGGGGGCCGCCGCTTCGGGCTTCTCGGCGGGCGGCGGCGGGGGCGGGGCTTCAGCTGGCTCATCGAGGCCGCGCAGCAAGGTCCCGGCGCGCGCCCGCACTGTTGGATCGGTGTCCTTGCTGAGGGTGCGCAGCAGGGGTCGCCCGCTGCCGCCGGGCAGCTTGGCGGCAAGGGCTGCCGCCTCCAGCCGCACCTGGCGCTCGGAGTCGTGGGTGGCGCGCTGCAGCGCCGGCACCGCGCCCGGCGGGTCCTGGGCGACCACCGCCTGCAGCGCCGCGACGCGCGTCTCCGGCTCGGGGCTGTTGAGCAGCTGACCGGCGCTCGCCGGCGGCTCGACCTTCTCGTTGAGCTTGCGCAAGAGGGTGTAGGCCTGCAGCCCGGCCTGCGACTCGGGCTGACTGGCCAGGGTCTCGCGCAGCGTCGGCACCGCCCGCTTGTCACCAAGCTCGGTGAGCCGGCGCGCCGCCAGCAGCCGTAGGCTGGCATCGGGATCGCGCAGCGAGGTGGCGAGCAGGTCGGCGTTGCGGTCCAGCTGATCGATGAGCTGCCGGCGGGTGGCGGCGTCGCTCTCGCGCAGCCCGGTGGCGATCGCCTCCCGCTGGCTGTCATCGCCCAGGCGCAGCAGCGCCGCCCGCGCCAGCAGCGCTTCCGGTCCCTGGCTGGTGGTGGCGATATTCGACAGCCAGGAGGCGGTCTCGCTGGTCACGCCCTTGGCGCCGCGGCCGAGCAGGCGGCGGCCGACGCTGCCCAGGGCGGTGATGACCTCCTTGCGGACCTCGGCGTCGCTGTCGGCCAGGCCGTCCTTGAGGGCGAGCAGAGACGCGCGATCGCGCAGCTGGCCCAGGGCGCGCGCCGCCTCCTGGCGGACCCGGGCGCTGGTCCCGGTGCGCAGCACGCGCGACAGGGCCGCCACCGCCTCGCTGCCGCCTACCGCCCCCAGCACCGCCACGGCGTCGGCGCGCCCGAGCTCGCTCTCGCCCTGCAGGGCGCCGGTCGCCCAGCCGACGTCCTGCATCGCCAGCACCGCCGGATCGGCGCCGGTCAGGCGGACTATCGCCGCCGCCGCCGCCTGGCGCAGCGGCGGGTCGTCATTTTTGTCGAGCAGCGGCTCGATGAGCTGCAGGTCCTCGCGCTGGCCGCTGTAGCCAATTCCCGACAGCGCGAGCAGCCGCACCGCCGGGTGGACCTGGCTCTGCTTGAGCACCGCGCGGAACAGCCCCGCGTCTACCGGCTCATCAAGCGCGGCCAGCGACTGCGCCGCCTTGAGCTGCTCGGGCCCGGGCTTTTTGGCCTGATCCTGCAGGTACGCCCGCCCGCTCGGCTCGCCCAGCCGCCACAAGGCGCTGGCGACGACTAGGCGGGCCTCGGCGGTGCCGCCGCTGGCCAGGCGGAGGAGCAACAGCTCGCGCGCCTTGGCGTCGCCGCTCTGCGCCAGCACCGGCAGGATCTCCAGCTGCGCCGCATCGGCGGCCAGGCCGCGCTCGACGGTGGTGGCGAGGACCTTTTTGGCGTCGCGATCGCCGATGCCGCACAGGTAGAGCGCGGCGCGCAGCCGCGAGGCGTCACTTTTCTGGTTCAGCACCTTGGTCAGCGCCTGCCGCCCGCGGGCGTCGCCCAGCTGATCGAGCGCGGCGGCGGCGGCGATGGTGAGCGGCGCCGGCCGGCTGGCATCGAGCAGGGTGAGCAGCTTGGCGCTCGCCTCGCGTCGGCCGAGCTGGCCGAGCGCCTCGGCGGCCTTTATCTGCACGCGCGGCTCGCTGTCATCAAGGAGGGCGGTGAAGGTCGGCACCAGCGCCGGGTCGCGAGTCTCGGCCAGGGTGCCCACCGCCGCGGTGCGCAGCTCGGGGGTCTGGGTCTGCAGGTCCTGCTTGAGCACGCCGAGCGCGCGCGTCCGCAGCGCCAGCAGCCGCCGGGTGCCGGCCTCGCCCTGGTGCGATCCCAGCCGCTGGTAAAGCGCATAGCCGCCGGCGACCAGCAGCCCGCCGAGCACCAGCGCGCCGAGCAGCCCCGCAGCGAGCAGCCAGCGCGAGCGCGGCTTTATCGCCGGCGTCGGCGCGGTGTTCAGGCGCTGCCGCTGGATGCCCTGGATGCGCCCGGTCTGCATCAGCGGCTGCAGCTTCTCCAGCTCGCCGAGCAGCGCCTCTTCCAGCTCGCGCATCGAGCCGAAGCGGGCCGCCGGCTGCTTGGCGAGCATGCGCAGCAGCACCTGCTCCAGCGAGTCCGAGATGTCGATGCCCGGCAGGCGCTCGCGGATCGGCGGCACCGGCGAGGCCGCCTGCTTGAACATCACCGTCAGCACCTTCGGATCGTCAAAGGGCACGGTGCCGGTGAGCATCTCGTACAGGATGCAGCCCAGGGCGTACTGGTCGACGCGGGCGTCGATCTCCAGCCCCTGGGTCTGCTCGGGCGACATGTACTGCGGCGTGCCAAGGACCATGCCGGGCATGGTGTGGCGCTTCTCCAGCGCCTGCTGCGCCCCCTGCGGCAGCGAGTCCTCGGTGAGCGGGGCCTTTTGGCCGTCGATCTGCAGGCCGGCGGCGGCGCTGGTGGCGATGCCGAAGTCGACGATCTTGACGAAGTCCTTCTGCCCGTCCTGCTCGACGAGGAAGATGTTGTCCGGCTTGAGGTCGCGGTGGATGATCCCCTTGTCGTGCACCGCCTGCAGGCCGCGGGCGATCTGCACCGCGATGTTCAAGGCCCGCGCCGGTGCGATGGCCCCGTCGGAGATTACCCGCTGCAGGGTCGGCCCGCGGAGGAACTCCATCGCGATGTAGCTGCGCCCGTCATCAAGGAGCCCGAAGTCGGTGATGATGACGGTGTTGGGGTGCTTGATCTTGGAGGCGAGCTGCGCCTCCTGCAGGAAGCGGTACTGGGCGTCGGGGTCCTGCGGCTTGAGCAGGACCTTGATCGCCATCTCGCTGTCGAGCAGGATGTGGCGGACGCGGTAGACTACGCCCATGCCGCCGCTGGTCAGGCGCTCAAGGACGTTGTAGCGGTCGCCGATGACGGTGCCGACCAGGTCCTCGCGCGGGCGCGCCTGGGCGTTGAGGCTGACCGGGTTTTTGGCCGCCTTGCAGGCGTGCGCGGTGCCGCTTGGGTAGGACTCGCCGCAGTCGGGGCAGACTCGCGGCGGCTTTATCGGCGGCTCGGTCATGAGCGGCCCACCCTGGCCGGCCGGGGTCGGCGGCGGCGCGCGAGCTCTGCCTTTTGGCCCCTTCCCCCTGGGCCGATGCGACGGGCAAGGTCCATGACTCTGCACGATTATTGCACGAGCGCGTCCCCGGCAGCGTCACTTTTTGGAGGGGGTCGCCGCGCCGCCGCGGGCCGCCGTCGGCAGTCAGGCGGGCGACCGCAGCCGGGCCGCCGCCTGCGAGACCGCGGCGCCGCCTGGCCTGGCCTGGCTAGTTGGCGGCCGGGATCTGGTAGGACCAGACGAACTGCTTGCTGGTGCCTTCGGTAAACGGCGGGAAGTGCTGCTTGCGGATCTGCTCGGAGATGCAGCGGCCGGTCGCGCTCGTGTTCAGCGGGCCGATGAGATCCGCCTTCTGCACCGTCCCCGAGTTGTCCACCACGATGCTGATGGTGACGTACGAGCCCCAGGCTTCCTTGACACACGCCTTGAAGCGTCCCTCGGCGCGCAGCATGTTCTGGCGCTGCGCCTCCTGGGTCAGGGTCTTGAGCGGCGCCTGGGCGGGCGGGTTGTCGGCTTCGGCGACCTTGGCGGCCTTGGCGGCGGCGCGGGCGGCGGCGCGGGCGGCCTTGGCGGCGGCGCGGTCGTGGTGGTCGCCGCGGCCGGGCTTGGAGCTCGTGCCCGGACCGTCTGGCTCGTCCGGCTCGTCCGGCTCAGCGCCGCCGGGAGTGGCCGGCTCGGGTCCGGGGGCCGACTTGGCGACCTGCTGGTCGGGCTCCCGGTGGGCGGGGCTCGGCTTGTCCGGCTCGGGATTGACCGGGGTGACGCGCACCGGCACCGGGGTCTGCACCGGCTTTGGCGGGGGCACCGCGCCGCGGCCGAGCCCGGACTCGAGCTCACCCTGGGGCGGGGTGGGCTTAGTCGGCAGCAGGATGACGATGAGGATCGCCGCGATGGCGACGGCGCCGAAGCCGCCGATGATCAGCCACAGCTTGCCGCTCGACGAGGCAGAACCGCGGGCCGCGGCGCTTCCCTTGGACCCGCTGCTCGCCGGTCGGGTCGTCGCCGACGGGGCGCCGACTGGACGGACGGCGGAACCGGAAGCCGAGCCAGCGGACGGGGCGCCGACCGGGCGGAAGCCCGGGCCGGAAGCCGAGCCGGCGGACGGGGCGCCGACCGGACGGAGGCCCGGGCCGGAAGCCGAGCCGGTGGACGGGGCGCCGACCGGACGGAAGCCCGGGCCGGAAGCCGAGCCGGTGGACGGGGCGCCGACCGGACGGAAGCCCGGGCCGGAAGCCGAGCCGGCGGACGGGGCGCCGACCGGACGGAAGCCCGGGCCGGAAGCCGAGCCGGCGGACGGGGCGCCGACCGGACGGAAGCCCGGGCCGGAAGCCGAGCCAGCAGCCGGCACCGGTCGAGCGGGCCCGGCACCGGGCCGCAAGGTGGAGCCGGAAGGCGCGTTGCCCACCGGAACTGGGACAGCGACCGGGCGAAAGGCGGTGCCCGAAGCCGCGCCGGCGGCGCGCTCGGGCGGGCGGGCCGGCAGCGGTGCCGGAGCTGGAGCTGGAGCCGCTACCGGGCTGCGCGGCGCGGCCTTTTCGCTCGCCTGATCCGGCTCCGCGCCCGCCATGCTGAGGCCTGGCATCGGCGCCGGCAGCGGCGTGTTCTCGCCGTGATCGGGAGCCGACGAACCCAGGCCCGGCAGGGGTGCTGGCAGCGGCGTTGAGTCTGGATCGTCTTTCCCGATGGCAGTCATGGTAACAGGGCTGAGGCAGGCTCAAGCTGCCCGTCGACGAGCAAGCAGTAACGGTCCATTATGGCACGAGAAGCTTGGTGAAAACCAGCGTCCCGCGCGCCCGGGGCCCGACCGGCAGGAAGCCCGATGGTAGGTCCGGTCGGGACAAGCCGCCACCTGGCACCGGTCGGACTTCCGACTCTCACCGAGCGGCGGCGGGCAGGAACCTGCCTTGCCGCGACCCAGGGTCCCTCCGCCCGGTCAGGGACAGGTGCCGAGCACATAGTACGCGGGCGCGGTCTGCCTCAGGGTGGTCACGACCAGGATGTTGAGCAGCCCCAGGTTCTGCCCCGACCCCACCGCGCAGGCAAAGCCGGCGCAGAAAGTCGCCCGGCCGGCGACGAAATGGTTCCAGTTGTTGTCGCGGTAGCAGGTCGCGGCGGCGGCCGTGGTGGCGGCGACCTCGGCCGAGGGCGGGCTCTCGGCTCCGGCGGGGCTCTGCGCCTTGACCGTGTAGTAGTAGGTCGTCGCCGCGGCCAGTCCCGAGTCGGTATAGGTCGTGCCGGTCAAAAGGGCGCCGTTGACCTGGCTCGCCGCCCCCCCGGCGCTGGCGGCGCGGTAGACGTTGTAGCCGGCCGCCCCCGGGCTGGCGGTGAACGCCAGCGCGACCGAGGCCGCGGTGGTCGCGGTCACCTTGAGGCCGCCCGGCGCGGCGAGCACCGGCGGGTGGCCGGTGGTCATGGCGACGGCGACAGCGGACGGCGGCCCCTCGGCCATGGTCGCGCCGACCGCGCGGACCTGGTAGGAGTAGCTTGTGCCCGGGGTGAGGCCGGCGTCCTTATAGGTGGTCGCCGTCAAAAGGGCGCCGTTTGCCTTGACGAAGGCGCCGCCGCTGGCCCGGTAGACGTTATAGCCGGCGGCGCCGGGCACCGCGGCAAACGCCAGGCTGACCGAGGTGTCGTCGCTGCCAGTGATCACAAGGCCGGTCGGCGCCGGCAGCGCGACAAAGCCGCTGGTCAGCCGGTCGACCATCTTCTTGATCGCCGCCATCTGCGCGCCGCGCTTGGTGTCGAAGGTGGCGGCGTCGTTGTAGCCCCACCAGTCCCAGCACGCCTTGGGGTTACTCGGCGATAGGTTCGACGCGGTGGCCTGCGGGTAGAGCACGATGATGTGGTTGGTGTCGGCCCACTGGTTGTAGCCGGCGTGCGCGTAGTAGGCGTCGCTGATCTTGCCCTGCGACTGCTCGCAGCCGTGCAGCGCGATGTGGACCTTGCACGGCTCGCTCTTGGCGCAGGCGGCCGGCACGTAGACCCAGCCGGTGCTGTCCATGCTCTTGCTGGCCGGGCTCGGCAGAAACTCCGACTGATCGAACTGGATGAGCTGGCCGCTCAGGGTCCCGGTGTTGCGCGGCAGAAGCGGCCCGCCGGCGGCGTAGATGTGCGCCAGCAGCGCCCCGGCGCCGTCGTAGCCGCAGTTGTTGATGTAGGGGCTGCTCGAGGTCGCGCAGGCGTTGCCGTAGCTGTCGGTGATGTGGGCGTGGGCGGCGTTGAGGTCATTTTTGTACGCGATGTTCGCCGCCGGCACGTAGTGCTGGTAGTACCGCAGCAGGGAGTCCATGACCGCCGGACGGACCGTGGTGTCGCGGGTGCCGCTGAACAGCCACACCTGCTGGCCGGCCAGGGCGCTCGTCGCGTCGAGGTCGCCGGCGGCGGCGCGGCGATCGGTGACGCTGATCAGGCTGCTCACGTCCACCGCCGGCGAGCCCTGCGTGCAGGTGGTCAGGGCCGGGGTCAGCCCGCCGCCGGCGCAGTGATAGGGCCCGCCGGCAAACACGCCGACGCCGGTCATGATGCTCGAGAAGGCGATGTGCAGCTGCACCGCCATGTAGCCGCCCGAAGAGATGCCCGAGACCGAGGTCTTTTGCAGATCGGCGTTGTAGGCGCCCAGGCTCACCACGGCGGCGGGCAGCGGGCGGAGGCGCTGCTCAAGGACCGCCCGCGGCCCCGCGGGGCCCGGCTCATCCACCGCGCCGGTGCAGGCGCCGGTGGCCGCCGTCGCCAAGAAGCAGAGACCAAAAGCCAGCCGGGCCCTGTTGCTACGGATTCTCGGTTCAGTCATTGCGATGTCCTCCACCAAGGTTCTCTGCCCTAGAGCGCGACAATCCCCAGGGCGCGACGCTGCGGTCCAAAAGCGGTGCCAGCGTCTGCAAGCGCGGGCGCGCCGCGGGCGCCGAGCCGCCGTCACCGCTCGCTGTCGCCGCGCCCGGAGGCGAACATACAGCAACCGCCGCTCGCATCCTTGTAAACCTGGCCCAGGTTTTTTTATCGGGGCGGCGGGCACCTGTCTTTTCTTCTTTATCTGGGCTGGCTTGGCTGGGCTTAGCTTGGCTTGGCACCGCTAGTCATTGCGTCGGGCCGGCAGCGCGGCGCGGGGGCCGTCCGCGGGGGTGCCGCTGCGCAGCGGGCGGGACAGGACGATCTCGCGGCCGGCTTTTTTGCCCTCGGCGCGGGCCGCGGTGCGCGGCTGGCCCTTCTGCTGCACCCGGCGTACGTGGGGGTGGCGGCGGCGGAAGTAGTCCTGCAGGACGCGATCGCCGGCCCACACCAGGCCCTCGACCTGGTGCTGGCGCTCTTTTTCGGCCAGGCGCTCGGCGAAGCCGAGCATGACCCCGGCGAGGTAGGTCCGGCGGTCGCGATCGCCAGCGATGCCGGCGGCCTGCTTGTGCGCCGCCCACAGCCGCTCGGCGGTGTGGGTCAGGAAGTCGTGCACGTAGGCCGCCATCTCGAGGTTGTCCTCGCTGCCGCAGATCTCCAGCACGGTGCCGCGGCGATCGCGGCGCGGGTCGTAGCCGGGCACCCAGATCACCTCGACGAAGAAGTACCGCCCGAGCAGCATCGCCAGCAGCCGCTGCGCCTCATCGGTGCGGCCGCGCGGCTCGCCGAGCTGGCGGAACCCGTAGCGGGCCCGCGGCGCGGTGCCGGCGCGGTCGAACTGCTGGCGATCGAGGTTGTGCTTGAGCATCAGCCGCTGCGCCTCGTACATCGCCGCCTCGGCCTCGTGCGGGTTCTGGCTGCCGGCGAGCGCCAGCAGGCGGGCGATGCGGCGTAGCAGGCGGCTCTGGTCGCCTTCGGAATCGGCCGCCTCGCCGGACGGCGGCGGCTTGAGCCCGACCGCCGTGGCGTCGATGCCGAGCCGGGCGCACACCGCCTGAAACGCTGGGCCGTGCGCGGTCTCGGCGGTCTGGCCGAGGATCTCGTGCACGTACTGGTGCGCCATCTCGTGCTTGAGCACCTCGAGGACGACGCCCCAAGGCTGGTCGAGGACCAGGCGCTCGCTGAGCAGGATCGAGCGCGTGGCCGCCTGCCACAGCCCCAGGGCGCGGTCGCTGCGGTGCAGGCCGAGCGTCGGCGCGGTCAGGGCGCTGCGGAAGTGCGAGCTGTTGATAAAGTGCCAGGAGCGCAAGAGCTCGCGGGTGATCGCCGTGCGCAGCGCGTCGGCGAGGTGATCGGCGTGTCGCCCGTCGGCGTCCGGTGTACCGGCAGGGGGCGGGGGTGAAGATTGCATGGCGAAGGTTTGGCACGGCGGCGCCGCTTTGTCACCCTGGTCGGCCGCTCGCGAGGCGCGCGTCCCGTCGCCGAGCGCCCCGGCAAGCGGCACCGGCGGCCGCGGCGGGCGAAAACGACGCGCTGCGGCATCCGGGCGGCGCTTGGTACAGGTCCCACCTGCGCCCGGCGCAGCGGCGACAACGAACTTACGCTGTGCTGTACCTAGCGCTTGGGGCGGCGGTGGCGCTCGGGCGGGCTCGGCGGGCGGCGGGCGGCGGCGGCGTCCAGGCGGTCGTGCACCGCGGTGAGCAGCAGCTTCTTGTGCAAAAGGCCCAGCAGCACGTCGACGTGCGCCACGCCCTGCCCGATGAGCCGCAGCATCTGGTCGCGCGGCAGGCTGCGCAGCGTGGGGCCGTCGAACTGCTCGACCTCGCGCACCACCAGGCCGCGCAGCGCCTCGACGTAGCGGGCCAGATCGGCGATCGAGAACCCCAGGTGATCGTTATAGCCGGAGCTGCGCAGCGCCCCGACCACCTCGGCGATGCGGGCGTCGCGCTCGGCGTAGACCACGGCGCCGTCGACCTTGATCGGGGTGAGCAGGCCGTAGCGCTCAAGCTCGGCGACGTCGGCGGCGGGCAGGCCCGAGCGCTCGAGCAGCCGGCCGGGCAGTAGCGGCGGCTGCGAGTGCGTCGGATCGATCGCTCCGTCCAGGCGCTCGCGGGCGAGCAGCCGCAGCTCGAGCTCGGTGAGGTTGGCCCCCGGCCCGGCCTCCTGCAGCAGCGTCGCGATCTCGCGCAGCGACAGGCGGAAGCGGTTGCGCAGCTCGCGCACAAGCTCCAGCCGGGTGACAAACGCGTGGTCGTAGCGCCCGACGGTGCGGCCAGCGGTGCGCGGGCGCGGCAGCAGCCCCTCGCGGATGTAGAACTTGATCGTGGCGATCGGCACGCCGGTGCGCTCGGCGACCTCGGAGATCGTCCACTCGCTCGGCTCGCGCGCGGCCGGGTGGGAGGGCTTGGCGCGAGCTGGGCCGCGCAGCGGATTTTCGGACGAGGGCATGTTTCACCTTCCATCGTAGCCGAGGGTCAGTGGCCCGTCGGCTCGTCCGCGAGCATTGACAACGCAGTGCGGCATCTGGATAGTTGAAGTATCTGACTAGATAGTAGTGGTATCCAATTTTGAAGGAAACGCTAGAGCAACCTGAGCGGCTTTTGACCTCCGGTGGTGCCGCAGGCGGCGCAGCAGGCGGGCGGCGGCGCGGCCGGCTCGGACGCTCTTGATCGAGGAAGGACCATAGCCATGGCGCAGAAGCAGAACCAGTACCTGGCAGACCTCCGTGAGATTGAGTTTGTGCTCTTTGAGCAGTTCGGGCTCGCCGAGCTCTTGGCGGATCCGACGTTTTCCAGCAGCATCGACGAGTCTGGGGCCAGGATGGTGCTCAGCGAGGCGTACAAGTTCGCCTGCGAGGTGCTCGGCCCGCTCAACGCCAGCGGCGACGCCGAGGGCTGCCGCATCGAGGACGGTCAGGTCAAGGTCCCAAGCGGCTTCCACGAGGCGTGGAAGAAGCTCTACGAGGCGGGGCTGCGCAAGACCTCGCTCGCCCCCGAATACGGCGGCATGGGCGCGCCGGGCCTGCTCACCGTCGCCGTCGAGGAGATCCTGTGCGGCGCCAACGCCGCGTTCAACATGTACCCCGGCCTGTCGATGGGCGCCGCCGAGGTCATCGAGAAGTTCGCCACCCCCGAGCAGAAGGAGCTCTACCTGCACCGCATCTACAGCGGCGAGTGGGGCGGCACGATGTGCCTGACCGAGCCGCACGCCGGCTCGGACGTCGGCTCGGCGCGCACCCGGGCGACCAAGCAGGCCGACGGCAGCTACCTTATCACCGGCACCAAGATCTTCATCTCGGCCGGCGACCACGACATGGCGGACAACATCATCCACCTGGTCCTGGCGCGCACCGAGGCCGCCCCCGCCGGCACCAAGGGCCTGTCGCTGTTCATCGTCCCCAAGCTCCGCGCCACGCAGGACGGCAAGATCACCGGCAGCAACGACGTCAGCGTCGGCGGCATCGAGCACAAGATGGGCATCCGCGCCTCGGCGACCTGCATCCTCAACTTCGGTGAGAACAGCGCCTGCCGCGGCGAGCTGGTGGGCGGCCCGGCGGGCGAGAACCAGGGCATGAAGCAGATGTTCCTGCTCATGAACGCGGCGCGCATCGCGGTGGGCATCCAGGGCTGCGCGATCTCGTCGTCGGCCTATCTTAATGCACTGCGTTACGCGCGCGAGCGCAAGCAGGGCAGCTCGCTCAAGCACTTCAAGGACCCGACGGCGCCGCGGGTGCCGATCATCGAGCACCCGGACGTGCGCCGCATGCTCCTTGATATGAAGGCGCGCGTCGAGGGGGTGCGAGCGCTCATCGCCAAGCTGGCCAGCCACAGCGATCGCGCCGCCATGGCCCACAAGACCGGCCAGGGCAACGCCAGCTACCACGAGGGCCAGGTCGAGCTGCTCACCCCGATCGTCAAGGCCTACGGCTCGGATCAGTCCTTCCGCGTCTGCGAGACGGCGATCCAGACCCTGGGCGGGGCGGGCTACATCTCCGACTACGGCATCGAGCAGTACTGCCGCGACGCCAAGATCTTCTCGATCTACGAGGGGACAAATCACATCCAGGCGATGGATCTGGTCGGCCGCAAGCTTGGCATGGCCGGCGGCGCCCACCTGCAAAGCTTCTTCGCCGACATCAACGCGTTTGTCGCCGAGCACGGCGCTCACCCCGAGCTCGGGGCCGAGGTCAAGCAGCTCGGCGCGGCGCAGGAGGCGCTGCAGGCGACAACCATGCTGCTCCTGTCGTGGTTCTACGGCGGGCGGCTGGAGCTCGTGCCGCTGCACGCCAACCGCTTCCTGGAGATGATGGCGGAGACGACGCTCAGCTGGCTGCTCTTGCAGCAGGCGGTGCTCGGGCAGAAAAAGAGCGCTGCGCTGCCCGAGGGTCACCGCGACCACGAGTTCTACGCCGGCAAGCTGCACGCGGCGCTGTACTTTGTCCGCAACGTCCTGCCCGGGGTCAAGGGCAAGGCGGACATCCTGGCCCGTGAGGACCACAGCGCGATGCGGATCCCCGATGCGGCGTTTGCTCAGGTGTAGCGCTGGCGCAGTTCTGGATCACACTGAAATCCTGAAGAGATGTTAAAGCCCGGTTTCTTCCTGCCGTGGAGTCTGCCTCCAAGGGCGAGCTCGTAGCGGCTCGCCCGCGCCCCCGGAAGGAGCGATGCCCCGCGGGGCGGCATCGCTCCGCCCCACTGGGGGGCCCTGGGAGCGATTGAGCAGCGGCGGGCGCATGCTAGCATCGGCGGGCTTTTGAACTTTTTCCCATCGCTTCTGGAGAGATCATGGACTTCACCAAACAAATTGCCGCGGGCGCCTCGCGGGTTGCGGTTCGGGCGGCGCAGGCGGCCTGGCCCCTTATGACTCGCCTGAACCGCAGCCTGGAGCGCCCGGCGTTCCAGCCGGCGTGGGCTCCAGCGCCGCTGCTCAAGTCGGCCGAGCGGACGTTTCCGCAGCTTGGCTGGCCGCGCGCCACCGACTCGCTGTGCCCGCGCTGCGTCAAGGAAGTGCGCGAAGACATCCTCTCGGGGCGGCGCGAGCTGTCCGAGCTGACCGAGGGCAAGCCGGGCGAGATCCGCGCCCACATCCGCGAGCGCGACGGCCAGATCCTCATGGAGAAGGAGTGCCCGCGCCACGGCCTCATCTCGGATGTGATGGCGATCGATCCCAAGTTCCTCGCCCGCATCGAGCGGCTGTACCCGGGGCGCGACTTCCGCACCGAAGACACGCCGCTGCGCTTCCACGGCACCTCGAAGATCCAGTACGGCCGCGGCGCGGTGCTGACGGTGGACCTGACCAACCGCTGCAACATGATGTGCGACCCGTGCTTCATGGACGCCAACCAAGTGGGCTTTGTCCACGAGCTGTCGTGGGACGAGATCAAGCAGATCCTCGACGACAGCATCACCGTCAAGCCGCGGCGGCAGATGAGCATCCAGTTCTCGGGCGGCGAGCCGACGCTGTCGCCGCACTTCCTGCCCGCCATCAAGTATGCGCGCGAGGTCGGCTACTTCGCGGTGCAGTGCGCCACCAACGGCCTGCGCTTCGCCCAGGAGCCGGGCTTTGCCAAGCAGGCCAAGGAGGCCGGCCTGCGCATGGCCTACCTGCAGTTTGACGGCATCGGCAACGAGGCCAACGAGCACCGAAAGATCGGCAACCTGTTTGACGTCAAGCTGCGCGCCATCGAAGAGCTGCACGCCGCCGGCATCGACGTCATCCTGGTGGTCACGGTGGTCAACACCGTAAACAACGATCAGATCGGCAAGATCCTGCGCTTCGCGATCGACAACTGCGACAAGATCACCGTGGTCAGCTTCCAGCCGGTGAGCTTCACCGGCCGCGACGAGGACATCGACGACGCGACGCGGGCCCGCCAGCGCTATACGCTCTCGCACCTGGCCCACGACGTCAAGCGCCAGACCGGCGTCACCGAGCCGCTGCGCGACTGGTTCCCGCTGTCGGCGCTCGGGCCGTTTAGCAACCTCACCGACATGCTGCTCGGGCCCGAGGCGCAGTTTGGCGCCGTCAACTGCGGCTGCCACCCCAACTGCGGCATCGGCACCATCTTGTTTGTCAACAAGAGGACCAAGCAGATGGTGCCGCTCATGCAGTTCCTCGATGTCGAGCAGCTGATGCGCGACGTCACCGAGATCACCGACGGCAACATGCCCAAGCAGGTGGCGCTCGCGCAGACCGCGCTGGCGCTTATCAAAAACTTCCGGCCGGACAAGGCGCCCGAGGGCTATAGCCTGCGCGAGCTGTTCCGCCAGTTCCTGTCGCAGACCGGGGCGCGCGGCAGCAAGGTCGGCGAGTTCGAGTCGGACGCCGCGCAGTTCGAGTGGCGGGTGCTGTTTGTCGCCGGGATGTGGTTCCAGGACCTGTTCAACTACGACTTCCGGCGCACCGAGATGTGCATCATCCCCTACGGCACGCAGATGGGAGAGATCAGCTTCTGCGCCTACAACACCGGCGTCGGCTGGCGCAACATCGTCGAGAAGATGCTGGCCAACGCGACGGTCGCGCAGTGGTACAAAAAGCACGGGCGCCACAAGGTCTTTGCCAAGGGGCAGGATCTGGAGCTGCCCGAGTTTGACAACCCGATTACCGCGCGGGTCCCGGACATGCCGGGGTATGTAGCGCAGCTCAACGCGCAGGGCAAAGTGAAGCTGCGCGTGGTCAGCTAGACGCCCTTTCTGAACTGGACGGGCCCCGGAGGATGATGATGAGCAACTCGTCGGCCAAGGCAAACGACAAAGACGCTGGGCGCAAGGTCCTCCTGCGGAACAAGCGCGCTCGCCATGACTACACGGTGGAGGACACGCTGGAGGCGGGGGTGGCGCTGCTCGGCTCGGAGGTGAAGTCGCTGCGCGCCGGCAAGGCAGAGCTCACCGATGCCTACGCGGCGGTCGAGGCCGGCGAGGTGTTCCTGCACCAGATGCAGGTCGCGGAGTGGGCGTTTGCCAACCAGTTCAACCATGCGCCCAAGCGCTCGCGCAAGCTCCTTTTGCACAAGACCGAGATCCGGCGGCTCGACGAGGCGACGAGCCGCGAGGGCTATACGCTGCTGCCGCTGGAGGTGTACCTGCTGCGCGGCAAGGTGAAGATCCAGCTCGGGCTGTGCAAGGGCAAGCGGCAGTTTGACAAGCGGGCGGACGCCAAAGAGAAGGACGCCAAGATGGACATCAAGCGGGCGCTGCGGCGGTAGGGCGGGCCTGGGGGTCGGTCGCGAGGTCGGTCGGGGGGCCGCGCCTCAGTACTGCAGGCGGAGGCCGAGCTGCACGCGCAGGGGACGCTGGCGGCTGGTGATCTGGCCGAAGGTCGCAAGGTCGCGGGTCTGCAGGTTGGTCGCCGAGTCGAGGTCGAACAGGTTGAAGACGTCGGCGATGAGGGTCAGGTGGACCTTCTTTAGGACCGACTGCAGATCGTACGAGATGCGGGTGTCCATGGTCAGGGTGGCGGGCAGGCGGAACTCGCTGATCGCGGCGACGTCGTTGGGCATGCTCGGCTCGGTGCCGGTGGGCGAGCGGCGGTTGGTGAAGGCGCCTTCGTTTTGGTTGAAGAAGCGCTTGGTCAGCGGCGCGCCGCTCAGGTAGTTCATGAAGGCGCCGATGGTGAGGCCCTTATAGGTGTACGAGGCGCGGATCTTGAGGTTGTGGCGGTGATCCTCGGGCAGGAAGCCGTCGAAGCTGCCAAACAGGCGGCGGTTGTAAAACTGCGACAGGCTCTGCAGGCCGCTCACCTGGGCGAACTGCTCGGCGCCGGGGCCGTACAGCCACGACAGGGTGTACACGACGCTGAAGTCCCACTCCTGGCGCGGCCGCGACTCCAGGGTGAAGTCGACGCCCTGGTAGACGCGCCAGTTCTCGTCCGGGCGGGCGTACAGGAAGATCTGCTGCGACTGGCCGTTGACGTGATCGATGACGCGGGTGCCGCTCGGGTCCCAGACCTGGTTGGCCTCGATGCTGTCCCAGATGTTGCCGACCCGCTTGTAGGTGTAGTCGAGGCCGGCGGCGGAGTTCTGGAACACCTCGCGGCGGAACGACAGGGTGATCTCATCGGTGTGCGGCGGCTCGCGATCCTTGAGGTTCTCAAGGCCGCGCAGGACCTTGCCGCGCTCGGGGTCGGAGAAATCGGACTCGACGCGGTAGCCATCGATGCCACCGGTGGTGTTGCGCGGCACCCAGGTGTTTGTGGCGTGGTCGTACTTGTTGATCGTCGAGGTGGCGGCGACATCGGCGTAGGCCGAGGCGAGCAGCGACAGCACCTCGTTGGCGCGGCCGTAGTAGGCGGTGAAGATCGTCTTCTGGTCCTGGGTGAGGTCGAACACCAGGCCCAGTCGCGGACCGAAGCCGAGCAGGTTTGACACGACCTGGCCGATGCTGTTGGTGGTCTGGCCGTAGTCGATGCGCAAGCCGGGGTTGATGCGCAGCCACTTGGTGACCTGCCAGCGGTCCTGGACAAAGCCGCCGATCGAGAAGCCGGACTGGTGGTTCTCGTAGGCCGGCGAGTCGGTGCGCAGGTCGCAGCCGGCAGTCTGGTTCTGCTGCGGAAGGCACAGGCCGGCCTCGCCGGGGCCGCCGCCCTGGTTGTTGTAGGTGGTGTCGCCTGGGGTGCTGATGCTGGCGGAGTGATAGTTCCAGCGCGACTGGATGCCGAACTTCGCCTCGTGCTTGCCGGCCAGGTTGCCGCGCACCGACACCGACGGATCAAACTGCACGGTGTAGCGGCGATCAAAGGCGATCGCGCCGCCCTGGTACCAGGTGGTTCCGTCGTCGTTGTTGATCTGCTGCGGCCGGTCGCCGAGCCAGGTGTCGTTGGCCGGCGAGAAGCGGCCGGTGCCCTTGTAGGCGGAGTTGTCGATGCTGCCGAAGTAGCCCTGCGGGCCGGTGTCGATGGTGCTGTACTGGAAGCCGGCCTGGACGTTGGTGTTGACCTTGTCGCTGATGAAGTAGTCCCACTGCAGGATCGAGAACACCCCGCCCTGGTTCTGGTGATCTTCGGCGACGCCCAGGCGGTAGGGATCCTGATCGACGTTGTCAAAGAACGCCGGGTCGGCCGAGGCCGACAGAGTCAGGCGGTGGCGCTCGCTGGGAGCCCAGGTGAGCTTGATGCGCGCCAGGTAGCGGTTGGCGACCTGGGTCGGGGTCTGCAGGTAGAAGGGCGGGGCGACGTTGATCGAGATGTCGTCGCGCTTGTACTCAAACGACAGCGCCACCCACAGCTTGTTTTTGACCAGCGGGCCGCCGAGGTTGAAGTTGGCCTGGTAGCCGGCGTTGGGCGAGCGATCAAGGCGCGAGAACGGCCGCAGACCCGAGTACAGCTGCGAGCCGAACTGGTTGCCCGCCGACAGCGCCTGGTGGTTTATGTAAAGCGACGAGTCCAGGTGCCACTCGTTGCCGCCGGCGTTGGTGATGAGGTTGATGACGCCGCCGAGCGTGTTGTACTGCGCCTCGGCGCCGCCGGTCAGCACCTCGACCGAGGCGATCGAGTCGAAGTTGATGTTGGCCGAGAAGGTGTTGGTCACCGGATCGGTGATGTCCAGCCCGTCAACCAGATAGCGGTTGTGGGAGTCCATCGCGCCCTTGATGTTGGGGTTGCCCTGCCCCGCCGAGAACGACACGCCGGCGACCTGCTGGGTGATGCCCTGGTAGGTCCGCTGCGTCGCCACCCGCGCCTGGGTGTCGGCGGTAAGGACGGTGCCGGTCTGGGTGGTGTCCGGCCGCGTCATCCGCCGCTCTTCGATGATGACCTTCTTGTCCTCGGTGGCAAGCTCCACCGACCACTCGATGTTGAGCGGGAAGGTCTCGCCCTGGCGGACGGCGATGCGGCGGCGCAGGGGCTTAGCGCCCTCGAAGGCCAGCTCGACCTCGTAGGTGCCGGGCGGCAGGGCGTTGAGCTCGTAGCTGCCGTCTTCGCCGGTGCTCACCGCGCGCGGACCGCCGATGAGGTTGCTCGACTTCACCGTCACCCGCGCCCCCGGCAGCGGAGCCTGCGACAGCTTGTCAGTGATGACGCCGGCGATGCGGCCGTTCTGCTCGCCCACCGCGTGGGCGGCGCGCGGCGTAAGGATCAGCACCGCCCCGGGAAGCGCCAACGCCAGCCCGGCCATCGGAGGAAGCCAGCGTCGAGACAACGTCAATTTCGCCACGGAATGCTCCAAGCAGCAAGGGGGTTAGGGCAGCTGCAGGCAGTAGATGTACCGGCCGGTGTCGGTCACCGCTGCCGGATCGATGCTCGCGATGGAAGTCTCGGGGTTGCTCGGGTCCTTGGGCGCAAAGGACAGCACCCGGCACACCGGCGAGTAGCCGTCCTCGCCGCGGCGGAACTGCAGGACGTCAAAGCCCTCGCCTAGGGCGCCGGGGCCGACCTTGCCCAGCTTGCCGGTGGGATGCTGGCTCGGGTAGTACAGATCCTGGGCGATCATGCGCCGGCTGCCGGCGGGTGCCTTGGGCCCGTAGACAATCTGCTGCGGGATGTAGCCGCCGTCGAGGTAGGCGAGCAGGTACTGGGCGTAGAAGCCCCAGCGCTGCGGCCCGAGCTGGGTCAGCGGATCGTAGGGCATGGCCGGGTCGGCGTAGCGCACGTCGGCCGCCGGATCGATGATCGCCATCGCCAGCAGGCGCCCGCTCGGACGCGCGACCGGCAGCGCGCCGGGGGCCCCGCCTGCGGGCTGGCTCAGGCTGAGCGTTACGTCGATGCGGGTGACGATGCTGGCCTCGCTCTTGGCGTCCTGGCAGGGCTCGCCGTTGGAGGCGACGACGACCTCGCTGACCACCGGTACGTAGCTGGAGCTGCCGGCGGGATCGCTCTCAGCGGGCAGGCCGGTAAAGACGTTGCCCTGGCGATCGAGGCGGAAGCCCTCTTCGCGGCGGTGCAGGACGTCGTAGGAGTAGCCCGCCGGCTTGACGCAGCGCGCCGAGTCAGCGGCCGCGCCGTCGCTGCCCGGCAGCGGATCGAACACGTAGGCCAGCGGCGGATCGCCGCCGAGGTCGAGCGGATCGTCGCTCTGCGCCTGGGCGCCGCTGAACGGCAGCGGGTAGTAGCTGATGGCGGTGCCGCGCACCCGCGCCTTGACGTACTGGAAGGTCCCCGAGCCGGGCTTCTTGCCGTCGCCGTCCTTGCCGAGGTAGGCGGCGGGAAACTGCACCGGGTCCACCGCGCCGGCCAGGTACTCGCCGCCGTGGCGCTCGTAGGGGTTGCAGCCGACCGCGAGCAGCGCCGGCCCCAGAAGGCCAAGGCCCAGACCCAGGCCAAGGCCAAGAGGCCGCGCCTGCGACGCGCCGGCCTGCGCGTGCGGGCGGCGACCCGCCGGGCCAGGTGCGGGCCCGGTTGCCAGGTTCTTACAGCGGCCGAGATCCGGCTTCGGAGAGCGAGGCAGACAGCGAAGGCGCATGCACGGACTCCAAGACAAGAACACGTTTCTACGGTGAGCAGCGCCAACGATAGGGCGCGCTAAGCCTGCGTGGCAACAGGCATTTTTGGCCGACCGCGGGCCTTGCGCCAGTGCAGAAACGCTTGCCGGCCTAAAAGCTTGCCGGCGGCGTGCTACGGTGTGGTCCATGCGCTTACCACCCAAGGCCGCCGCCCGGACCAGGCCGCCAGCCGCTGCCCCCGGGCGGGCGCGGCGGACCGGTCCTGCAGAGCCGACGACGACGACGACGGCAGCCGCCGAGGTCAAGCCCGCTGGGCGCCCGCCCGCCGGTCGAGCCGCGGCGCGGGCAGCGGACAAAAAGGCGCAGCCGGCAGCCAGTCAGACCCCGAGTCAGGCGCCTGCGCCGTCAGCAGCGGCGCCGGCCAGTCCGGCCCCGACAGCGACCGTGCAAGTGACAGCGCCAGCGACAGCCACAGCGCAAGCGACAGCCACAGCGGCTGGGGCCGTCCAGCTGCCGGCCGACTGGCAGCGCGCCCTGGCCGCCCAGCTGGCCGCTCCCTACTTCGCCGAGCTCCTCGCGTTCGTCGCCGCCGAGCGCGAAAAGGGCCCGGTCTATCCGCCCGCCGAGCAGGTCTTCTGCGCCCTGCAGCTGACGCCGCTCGCTGCGGTCCGGGTGGTGATCCTCGGCCAGGATCCCTACCACCAGCCGGGGCAGGCGCACGGGCTGGCCTTCTCGGTGCCGCCCGGGGTGCCGCCGCCGCCGTCGCTGCGCAACATCTTTAAGGAGCTGCACAGCGACCTCGGGCTCGCGGTCCCAAAGGGCGCCGGGTGCCTGACCGGCTGGGCGGCGCAGGGGGTGCTGCTGCTCAACACCGTGCTCACCGTGCGCGCCGGCACCCCCGGCTCGCACAAGGGGCGGGGCTGGGAGCGCTTCACCGACTCGATCATCGCCGCCACCCTGGAGCTGCCGGTGCCGCCGGTGTTCGTGCTGTGGGGCGGGCCGGCGCAGGCCAAGGCGGCGCTGCTTGGTGAGGGCCGCCACGCCATGATAAAGAGTGCACACCCTTCGCCGCTGTCTGCCTGGGGCGGCTTCTTTGGCAGCCGACCGTTCTCGGCGGTCAACCAGGCCCTCTCTGACCGGGGACAAGCGCCCATCGACTGGAGCGTCGTGAGATGACCAAGGTACGCAAGCAGCAGTTTGCCGGGCTCGATGTGATTGTGCTGGGAGGCGACGACGGCCTGGGCGGCGGGCAGGGGCCGCTGTGCGTGCTCCTGCACGGCTTTGGCGCCTCGGGGACCGACCTTGTGCCGCTCGGGCGGATGCTCGGCGGGCCGCCGGGGCTGCGGTTTGCGTTTCCCGCCGCGCCGCTGTCGCTTGGCGGCGGCGGCGGCTATTTCGCGATGGCGGACTCGCGGGCGTGGTGGCTCATCGACATCGAGCGCATCCAGCGGCGGATGCTCGGCGGCGCTGTGGATGAGTTCAGCCGCGAAGAGCCGGCCGGGCTCACCCAGGCGCGCGACCAGCTGACCCAGGCGCTCGGCGAGCTGCAGCGCGAGCTCGGCGTGCCGGCCGGCCAGCTCGTGCTCGGCGGCTTCTCGCAAGGGGCGATGCTGTCGCTCGATGTGGCGCTGCGCAGCGACCTCGAGCTGCTCGGCGTCATCCTGTGGTCGGGTTCGCTCATCGCCGAGCCGCAGTGGCGCCCGCAGATGCCGACGCGCCGCGGCCTGCAGGTCCTGCAGAGCCATGGCCGCCAGGACCCGATGCTGCCCTACGCGATCGCGGTGACGCTGCGCAACCAGCTGGCGGCCGCCGGGCTGCAGGTCGACTGGCACGAGTTCACCGGCGGGCATGAGATCCCGCTGCCGGTCCTGCAGGCTACCAGCGATTTCCTGAACCGGGTGACCGCGGCCCGCTAGCCGCCGGCGGGCTGTGCTGCCCTGCGCTCATCCTCGGCAGCTCGGCGCCGGGCGCCGGGCGCCGGGGCCTGGAGCTTAGGGCCGGAGGCTATTTCGACGGCTCGGCGCCGGGTCGGCTGAGCTCCCGGGAGGACTCGGGCGCCGGCCCGGCGTCCAGCGTCTCTGCCACCGGCGCCCCGAGCTCCTGCAGCGTCTCGTGCTCATCGGACAGCTTGGACTCGTCGGCGGTGGTCGCGCGGTGGCTGCGCCACCAGCTCTTGGCCTGCGCCACGCTCCAGCCGCCGGCGCAGCTGCGCAGCGCATCGGTCAGGCTGGAGGTGTCGGGGAAGCGCTGCTCGACGTCCTTCTCCAGGCAGCGCAGCACCACCGCCTCCAGGTCGGCGGGAATGCCGGCGCAGTGCTGCGACGGCGGCTTGACCGCCTCGCCGATGTGCGCCGCCATCAGCTCCACCGCGTAGCCGGTGAGAAACGGCGGGTGCCCAGTCAGAAGATAATAGGCGACGCCGCCGATGCTGTAGATGTCGGTGCGGGCGTCTAGGGCGCGGTCGCCGATGATCTGCTCGGGCGACATGTACGCCGGCGTGCCGAGCAGGCTGCCGCCCAGGGTCACGTTCAGGTAGAGCGCATCGCTCTCGGGCTCGGCCGAGTCGACATCGAACTGCGGCACCGGCTGGGTGGCCAGGGTGGACTGCGACCCCGGACCGCTCACCCGCTGCACCAGTCCGAAGTCCAAGAGCTTCACCACGTCGTAGCGGTTGCCGCGGGCGCACACAAGGATGTTGGCCGGCTTGATGTCGCGGTGGATGAGCCCGACCCCGTGCGCCTCGCGCAGGGCATCGCAGATCTGGGTCAAAAGGTACACCACGCGCTCGGGCGGCAGGTGGCCGTAGCGGCGCACCAGCTCCTCCAGACTGAGCCCGGGGACATACTCCATGACGTAGTAGAAGGTCCCGTCTTCGGTGTGGCCGTAGTCGAAGATCTCGACGATGTTGGGGTGGGTGAGCGAAGCCATCGCCTGCACCTCGCGCTCAAAGCGCACCAGGCTACTCGGGTTGGCCGCCGCTGGCCTTATGAGCTTGACCGCGCACGGCCGGCGCAGCAGCCGGTGGTGGGCCAGGTACACCTCCCCCATGCCGCCGACCCCGAGCTTGCGCCGCAGGGTGTACTGCCCGAGCCGCCGCGCCTCGGACACCTGGCGCTGCAAGGTGTCGATCTTGCGCACCGCGCTGACGCTCATGATCGAGGAGGGAATCAGGAACACGCCGAGCAGTCCGGCCAGCTGCAGGTAGCTCGCGGTCAGCTCGGGCTGGGTAAGCACGGCGGCCGCGGTCGAGACCACGATGAGGCCATAGGCGGCCCCGAGCAGCGTCAGGATGCGCCGCATGGTCGTGGGAATGTAGAGGATGTAGCCGAGCAGATAGCACGACCAGGGGAACGCCCACGCCATGCTCGCCAGAAGGATTCCATCGTGGGCGCGGAAGCTCAGCTCGCGCTCGGGCAACAGGATCCACAGCGCGGCGGAGTTCCCATCCTGGGCAAACGAGGGCGTAAGCTGGGAGTAGGACTTGCCCCCACAGAGCCACAGGTACTGCATGACCGCCTGATAGGACAGCATGCTGAGGAACACCACGCTCTCCAGGCGGCGCAGCTGGGTGATCGACAGGTCGGGTCGCCGCCAAAGAAAGGTCAGCGTCGCCGCCAGCATCACCGTGGCGCCGACCAGCAGCCCGAGATCGAAGAGCTTCCCGTGCAGATCGACCCCCTGCAGCACCAGCCGGCGCAGAAGGAGCAGGCCGACCAGGCTCAGGATGAGCTGACAGCCCACCTTCAGGCGGCGATGGAGCAGCGTTCGCAGCTCGGCCTTGTCGTCGCCGCCGTTCTTTCGGGAAAAGTGCGTCAGCCGATGCGAGGCGACCGAAGGCAGCTCACCGCCCAGGCTGCGATCTGTGGAGCTTGAAGCCGGCATGAGGGGGAGCGGTCTGGCCGCCCTGAGTTAGTATAGCCGATGGGTCAGCCGCCGAGCCCGGCGTGCGCGGCAGCGTCCTTTGCGCGGCCCGCGGCGCGCCCGGCTCACAGGGTCACGGTCACCGTCGCCATCGGCAGCGTGAAGTGAAAGTGGGTGAGCTGAAACGGCGTGCTCTCGGCCCAGATGCGCCCGCGCTGGGCCTCGATAAGGCCCTTGCTGATGTAAAGGCCCAGGCCGATCCCCTGGACCTCGGCGTGGGCGGTGCGCTGGCCGCGGCTGAAGCGCTGGAAGAGGTGGGGCAGCTCGTCGGGATCGATGCCGCGGCCGTGGTTTGTGACCACCACCTCGATCGACTCGTGGTGGGGCCGCAGCTCGACGAGGATCTCGGTCTCGGGGGCGCCGTACTTGACGGCGTTGGACAGCAGGTTGATCAGCACCTGCTCGACCCGGTCGTGGTCGGCCCACACCGGAGCGAGCGGCCCGCTCACCACAAGCCGCAGCGGCCGCCCGCGCAGCTCGCCGAGCTGCAGCTGATCGAGGGTCTCGCGGGCCAGCCGCTCCAGATCGAGCGCGCTGCACTTGAGCGTGAGTCGGTGGGCCTCCAGGCGCGAGACATCCAGCAGATCGCTGATCATCCGCTTGAGGCGGCGGTTGGCGCGCTTTATCCGATCGAGCGTCTGCCGCTGCGTCTCCGAGCCCAGGCCGTCGTAGAGCTGCCGCAACAGGTCAACGCACAGCTCGATGGTGGCGACCGGCTGCCGCAGGTCGTGGGCGACCATCGCCGACCACTCGGTGCGCAGCTGCTCCAGGTCCTTGAGCGGGGAGATGTCCTGCACCACCATCACCGCGCCCAGCCGCTGGCCGTCCGGCTGCTCGATCGCGGCGGCGCTGATCAGCACCGGCAGCAGCCGGCCTTCGGGCAGACCCACCAGGTACTCGCTGCTCGGCCCGGGGTCCATCTCGCTCAGCACCCGCGCCAGCGGCAGCTCATCGGGGGGCAGGGCCTCGCCGGAGATCTGGCGGATGTCGAGCTCGAGCTCGGACTGCGGCGACTGCGGCGACTGCGGCGCGCTGGTCAGGCGCAGCAGGGCGCGGTTCTGCAGCTCGACCTTGCCATCGGCGCTGCTCAGCAGCACGCCCTCGGGCATCTGATCGAGGACGGTCGCCAGGAAGCGCCGCTGCACCGTCTCGCGGCTGTGGGCGGTGCGGCGCTCGGCGCTGGTGCGGTTGAGGGAGGCGGCGGTGAGCAGCCCCCAGGCGATAAGGGCCGCCATGGTGATGAAGGTGAGCAGCGCCGAAGCAATCGCCTGCTCGAACAGACCGTGGCGGCGGCCCATGACCAGACAGATGCCGGCCACCAGCACGCCCAGCGCGACCAGAAAGAGTCGGCGCGCCATGAACCCGCCAAGCTCCGGGCTGGCGATGATCGCCATGGCGCCGGCGGTGGGTCGGGCAAACAGGACGGCCAGGTTGAGCAGCAGCAGGGTGACCGCGGTGTGCGCGGCCATGCCGGTGTGCATGAGCAGAGGAGTCAGCCCATAAAAAGGGTGAGCTTCATGGATGTAGCCGAGCAGGGCGAGCAGCGCCAGCGCGGCCGAGCCGAGGGCGAGATACTCGGAAGCGCGGTGCCCGGTCTTGCTCCGCTGGTTGAGGAGTAAGAGCGCGCTGGCGCTCATGCAGAAGCTGAGGTTGGTCTGCGGTGAGGGACGGCCCGGAAACGCCGACCACGAGGCAGGCAGATCATGGAAAAGGAGCCCATCTACCCTCAGATCCCAGCCGGACATGTACTCGATCAGCGTGAGCGCCGACAGGCTGACCACCAGGGCCGCCAGCAGCTGGCCCAGGCGCCGCTGCCGGGCGGGCCGCAGCGCCGGCGCCAGCAGCACCGCGGCGCTGCCACTGGCGACGAACATGAAGGCCGAGTTGGGCAGCATGACCGGCCAGCCGCGGGCGATCGAGATGAAGAAATAGACACTGCGCCACCAGCCAAACAGCGCCAGCACTCCCACGAGCGCGACCAGCGCGCCGCAGAGCTGCGCCAGCTTCCTGAACAGCGTCGCCAGGGGGTTCGGGCCAGGCCCACCCAGGCCTGAATCTACCGAGTTTGGCGACGTGAATCTCGATGCCGCTGGCAGCCTCATACTCATCCACCCTGGAAGGGGTTCCGCAAAGTGGTCCAGCAACCAGCTACCTGGCCTGCTCGGGTGTCCGGCACGGCCAGTCTCTTGCGAACCAACCAGATATTATACCACCGCGCGAGGACCCCGAACAAAGTCCGCGGGCGGCGGCAGCGCGAGGTTTGCTTGGGCAGCGGCTTGGTCACTGCCGCCAGGTAGGATGGGCACCTAGCTGCTCAACTTTCTTCGGTCTTTCGCGATCGAAGAGCGCGCGAGCGATGCCACTCTGGCGGTTGCGCAGTCCGTCTGCCGAGCGTCCCTTGGCCGACGTCCCATCTGAGAAGGAGGTCCTGTGATGAGTAGTCTGCGCACTGTGGTTGCGCCCTGGCTGGCGCTTGGTCTGCTCGGTGTCTCTGCCTGTGAGCCGGCGGTGCTCCCCGAAAGTGAGGACCCGGGGGCAGAGTCCCCCGAGCGGACGGCGCAGGGAGCGCGCCCGCCCTCGCTCACTCGCGTCGATCCGGTCGCCTTCATCGCCGGCAGCGATGGCGAGCTGACGATCACCGGCAAGGGCTTTGTCCCCGGGCTGAGCGTCAGCGTCGGCGGGCTCGCGGCGCCGGCGCCGCGTACGGTCTCGGCGACCAAGATCCAGGTGGCGATTCCCGCCGGCCTTGTGCCGGGGGCGGCGGTCGCGGTCAAGGTCACCCTGCCCGATGGCCGCAGCGGGGAGCGCAGCGATCTGCTGGCGGTGCTCGCCGACCCGATGTCGTTTGCCGCGGCGCAGACGGTGCGCAAGGTAGCGGTGGCGGCGCCGCGGTCGCCGGTGGTCGCCGACTTCAACCTGGATGGGAACCCGGATGTGGCGCTCATCTCGCAGACCTCCTCGGCGATCGTGCTGCAGCTGGGCAGCGGCGCCGGCGGCGGGACTGCGGTCAGCGGGCCGACCGTGGCCTCAGCCTTCGATCTGTTCACAGGCGATCTGAACCTGGATGGCAAGCCGGATCTGGTGGTGACGACCACCAGCTCGCCGGCGGTGGGCGTGCTGCTTGGTAACGGCGATGCGACCTTCCAGCCGGTGTCCTGGCTGAGCGTCGGCGGCTTCGCCTTCTCCAACTACCAGCACAACCAGGTCGACATCGGCGACCTCAACGCCGACGGCAAGCCGGATCTGGTGATCGGCGATGTGTCGGGCAACGTGCTGCTCGCGCCGGGCAACGGCGACGGGACGTTCGCCGCCACGGTGACCCTGGGGACGCTGCCCGAGCCGGTGCGGGCGGTGCGCCTGGCCGACATCGACGGCGTCGCCGGCCTGGACGTGGTGGCGGTGGGCGGCTTCATCGCCACCACCCCCGGGGACGGCCACCTGGTGTCGATCACCCGGCAGATGGACGGCACCTTCAAGGTCATCACCAACAGCCGGTTCACCGAGAGCCTGTACGCCCTCGCCGTGGTCGACTATGACGGCGATGGCAAAAAGGACGCGGTGACGCTCAGCAGCTCGGGCAAGCTGCAGCTGTACCGCGGCGCCGGCGACGCCACCTTCGCCGCCCCGGTGAGCAACGCGGTGAGCGGCGGCGGCTCGTTCCTGCTCGCCGGTGACGTGAACAGCGACGGCAAGATCGACTTCATCACCGGCGGCCGGACCTACGATGGCGATCCGTTCGCGGCGACCACCCTCTCGCTCGGCAACGGCGACGGCACCGTGCGCAGCAGTGTCCTGGACTCGACGGCGCAGGCGACCGGCGCCGCCCTGTCCGACCTCAACAAAGACGGCAAGCTCGACCTCGCGCAGGCCAGCGCGCTCGCCGGTGAGCTGCAGCTCACCTCCGGTCGCGGCGATGGCAGCTTCGTCTCCCCGTGGCCGCTCGAGCAGGCCACCGCGACCGCCGTGGCCGACTTCAACGCCGACGGCAAGCTCGACCTGGCTTATGTCGGCTCGACCCAGAACAAGCTCAGCCTGGCCCTGGGCGGCGGCGACGGCAGCTTCGCCCCGCCACGCACCTTCGCCGTCGACCGCGGCCCGAGCGCGCTGACCACCGGCGACTTCAACGCCGACGGCAAGCTCGATGTGATGGTGAGCTGCTATGACACCAACGTGGTCAGCCTGCTGCTCGGCAACGGCGACGGCACCTTCGCCCCCCAGCGCACCTTCAGCGTCGGCAAGGGACCAAACGCCGTGGCCGCCGCCGACCTCGATGGCGATGGCAAGCTGGACGTCCTGACCGCCAACACCGACTCCGACAACGTCAGCGTGCTCCTGGGCAACGGCACCGGCAACTTCGCCACCAGCCGCGAGTACGCCGCCGGCAAGGCCCCGAGCGCGCTCGCCCTGGGCGACCTCAACGCCGACGGCAAGCTCGATGTGGTGACGAGCAACGCCGACAGCGGCAACGTCGCCTACCTCCAGGGCGGGACCCTCAGCCCGGGCACCCTGCTTGCCGCCAAGCTCTTTACCTCCGGCACGACCCCGAGCGCGGTGGCGATAAGTGACGTCAACGCCGACGGCAAGCTCGACATCGTCACCGTGAACAGCGACACCAACAACCTGGCGGTGCACGCCGGGCGCGGCGATGGGACGTTCGTCGCGGCGCGCTTCTCGACGACCTGCGAGTTCCCGGTCGCGCTCGCCCTGTCCGAGCTGACCGGCGATGGCAAGGTCGATGCGGTGGTGCAGTGCGCGGGCGGCAAGCGCTCGCAGGCGCTGATGGGCGATGGCACCGGCGGCTTTGTCTCCTCGCCGCGGCCGCTGCCGCTCGGCAGCTCGCTGGTGGTGGCCGACGTCAACGCGGACCTGAAGCCGGATCTGCTCATCGCCGACACCGGCGTGCCGCTGCAGGTGCTGCTCAACACCCGCAAGTAGCCGCTCTACTGCCGCCCGGCGCCGTGCTGCCGGGCGGTCTTCCAAGCCCCGCTCCGACCCCCAAAGAGCTCGATTTTACTAAGGCGAAGCCAGCGCCCAGCCGGCCGTCGCCCGGCGCTGAGCGCGATCCTGAGGGCGTCGCGATTAATGAATGTTGTCTTTATTTTGCTGGAATATATTCATTGTTTTTTCAGCGAAAAGACCTCAAAAGCAAGGCCGCGAGCTAACCTTGGCGACGAGAAGCTTGGCTCGGCGGCGGCCGCCGCGGCCCGGCGATTTCAGGCTGGCACAGGATGTGGTTAGGGAGGCAGACAACGAACCGCAGCACTTAATGACCCTCTTTGGAGCTTGCCGACCTATGAAGACCTTTCGCAATATCGTCGCTGTCCTGTGCTTCTTCGCCCTCGCCCTGAGCGCCGCCACCCCCGCCCACGCCAAGTGCCGCCCGCTGACGGCGCAGAACGCCGCCGACCAAAACCACCGCCTGCAGCTCATCGAGAAGAGCCTCATCGACGAGGGCTTCGCCCTGCTCAACGTCCAGGAGCAGCCGGTGTACTATTTCGCCGCCCCGCAGGCCCCCTACGCCTGGGGCCACCTGGTCTACACCTACGTCCGCCCCGTCCCCGGTCACTTCAACCTGGTCCAGCGCATCGAGGTCGCGGCCGAGGTGCAGAGCCTGGCTGACGGCTACAGCTTCCCCCAGATCACCATCCGCGAGCTCCTGTCGCAGTAGGCCGCGGCCGCTCGGCTAGCGGAAGACGTACGAGAGCGCCTTGATAAGCGCCAGCGGAATGACGATGCGCTGGTAGGAGACCGCGCCGCCGTCATAGCTCCACGCCGAGATGTTGCGGGCGCGCGCCGGGACAATCGGCAGCTGCGCCGCCGGCGCCAGCGCTTTCAGCCACCGCATGATCCCGTCCATGTCCAGGTCCAGGTACAGGGTGCCGCCCCCCGGAAAGTTCTTCATCGCCGCCATCGGGTAGGGACCCTTGCCGGCGAATAGCCCGTCGGTCACCGACTCGACCGGGGCGCCGATGGTGTAGACCAGGTACGGTCCCACCTGCGCCACCTCGTAGGCCAGCCCGGACAGCTTCTCGAGCATCAGCTTGAGCCCCGGCGGCGCCGCTGCCTGGTCCGCACTCTTTTGGAAGCTGTACTCGTAGCGATCCACCGGGTTGCCCTTGACCTTGCGGATACCGGGCTGGCTCTTGATGGTCAGCTCGATGCCGAGGTTTTTGTACTGGTCGTGCACCGGCCCCGAAGAGAACTTTTTGACGATGCGCCGGATCGCCGCCATCGCCGCCGCGCTGTCCTCCACCCGCATAAGGCCCTGCATGACCAGGCCCTTGCTCGGGTCATAAGACACGCTGGCGGCGGTCTCCATCGTCCGCCCGACCTTGAGCCAGTCGGCGACCAGCTCATCCACCTGCGCCTTGAGCTCTGGCTTGGCGCCGAGCATCCCGCCGTACAGCCGCAGGTACCAGTCGGTCAGCCGCTTCAAGTCGCGGGTATTCCACTGCAGCCGCAGATCGCCGGGCGGCACGAACTGCGCCAGGTTCGGCGCCGCGACCGGCCCGCCCGCCGACCCGCCCCCGTCCGCCGATGCGGTAAGCAGCGACAGCATAAGCTCGCTGTCGTTGTCCTTGTCGATCACGTTGGCGCCCACGGTGAAGGACATAAGCCCCTCCAGCTCGCTCACCATCTGCTCGAGCATCGCCGCCGAGCTCTGCGCGCTCGGGGCGGTGGGCGACTGCGCCGCGGCCATCGTCAGCGCCGGCGTCATCGCCTGGATGCCGGCGTGCATCAGCGGTCCGTACTTGGCCATGATCGGCACCGCGTTTACGTGCAGCGTGAGGTCGAAGGGCTGCCGGGCCTGGGTCAGCGCCAGCAGCGCCGCCTCGCCGGTCTTGGCCCGCTCCTGCGCGGCGTCGCCGAGCGTGAGCACGGTGCTCGTCTTGCTCGCGCCAAGCGGCGCCGCGCGCACGAGCGGACTAGTGGTCTTGATAAGGCCCACCAGGTCGCCTTCGCTCGGCAGCGGCGCCAGCACCACCACCGGCGCCTCGCGCATGCTGGCCCCCTGCGGGTCCCACAGGAAGGCGACCAGCGGGGCGCCCGACTGAAAGTCGGCGATCTTGATGCCGCGCTGCACCGCGTACTCGACGTACTGGCTGCCCACCGACTGCTGGACGAAGGCGATCGGATCGTTTATGTGCAGGTAGGCGAACAGCGTCGGGTCGGCGGGCGCCGCCGGGGTCGGCACGACGACCGCCGGGGCGGTGACGACCGGCACCTTGGGCGGGCTCTTGGCGCCGCTGCAGCCGCCCACGGCGGCGGCTCCGAGAAAGAGCCCGGTGAGGGCGAGGCGGCGGGGCGCCGGCAGCCGGCCCGCGGCGGCAGGGCGGGCGGCGGAAGCTACAGCAGGGATAGGTGGCATGGTGGGCTCTCTTGGCGGCTACAGGACCGGCCGCATACAGCAGAATCCTACGCGCTCCACGCCAGTTTCGCCTAGTCCATGCCGAGCTCGCCAGACGCCCGCGCCCGCGCCCGCCGGTCAGTCGTCGTCCGCCGCGTCGCCCAGGCCGTCGAGCTCGGCCTGCAGCTCGCCCAGGGCGTGCTGGTTGCGCGCCGCGCGGGCCTTGGCCACGCCGGTGGTAAGCACCGCGCGGGCCGCCGGCTTGTCGCCCTGCTCGATGAGCAGCTTGGCGTGCATCAGATACTGCGGGACGTAGTCGGGGAAGCGCTCGGCGAGGCGGGCAAAGGTGCTCCGGGCCTGCGCGGCGTCGCCGAGGTTGCGGTACTCCATGGCCAGGCCATAGAGGGGAAAGGGGTCGGTCGGGGCCATCTCGACAAAGGACTGGATCTCGGCAAGGCGTGTGGACATCGCGGTCTCCCTGGCAGCGGCCGGTCCCAAAGCTGGCCGGCGACGGACGAGTCTAGCCGCCCTGGCCGCGGCCGGCAACGGTGCCGCCGGCGCGGCTGACCGCGGGCTGACCCGGGCCTTGCGCTTTATTCTCGTGACTGCGCAGGCGGCAAACCTGATAAAGTGCGCGCCATGAAGGCCGCCCGGCAGTTTTGTCGACGGAGACAGCCGCCGATGGGCCCCACCTGCATGGCCGATTTCACCCCGAGCTCAACCCGTAACCAGAAAAGCCCTGGCGCCTGTCGCAGCCGCGCTGCGGCCCCAAAGACCGCGGCGGCCGCCTGCCCGTCCAGGGGACATATAAAGGCCTTTTGATGTCGCGCATTGTCACCCACGCAGAGCTCGTCGCCGTTCCCGATGGCGGCGTGTACCCACTGGAAGAAGGGGCGGAGCTGACCCCGCTGGCCGCCGAGCGAGCGCAGGCGCGCGGGATTCGCCTTGAGCCCGTGTCCGCCGCCGGCCCCGGCGGCCAGCGCCCGCCCGCCGCCCCCGGCCGGGACGAGCTGGCGGCGGTGGTCGGCCAGGTCACGGCCCAGGTCATCGCGCGCCTTGGCCGGGTCGATCCCGAGTCGCTCGACCTCATCTCCGGCCGCGTCGCCACCGAGGTGCTGGCGGCGGTGCAGGAGCGCTCTGCCAGCCCGGCCGGCGCCGCCGGTCCGGTCGGCCTGCCGCCGAGCGCCGACTACTGCGCCGCCTACCTGGAGCAGGAGCGCAGCCGCTCGCGCCGCCGCGCCGTCATCACCGCTACCGGCCGCAACCGCAAGGGCATCGTCGCCCGCCTCACCGCCGTCATCGCCGAGCAGGGCGGCGACATCCTGGACATCGCCCAGACCCTGGTCGGCGAGTTTTTCACCATGCTGGTCATCGTCGACATCGCCGAGCTCTCGGGCTCGTTCGCCGACTTCAAGGTCGCCATCCAGGACACCGCCGAGCAGCTGGGGGCGCAGGCCATCCTCATGCACGAAGACCTGGTGCGCTCGCTGCACCGCGTATAACCCGGCGCCCCGCAAACTCCCGCGCCCCCTGTCCCCCGCGAACCGAGAGAGGTCAGCGAGATGATCTTCGACCTGGAAGAGACCCGCGCCATCCTGCGCATGATCGAGACCGAGCACCTGGACATCCGCACGGTGACGCTCGGCATCTCGCTGCGCGGCTGCCCCGCCGCCGACATGCCGGCCACCGAGCGCCGGGTCTACGACCACATCAGCCGCTGCGCCGAGCGCCTGGTCCCGGTGGCGCAGCAGGTGCAGGACGCCTACGGGGTGCCGATCGTCAACAAGCGCATCTCGGTGACCCCGATCGCGCTCATTGGCGAGCCCACCGGCGCCAAGAGCTACGTGCCGCTCGCCCAGGCGATGGACCGCGCCGCCGGCGAGCTCGGCATCGACTACATCGCCGGCTTCTCGGCCCTGGTCGAAAAGGGCCTGACCCCGGGCGACGCGGTGCTGCTCGACTCGATCCCCGAGGCGCTGGCGGTGACGCAGCGGGTGTGCAGCTCGGTCAACGTCGCCACCACCCGCGCCGGCATCAACATGGACGCCATCGCCATGATGGGCCACCTCATCCGCGCCCTGGCGCAGAACACCGCCGACCGCGGCGGCATCGGCTGCGCCAAGCTCGTCACCTTCGCCAACATGCCCGAGGACAACCCCTTTGTCGCCGGCGCCAACCATGGCGTCGGCGAGGGGGGCCTGGTCCTCAACGTCGGCGTCAGCGGCCCCGGCGTCGTCCTGTCGGCGCTGCGCCGGCTGCGCGAGTCCGGCCACCGGGTGAGCCTCACCGACGTCGCCGAGACCATCAAGCGGATGTCGTTCAAGGTCACCCGCGCCGGCGAGCTCATCGGCCAGGAGGTGGCGCGGCGCCTGGGCAACGGGGTCCGCTTCGGCATCGTCGACCTGTCGCTGGCCCCGACCCCGGCGATGGGCGACTCGGTGGCCGAGATCCTCGAGGTGCTGGGCCTGGAGCGCACCGGCTGCCACGGCACCACCGCCGCGCTGGCGCTGCTCACCGACGCGGTCAAAAAAGGCGGCGCCATGGCCACAAGCAGCGTCGGCGGCCTGTCGGGCGCCTTCATCCCCGTCTCCGAAGATCACGACATGATCGCCGCGGTCGAGGCGGGGGCGCTGAGCCTGGACAAGCTGGAGGCGATGACCGCGGTCTGCTCGGTGGGCCTGGACATGGTGGCGGTGCCCGGCGACACCCCGCCGGCCACCCTGTCGGCGATCATCGCCGACGAGATCGCCATCGGCACCTTCAACAACAAGACCACCGCCGTGCGCATCATCCCCGCCCCCGGCAAGGACGTCGGCGACAAGGTCGTCTTCGGGGGCCTACTCGGCGAGGCCCCGATCATGCCGATCTCGCGCTACCGCAGCGACTCCTTCATCGGCCTTGGCGGCCGCATCCCGGCCCCGATCATCTCGCTGCGCAACTAAAGCCCGTCAGCCTCCAGCGAGAGAGCCGGATCCGGGTCTTTGAGATGATCGCCAGCCTGGGCTGCGGGGGGGGTCGAGGAAAAAATTTCGGTGCGCGGGGAACCCACGGGGCGGGCGGTTGTCTGTTTTTACGGAACGCCGATCGCCGTCCCTCGCAGGGCTTGTGCGCGGGGAGCGGCGCCGGTCACACGCGGAGAAGTCCCATGCAGTCCGTAGAGCTGTCGGTGATCGAGTGCAGCCACTGGCGCCGCCGCAGTGGGTTGCGCAGCGCCTCTTCCCACCTGCGCATCCTGCTGATGCTGGGCATCTGCGGATTTCCGGGGATGATCCTCTACTCGCTAAGCTCCAGCCAGCAGGCCCGCGCCCACACCCGGGCCTCGGGGGTGGTGGCCAAGGTGCGGGTCGGGCGGGCGCCGGTGGCGGCGCTTTTGCTGGTGCGCAGCCCGCAGCCGCAGCCGGCGGTGCCCAAGCCGGTGAGCACGCCGGTCCGCTGAGGCGGCGGCGTCCGCTCGCGCGGGGCTCTGTCCCCGCGGGTTAGGAATCATCGGTCACGCTGACCTCTGCGGTGCGCGCGAGCCCTGCTGCCTCAGGAGGCGCTGCGGGCGGCCAGGGCGTACTGCAGGACGGCGAGGGCAGCGACCACGGCGGTCTCGGCGCGCAAGATGCGCGGGCCGAGGCTGGCGGGGAGGAAGCCGGCGGCGGTGGCGGCGGCGACCTCGGCGTCGGTGAAGCCGCCCTCGGGGCCGACCAGGAGGCGCACCGTGGCCAGGGCGGCCTGGTCGGCGGCGGCGGGCAGCAGCGCGTGCAGCGGCGCCGCCGGGCCCTCGTACAAGAGCAGCGACAGCAGCGCCGGGTCTGCCGGTGTAGAGTCCTGCACGGCGGCGGCCAGCGAGATAGGCAGAAGGACGCGCGGCACATCCGGGCGGCGGCACTGCTGGGCGGCGGAGAGGGCGATGCGCGACCAGCGCTGCTGGCGCTTCTCGGCCCGCTCCTCGCCAAGCTGCGGCACGCTGCGCTGGCAGACCACCGGCACCACCGCGCTCACCCCGAGCTCGGTCGCCTTCTGGATGACGAAGTCCTGCTTGTCGCCTTTGAGCAGCCCGCACAAGAGGATCACCTGCGGCCCGCTCGCCTGCGCGGTGGTCGCCGACTCCCACGCGAGCTCGACCTGCTCGGCATCGACCCGCGCCAGCCGCGCCGCGCCGAGCCGCCCGCCGCCATCGAGCAGCATCACCGCATCGCCCAGGCGCAGCCGCAGCACCCGCGTCAGGTAGTGGTGCTCGGCGCCGCGCAGCAGGACGGGCGCGGGCGGCGCAAAGAGCGAAGGGGCGATAAACAGGCGGGGCGCAGTGACGGGCAGCTCGGGCACGGGCGAGCATGCTAGACCGCCGCGGGCGCGAAAGCAGCAGTTTCGCGCCGGGCTTGTGCGGGGCTGCCGTGGCAACGCAGTACAGCTGCCTGGCGCCGCGGCGCTAGCGAGCTCGCAGTCCGCTCAGGCTCAGTGCGGCGTAGGCAGCGACGGCCGGCTGAGGGTCAGGCGGGTGATGGCGTCGGCCATGCGGCGCAGCGGGACGATGTCGTGGACGCAGCCGGAGCGGATGACGGCCTCGGGCATGCTGGCCATGATCGCCGACTGCGGGGCTTCGGCGATCACCCGGCCGCCGCAGGCGTGCACCGCGCGCACGCCGTTCACGCCGTCGCCGGACATGCCGGTGAGGATGGCGGCGATGACCTGCGAGCCCATGGCCTGGGCGGTGGACTCGAGCATGCGGTCGATCGAAGGGACGATGGTGCCGTCGCGTCCCTCCTCGTGCAGCGGCGGCTGCAGGCGCAGGAGCGGCCCGTCGCGATATACCCGCAGCGAGTGGGTGCCGGTCGCCACCACGACCTCGCCGGGGGCGATGGCGGTGCCCGGCTCGGCCTCGCGCACCTGCCAGGGGGTGGTGCGGGCCAGGCGCTCGACGAAGGCGGCGGTGAACTTGTCGGGCATGTGCTGGGTGATGAGGATCGAGATCGGCAGCCGCGGGTGCAGGCCCTGGAGCAGGGTCTGGATCGCCGGCGGCCCGCCGGTCGAGGCGCCGATGCACAGGATGCGCCCCGGCGACAGCGCCGGAGCCTCCCCCGAGCGGAAGGTGCTGATCAGATCCTCGCTGGAGCGCGAGCGCACCGGTCGGAAGTTGACGCCGCTGCTGGTCGCGTTCTGCACCCGCGTGCGCTCGGTGAGCTGGGTCATGCTGAGCAAGCGCACCAGGCGCAGCTTGCGCAACAGGTCTTCGCGGATCGGCCCGAGGTCGGCGGCGCCGTAGATGCGCGTCGGCTTAGCGACAAACTCCATCGCCCCGAGCTCCAGGGCGCGGAACACGCTCTCGCGGGTGGCGTGGCTGGAGACGACCACCACCGGCGTGGGCCGCTTGGCCATGAGCAGGCGGAGGAAGGCAAAGCCGTCCAGGCGCGGCATCTCCAGGTCGAGCAGGATGGCGTCGGGCTGCTCGGTGTGGACGACCTTGAGGCCCTCCTCGCCGTCGCCGGCCTGGCCGATGACCTGGATGTCGGTCTCGTTGCGCAGAAGCTCGCACAGCGCCTGGCGGATCGCGGCCTGGTCATCGATGATGACAACCCGCAGAGGGGGGTGGCCGTGCCGCTGGGTCGCCGCGGAGTCGTTCATGACACCGTCTTGGTGTAGACGATCTCGCGGCCGAGGTGCGTCAGGTGAAGCGGCGCGCTCTTGTCGACCAGCGCCTCCGAGTGGCCCAGGAACAGGTAGCCGCCGGGGGTGAGGCGCTCGGCCAGGCGGCTGACCAGCGCAGCGCGGGCGGCGCGGTCGAAGTAGATGAGCACGTTGCGGCAGAAGATGGCGTCAAACGGCCCGCCCACCGTCCCCCAGTCGGCGGCGGCGAGGTTGCAGCGGGTGAAGCGGCACAGGCGGCGTACCTCGTCCAGGACCTCCCAGCGGCCGGTCAGGGTGCGGAAAAAGCGCGACAGGCGCGCCGGCTCGGTCTGGCGGAACGAGGACTGACCGTAGACGCCGCGGCGGGCGGTGGCCAGGGCCTGCAGCGAGAAGTCGGAGCCGACGATCTCGACCTGCCAGTTGTGCAGCCGGCCGCTCTCCAGCACCGTCATCGCCAGGCTGTAGGCCTCCTCGCCCGAGGCGCAGCCGGCCGACCACAGCGACAGCTTGTTGCCGCGCGGGCGCCGCTCGTACAGGGACGGGATGAGCTCGTCGCGCAGGGCGTCGAGCTGGTAGGCCTCGCGAAAGAAGTAGGTCTCGCGGGTGGCGATGCGGTCAAACAGCTCGTCGAGCTCGCGCTCGACCTCGGCCGCCGGGGCGGCCTGCAGGAACTCGTAGTAGTCGCGAAAGCCGGAGAGGGCGTGGGCGTTCAGGCGCGGCTGCAGCCGGCGCTCCAGGAGGAAGGCGTTCTCACTAGGAAAGCACAGCCCGAAGCGCGCCTGGATGAAGTCGCGCAGCAGCCGGAAATCACTGTCGGTCATCTGAGCGGTCATGGAGCTTGGTACCGCAGCGAGCGCCAGGCGGCGCGTCATCAAGCGTCTTTCTTGCTGGCCGGCACCGGGGCCGATACCGACGACGGCGCGGCGGCCGGCGACCGCTCGCTGAGCTTGGCCAGCGTGCCGCGGGCAAGGTCGGCGGCGGCGCCGGTCTGCTGGGCGAGCTCGCGCAGCGGCCCAAGCTGCGCCGGCGTCGAGTGGTGCAGCAGCGCGGCGGCGGCGGCGGCGGCGGTCTGCGGGTTCTTGTCGCTGAGCCCCTGCAAGAGGAGCCCGGCCAGGCGCTCGCGCAGGGCCGCTGGCAGGGCGGTGATGGCGCTGCTGTGGCGGACAAAGAAGCGGAACACGCTGCCGCGGCTGCGGGCATCCAGCGTCGGCACCAGCTCGAGCAGGGCGGCGACCGCCGGCTCGCCGAGCTGCAGGATGGCGCGGCCGGTCGCCTCAACGACGCTGGCATCGACGTCGCCTAGGCCGAGCAGCAGCGGGCGCAGCATCTCGCGGCGGCCGGTCCAGCCGATGAGGGCGGCGGTCGCCTGGCGCACCGGCGGGGTCGCCTCCATGAGGGCGCGCAGCGATGAGCGCACCGCGACCTCGTCGAGCTTCTGCGCCGCCTCCTCGATCTTGCGCTGACCGCTGCTGTCGAGGCTCTGGTAGAGCCGGTACAGGCCCACCAGCGCCGCCTCGCGGGCCCCGCGCGCCTTTTCGATAAGGCCCGCGACCAGGGCCGGGATCGCCGCGGCGTCCTGGCTGTGCCCGAGCGCGGTCATCAGCGCCGGCCGCAGCACCGTCTGCTCGGCCATGTGCAAAAGCTCATCGACCGGGATGACCACCCGCTGGCGGTTCAGGCCGTCGAGCGCCGCCAGCACCACCAGCAGGTCCTGGCTGCGCAGGGCCTGGCGCAGCGCCGGCACCACCTCGTGGCTCTGGAACGAGGCCAGCTGCTCCATGGCGGCGGCGCGCACGTTGGGATCTTCGTCGAGCAGCGACTCGCCCAGGGCGTTGATGACGCGGGTGTCGCCGAAGGTGCCCAGCACGTCGACCAGGACCTTGCGGTAGTCGGGCTTTTTCGAAAGCGCCCGCAAGAGCGGATCGATGGTCACCGCCCCGAGCTTCATCACCGCCTCGATGACGGCGTTGCGGCGGCCGATGTCCTCGGGCTCGCTCATCGCGTCGACCAGGCGCTCGGCGAGCAGCTCGGCATCGGTCCAGCTGAGCACCGCCGCCACGGCCTCCTTGCGCACCTGCCAGCTGTCGTCGCCCATGACCTCGATGAGGGTCTCCAGCACCGCCTCGCGGTCCTCGGGGCTCTCCGGCTGGTGGGCCAGGCGACGGATGGCGGTGAGCCGGGCTTCCTCATCGCCCTCGCGGAAGATCGTCATGATAGCGGCCAGGTCTTGGGCGGTTACGTACTCAATCATTAGGGTGCTCCCTTGGCGGCCTGGTTGAGCCCCGCCAAGCTGATCTTTTCAGTGGACGAGAGGATGGCGTCTAGGTCCAGCACCATGAGGATTCGTCCACGATGGTGACACACACCGGCAAAGTAACGGGCGCGCTCGTTCTGGGTGAGCAGCGGTGGCGGCCGGATGGCCTCGCGCGAGACGCGCAGCACGTCGGAGACGCGGTCGACGATGAGCCCGACCAGGCGCCCCTCGACCGGGACAATCAGGTACTTGCGGGCCCGCCTTATCGCGTAGTCGGCGAGCTCCTCGGCGCCGAGCGGCGGGGCGTCGAAGCGCTTGCGCATGTCGACGACCGGCAGGATCACCCCGCGCAGCTCGACCACGCCCTCGATGAACGTCGCCGCCTTGGGCACGCGGGTAATCGGCAGCGGGTTGATGATTTCCTTGATCCGCATGATGTCGAGGGCGTACTCCTCGTCGCCGATGCGGAAGCCGCACAGCTGCACAAGCTCGTCGCGGGCCTTCTCGCGCTCGCGGTCCTTGCTGAGGTAGGGGCGGTGGCTGGCGCGCACGCGGCTCATAGGTTCCTCCCCGAGCCGGCGTGCTCGAAGCTGAGCACCCGCGACAGGTCGAGCAGGATGATGATGCGCTGCGGCTCGGCGGCCATAAGGCCCGGGCTCATGCGCATGGGGGCCGGGACGCGCGGCAGGTCCTCTTCTTCCTTGCGCAGGCGGCCGATGCCCTCGATAAAGTCCGACTCGTGGCCGGACAGCACCGTCGGCTGCTCGATGTCCTGCTCCTGGATGCGCACCACCTCGTTGACGCGGTCGACGATGAGGCCGAAGCGCTCGCGCTCCTCCTCGCTGGCCAGGTCGCCCTGGGTCGCCGGGCGGCTGATGACCAGGATGCGCGCCTTCTGGGCGAGCGGCGCGGCGCGCAGGCGCAGCCGCAGCCGCAGGTCGAGCACCGGCATCACCAGGCCGCGCACGGCGATGATCCCGGCGACAAACGCCGGCACCCGCGGCACCTCGGTGATCGGGCGGTACTTGATGATCTCGCGGATGTGCTCGATGCCGATCGCGTACTCCTCATCGGAGATCGCGAAGGTGAGGACGTCCCTTTGCAGCCGCAGCTCCTGCGACACGGCGCGCGAGTGGCTGCCGGTGTTGGCGGGCATGGAGTTACTGCCTGGCATCAGGCGGCCTCCGTGATGCGCGGCATCGCCTCTTCGGCGACCGCCCGCACGTCGAGCACCAGGGCCGTCTGCTGGCCGCCAAGCTCGGTGGCGCCGGCGATCCCGGGGATGCCCTGCAGGGTCTTGCCGAGCGACTTGATGACGATGTCCTGCTGGCCCAAAAGATCGTCGACCAGAAGCCCCAGGCGGTGCTGCGCCAGGGCGACGACGACGACGTAGCCGCGGGTCGGCATGGGCATATCGAGCGGCCGCTGCAGGCCGAAGATGTCGTCCAGGCGCACCAGCGGCAGGGTCTGATCGCGCAGGGTGATGACCTCGCGCCGCTCGATGGTGCGGATCTGGCTGTAGTCGAGCATCAGGCTCTCCATCACCGAGTTGAGCGGGATGGCGTAGGTGCGTCCGGCGGAGCGGATGACCAGGGCCTGGATGATGGCCAGGGTGATAGGCAGCGTGATGATCATGCGCGTGCCGTGGCCGGGCTCGGAGTCGATCTCGATCATGCCGGCCATGCGGGCGATGTTGGTGCGCACCACGTCCATGCCGACGCCGCGGCCCGAGGTCTCATCGGCGACGGCGCGCGTCGACAGGCCGGGCAGGAACATCAGCTCGTACATCTCGTGGCGCGTCATGTCGCGCGCCTGGTCCTCGGAGATCTGGCCCTTGGCGATGGCGCGGGCGACCAGCGCCTGGGTGTCGATGCCGTTGCCGTCGTCCTCGACCTCGATGACGACGTGGTTGCCGCGCTGCTCGGCGGTGATCGCCACGGTGCCGGCGGCCGGCTTGCCGCGCGACAGGCGCATCTGCTGCGGCTCGATGCCGTGGTCGATGGCGTTCCTGATAAGGTGCATCAGCGGATCGGACAGCTCCTCGACGATCAGCTTGTCGAGCTTGGTGTCGCCGCCGGAGACCACGAACATGATCTCCTTGCCCACCGCCTCGCGCGACATGCGGCGCACCACGCGCGACAGCTTGTCGAAGACCTGCGACAGGGGCACCATGCGCACCGACAGGATGCCGGCCTGCAGATCGTCCAGCTTGCGCGACAGCGCGCGCAGCTCGTCCTGCAGGGCGCGGGCGAGCTCGGCGCGCACCCGGTCGCGGCGCAGCTCGTCGTGGACGACCTGGATGCCCGAGCGGGTGAGCGCCAGCTCGCCGACGATGTTCATCAAGACGTCGAGCTTGCGGATGTCGACGCGCACCGTCTGCGAGACGCTCTTTAGGGTCTGCGCCGCGTCGCCGCGATCGCCGTCGCCGTCGCCGCCGCCGCCGCCACCGCCGCCGCTGGCGGACGCCGCGGCGTGGCCGGAGGAGCTCGGGTGCCCGCCGGCCGCC
>JBGANQ010000027.1:0-90876 GCA_044222245.1 Polyangia bacterium | reverse complement strand
AAGGATCGCAGGGAAGGGGGACCCACGCCGGCGAAGCCCCGGCGAAGCCCCGGCGAAGCCCCGGCGAAGCCCGAAAACTCCCCGGATAGCCCGCCCAAAGCTCCCATCCATCGAAATAAAAAAGCGCGCTGACCCTGCCACGTCGAGCGGCAGAGTCGCGCGCTTTGTTCCCAGCTTGATACTCGGCTAAGGGCCGCACGGCCCCTGGCGGTATTAGCCCTTCTTGCGCGAGCCGCTGCCGACCAGATACTTCATCAGCCGCTTCTCCCCGACGGTGTGGATCTTGCCGTCGCTCACCAGCTCGCTGAGCGGCTGGCGCAGCTTGTTGGCCAGCTCATCGCGGCTTACCCCGATATTGGTCAGCTGCTCGTTGGTGACGTTCTTGGCAATCTCGTTGCGATTCAGACCATCCTTGCTATCGCTGAGGGTCTTCTGGATGACCTGCTTGAGGTTGGTCTTCTGGTTCTCGTTGAGCCGCGTGCGGCGGGCCGGCTTGCCGCTCGGCGCTGCCGCCGGCGCGCGCGACTTGCCGCCGAGGATCGCTTCGGCAAAGTCGACCACGCCCATCGTCGAGACCACCGACCAGACATCCTTGTGCTGCTTGATGCCGGCGATAAACTGCTCCACGTTGACCTTATTGTTGGGGTGGAGCTTGTAGAACATGGTCAGGGCGGCCTGACGACGCAGGTCTTCATTACGCGCCTGCAGCTCTTGCTCGAACAGCGAGCTAATATCAAGAGAGCCAGTCGTGGCCGGAGCCGAACCTTTCTTTGCAGCCATTTTAGAACCTCCTTCGAGTTTTGCAGGGATGACGTCTTTGTACGACGCCCTTGTGAAGTGAACCGTTTTAGCTCCGCCCTGGTCTGAGATTGGGCCGGCGTTACAGCCGCCGATTCAGCCACGCGATGCAGAAAGCGACTCAGAATTGATTAATAATGATCTGGTCGTCATTTCAATCGCAACAGATAATTGTGTCAAGCCAGTTTTGCGACGAAAACCGCAATCTCGGAAGCCGCACGGCAAAGCCCGCAAGCTGCAGCAAGCCGTAGCAAGCGTCAGGAAACTACCAGCACCCGCAGGCCAGCGGATACCCCGCTGCAGCGCCCTGCCACCCCATATGAAATGAAAGATGATAGGATTTGGTCATGATTTGGGGAGCGCTCACCAATAGTCCGCGCGGGCGGGGTAAAAATGGCGACTGCCATAGCCGCCTTGATAGGAGCGACCGCGCCTGGTGGCGGGCCGGCCCGCAGGCAGCGCGCAGCGCTGTGTAGCCAAGGCCATACGTTCACATGCGGATTCGCAGCCATATCTCACCGCTGTATTTGAGCTTTCCCCTAATCCTCATCGCGGCGCTGGCGCTCGCCCGCTATTCCTATCGCAACGCCCGCCAGCTGGCGCAAAACAGCGAAGCCTCGGTGATCGATGGGCTCAACGCGCTCGGCGACCAGACGCGCAGCCGCGTCGAGAGCTTTATCATCGACTCGGACCGCGAGCTGTTTAACCTCGTGGACCTGGAGCACCTGCAAGACTTCAAGCGGCGCTGGTCCGAGATCGTCCGGCTGTCCAATCTGGTCGAGACCGCGATCGTGCTGGACGAGAACCTGCAGCTGGTAAAAGACGGCTACGTCACCAAGAAGCCCAGCCGCCAAGGCAAGCACGCCGACGCCTTCCAGCGCCTGTTTACCGAGCGCATCCTGCCGATGCTGCCGCTTACCGAGCTGCGCCCCGGCCAGCACCGCCACCTGCACACCCAGCACGAGGGCACCGACTACCTCTTAAGCTACATCAAGCGCCACGACACCGACAGCGGGCGGGTGTTTTACATCATCCTCAAGGTGAACCTCGATTACCTGGTCGGGACTTTCTTCCCCGAGGTCGTGGTGCAGCCGATCGCCGGGCGGGTGCTCGTCTCGGTCCTCGGCAGCCGCGGCGAGGTGGTGTACGGGCAGGCGATCAAGGCCGCCGGCCGCTACGTGTACGACAAGCGCTTTGACACCACGATCTACCAGTGGCGGCTGCTCATGGCGCCGCTCGACAGCGCGCGGCTGCGGGCGGGGGCGCAGAAGCGGGTGCTGTCCGACACCCTGCTCATTGGTCTTATGCTCGGGGTGATGCTGCTCGGTACCGGGTTTCTGGTCTACGCGATCTCGTCCGAGCAGAAGGTGAGCGCCCTCAAAAGCGAGTTTATCAGCAACGTCAGCCACGAGCTCAAGACGCCGCTGTCGCTCATCCGGATGTTTGCCGAGCTGCTCATGCTCGGCAAGGTCAAGACCCCCGAGAAGGGCAAAGAGTACGCCGCCATCATCACCCGCGAGTCCGAGCGCCTCTCGCGCCTTATCGACAACGTGCTCGACTTCTCGCGCATCGAGCGCGGCAAGGCGGCCTACGAGATGAAGCCCGGCGACCTCGGCGAGGTGGTCGAGCGCGCCCTGGACTTTTACCGCTACCGCCTGGAGCGCGAGGGGCGGCAGCTCGCGGTGGACGTGCCGGCCGAGGTGCCGACGACCTTGCTCGATGAGAACGCGATGACGCTTTTGCTCTTGAACCTGGTCGACAACGCCGTCAAGTACGGCGGCAGCGGGCCGATCGAAGTAAGGCTGCGCCCGAGCCGCCGCGGCGATGAGCTGCAGCTGTCGGTGAGCGACCAGGGCCTGGGCATCGCCGCCGACGAGCAGCGCAAGGTCTTTGAGCGCTTTTACCGCACCCGCGCGGTGCGCAACACCAGCATCCGCGGCTCGGGGATCGGCCTGGCCCTGGTCAAGCACATCACCGAGGCCCACGGCGGTCGGGTGTGGGTCGAGAGCGAGCCTGGCAAAGGCTCTACTTTCATCGTCACCCTGCCGGTGCGTAAACTGCCGCCCGAGAGCCCCTCCGAGGTCCCGCCCGAGCCGCTGCCGGCGGCGGCCGACGCCGGGGCGCCACCAACGTGAAAGAGCCATTGGGCACGAAAATGGGCACCAGCCACTCTGGATCCAGCAGCAGCTCTCCCACCGGCAGCGTCGCCGGGAGCATGAACTCGTCGGGCAGCCAGTCGGGCAGCCCGTCCGGCGGCGCCGCCTCCAGCACCCCCGCGCCGACCCCCGGCTCGCCGGGCAGCGAAGTGGTCAAGAAGCAGCGCATCCTCCTTGTCGAAGACGAGCCCGACCTGGTGCGCGGCCTCACCGACGTGCTGGAGTTTGAAGGCTTCGAGGTCTGCAACCACATGGAGGGCCGCCTCGGGGTGCGCGAGATGCGCGAGCGCGGCGCCGACTTGGTGATCCTCGACCTCATGCTCCCCGACATCAACGGCTACCAGGTGTGCGAGGAGATCCGCACCTTCAACCAGGTGGTGCCGATCATCATCCTGACCGCCCGCGGCCAGGAGCTCGACAAGATCCGCGGCCTGGAGGCCGGCGCCGACGACTACGTGACCAAGCCGTTCTCGATCGGCGAGCTCCTGGCTCGCATCAAGGCGATCCTGCGCCGCCTTGGCCGCACCCAGGGCAAGGAGCTGGAGACGATCCGCATCGGCAGCTGCGAGATCAACCTCAAGAAGCACACCCTGACCCGCGCCCGCAAGACGCAGACCCTGACGTTCTACGAGGTCGAGCTGCTCAAGATGCTCTTTGAGCGCGCCGACCAGCCGGTCTCACGCGACGAGATCCTCGACAAGATCTGGGGCATCGAGGCCTACCCGACCAACCGCACCGTCGACAACTTCGTCGTCAAGCTGCGCAAGAAGCTGGAAGAGAACCAGCACCACCCCCGCCACATCCTCACCGTCTACGGCTACGGCTACAAGCTGGTGCCGTAGCCGCAGCGCCCCCGCGCCCCGCTCAGCCGGCGGTGCCGTTGCCGTGGTTGCCCGAGGTGCCGCCGCCGTTGTCACTGGCGCGCGCCGAGGAGTCATCCTCTTCGTCGGCGGCCAGGGCTGACGGGAACAGCTCGTGCTCGGCCGGGGGCGCGCCAGCTGGCTCGGTGGGGCGGGGAGAGTGCGGAACCGGGGTCGCTTTGGTCATCGGATTATCCAGTTTTGTGTCAATGGGAAGGACTTGCGTGTTTTTTACTACGGCGGGGCGCGGGGGCAAACCTGAATCTGCTTCTCAGCGACAGGAGAGTGCGGAGACTGCGCGGGCGGGTTTGGACTAGGGACAATAGGTTCGCACGCTCTCAAACTCCGGCTGGTGGCGCAGCAGGTTGCAAGCATCGGTGAGCGTGCCGGCGAGGTTGGCGGCGTAGTCGTCGGCGTAGATGCGGACAAAGCCGTTGGCGCTGCCGAGCAGGAAGTAGCGTCCGTCGGGCGGCGCGTAGGCGGCGGTGGTCAGGTCGTCATCAAAGCTTGGCAGCACCGCCAGCGGCATCTCGGCCTGCATGTCCCACAGCCGCACCACGCCGTCCTTGGCCAGGATGAGCAGCCGCTTGCCCGATGGCGACAGGGTGGCCAGGATGATGTTGTCGGCGAAGCCCTGCAGCGCCGACAGCTGGGTCGCGGTGGCCGGGTCCCAGATGCGCACCGAGCGATCCTCGGCCGCGGTGATGAGGCGCAGCCCGGCGGCGGTGCGCTGGAACACCGCCGAGTTTACGACCTTGTGGTGCAGCGGCAGGGCGCGCTCGGCGCGCAGCGTCTCGGGGTCGCGCAGGAACGTCTCGCCCTCGGTGCCCGAGCTGACCAGCAGCGAGCCGTCGGGCGCGAACTCGGTCCACACCAGATCGCCGCCATGACCCTCGGCGGTGCGCAGCGGCAGCCCGCTCTGCACGTCCCAGCTGCGCAAGGTGCCGTCGTCGCCGCCGGTCACCAGGCGCCGGCCGTCGGGCGAGAAGGCGAGCGTGAACACCGCCCCGCGGTGCCCGGACAGGACCTTGAGCAACTGCCCGCTGTGCCCATCCCACAGCCGCACGTCGGCATCGGTGCTGCTGGTCGCCACGCGGTCGCCATCGGGCGAGAAGGCGACGCAGTTGACCAGGTGGCGGTGGCCGGTCATCACCGCCAGCGGCTCGCCGCCCGGCCAGCGCCACAGCCGCGCGGTGTAGTCGTAGCCGGCGGTGGCGATGCGCGTCCCGTCGGGCGAGAACACGGCGCTGGCGATCGGGCGGGTGTGGCCCTGCAGGATCGCCACCGGGGTGCCGCTGCGCACGTCCCAGATGCGCGCCGTCTTGTCGTAGCTGGCGGTCACCGCCTCGGCGCCGCTCGGGGCGAAGGCGGCGGTGTAGACGGAGTTGCTGTGGCCGCGCAGCACGGCGATGTTCTGCTCGGTGCGCACGTCCCACAGGCGCACCGTGCGGTCGTGTCCGGCCGAGATGAGGTGCTGGCTGCTCGGCGAGAAGCCGAGCCCATCGACCACGCCCGAGTGGCCGATGAAGCGCGCCCGCAGCGCCCCGGTGTGGCCGTCCCACAGCTTGACCACGCCATCGGTGCCGGCGGTGGCGATGTAGTCGCCGCTCGGCGCGATCGCCAGGGCGTGCAGCGGTGAGCCGTGGTCCAGCACCACCGGGGTCTCGGCCGCGGTCGCCGCCGCCCGACTGTTGCCGGGCGCGCCGCCGGTCGCCGCGGCGCCCAGGTGCCACAAGAGCGCCGTCTGATCCCAGCTGCCGGTGACCACCCGCTCGCCGTCGGGCGAGACCGCCACCAGGTTGACCCGGTTGGTGTGCCGGCACAGCACCTTGAGCACCGCTCCAGTCTGGCTGTCCCACAGCCGCACCGTCTTGTCGAAGCTCGCGGTCAGCACGGCGCGGCCGCTCGGCAGGAACGCGGCGACGATCACCGGCTCGCTGTGGCCGCGCAGCAGCGCGATCTGCTGGCCGGTCCGGCTGTCCCAGATCCGCGCGGTGTGGTCGTGGCCGGCGGTCACCACCCGGTCGCCGAGCGGCGAGAACACCCCCATCTCGACCCGATCGGTGTGCCCCTTGAGCACCCACCGCAGCGCCCCGGTCTGGCTGTCCCAGATGCGCGCCGTGCCGTCATTGCTGGTGGTCAGGGCGAGCGCCCCATCGGGCGAGAAGTTGACGCTGGTGATCATGCCGGTGTGGCCGCTGAGCACCAGCAGCGGCTCGCCGGTGCGGGCGTTCCACAGCCGCGCCGTCTGATCGCGGCTGCCGGTGAGCACCCGCTGCCCGCTCGGGTCGAACACCGCCGCCTCGACGCTGTCCGAGTGGCCGTGCAGCGGGCGGGAGATCTTGGCGGCGCTGTAGGTCAGCATCAGCCCGTCCTTGGCGAGCGGCGGCGTCTTGCGGCCGCTGCGCAGGCTCGGCGCCGCCGCCGAGATCGCCAGGGCCAGCGCCGCCCCGTCCTGACCCGGCTGCTGCACCATGAGCGCGGCGCGCGCCCCGCGCTCGGAGTCGAGCTGGAAGTAGCCCTCAGCACGGCGGGCCTTCTGGCGCTGCCACTGCGTGACCAGGCCGCCGCCCAGCAACAGCGCCAGGATCGCCAGCGCAAAGGTCAAGCGACGCGGCGCCACCGCGGTCAGCTGCGCGGTCTGCGCGGTGCGGCGATCGCGCTGGGTGACCCCGGTGATGATCAGGCGCACGATCTTGGGATCGATCTGGCTTGGGCGCTCGGCCAGCCAGCGCTCGGCCTCGGCCAGCCGGGCCCCCTGCAGCGCCACCCCGGGCAGGCTGCCCCCCGGCAGGCTGGCCGGCGTAATGGTCGGCAGCGAGGGCCGCGAGCCTTCGCGCTGGACCAGCGCCAGGGTCTCGCGGTGCCAGGCCTGGAAGCGCCGCTCCTCTTCGGGCCAGCGCCCGAGCTCCTTCCACTCGCCGAGCAGCGCCGCGCTGGCCAGCTCGATGACGCCCGCTTCGCGGCGCAAAAGGCCGGCATTGAGCAGGCGCACCAGCGCGTCAGCGGCCTGCCGCGCCGGCGAGTCGGCGGCGAGCTGTCCCGAGCCGCTCGGCGGGATGAGCGCCGCCGGCGCCAGCTGCGCCAGAAGATCTTCCTCGCGCCGGGGGCGCGGCACGAGCAGCGTCCCCCCGCTGACCGGCAGCGGGTGCACGAGCAGGAGCAGCAGCCGCCGGGCCATCGGCTGCAGGCGCAGCGGCAGCCCCTGCCACGCCGACTCTGCGGTCAGCGCCAGCGCCCGTGGCAGCACGGTGCTGCCCTGATAGTCGGCGACGCTGAGAGAGCTCGCCCCGGGCCGCAGCTGCAGGCCGTCCCACAGCCGGTCCAGCGTCGCCGCCAGCAGCGGCAGCACCGCCTCGCAGGCCCGCCCCTCGGTCTGGCCCGGGGCGAGCGCCGAGAGATCGCGCGCCAGGGCGTCGATGAGCGAGGGCTCGACCGTCACCCCGGCGTGCCGCGCCGGCTCCTGCACCATCGCCGTCCACTCGGCCAGCTCGAGCGTGCCCGGGATGAGCACGGTGGCCGACTCGAGCAGCGGCGGCAGCCGCGGCGACAGCGCCGCCAGCGCGCACAGGCAGTCGCCGCGGGCGACCCACAGGAGCAGCGTCTCCGGCTCCTCGCCCGGCTGGGTCAGCAAGAGCAGCTGGTCGACCAGGTTGCGCTGCGCCGCCGGCGCCAGCAATAAGAGCTCCTCGGCGTGGTCGACCACCAGCAGCACCCGGCGCGCCCCGCTCTGCCGCGCCCGCTCGCGCAGCGACAGCGCCAGATCCTCCTCCGGCCGCACCAGCCCCTGCCGCTGCAGGCTGGCCAGGGCATCCAGGCTCGGGTTATCGATCTGCAGGATGAGCAGCTGGTCGCCAAGCTCGCTGCGCAGCGCTGGCAAAAGGCCCGCCTGCACCAGCGAGGTCTTGCCGCAGCCCGGCGGTCCGACCAGAGCGAGGAAGCGCCGCGGCTCCTGCAGGCGCAGCAGCACCCGGTGGCTCAGCCGCCGTCGGCCGTGGAAGCGCTCGGCATCGGCGGCGCGCAGCGGCGCGAGTCCGGGGTAGGGCGAGGTGGGAGGCGCTTGCGACATCAAGACCAGGATCTAGCGAAGCGGTCTTCGCCCGCGATGGCAACGGGAAAATGCAGCGAAACGAAATCGCTCGGCCGTCCCGGCGCTGCCAGAGCACCCCGTCGCGCAGCTTTACGGTAGTATGGGGTAGGCGCGGTCACCGCGTCCGCGCTTTGCCATGGCCGCCAGAAAGCTTACGCAGATCGGGAGCTACCGCGTGATCCGCGAGATCGGCCGCGGCGGCATGGGCGCGGTCTACGAGGCCGAGCACCTGCGGGTCAAAAACCGCGTCGCGATCAAGGTCCTGCACCCCGAGTACTGCAAGGAGCCGCAGATCGTTGCCCGCTTCCGCCAGGAGCCGATGGCGGCCAACCTGCCGCGCCACGCCGGCATCGCCCATGTCATCGAGAGCGAGGTGCTCGAAGACGGCACCCCGTACATCGTCATGGAGTACCTGGACGGCAAGTCGCTGCGCCAGCGCATCCGCAAGGCGCGCGGCGGCATGTCCGAGCTGTCGGCGATCCGCTTTGGCAAGCAGGTCGCCGACGCCCTGGCGGCGGCGCACGCCAAAAAGATCGTCCACCGCGACATCAAGCCAGAGAACATCATGATCGTCCGCGACGATGCGGTGGCCGGCGGCGAGCGCGCCAAGGTCCTGGACTTCGGCATCGCCGTCGTCGCCGAGGAGCACATCATGTCCTCCTCGCAGAGCAGCACCCAGGTGCAGACCAGCCCCTTTGCCAGCCTGCTCGGCACCGCGACGTACATGGCCCCCGAGCAGTGCCACGGCGTCGGCCGCTCGCCGATCGACGACAAGGCCGACGTCTACGCGCTTGGCGTGGTGCTCTACGAGCTGCTCACCGGCCGGCCGCCGTTTCAGGCCCCCGAGCTGGTGAGCGTCATGCACATGCACGTCACCAAAGAGCCCGAGCCGCTGCAGGTGCACCGCCCCGAGGTGCGGCCCGAGCTGGAGACCCTGGTGATGCGCATGCTCCTCAAGCCGCCGGAGAAGCGGCCGACCATGCGCGAGGTGTCAGCCGAGCTCACCGCCCTGGAGCGACCCGACTCGCAGAGCCTGCCGGTGCTGCCGCCGGTGCCGATCCCGCTGCCCACCCGCCGGCTGACGATCCTCGGCGGCGCGGCCGGGGCGGCGGTGGCGCTGGTGCTCGGCTGGCTGCTTCTGGTCGGGCCGCAGGCGGCGAGCGTGCGCTGGCGGGTGACCTCGGCGCCGAGCGGCGCCCAGGTGCTGGGACCGGACGGGGTCTCGCTGGGCCAGACGCCGCTCACCCTGCGGCCGCGGCGCGACCTGGGCAAGCTGCAGGTGCTGCTGCGCGCCCCCGGGTACGCGCCGGCGACGCTGCTCCTGGACTACAGCGAGGACTGCGATCGCAAGGTCGTGCTGTCGCCGGTGCCAGCCGGGGGGGCGCAGTGAGCGCGCCGGGCCGCCCGGGCGCCGCGGCGGCCGGCCGGCCGGGAGATTTAGCCGCTCGCGGCCGGCGCTGCAGGTAAAGTGTCTGCGGTGTCTGGGACAGCTTTCTGCCGGGGAGTTTTGGCCGCCGTGGCGCTCAGCGCGGCGCTGCCGGCCGTCGGCTGGGCGCAGGGAGCGGTGCCGCCGGCGCCGCTTCTGCGCTCGCCGCTGACCTCGGTGACCCAGGCGGGCGCTGGCGTCGCCGACGGGGCAGAGCCGTGGGCGGTGGTCTTGAACCCGGCCAGCCTGGGCGAGCTGGAGAGCTGGACGCTCGGCCTGCGCGACACCGAGACCGGCGCCGACAACTACTTCTTCGGCCGCGGCTCGGGGATCTACTTTGCCCGCCCGCTGCCGCTTTTGCGCAGCCTGAAGCTCGGGGCCGGCCTGGAGCTCTTGCGGGCGCCCGAGGGCGGCCCGGATCTGGCGGGCAAGCTGACCCTGTCGCTCGCCTACCGCCTGCTGGCGCCGCTGTCGATTGGCCTCAGCTACGCGCACCTGTTCGCCAATGCCACCGCGCCCAGCTACGACGGCCTGGACACGGTGAGCTTGGGGGCCCGGCTGCGCGTGCTGCGCTACCTCGCCATCGGCGCGGTGCTGCACGACCTGTCGGCGCCGCGGCCCGCCGACCCGCGGCTCGGCGCGGTGCAGCGCAGCTTCGAGGGCGAGCTCCTGCTGCGCCCCCTGGGCGACGAGCGGCTCGAGCTCGCCGCCTCCGCCCGCGGCAGCGAGCTGTCGCGCGAGCTGTGGTCGCGACTGCGGCTGTGGGTGCGCCCGACCCGCGGCCTGGGCCTGGCGGCAGAAGGGGGGCTGCTGCTCGACCCGGCGGTGAACACGGTGCCGAGCTACTTTTTTGGCGTCGGCGCGCAGCTCGACTTCGCGTCGTTCGGGTTCTCGGCGTTCGGCTGGGGCGGCAACCGGCCGTCTCTGCCCGGCGAGCCGGCGGCGCTCGGCGGCTCGCTGGCGGTGCGCATCTCCGGCGAGCGCTACCCGGCGCTGTGGAGCGGGCCCCGGCTGCTCTACAAGGTCGAGCTCGGGCAGAAGAGCGGGACGGCGCTGTTGCGGCTGCTGGCGACGCTGCAGCGGCTGGAAAAGGAGCCGCGCGCCCTCGGCGTGCTGGTCATCGTGAGCGGCGTGGCGGGCGGCTGGGGGGTGGCCGATGAGCTGCGGGCGGCGCTTGTGCGGCTGCGCGCCGCCGGCAAGCACGTCATCGCCTACGCCGCCGACCTGTCGACGCGCGAGTACTACATCGCCTCGGCGGCCGAGCACATCTTCCTCGACCCGGTGGGCTCGGTGCGGCTGCAGGGGGTGGCGCAGGGCGGCTTCTTCCTCAAAGGCGCCCTGGACCGCTTCGGCATCCGCGCCGATCTGGTGCGCATCGGCGACTACAAGTCCTCTCCCGAGATGTGGACGCGCAGCGAGCCGACCGAGCAGGCGCTGGCGCAGCGTCAGCTGGTGGTCGACGACATCGCCGCCCGCCTGCGCGCCGCCGTGGCCAGCGGCCGCGGCCTGGCGCCCGCCCGGGTGACCGAGCTCATCGAGCGCAGCCTGTTCGTTCCGGAGGCGGCGCGGGCGGCGCAGCTCATCGACAGCGTCGCCTCGGCCGAGCAGGTGGAGACGCAGCTGGACAAGCTGCTCGGCGGGCCGGTGGCGCTCGGCGTGCTGGCGCCGGCGGGCCGCTCGCGCAGCTGGGCCCCCGGGGTGGTGGCGGTGGTGCACGTCGACGGCGATCTGGCCGAAGGCCGGTCGCGCACGGTGCCGATCATCGACCTGAAGACGGTCGGCGGCGAGACCCTGAGCCAGGCGCTCAGCGAGGTCGAGCGCGACAGCCAGGTCAAGGCGGTGGTGATCCGCGTCGACAGCCCGGGCGGCTCGGCGCTGTGGGCCGATCTGCTGGCGCGCCAGGTCAGCCAGCTGGCCCGGACAAAGCCCGTGGTGTGCTCGTTTGGCGATCTGGCGGCCTCGGGCGGCTACTACCTGGCCGCCGGCTGCGGCGAGATCTTCACCAACCCCTCGACGATCACCGGCTCGATCGGCATCTACGGCGGCAAGGTCGATGTGAGCGGGCTGCTGGCGCTGCTGTCGGCGCGCCGGGTCAGCATCCAGAGCGGCGCCCACGCCGACATGGACGGACCGTTCCGCCCCTACAGCGACGACGAGCGCGCGCGCATCGCCGAGCGCCTGCAGCAGGGCTATGACCGCTTCGTCGCCACGGTCGCCGCCGGGCGCCACCTCAGCTTCAGCGAGGTCGACGCCATCGCGCGCGGCCGCATCTGGACCGGCGAGCAGGCGGTGCGCCGCAAGCTGTGCGACAAGACCGGCGGCCTGGCCGAGGCGATCGCCGCGGCGCGCGGGCGCGCTGGCATGTCCGGCACCGGCGGCGAAGACGAGCTGCGCTTCTTCCCCCGGCCGCAGCCGAGCCTGCTCGGCAAGCTGCTTGGCATCGCCCCCGATCTGCTGACCGGCACCGCGAGCGCCGCGCCCGGCGAGCTCGTCCCGGGGCTGGGGGCGCTGCTCGGCAGCCTCTCGGGGCTCATCTCGCCGCTGGGGGCGGCGCTGCTGCTCACCCGCGAGCCGGTGCTCATGCGCCTGGACAGCGACCTCGGCGACCTTGGGCGGTAGGCGTTGGCAGCCGCCGCGATCGGCATCAGATTAGATATATGAAGCGATCACCAATATCGGCTGGAAGTGGCGGCTCCGTGCTGCGGATCCGCCTGGGCGGCAAGTTCACCCCCGGCGTGATCTTCATCCTGGCCCTGTACGGCGTAAGCTACGTCCTCCTGCAGCTGCCCGGGGTGGGGAGCTTCCTTGGCGAGACGATGCTCTTGTGGCCGGCGCAGGCGCTCGGCACCCGGCCCTATCAGCTGCTGACGGCGCCGCTGTTTATGACCAGCATCCTGGCGCTCGGCTTCCTCGCGCTCCTGTTGTGGTCGGTGGGGAGCGCCGTCGAGCAGAAGCTCGGCACGCGGCGGTTCCTCTTGTGGGCGGGGCTGACCTCGCTGGTCTCGACGATCGCGGCGGCGGCGGCGGGCCGGCTGCTCCCCGGGCTGAGCCATCAGCTTGTGGTGCTGGATGGCACGGCGCTGTTTCCGCTGGTGCTGCTGGCGTTCGCCCAATTCTACGGCGAGGTCCAGGTCAGCGTCTGGGGCGTCGGGCAGCCGGTGTCGGGGCGCGGGCTGTCGTACTTCTTTGTCGGCCTGGGGCTGTGCACCGACGTGTTCGGGCAGCGCTGGCCGCAGCTGGCGGCGGCGGTGGCGGCGGTGCTGTGCACGCTGCTGCTGGGACACGGGGGCGCCGGCCTCCTTATGAGCCTGCGGCGGCGGCTGCGGCGCCGCAAGTCGACGCGCGGGCTGGAGGTCCTGGACGGCGGGCGTTTCGGCGTGCCGGCCCGCGGTCCGGGCGCGGCGGGCGGACCGCAGCGCTGGGTCAACTGAGCCTAGCGGGCGCGGGCTCACGCCGAGGCGGGCCGGCGGTCAGCCCCGCTCGTCCGCGGTCCCGGTGAACAGCGACAGCAGGCGGCGGCGGGTGACCGCCAGCTCGCTGCGATCGCTGCGGTCCTGGCGCAGGAAGGCCTCGATCTGCGGCAAGAGCTGCAGCGCGGCGTCAGTCGCCGGATCGCTGCCGCGCTGGTAGGCGCCCAGGAGCAAAAGGTCGCGCTGGCGCTCGCACAGGGCCAGCGCCTCGCGCAGCTGGGCAGCGGCGGTGCGCTGCGCTGGATCGACCAGATCGTCCATCACCCGCGACAGCGAGCGCAGCACGTCGATCGCCGGGTAGTGGCCGCGCTCGGCCAGGGTGCGCGACAGCTCGATGTGGCCGTCCAGGGTGGCGCGCACCTCTTCGGCGATGATGTCGTCCATGTCGTCGCCGCTGGAGGTGGTCAGCACCGCGTAGACGGCCGTGATCGAGCCGAACTCGCTCTGCCCGGTGCGCTCCAGTAGCCGCGGCAGGAGCGCGAACACCGACGGCGGATAACCCTGGCGCGCCGGCAGCTCGCCCGCCGCCAGGCCGACCTCGCGCTGCGCCCGCGCCACCCGCGTCAGCGAGTCGAGCAAGAGCAGCACTCGCTTGCCGCGGTCGCGGAAGTGCTCGGCGATGGCGGTCGCCGACAGCGCCGCCTTGAGGCGCAGAAGCGGCGGCTGATCCGAGGTCGCGCAGACCACGACGGTGCGCCGCTGGGCCGCGGCGTCGAGCTGGGTCTCGACGAAGTCGCGCACCTCGCGGCCGCGCTCGCCGATGAGGCCGATGACCGTCACGTCGGCGCTGGTGTGGCGGGCGATCTGGCCGAGCAGCGTCGACTTGCCCAGGCCTGGCCCGGCAAACAGCCCCAGGCGCTGGCCCTGGCCGACGGTCAGGCAGCCATCGATGGCGCGCAGCCCGAGCGCCAGCGGCTCGGTGACGCGGCGGCGGCGCAGCGGCTCGGGCGACTCCCGCTCGACCGCCCACGGCATGAGCTCGGCGGCGAGCTCGGCCAGCGGCGTCCCGTCGTCGATCGGCTGGCCGTAGGCGTCGATGACGCGCCCGAGCAGCGGCTGCCCGACCCGAATCGAGAACTGCTCGCCGGTCGGTCGCACCACCGAGTTCGGGCCGACGCCGGCCACCGAGCCGAGCGGCAGCAGGACCACCTCTTCGCCGCGAAAGCCGACCACCTCGGCGAGCAGCGGCCCGTCGCGATCGTCGCGTCCGCCGCGCGCCCGCCGCAGCGCGCCGCCCAGGTGCCGCCCGGCCGCGGTGCTGGTGAGGCTGGCGGCGGGGTCGTACAGGCGCTCGATCTCGACCAGCTCGCCCACGCGGGCGCCGGGGGCGGTGGCGCGCAGCACCAGACCGGTCAGCTCGGTGACCCGGCCGGCGATGCGCTGCGGCACCGTGCGCTCGATAGCTCGCAGGGCCTCCTGCAGGCGCAGCGGGTCGGTAGGGGCGGCGCCTTCCTCCAGCGCCGCCCGGCGCGTCTCCAGCGACTCGCGCGAGGGGCGTCCGGCGCCCGGGCGGACGGGCGCCCGCTCGGGCAGCGACTCGGGCGAGCGGGCGGGCGGTTCGCTGCGGCTGGGCGGGCTCATGGGGCCAGGCTACCCGACGCTGCTGCGCAAGGCGCGCTCGATCGCCTCAAGCTGCAGCGGCAGCCGCGCGTCCACCGTTCCGAGCTCGGTCTCGACGATGCAGCTGCCGCGCGACACCGAGGGATCGGGGCGCAGGTGGACGACCTCGGCATGGGCGCAGCGCTGCAGCAGCCGGGGCCGGCCGCGCTCCAGCGCCTTCAGATCATCGGGGTGGATGCGCAACAGCACGTCATGCGGCGCCCCCGCCTGACCCAGGGCGGCGGCGGCGATGTCGACCACCGCCTCGGGGTTTAGCTGCAGCTCGCGCTCCAGGATGCGCTCGGCGATGCGCACGGCCAGCAGGCGCAGGTCCTGCTCGCCGCTCTTCTGCAGCCGCGCCGAGGCCGCGCGCGCCGCCGTGAGCAGCTCGGTGACCGCCGCCAGGCCGCGCTCGCGCCCTTCGGCGACCGCCTGGGTGCGCAGCCGCTCTGCCTCGTGGCGCGCCGCTTCCAGGATGCGCTCGGCCTCGGCCTTGGGGTCAAAGGGGTGGGGGTCGATGACAGCCGGCTTGCCGCCTTCACGACCGCCTTTGAGTACGCGCGCCATACGCTGCAAGTATACGTGAGGATGGCCGGCCGGGGCCGGCTCAGGCATCGGCGGCGGCGGGCGCGGCCGGCCCGAGGAAGCGCTCGACCTCGGCGCGCGTCGGACAGCCGCGGCGGCCAAGCGCCCCGCACTTGAGCGCCGCCGCGGCGCTGGCAAAGCGCAGGGCGGCAGCCGCCAGCTCCGCTTCTGCGGTCGCGCCGGCCGGGTCGGGCTCGGCCTGCCCGATGAGGTAGGCCAGCAGCGCGGCGTGAAAGGTATCCCCGCACGCCGTGGTGTCGAGCAGCACGGGCGGCCGCAGCGCTGGGAAAGCGTGCAGCTCCCCGGCGATCACCGCCACCCCGCCCGCATCGCCGCGCGTTACGACGACAAAGCCGGCGGCTCGGGCAGCCAGCTTCAGGGCGGCGCGGTCGGGGTCCGGCTCGGCGGTAAACTCCGTCGGGAAGCGCGCCGAGACGACGCACAGATCGGCCAGCGTCACGAGCTCGGCGGTGACGCAAGGGTCGGCGGCGTCGGAGGGGGTCGGGCCGTGCGCTCGGCGTTCCTCCAGGCAGCGATCCAGATCCAGGGACACAAGGCACCCGGCGGCCTTGGCCAGGCGGGCCGCGCGCAGCGACACCTGGGGGTAGGTGCCGTCCAGATGCACGGCGCGCACCGCGCCAAAGTCGGCGGCGGTCGGCTCGGCGGCGCGCGGCTGCAGCTGCGGGTGGCGCCACTCGATCACCCGGCGGTCGCCGTGGGCGTCGACCAGCACCAGGGCCAGCCGGGTCTGCGCCTGCGCGCACCGCGCTACCCCGGCGAGCGCGACGCCCTCGGCGGCCAGCTCGGCGAGCAGCTCGCGACCGGCCGCGTCGTCGCCCACCGCGCCGCACAGGCCTGTCCGCAGCCCAAGGCGCCGGGCGGCCACCATCGCCGTGGCGATCTGGCCCCCGCCCAGGCTCGTCAGCGCCTGCGCCGACAGCTTGTCGGGCAGCGGCGCCCGCAGCGCGGTGGGCGGCGGCAGCTGGAGCACCAGATCGTGCGAGATCTCGCCGATTCCAAGGACATCGAGCGGCCGCCCGCGCGAGGCCCGCAGGGCGGCAGTCATCATGCAAAGGGGAGTGCTCACAATCGCCATCGCCGTCACTTTAGCCAAAAGCGGGCGCCGCCGGTACTGCTAGGCTCGTCGGTGCTGGCCGCGCGGCGGCTTGACGCTGGGGCGGGCTGGAGCGTATACGTCGAAGCCATGGCTGAGCAAACCTCCGCGGCCGCCGCCCTGCTCGAGCGCGCGGAGCAGGCGCACCGCGGCGGGCACTTCGCCCAGGTGCGGACCCTGCTCAAAGAGCTTGCCGCCAGCGGGACGCTGACCGCCCAGGAGCAGCAGCAGGCCCAGGCGCTGCGGGCGCGGCTGCGACCCGATCCGCTGGTCGCGGTGCTGATCTTGATCTGCGTGATGCTGTTTATCTCGGTGGTGACCGCGACCTGGCGCTGACAGGCTCAGGCAGAGCGGCGCGAGCGGTTCGGGCTCAGGCTCGGGCGCACGGAGGCGGGCCGCTTCTAGGCTGTAAGCGCGGCCGGACCTGAACTCGGTTCGCGGACCCGTGTTGCCGCAGCCTGCTCGGCCGGCTGATCAGGGTCGCGGCGGCGGGCCGGGGCTACGCCGTAAGATGAGACCGCCTTGGCCGACGGCGAACAAGGTGCCGCCGGAGCTCGCCAGGCCGCGCAGGTTGGCCGCGGTCGGGGTGGGCTCGGCCAGCCAGCGCCCGCTCGGGCCGCGGTAGCCGACGAGCCCGCCGGTTCCGACGACCCACAGGCCGTCGCCGAGCACCCCCGCGCCGCCCAGGGTGAGCGCGCCGGGGGTCTCAAAGGGGGCGGTGCGGGTCCAGGCAGCGGGCGACTTCTTGCCGTCGCGAAACAGCAGCGCGCCGCGGCTGCCGGTGGCGTAGAAGTCGGCGTCGGCGGCGCTGCCGAGCGGCGTCACGCTGACCAGCTGGACATCGCTGCCGAGTTCGCTGCCCTCGCGCCCCCAGCGGCCGCCGCTGCGCCGCAGCACGGTGCCGCTGCTGCCCACCGCGATGAGCAGGCCGCTGCTGCCGGCCACCGCATAGAGCGGCTCGGGCACCGCGGTGTCCGGCTTCTCCGGCTCCCACAGGTCCAGGGCCGGGGTGCCGTGCAGGATGGCGGCCACCTGCTCGCCCAGGTTGTTGACCGCGGTGCCGACCACCACCACCTCGCGCGGCGCGCCAAACGCCCACACGCCGCGGAAGTCGACCCGGCTGTCCGGGTAGGTGTAGCGCACCGGCTGCCAGTTGCCGATGGTGCGACGCTGCAGGACGACGCCCCCCGAGCCGACGGCGTAGGCTTCTTCGCCCTGGGCCCAGATCGAGTAGAGCGGCTGCGGTCCGGGGGCGCGACCATCTATGGACCAGGCGCCGCTGGCGGTGCGCCGCAGCACCAGGCCATCCTCGCTGACCGCGTACAGCGAGCCGTCCCCGGCATCGGCGACCGCGGTGAGGTCGCTGGTCGTCAGCAGGGAGACCGGCAGGGCGCTGCGCCAGGGATCACTGGCCGCGGGCCCGCGCCGCCACAGCTGGCCGGCGACGCCGACGGCGAAGGCGCCGCTGTCATCGCCGCTGGCGCCGAGGAGCTGGCCGGCGACGGCGCTGCCGCTCGGCTGCCAGCCGCTGCCGGTGCGGCGCAGGGTGAGGCCGGTGGCGGCGACCGCGTAGACCTCGCCGGCGATGGACAACACGGCGCGCAGCACCACCGGGGGCGGGCTCTGGGCGGCGCGGTCCAGGCTCCAGCTGGGGGCGGCGGCCTCGCGGCGCAGGACGGTTCCGCCGTCCCCCACCGCGTAGCCGCTGCCGTCGGGGCGGAGCAGCAGGGCGCGCAGCGGCAGCGGGGTGAGGCCGTCGGACTCGCGCTGCCAGCCGCTGCGGTCGCGGCGCAGGATGCGGCCGCTGCTGCCGGCGAGCAGGATGAGCTCGCCCTGGGCCGCTCCCGCATAGGAGGCATCGCCAGCGGTCTGGCCGGGCAGGCTGGTGCGCGACCAGGCGGCGCCGTCATAGCGCCACAGCGCCTCGCCCTGACCTGCCGCGTACAGCCCGCCGGCGCCGTCGGCAAAGACCGTGTACAGGGCGGCGGTGCCAAGCTGCTGGCGCGACCAGGTGCCGCCGCTGCGGTGCAGGACGACGCCGGCGTCTCCGACCGCCCACACCTCTTGGCCGACCGCGGTGACCGCGTTGAGATCGGCCCGGGTGAGCCCAGCGGCTTCAGTGACGGCCGGCACGCCATCGCTGATGCGCACCACGGTGCCGAGCGCCCCGACGGCGTAAGCCAGACCGCCGGACGACCAGCAGGCGCGCAGGGCGTTGCCGGTGGGCTGCGGGTGCTCGGGGACCCAGGGGCTTGGCAATGGCGGCGGGCTGGCCGCATCGGGGGCGGCAGCGAGGTCGGTCCCAAGGTCGTCGCTCGTCCCGGCGTCGTGGACGGTGCAGCCGACCAGCCCGAGCAGGCTGACAAGGGCCCGCGCGAGCAGCGGCGCCGGCGCCATCGGGGCCGAGCTGCCGCCTGCGGCCCGGGTCCCTGCGGTCACGCGGGTCTTCTTGAGTGTCGCCGAGGTGCGCCAGTTCAGGGCGGCGCGCGCGCCGAGGTTCATCGCCTGCTCCTTGCCGGGGGGACCCGCTGCCGCCGGGCTGCGCGTCAGCGACAGCACCGACCGCGGGCCGGGAGTTCGGGCGCAGCGTACGCCGGCAGCCGGCGTCGCGACAACTGTGCAGACCGCTTTACTGAGTGCTTTGTTCTGACCGGGCCGCGATGTATCGTGAGGGGGACCAGCGCGAATCCCCGTCGCAACCGCCACCGCCGATGCTGAAGTCTGCGGAGCCAGCCGCAAAAGCCGGCGCCCTGGCGGCCGATGGCAAAACCCAAGAGGGAGGGCCAGTGCCGAACCCGCTTACCCGCAAGAAATCTCTCGCCTCGCTGCTCAGCCAAGCCGGTGACAGCCACCACAGCCTGAAACGCACGCTCGATGCCAAGCACCTGGTCGCCCTGGGGATCGGGGCGATCATCGGCGCCGGTCTGTTTGTGCGCACCGCGGCGGCCTCGGCCGAAGCGGCCGGTCCGGGGGTGACGCTGTCGTTCGTGGTGGCCGCCATCGGCTGCCTGTTCGCCGGCCTGTGCTACGCCGAGTTCGCGGCGATGATCCCGATCGCCGGCAGCGCCTATACCTACGCCTACGCGACCATGGGCGAGCTGGTGGCATGGACCATCGGCTGGGCGCTGGTGCTCGAGTACGCGCTGGGGGCGGCGACGGTCTCGATTGCCTGGAGCGAGTACCTCAACAATCTCCTCGGCGGCGCCATCCCATACCAGTGGTGTCACTCGCCGCTGGAGGTCTCGGCGGCCGGCGTGCACGGGCTGTTCAACGCCCCGGCGCTGCTCATCTTGTTCCTGCTCACCGCCCTGCTCATCCGCGGCACGCAGGAGTCGGCGACGGTGAACTCGATCATCGTGTTCGTCAAGGTGAGCATCGTCCTTATCTTCATCGCCATCGGCTGGAAGTTCGTCAACCCGCAGAACCACACGCCGTACCTCATCCCCGAAGGCGTCGTCGGCCATGAGGGGATCTTCCGCCACGGCTGGGGCGGCGTCCTCGGCGGCGCCGGCATCGTGTTCTTCGCCTTCATCGGCTTTGACGCGGTCTCCACCGCGGCGCAGGAGGCGAAAAACCCCGAGCGCGACATGCCGGTCGGCATCCTCGGCTCGCTGGCGGTGTGCACGGTGCTCTATGTCCTGTTCGCCCACGTACTCACCGGCGTCGCCAACTGGCAGGAGTTCGCGGTGGCGGGCAAGGAGGCCTCGGTCGCCTACGCGATCCAGAAGTACATGGCCGGCTTTGGCTGGCTGGCGACCCTGGTGACGGTGGCCATCCTGGCCGGCTTCTCGTCGGTGATCCTGGTCATGCTGCTCGGCCAGAGCCGGGTGTTCTTCTCGATGGCCAACGATGGACTTCTGCCCAAGATCTTCGCCGACCTGCACCCACGCTACCGCACCCCCCACAAGTCCAACTGGCTGCTGCTCGCCTTCGTCGGCGCCTTCGCCGCCTTCATCCCCGGCAGCATGGCCGGCGACCTGACCTCGATCGGCACCCTGTTTGCGTTTGTGCTGGTGAGCGGCGGCATCTGGGTCATGCGGCGCAGCGATCCCAGCGCCGCGCGGCCCTTCCGGGCGCCTCTGGTGCCGCTGGTGCCGATCCTGGGCATCTTGATTTGCTCGGGTATGATCATCGCGCTCGACCATGTGACCCAGATCACCGCCTTTGTCTGGATGCTCATCGGCTTTGTCGTCTACTTCAGCTATAGCCGGACCCACAGTAAGCTTCAGGGGGCCGCCTAGCGGTTGGCCCTTGCCCTGGCTTGCCCGGCTGGCGCCCCGGCACCGCCGTCGCCCGAGGCGGCGGACGCCGTCGCCTCTTGACTAACTAAGCCGTTCTCTTACGCTGCTGTCTTATGACACTTGGCCTAGTATGCGACGCTTGTGACACACTAAGCCCCCTATCTGCCACAGTGTGTCCGGTGTGCAACGCCCCGCTCGGGGTCAAGGCTGGACTTCCTTCTCAGACGGCGGCGCCCGGCGGCCCGCGCAGCTGCCCCAACTGCAGCAGCGAGGTCCCGGCGCAGCACCGCTTCTGCGGCTTCTGTGGCACCCGCGTCGACGGCGGCGAGGTGCGCACGGCCTGGCCGCTGGCGGCCCAGGCGGCAAGCCGCGCGCGCCTGGTGCTGGTCAAGGGCGAGGGGCAGGACGGCGTCGCCTTCCCGCTCAGCGACAGCGGCGAGCACGTCGCCGGCCGCCTGGAGGGGGGCATCATGTTCCCCGAGGACCCGCTGCTCTCGCCGCGCCACGCGACGTTCTTTTTCCGCGACGGCAAGCTGTATGTCCGCGACGACGCCTCGCGCAACGGCGTGTTCATCCGCCTGCGCGCCCCCAAGGTGGTCACCACCGGCTCGCTGCTGCTGGTCGGCGAGCAGCTGCTGCGCATCGATGCGTGCACCCAGGAAAACGTGCCGGTGCCCGATGCCGAAGGGAGCTACTTCTACGCCTCGCCGCACCGCCCCTCGCGCATGGCGCTGGTGCAGATGCTCGTCGGCGGCGAGCTCGGGCTGGTGTTCCGGGCGCGCGGCGATACCCTGACCATCGGGCGCGAGAACAACGACGTCAACTTCGCGGAGGACCCATTTATCTCGGGGCACCACGCCCAGATCCTGGCGCTTGAGGACGGGCGGTTCCAGATCACCGACCTGGGCAGCAAAAATGGAACATACGAGAAGGTGCCGACGCTCATGCAGCTGTTCACCGGGGATCAGGTCTTCCTCGGGCAGCAGCTGCTCCGCGTCGAGATCGCATAGCAGGCAAAGAGGCCCCGGCAGGCGCTGGGCGGAGAACACAGCGTGGTGATCTGCAGAAACTGCGGCAAAGACAACCAGCCCGGCTATCGGTTCTGCCAGGAGTGCGGCTCGCCGATGTTCGACGGCGGACCGAGCCAGCTCTTGACCACGGCGCCACCCCTGGGCGGGGCGGCGCACGCGGCGATGTCGCGCCCGGGCGGCGTCGTCAAGGCGCGCCTTACGCTGGTCCGTCCCGATGGCAGCGATGGCGGCTCGCACCCGCTGGTCGAGGGCGTGAACCTGCTTGGGCGGGGCTCGGGACCGCTGTTCGACGCCGACAGCTACCTGTCGCCGGTGCATGTGCGCATCGAGATCCCGAGCACCCGCGGCGAGGGCCTGTTCAGCGTCCGCGACGCCGGCAGCCTCAACGGCGTGTTCCTCAAGATCAGCGAGGAGGAGCAGCTGGTGCCGGGCAGCGTGTTCCGGGTCGGGCAGGAGCTTCTGCGCCTGGACCCGATCCGGCCGCCGCGCCTGTGCGACGACGGCACCGAGCTGATGGGCGCCCCGAACCCCGGCTACTGGGGCCGCCTGTGCCTCATCATCGGCCGCACCGCCGACGGCAAGATCCAGGAAGGCAGCTGCTTCCCGCTGTACGGCGACGCGGTGGTGCTAGGCCGCGAGCGCGGCGACATCCTGTTCTCGGAAGACGGCTACGTCTCGGGCACCCACGCCCGGATCAGCTACCGCGGCGGCCGCATCTACCTGCAGGACCTGGCGAGCTCGAACGGCACCTACCTGCGCCTGGCCGGCGAGCGCATCGTCGCCGCCGGGGCATTCCTGTTGCTCGGCCAGCAGCTGTTCCGCATCTCCCCCATCTAAATGGTCGGCGGGCCGCCCTGCCGCGCCCAGAAACCGTCGCTGAGCTGGCAAGAGCTGGCTCGCCCAGGTATGGTAATGCGCTAGCGAATCTCCCGGCCGCTGCTGCGGCCTCGTGAGCATCCGTTGACCACCATCAGGGTGGGCTGCTAAGGTTTTTGTAGGTTCCCCCTTGGATCCTGAGTGAAGGTCTGTCGTGAACTATAGTCATCTGCCGGGCTCTTCTCCGCGATTGCCTAAGTCGACCTGGGCCAAGCTGCTGGTCGCCTGCGCGCTCGCGCTGACCGGGCCCTCTGTGGGCGGCTCGGTGGCCCGCGCCGATACGCCGCTGCCGACGGTCTATGTCGATGGCGATCCGGTCGCGCCGCCGCCCAAGGACCAGTCGGGCACCCTGCTCAAGGGCACCGGCCTGTGCGGGGCGTTTCGGCTCGCCGATACCAGCGATATGGCGCAGCTGGCCCGGGTGCTGTTTCCGCAGCGCCCTTCCGACTTCCCCAACTCGGGGGTGGACACGTTCGCGCAGGCCATCAACGACTTCATGGACGGCAAGAGCGCCGTCGCCGGCTCGCCGGCCGATCCGCTAATTCACTACGCGACGCTGCTCACGCCCTTTGATCTGGCGTCGCTGGCCACCCTGCCTGGCATCAACAGCACCGGCGACTTCCGCGACACGCCCGAGTGCGCGAGCTACTCGCCGGCCGGCTGCCGCTTTCCGGCCTCGGGGATCACCCTGGATACGACCCCGCTGCCGGCCTTCGCCAGCCGCTTCCGCGGCTTCCTGCTCGTACCCCAGGGGACCGAGAAGATCCCGATCAACATCGGCTTTTTCACCCAGGACGAGGTGGCGATGCGGATCTTCCAAAAGACCGCCGCCGGTCAGTCTAACCCCAAGGTCTACGAGGTGATCAGCCGCTCGCCCACCGGACCGACCGGGGCCTACCGGGTCACCAACACGATCACATTCAAAAACCCCGGCATCTACCCCATCGAGATCCTGCACGCCAGCGACCCCGATCCAGTTTTTCCAGACCTCATCGGGGGCGCTGCCTTTTGACGGTCAGCCGGCGATGTGTCAGCAGTGCCCGCGCCAGTACGCCAACCTGCCGAGCCAGCCCAAGAACGGGACGATCTGCCCGCAGGGCCTGTTCTGCAACGAGGCCGCCGTCTGCTCGCCGTGCGTCGGCGATCAGTTCTGCGGCAAGTCGTGCCGGATCTGCACCTCGCCCGAGCCGTTCTGCGTCCGCGACCCGGCCTCTGCCGGCGCCGACTACACCTGCGTCCAGTGCCGCGAAGATCCCGACTGCGCGACCGGCCAGAAGTGCATCGGCGGCAAGTGCGTAAGCCCCTGCCCGTGCTGCCCGGACGCGCCGTTCTGCGTCGCCACCGATCCCACCCAGCCGACGGCGCGCAACTGCTCGCAGTGCCGCACCGACAGCGACTGCGGCGATCGCAAGTGCGACCTGCTCAACGGCCACTGCGTCGACAAGCTGCCCGACTGCCGCACCGACGACCGCTGCGGTCCGGGTTGCATCAACTGCGTGACCTCGACCAAGGATGAGCCGACGGGGCCGCGGCCGCACTGCATGGACGGCGCGGTGTGCGTGCAGTGCCGCTACGACGTCGACTGCGCCGCCGGCACCTACTGCCGCAGCGGCGACTGCGTGCCGTGCACCCACGACCGCCACTGCGGGCCGAGCTGCCGCGGCTGCGGCATCGACGTCAACGTCGCCCCCGACGGCACGACGATCGTGAACAGCACCACTGAGAAGCCGTTCTGCCTCTCGCCTAACGGCCAGGCGGCGTCGGCGATCTGCGTGCGCTGCCTCAACGACGCGCAGTGCGGCATCGGCGGCAGCTGCGACCTGACCACCCACCAGTGCACCAACACCTGCAGCAAGCCCTGTGAGAACGGCACGGTGTGCGACGGCTCGCGCTGCGTGCAGTGCTTCACCTCGGCGCAGTGCCCGTGCGGGCAGTGCATCGACGGCCTGTGCACCGCCAACTGCGGCGACAGCACCGACTGCCGCAGCAACCAGTGCTGTGCCCAGGACGCGGCGCAGTGCATCGACGGCCGCTGCAAGCCGGGTCTGACTGCCCACGGCGGCGGGCTGTGCTGCAACACCGCTGGCGGCTCGATCGGCCTGGCCAGCGATCCGGTGGCCCCGGCGCCCGGCCGCGGCCCGCTGCTGGCGATGCTGGCCGCGCTGGGGCTATTGACGCTCGGGCGCTTCTCGAGCCTGCGCGCTGCTCGGATCCGTCAGAAGCTGGAACCCCGGCCGGCAGCGCCCGCCGGGCCTGGCGAGAGTAGGAACTAAGTCATGCAAAAGCGACTGTGCATCGTCCGGTTTGCGCTTGCTGCCCTCATCCTCGCCTCCGCGCCGGCGGCGTGGGCGCAGGCCACGCGCTTCGATGTGCAAAGCTTTCGCCCGACGCCGGGGCCGCGCGATCTGATCATCGTGCCGCAGTCGCAGCCGCTGTCGCACCTGTCGGGGTCGCTCGGGGCCTACTTCAGCTTCTCGCTCGATCCGCTGGTCCTGCTCAACCAGGACGGCAAGCGCGCCCTGGACGTGGTGAAGAACCGGGTCGAGCTCGACCTGATGGGGTCGCTCGGCCTGTCCGGCTGGTTCGAGCTCGGCGCGGTGCTGCCAGTGGTCATCTTCCAGGACTCGGGCAACCTCGAGCCGACCGGCACCGAGGGCAAGGTAGCGCAGACGGTGCTCGGCGACCTGTCGCTCATCGGCAAGGTGGCGTTCTTGCGCCGGCAGCCCTATGCCAAGGGCTTTGGCGTCTCGCTGCTGGCCCGCGTGAACTTCCCCACCGGCAACCAGGACGCCTTTGCCAGCGACGGAGCCTTCACCTATAACCCGACGATCGTCGCCGACTACCGCTTCGGCTTCGGCGCCCTTATCGCCCTGCAGGCCGGCATCAACATCCGGCCCGCCTCCGAGTACTTCGGGGTGCTGCTCGGCCCGGCGTTCACTGGCAACGCCGGCATCGAGATGCCGCTGGTCCGGCGCTACGGCATCACCGCGCTCGGCGGCGTGTACTTCAACGTCCCGCTCACCAAGCTGCCCGACAGCATCCGCCAGATTCCGGCCGAGTCGATGCTCGGCCTGCGCTGGTATAGCTCCATCGGCGTGACCTTCACCACCGGCTTCAACTTCGGCATGGACTGCGGCTTCAGCGTGCCGGCGTTCCGCTTCTTCCTCGCCGCGGTCTGGGTCCCGGCCAAGACCCGCGAGTACGAGGCGATCGAGAACTTCAAAAAGCCGCCCGAGGATCCAGACGGCGACGGCCTCATCGGCCAGGCCGATCACTGCCCCAACGAGAAGGGCCCGGTGGAAAACCACGGCTGCCCGATCCGCGACTTCGACCGCGACGGCATCCCCGATCAGGACGACGACTGTCCGGAGCTGCCCGGCGTCCGCCGCTACAACGGCTGCCCGCGCGTCTACCACGCCAAGGCCGAGAACAAGGTCAAGGTCCTGGAGCCGGTGCAGTTCGCCTGGGATCAGGACATCATCCTGCCCGAGTCGTTCGAGCTTTTAAGCGAGGTCGCCCAGATCATGCGCGACCACAAAGAGTGGACCGAGATCCTCATCGAGGGTCACTGCGACAGCGACGGCAGCGACGCCTACAACCTCGACCTCTCGGAGCGGCGGGCAAACTCCGTCCAGCGGTTCCTGCTCGCCCACGGCGTCGAGCCCTCGCGCCTGCGCGCCCAGGGCTTTGGCCGCAGCCGGCCGATTGCCGACAACGCGACCCTGGAGGGCAGGGCGTTGAATCGGCGCGTAGAATTTACTATTCTGAAGGTGGCACCGGGCTCGTCCCCCCCGGCAGCACCAGGAGGGGGGGCGGCGCCAGCAAAGCCGGGAGGGACGAACTAGATGATCGAGCGCCGCGCGCTGCGACCCAAGGCGCCGGCAGCCTGCCAAGGCCGTGAACTTACGCCAACCTACGCTGCCGCACCCGGCGAGCAGGCAGGGACTTGTGGCGCGCAGGCTGCCTCCCAAAACTTCTCTGGTGCTCGGCTCGCCGGTCGTCTAAGCGCTGGTGTCGGCGCTGGTGTCGGCGCTGGTGCTGGCCGGCGGCTCGCCGCGGCGGCGCTGACGCTGACCCTGGCGCTGCCGCTGCTCGGCGGCGGCTGCTACCAGGGGGAGTGGCGGGCCGGACCGGAGGTGCCGGTGGCGACGACCTCCAGGCTCCTGCCCACGCGCTCGATCGAGACCTGGGAGCTCCTGCAGACCCAGACCCCCTACGTCATCCAGATCAAGGGCACCTCGACGCCGCGCTGCCGCTATGCCTTGTATGGCAAGGCGCGGCGGATCGACACCGGCAAGTTCGAGCGGGTCGGCGGCGGCTTCTGGAAGACGATCGCCATCAGCCTCGGCGCGCTCGGTGGCGCGGCGGCCGGCTTTGGCGGCGCCGGCTATGTCTCCAACCTGCAGCCGGCCCTGGGGCGACCGATCATGTACGGCCTGGGCGGCGGCCTGGTCGTCGGCGGCCTGGCGGCTTGCTTCACGGCGCTGGCCCGGCCGGCCAAGCTGCGCTACGCCTTCTGCGGCATCTTCACCGGCCTCGGCGCCGCCGTGCTCGGTGGGGCGCTGGTGTCGAGCCTGACCGCGCCCGGCTCGGTGACGACCAGTAACCCGGCGGGCACGCCGCTGCTCGACCCGTCGCTGCTGCAGACCGCGATGTTCGCCGGCGGCGGCGCCATCGGCGGCTCGATCGCCACCGGCATCGTCGGCAACCTGTGGAGCGGCTACGAAGACCGGGTGCGCTCGGTGGACGTCAACAACGCCGCGCTGTGGGACGCCCAGCAGAGCGAGAGCACCTGCGGCCAGGTCACCGCCCTTTACGGCCGCGCCGTGGGTCTAGACATCATCGCCGAGAACGTGCAGAGCGGTCCCGGCAGCGAGGCGATGCCGCTCAAGATGCGCGTCGCGCTGAGCGGCCAGAGCACCCAGCCGGTCGACCTGCGGGCGCTGCGCCAGGCGCTGCCGAGCTGCGGCGCGCTCCGGGTGCAGCTCAACCCCGAGGTCGTCTACGAGGAGTTCACCGACGACTACACGCCGCCGGTGACGCCCGAGCAGCTGAACCTGGCGGCGCGGCCAGTGTTCGGCCAGGTCCTGCCGCGCGAGGGGCTGACCCTGCCGGCCCCCGAGACCCGCCAGCGCTTGGTGGCCAAGACCGCCATCGTCCCCGGCATCAGCCCCGAGACCATGGCCAACGTCGAGCGGCAGTGCCGCGGCGAGGCACCGCTTCCGCCCGCGGGCAAGCGCCCCGCCGCCGGGACGCGACCGGCCGCCCCGCGACCGGCCGCCCCGCGCCCGGCCCCGCCCCCCGAGCAAGAGCCGGCCGAGCAGACCCCCGCCGACGCCGCGCCGCCGCCTGCCGAGGCGCCGCCGCCGCCGCCGCCGCCCGGTGCGCTGCCGCCCGAGGAGCTGTTCTTCTCGACGCCGGGCCTGCTCCAGCCGCACAGCGTCGCCGGTCAGAGCGAAGAGGGCGAGTGCTCCCTCAACTCCACCCGCGCCCGCTTCTCCGACTGCGAGGCGCAGTGCGCCAAGGCGCTGTCGCTTGGCCCGTGCATGCTGGAGTTCCGCAAGTGCTACCTCGAGTCGCGCGGCTCGACGCAGGTCCAGCGCGACCGCGATCAGTGCAACCTCAGCTGGGAGCAGTGCCTGTTCCGCGTCGGCGTCTCGCCCGGCTCGTGGCGCCGCTGCGTCGAGGGCTGCGCCCAGGCCAACGAGCCCTACAACTGCCAGCGCAAGCCCGAGCGCTTGAGTCCCTAGTCGCGCGCCGGCTGCAGCAACGAGCGCAGCGGCGCGAGGTTGCTCCCGGCGACCGCCGCCTCCTCTTCAGCCGCGCTCCTTCTCCCCACTGCACAACTGCCTGAGCTCGGAGGGTCCGCTCGCCGCGGAGCGTCTCCTTGCGACAAGGCGGCGCCCGCAGCGCGCCGAAATCAGCTGCGCTGCTTCAGCGAGCCTACAGTCCAGCCGGTAGCAGGCGGGACACCGGCCGCCGCCGGTCCGGCGCGCGATGGCGCTGGCGCGGTCTCGGGGGTCGTCCGCGGCCACCGGGACTCGATAGCCGCCACCACGCTTGGCGGGGCCGGACGCGCCGCCGGCTGCGGGCTGCCGAGCGAGTAGAAGTCGCGCTTGGTCACCCCGCACACCGGGCAGCGCCAGCTGTCGGGGATCTGCTCAAACGGGGTGCCGGGGGCAATGCCGCCGTCCGGATCGCCGACCCGGGGATCGTAGATGTACGAGCACTTGCGGCACTTCCAGCGCGTCACGGCGCGATGCTAGCAGCTTTTTCCCTGCCCAGCGTCGCCATTGTGACGTACAAATTCGCCGCATGCACTCGTCTCCCAAAGGCGTGGAAGCGGCGGCGGCGCCGGAGCCGCTGGCACCGGGGTCGGCGGCGGCGCACGCTCGCGCTGCGGGCGAGGCGCTCGCTGAGACCGACGCGAGCCCCGCCGGCGGGGTGGCGGCGCGCGCCGGGCTGCGCTCGCTCGTCGAGCTTCACCAGGCCGGGCAGCGGCGCATCCGCTGCGTCAACTGTCACGGCGCGCTGGCGGCGCTGGCGATCGCCCACCTGTGCGAGGCGCTGCCCCAAAAGGCGCGGCCGCTGGTCGCCGTGGTCGCCGATGAGGCGCAGGCGCGCGCCCTGCGCAAGGACCTGCAGTTCTTCCTCGGCCGCGGCGCCGGCGTCGAGGGCGATCCGCTCGGCGGCGAGCCGGTGCTCGGCCTGCCCGACCTCGATATCAGCCCGTGGGCCGACGCCTCGCCCGAGCGCTCCACCGTCCTTAAGCGCATGGGGGCGCTGTTCCGCCTGTCGCAGCGCGACCTGCTCAGCGGGCAGGTGGTGGTGGCGTCGGTGCGGGCGCTGGCGCGGCGGGTCGTGCCGCGCCAGGCGCTGTCCGAGCTGGTCGACATCATCGAGGCGGAAGAGGAGCTCGACCGCGATCAGACGATCAAGCGCCTTATCCGCAGCGGCTACTCGCGCGCCCCGGTGTGCGAGGACCCCGGCACCTACGCGGTGCGCGGCGGCGTGCTCGATGTGTTCGTGCCGCTTTACCGCTTCCCGGTGCGCATCGAGTTCTTTGGCGACCTGGTCGAGTCGCTGCGCTTCTACGATCCGGCGACCCAGCGCACCCTGCGCAAGACCTCCGAGATCTACCTGCACCCGGTGCGCGAGACCATCCTCACCCCCGGCCACCGGCTGCGCGACCGCCTGCTGGAGGCCGGCGATCTGGCGGTCCACCCCTCGGCGCGCACCCGCCAGCTGCTAGAGCAGATCGAGTCCGGCGAGGACTTCTTCGGCGTCGAGTCGCTGACCCCGGCGTTTCACCACCACCTGGCGCCGCTGTCCGAGTACCTGCCGCCGGGGGCGACGTTTTTCCTCGTCGAGCCGCACCGCCTGTACGACGAGCTGCGCGACACCCTGGTCGACGCCGAGGCGCAGTACCAAAGGCGCCTGGGCGAGCACCGGCTGGCGTTTCCCCCCAGCGACTTCTTCCTGTCCACCGCCGAGCTGCAGCAGATGTTCAGCGGCAGCCCCGAGCTGCCCGCCGCCGAGCGGCCGCGCTGCATCGTCAGCGATCCGCTGGTCATCGCCGGCCAAGAGTCGGTGGCCGACAGCGACCCCGGCGACCCCGAGGTCCGGTTCGCGGTCGCCGATCACCGCCCGCTGGCGGCGCAGATGCAGCGGGCGCGGACCGAGAAGGCCGAGCACCTGCTGATGCCGCTGGTGCGGGTGCTGCGCGACAACCTCGGCGAGGGCGTGCGCTCGGTGGTGGTGTCGAGCAGCCTGCAGCACGCCGAGCGCATGGAGGGGCTGCTCAAGGGCTACGGCCTAAAGCCCGTGCTGCACCGCCCCGGCGTCGCCAGCCTGGCCGCCGAGCAGGCGCACGGCGAGGGTCTGCACCGCTTCGATCTGCTCGAGCAGACAAGCCAGCAGCTCGGGCGGCTGGAGCTGCGCATCGGTTCGCTCTTGCGCGGCTTCGACCTGCCGCTCGATCGCGTCGCCTTGTTCAGCGAGGCCGAGATCTTCGGCGAGAAGGCGGCGCGCAAGGCGGCGCGGGCGCCCAAGAAGCCCTCGCTCGGCGACCTGAAGAACCTGGAGGTCGGGGCGTTCGTCGTCCACCAGCTGCACGGCGTCGGCCGCTACAAGGGCCTGACCAAGCTGCCGATCCGCACCGGCGGCGTCGCCGTCGACTTCATGCACCTGGAGTACGACGGCGGCACCCTGTACCTGCCGGTGTGGCGCCTGGGCGAGGTGCAGCGCTACGTCGGCGCCGAGGGCCACGTCCCGCGCCTGGATCGGCTGGGCGGCGAGACCTGGCAGAAGACGCGCGCCAAGGTCTCGCGCGAGGTGAAAAAGATCGCCGAGGAGCTCCTGCAGCTGTACGCCCAGCGGCAGGCCCTCGCCGGCCACCCGTTTCACCTCGACAGCGACGGCGAGCAGCTGTTCCAGGAGTTCGAGGCGACCTTCCCCTTCGAGGAGACCCCGGACCAAGAGCGGGCCATCTCCGATGTCCTCTCGGACATGGAGACCGAGCGGCCGATGGACCGCCTGGTGTGCGGCGACGTCGGCTACGGCAAGACCGAGGTGGCGATGCGCGCCGCGATCAAGGCGGTGCTCGGCAGAAAGCAGGTCGCGGTGCTGGCGCCGACGACGGTGCTGGTCGAGCAGCACTACGCCACGTTCAGCGAGAGGTGCCGAGACCTGCCGGTCAATATCACCTCGCTGTCGCGCTTCCGCTCGCGCGGCGAGCAGACCCAGGTGCTCAAGAAGCTCGCCGACGGCGGCGTCGACATCGTCATCGGCACCCACCGCCTTTTGTCCAGCGACGTCCGCTTCAAGGACCTGGGCCTGATCATCATCGACGAGGAGCAGCGCTTCGGCGTCGCCCACAAGGAGCGGCTCAAGAAGCTGCGCACTCAGGTCGACACCCTGACCCTGACCGCGACGCCGATCCCGCGCACCCTGCACATGGCGATGAGCGGCCTGCGCGAGATCTCGATCATCACCACCGCGCCGGCCGACCGCCTGGCGATCCGCACCATCGTCGCCCGCGACAACGACGACCTTATCCGCGAGGGGATAAAGCGCGAGCTCAGCCGCGGCGGCCAGGTCTTCTTCGTCCACAACCGCGTCGAGACGATCGGCAAGTGGGCGCGCCGCCTGCATGACCTTCTGCCCGAGCTGCGCATCCTCATCGGCCACGGCCAGATGTCGCCCGAGGAGCTGGAGAAGGTCATGCTCGACTTCGTCGAAGGGCGCGCTGACGTGCTCTTGTGCACGACGATCATCGAGTCGGGCCTGGACATCCCGCGCGCCAACACGATGTTTGTCGATCGCGCCGACACCTTTGGCCTGAGCCAGCTGTATCAGATCCGCGGCCGCATCGGCCGCTCGACGCAGCGCGCCTTCTGCTACCTGCTGGTGCCGCCGCAGGAGTCGATGACCAGCGACGCCAAGCAGCGCCTGGCGGTGCTGCAGCGGTTCAGCGAGCTCGGCGCCGGCTTCAACATCGCCAGCCACGACCTGGAGATCCGCGGCGCCGGCGATCTTCTGGGCAACAAGCAGTCGGGCACGATCGCCGCGGTCGGCTTCGAGCTTTACACCAAGATGCTGGAAGAGGCGGTGGCCGAGCTGCGCGGGCAGCCGATCACCCCGCCGGCCGACCCCGATCTGACCTGTGACGTGCCGGCCTACATCCCCGACGACTACGTGCCCGACACCGGCCAGCGCCTGGATTTCTACCGCCGGCTGTCGCTCGCCCGCGACGAGGAGGAGATCGCCGAGGTGCTGGCCGAGATCCGCGACCGCTACGGCGAGCTGCCGCCCGAGGTCGAGGTGCTGGCCGATCTGATGGTGGTCAAGGCTCTGGCCCGCCGCCTGTGCGCCAGCGCGGTCGAGCTGTCCGAGTCGCGGCTGGCCCTGGCCCTGCGCAACGAGACGCCCCTTTCCCCGGCGCAGGTGACCAAGCTGGTCAGCGTGCCCAAGTCGCCGTGGCGGATCACCGCCGATCAGCGGCTGGTGCGCGCCTGGGTCGGGGTCAAAGAGCGCGAAGACCGCCTGCGCCTGGCCAAGTCGCTGCTTGGCGATCTGCTCAGCAAGGCGGCGGGGTCCAAGTAGGGGCTGGCCAGAGGCTGGAGATAGGCGGGGCGGGAGACGGACGGAAGGGGGACTGCGCGTCCCCCTTGAGACTACTTGGCGGCGCCGGGCTGCAGCAGAAGGAAGATCGCGTTGTCGCCGCGCTGCACCAGAAGGACGTGGCCGCCGGGGCGATCGGCACTGAGCAGGCGGCTGGCCTCTTCGGCGCTGCGCACCGGCTTGCGATCGACCTCCAGCAGCACGTCGCCGCGGCTCAGGTTCGCCTCGGCGGCGGGGCTGCCGGCCTTGATGCCGGTGATGACCACGCCCGCCTGCGCCTTGAGACCAAGCCGATCGGCCATGCCGGGGGTCAGGGTCTGCAAGCTCAGGCCCAGCTTGGCCTTGGTGCTCGACTCATCGCTGCCGCCGCCGACCCCGGCCGGGGCGTCGTCGCCGGGTAGCTCGGCCGCCTTGGCGCTCAGGCTGACCAGCTTGCCGTCGCGCCAGACCTCCAGGGCGACCGAGTCGCCGACCCGCCGCTGCAGCACCTGCCGCTGCACATCGCGCGAGCTATTGATCTGCTTGCTATCGACCTTGACGATGATGTCGCCGCGCTTGACGCCCGCCTTCTCCGCCGGGCCGCCCGGGGTCAGGGCCTGCACCAGCGCCCCCTTTTCGGGGCCGCCGAGCGCCTTGGCCATGTCTTGCTGCATCTCCTGCATGCTGATGCCCAGGTACGGTCGCCGCACCTTGCCGCTGGCGATGAGGTCCTTGACCACCGGCCGCGCCAGATCCGAGGGCACCGCGAAGCCGATGCCGATGTTGCCGCCGGGCCCGAGGATCGCGGTGTTGATGCCGATCACCTCGCCGTTGAGGTTGACCAGCGGTCCGCCCGAGTTGCCGGGGTTGATCGAGGCGTCGGTCTGCAGGAAGTCCTGGTAGTTACCCTTGCTGTTGGCGATGCCCGAGCGCCCCTTGGCGCTGATGACGCCGACGGTCACCGTGTGATCGAGGCCGAACGGGTTGCCGATCGCGATGACCCACTCGCCGACCATCAGCTTCTCGGAGTCGCCGAGCTTGGCGGCCTTGACCGCGTAGCCCTTGGTGTCGACGCTGATCACCGCCAGATCCGAGCGCGAGTCGGTGCCGATGATCTTGGCCGCCAGCTCTTTGCCGTCGAGGAACTGGACCTTGATGTCGTCCGCCTCGCCGACCACGTGGTTGTTGGTGAGGATGTAGCCCTTCTCATCGATCACCACGCCCGAGCCGGCGCCGCGCTGCACCGGCCCGCTCTGCTCCTCGCCGCCCTCGTCGTCGTCATCCGGGCCGCCGAAGGGGAAGCCGAACGGGCTGCCGAAGGGAAGCTCGCGCCCAAAGGGGTTGCCGCGCCGGTTGACCCGCACCTTCTGCTTCTTGGCCACCCGGATCGCGACCACGCTCGGCGAGACCTGCTCGGCGACCTGGGCGAAGGTGTGGGAGATCGTGCGCGTCTCCTCCAGCTGCGCCTTGCTCGGCGGCGGCAGCGCCGGGGTGACCGCGGCTGAGCTGGCACCGAGCGTGGGCGAGGCGGCCGAGGCGTGCTGATCCCAGCTCACCTTGACGCGGGTACAGGCCAGGGTGATGAGCGCCCCGGTGCTAAATAGTGCGATGCCGCGCCAGAAGCGGGTTTCGCGGAACTGACTTGCCATTTTCCATCCTCCTAGCGCCGTCGGCGCTCCAGCTTTTTTCATCGTTAAGCTCTGGCCGGCAGTCGGCCTGACGGGTCGTTCTTCGCTGCGGAGCGCACGACTGCACCTGCACCCGCCGGCCCAGATCGGCTGCCTTGCATGCAAGCTAGTTACTAGCGCGTTAACATTCAAGGCGGCTGGCGCATTCCCGGGCCGATCGCCGCACGGGCGCCGGCCGTCGCCCGGACCCCCGGCTGCGCCGCGACCCGGGGCAACCGCAGAGCGCGCCCGGCCAGGGTGGGCTTTTCCAAAAGGACCGTCCGGTGACACAATGCTCTGGCAGCGCGGGTTGGGTATGCGTCCAAGCGAAGGCCCGGCCCTTGTTTGTAGGAGCGAACTTATGACTCAGGCAGGTTCTCCGACTCCGGGCGTCGCCCAAAATTCCGGATCCAGGCTGGTGCGGATCGTTCTTTACTCCGTCCTCGGCCTCTTTGGCACCGCACTCGCCGCAGTGCTGATCGTCGGGTTTGCCGTCGACCTGGGCGGCCTGGTCCACGATCAGGTGACGGCGCAGCTGCCCAAGGTGCAGGAGAAGATCGGCCGCAAAGTGCGCGTCGGGCGCACCAAGCTGAAGCTTTTGCCCAAGGTCACCCTGCAGGTCAGCGACATTGCGGTCGAAGCGGCCCCCGGGCAGACCGGGATCGCGGCGCAGCCGCTGCTCCAGATCGCGGCGGTGCGGGCGCGGGTCGCGGTGTGGCCGGCGCTGGTCACCCTGGGTCGCCGGCTGGAGGTCGACACCGCCGAGATCGACGACCTCAAGGTCCAGGTCGTGCGCGGCGCCGACGGCCACCTGTCCTATGAAGACATTCTCGACAAGCTCGCCGACCAGCCCGAGGAGAGCAAGCCCCTCACCCAGGCGCAGATCGACCAGCTGGCCGGCATCTCGATCACCCGCGCGGCGCTGCGCGGCGGCGCGGTGAGCTTCTATGACCTCTCGACGCCCTACGGGGCGGCGGCGCCGATCAAGGTCGACCAGATCGACTTTACGCTGCAGAACGCCCGGCTGTTCCAGAGCTTCCCGCTCACCCTGGACATGGCGATCCTCAGCAGCGATCAGAACTTCCACTTTGGCCTGACCGTGGGGCCGCTGCCGAGCGACCTGAAGGTCACGGCGCCGCTGTCGGTGGTGCGTCACGTCGAGCTGAAGCTGCGGCCGCTGCAGCTGGAGCCGCTTTTGCGCTTCTTGCCGCCGGCGCCCGGCCTCGCGGTGCAAAAGTCGCTGCTGGAGGCCGATCTGGTGCTCGACAACCCCGAGGGCAGCGGCGACCTGCGGGTCGCGGCGGGGGTCAAGGCGCGGGGCCTGGTCCTCGAAGATGAGGCGGCGCCGGCCAAGCTCGCCACCCGCCGGCGCGGCGCCCCGACCGACATCGGCATCTCCGGCCAGCTGAGCGCCAACCTCATCGCCGGCGACGTCAAGGTCGAGCGGCTCGAGCTCGCGGTCGGCGACATGGCGGTCAAGGGCAACGCCGACTTGCGCAGCCTGTGGTCGAGCCCCGCGGTCAACACCCTGGCGCTGCAGTCGCAGGGCCTGCTGCTCGAGCGGCTGCTGATGGTGCTGCCGCCCACCGCGGTGCCGGCCGATGCGACGCTGCGCGGGCCGCTGACCATCCGCGGCGCCGGCTCGGGCACCCCGACCCAGGCCAAGGTCGAGGTCGCGCTTGACGCGACCGCGGCGGCAATCTTGCTGCCGAGCTTCGCCAAGCCGGTGGGCACGCCGCTGGTTCTGGAGCTGCGCGGCCAGGTCAAGGACAAGGGGATGAACATCGAGCGGCTGGGCCTGGTGCTGGGGCCGCTGGCGCTGCTCGCCTCCGGGCAGGTGCGCTCGGGCAGCGACTTTGACCTCAAGGCCGACACCGGCTCGGTGGATCTGGACCGCCTGCTGCGCCTCTTGCCGACGGTCGAGCAGTCGATGGCGACGGTCAAGAAGAAGAAAAAGGCGCGCATCGCCGGCGACTTCCGGGTCTTTGGCACGGTCAAGCGCCGCGGCGAGGCGCTCGATGCCGGGGTCAAGGTGCAGATGCGCGACGCCCAGCTGGCGGCCGGCGACATCGAGCTGCGCGGCGGGGCTGACCTCGGCGCCGACGTCCGCTCGACCGCGGCCTCGGCCAGCGTCAACGCCAACCTCGACCTCACGGGCGCCGGGCTGCGCGTGCCGGGCAGCGTCGACAAGGGCAGCGGGGTACCGATGCGGGTGCGGCTGCAGGCGGATCGCACCGGCAAGGTGGTGCACGTCAAGCTGGCGCAGCTGGAGCTGCCCGGCGGCACGGTGCAGGTGGTCGGCTCGGCGGACCTGTCGGGCAACCGGCTGGATATGAAGGTGCCGCTGTGTGATCTCGATCTGTCCAAGCTGTCGCAGGTGGTGCCGGCGCTGAGCCGCGGCAGCCTGGGGGGCCTCTTGGACAGCCGCATCCACTTCGCGGTTAGCGCCGACGGCAACCCCAACAAGCTGTCTACGGTGCGGGCGCGCATCGATCAGTTCGCGCTGCAGGTCGCCGGCGGCACCATCCGCGGCACCTCCGAGGTCATTGGCCTGGACGAGCCGCGCAAGATCACCTTCAACTTCTCCGCCGACTACCTCGATCTCGACAAGATCCTGCCGCCGCCGAGCGAGTCGAGCGACAGCGCACACGAGGACAGCCACGCCAGCGGCTCCTCCACCGTGCCCAAGTTCGTCAAGCGGCTGGAGATGGACGGCAAGATAGCGGTCGCCAGCGGCAAGCTGCGCGGCGGCTCGGTGAAGGACTTTGACCTCGAGCTGACGATGTCGCAGGGTCGGCTGCTGGTGAAGGTCCTGCGCGCCGCCGCCCTGGGCGGCAACGTGCTCGCCACCGGCACCTCGGTCGACTTCAGCGGCGCCCGGCCGCACTTTAATCTGAAGGCCAAGCTCGACAAGATCGATCTGGCGCAGGTGATGGCGCTGCGCAGCCCCGACCTGGGCCGCAAGATGACCGGGCGCGGCAGCCTGGACCTCAACGCCGACGGCCAGGGGCTGGCGTGGGCCGACATCGCGCCCAAGCTCAGCGGGTCTTTGGGGATGGCGCTGACCGATGGCAAGCTGCTGACCGCCTCGCTCGGCAACTCGGTGGTGGCGCCGATGCTGGCGCGCGCCGGCGGGCAGGTGGGCGCGGTGGCGCAGTCGCAGCAGATGGCGCTCAAGGATCTGGCGGCGCAGTTCCGGATCGAAAACGGCCAGCTGCGCACCACCTCGCCCATGCGCTTCACCACCGAGGAGGGCGGTCTCAGCCTCACCGGCGCCATTGGCCTTGACAAGAGCCTGGCCATGCTCGGCGATCTGACGCTGTCGCCCAAGACGATCTCGGCCGCCACCGGGGGCAAGCTGGTCCCCGATCGCGACATCCCGGTGAGCCTGCGCATCGGCGGCACTCTCAGCAAGCCCGACATCACCCTGGCCGATCCCGCCAAGACCGTCGTCGCCCTGACCGAGGCGCTGCTGCGCGGGCGCGGCGCCGAGCTGCTCAAGAACCTGGGCGGCGGCAAGGGGCCCCTCGGCGGGGCGCTGGGCGGAGCGCTCGGCGGCCAGGGCAAGGGGCCGCTCGGCGGAGCGCTGGGCGGAGCGCTGGGCGGAGCGCTCGGTGGCCAGCCGGCGGCCGGGCAGCCCGGGCAGCCGGCGCCGGCGCCGGCCCAGGTGCCCACCCAGCAAGACGCTCAGCGACGCCTGGAAGAAGAGGCGCGCAAGCGCCTGCAGGGCGGCGCCAAAGGACTCGGCGGCCTGTTTGGCCGCTAGCCCGCCGCCCGCCCGCTTCCCTGCCTGCCCGCGCCGCCGCGCCCGACCCCTCCGAACTTGAGCTCGCATGAAACGGCGGCATCCCCGTCGCTGAGAAGCCCGACCGCGAGGTGCTGGTCGGGGTGAAAAATTCACATCTCCAGGCTCGCGTGTTACTCGTTGAGCTTCCCCATGTCTACGTCGCGGCGTCGCTCCAATGCCTCCCCCGCGCTGCGGTTCCTGACTAGCCTCACCGGCGGCGGAGCAGCGCGGCGGCCGCGCCGTGCGCCGCGCTACGCCGGGCGGGTGTCGCGGCAGGCCTCGGCCCGCTCGGGGCACCGAGGCCGGCATGGCGGGGCAGGGCTCAGCGCCTGGCTGTGGCAGCGGCTGCGCGGGCCGATGCGGCTCGCCGCGGCCCTGACCATCCTCGGGCTGCTCAACGTGTACGTGCTCTACTGGAAGCGCGGCACCTCGGTGCCGGCGCTGTGGGACCTGGCGAGTGCCGGGCGCCGGGCGAGCATCGGCGCCCGCCTGCAGGGACCGGTGGGTACGCCGCCGGTGCCGACCGTGAAGGCCAAGAAGCTGCACGCCCTGCCGCCGCTGCCCGACTACCCGCGCGTCGTCGACATCGCCCTGCAGCCGGGCGACTCGGTGCACGCGGTCCTGGTGACGGCCGGCCTCAGCGGTCGCATCCTGAGCGAGCTGGACTCGTCGCTGCAGGCGCTGCTCGATCCGGGCGGGGTCGGCGCCGGGCAGACCCTGACCCTGTACTACGACGCCGAAGATCGGCTGAGCACCGTCGACTATCGCCTCACCGCCGCGCTCGCCTATCACCTCGAGCGGGTGCCTACCGGAGGGGCCGAGCGTTTCGTCAGCGTGCGCCAGAGCGAGCCGCTCACGGTGCAGGTCGCCGCCGTGCAGGCGACCCTGGATCGCCCTGCCGAGCTCACCGCCGCCCTTTTGCAGGCGGGCGAGACGCCGGCGCTGGCGGCCCGGCTGGCCGAGCTGTTTGCCTGCGAGCTGAACCTGTACGCCGACGGCCGCCCCGGCGACCGGGTGCGCCTGGTGGTCGAGAAGCACACCCTGGGCTCACGGTTTTACCGCTACGGTCGCCTGCTGGCCGCCGAGTATGTCCCGGCTCCCGGCGGGCCGCGCACGAGCCGGCTGCGCGCCTTCCTGTCGCCGGCCAGCACCGTCAGCAATGCCGGCGCCGGCCTGGGGACGGCGGCGCTCTATTACACCGAAAATGGCGAGAGCTTGGCGCGGGCGCTGTGTCGCTCGCCGCTGCAGTGGAGCCGGGTGGCCGTCGCGCGGCCGGCCGGCGCCCGCGGGGCAGCCGCGTCGCCCCCAGCGCCCGAGCTGGCCCGGCCGCAGCTGCACGCAGAGCGCGGCCGCCTCGGACTCGACTACCCGGCGCCGCTCGGCACGCCGGTGCTGGCGGCCGGCGCCGGCAAGGTCGTTTTCCATGGGCTGCGCGGCCCGCAGGGCAACACGGTAGTCATCGCCCACGCCGGCGGCATGGAGACCAGCTACCAGCACCTGGGGCGCTTCGCGCGCGGCCTTGTCGATGGTCAGCCGGTGCGGCTGCGCCAGGTCGTCGGCTACGTCGGTCAGTCCGGCCAGGCGAGCCGGCCGCACCTGCACCTGGGTGTGCGCGTGGGGACAAAGCTCGTCGATCCGAGCCGCCTCAAGTCGCCGCGCGAGGCCCCGCTGCCCGAGAGCAAGCGCGGCGCGTTCGCCCAGCTCGTGGCCGAGACCAGTGAGCTTTTGGCCCATGTCGGCGAGCCCGCCGGCGGCTGGGTCGTGCAGAGCGAGCTGCCCGAGCCCTGAGCGGCAGAATTCAGCAGTCATTTCGCAACTTTGCGGTCGCCCTGCCGAACACCGCTCCTGCCATTGTGGCGACAGGAGCTTCCCATGGTGTTGCTACCGACCTCCCCCCAACCCCGCCGCTCACCACCCCGCCGGCTGCGCGACCCGCGAGCGCTGCTGCTCTTGCTCGGCCTGCTCTTCCAGGAGCGCGTCGCTGCCGCCGCCAAGGCTGATGGCGGCCTGGCGGCGGTGCAGCAGGCCGCGCTGGTCCACGCCGGGCTCAGCCCCGGGGCGACGGCGGGTCTGCTGGCGCGCCAGCACCTGGCGGCGCTGCTGCCGCAGCTGCGCGTCACGGTCGGGCGCGGCTGGCAGCTGAGTGCGACCGGCCGCGCCGTGGACGGGCTCACCGCCCCAGTCGTAGACGATGACCACACAAGCTACGCGGTGAGCGCCAGCTGGGATCTGGCCCGCCTGCTCGTCCCCCACGAGTCGATGCAGCACCACCTGCAAGAGCCCCGGCGCGCCCAGCAGCGGCTGGCCCTGCTCATCCAGGTGACCCAGCTGGTCGGCGCGCGCTGCCGCCTGCTGCAGAGCGCGCGTCCCGAGCAGCAGGCGCAGGTCGCCGAGCTGGAGGCGGCGCTGGCGCTGCTCACCGGCGGCTCCGCCCTGCCCGAGGTGAGGCCGGAGACTGCCTGTCCAGCGACGCCGCGGTTCAACCTCGCGCTGCCGCGCAGCGAGCCGAGCTCCCGCCGCGTGAGCGCGAGCCGGCGCGGTGCCCCGCTGTCCCGCGACGGCGAGGGCGACGGCGACAGCCCGGCACCCGGCGGCCTCTGGAGCGACGGCTGGGACGGTGCCGCCGCTGGCGAAGGAGGGCCTGGCGCAGCCGAGGCGACCGATTAGCCATCCCCGCCGGGACGGCTGCCCCACCGGACCTAAGCCCCGCCGGGTCTAAACCCCCGCCGAGCGCTGGCTCGAGCTTACGGGGTGTAGCGGCAGGCGGCTCTATGATATGACGCATTCTATATGGGCGATGCGGTCAGGCCGCCGCTTTATGCACCACGGTTGGACGCTGGCAGGCTCGCTGTGAGCTGGGCGGCGGGCAAGAGCCGGCCCCACCCATAAAGGAGGGCGACCATGATCCCTTTGGTCTCGGCTGAGCAGATGCGCACGCTGGATACAGAGACGATCACCCAGATCGGCGTTCCCGGCGGCGTGCTGATGGAGAGCGCCGGCCGTGGCGTCGTCGAGGTGCTGTGGCAGCTGCACCACCGCGGGGCCGTGGATCTCTACGGCGGCCAGGTGCTGGTCGTCGCCGGTCCTGGCAACAACGGCGGCGACGGGTTTGTCATCGCCCGCTACTTGCACAACCGCGGCGCTGCGGTGCGGCTGCTCCTGTGCGCCGAGCTCGAGCGGGTCAAGGGCGACGCCCTCCACCACCTGCAGGCGGCCCAGGCGTGCGGCGTCGCGCCGACCGTCTACAGCGGCGACGCCGGCGCGGCCCAGGTGGCGGCGCTGCTGCAGCGGCTGACCCGCCGTGATCTGATCATCGACGCCCTGCTCGGGACCGGGCTGACCAAGGCGGTCAGCGGCCCGCTGCGCCACGTCATCGAGGCGGTAAACCACAGCACCGCGCTGAAGGTGGCGGTGGATCTGCCTTCGGGCCTGGACGCCGACCTCGGGGTGCCGGCAGGGACCCTTGGGGAGCCGGTGATCGTCCACGCCGACTACACGGTCACCCTCGGGCTGTGCAAGCTGGGGCTGGTCTCGGCACCGGGCTTCATCTACGCCGGCCAGGTGCGGCTGGTCGATATCGGCATCCCCGAAGCCCTGTGCGCCCGGCACGGGGTCGCGGCGCGGCTGCTCGATGAGCGGTGCCTGGTGCGGCTTGGGCAGGCGCGGTCGCCGCTGGGACACAAGGGGACCCATGGCCACCTGCTGATCGTCGCCGGCTCGCAGGGCAAGACCGGGGCGGCGCAGCTGTGCGCCCGCGCGGCGCTGCACACCGGGGTCGGCCTGTGCACCCTGGCGGTGCCGAGCGCGGTGGTCGATCGGGTGCTCGGCGAGCAGACCGCCTGCGCGATGACCTACCCCTATGAGCTGGGCGAGGAGGGCGAGGCGCTGGCCCGCCAGCTGCTCAAGGCGAGCGTGGGCAAGCACGCCCTGGCGGTGGGACCCGGGCTGCCGGTGGCCGCTGCGATGAAGCAGGCGCTGCTCGAGGTGCTGCTGAGCGGCAACGCGCCGCTCCTCTTGGATGCGGACGCCCTCAACCAGCTGTGCGGCGAAGAGGAGGCGCTGCGCAGCGCGGCCAAGGCCGGCCGGCAGCTCATCCTGACGCCGCACCCCGGTGAGGCGGCGCGGCTGCTCGGCCAGAGCGTGGCCCAGGTGCAGGCCGATCGGGTGCGCAGCGCCCGCGAGCTGTGTCGCCGCACCGGCGCGGTGGTCGTCCTCAAGGGCCCGCGGACGCTCATCGCCGCTCCCGATGAGGCGGCCTCCGAGGTCGAGATCCGCGAGGGCGAGGTGGCGCACTCGCCGCCGCCGCTAAGGCAGGGTCCGCTCTCGGTCTGTCCCAAAGGCAACGCTGGGATGGGCAGCGGCGGGATGGGCGATGTGCTGACCGGCATGATGGGCGCCCTGCTGGCCGGCGGCTGGCCGGCTTACGATGCAGCCTGCGCCGCCGTCTACTGGCACGGCCTGGCGGGCGACGTGCTGGCCAGTGAGCGCGCCGCGGGCAGCATCCTGGTCGCCAGCGACTTGATCGATACCCTGGATCGCGCCCGCGCCCGCGCCCTGGCCGCGGTGGGCAGCCCCTGCGGCTGGCCGATCACCTGCCTATAAAAAGACCGAGTCGCTCCGCGGCGCTGGCCCTAGCCCAGGCGGCCGCTGCTCGCCGCAGCGGGCCGCGAAAGAGGAGCCAGCCGCCGCAGCGGGTCGTGAAAGAGAAGCCAGCCGCTGCGCAGCCGGCCGCGAACGAGAAGCCAGCCGCCCGGTGCGACTGGTGCAGGCAGCCTGCGGGCATAGTGGCTGCCCCCAGCGGTCTGCGTAGCCGCTTATACACTGACACCCGGCCGACGCAGGTTTTACAGCCTGGCCGCGCAGGAGGTGACACACCTGGCCGGGGCGCCCTCGCGATTTCAACAGCTTCGCGTCGGAGTCTGTCTGGTCTTTGGACCACCCGATCTGGCACTGAAAATGCTCCGGCTGTGATTCCAATGAACCTCCCTTCACAGCTGTTTGATTCGGCGCCGTCTGCGCGGGCGCTAGCACGGGTGCCGGTCTTCTCTCCAGTGGCGGACGGCGCGCGGTCGGTCGCGGTGGTCCTTAACCGCAACGCTCGCGGCGTGACCCCGCGGCAGATCGAGCGGCTCCGCCGCCTCCACCGCTCCGAGGACGTGTTCGTCTCCCAGAGCGCCGAGCACAGCAAGTACATCGCCGCGACCCTGATCCAGCGCGGCTATGCCACCGTGCTGTTCGGTGGCGGTGACGGCACCTTCGTGTGCTGCCTGAACGACCTTTTGGCCGCCGCCGCGCGCGCCGGTCGCCCCGCGCCCCGGGTGGGCCTTCTGCGGCTGGGCACCGGCAACGCCCTGGGCTACTACCTGGGCATCTCCCCACCGTCCCTGCGCGGCCTGCGCACCGAGCTGCTGCGGGCCCAGGAGGGCGGCTCTGCCACCCATGAGCTGCCGCTGCTGCGGGTGGACGGCAAGCTCGCCCCGTTCGCCGGCACCGGCCTGGACTCCCAGATCCTCGAAGACTACTCGCGGACCACGCGGACGCTCGATGCGGTGAAGCTCGGGTCGCTGATCGGCTCGCCGCTGCGCTACATGCTGGCCGTGGCCCTGTGCTCGGTGCCGCGGTTCCTTTTGCGCAAGCTGCCGCAGGTCGAGGTGGTCAACGTCGGCGGCCCCGCCTACGCCATCAACCCCGACGGCCAGCCCGATCCGACGCCGCTGCCGCGCGGCACCGTGCTGTACCGCGGCCCGTGCACCCTCGCCGGCGGCGCCACCATCCCCTGCTACGGCTTCAACGTGCGCATCTTCCCCTACGCCGATCTGCGCCGCGACAAGTTCCACGTCCGCTGCAGCGACGCCTCGGCCTTCGAGACCCTGGCGCACCTGCCCTCGGTCCTCACCGGCTCGTACCGCAGCGCCTCACTGCGCGACTTCCTGGTCGACGCCGTCGAGATCCACCTGCAGCAGCCGGTGCCCATGCAGATCGGCGGCGATCTGCTAAAAGACCGCCGCGACTTTATGCGCATCGAGCTCGCCGAGCAGCCCGTCCAGGTCCTCACCGCCCGCAGCCCCGTCCCCGCCAGCCTCACCAGCGGCGCCTGACAGCTACACTCCATCCACAAATAGCGATAGCCAAAGGCGCGGGCCGACCGGAGCCGGAGCGCAGAGCCCAGGCCGCAGCCCGCCACCAAAACAGCGAGCTGCAGCGCCTGTCCGAGGGCTCTTAAGTAGTGGGCGCGCTTTCGGCCGGGGCGGCAGCCGGGGCCGCCGCCTGCTTCTTGGCCTGGATGTTCTTGAGCGACTTGCGCACCACCTCGGCGACGTCGAGGACCTGCAGCTTCTCTTCCGCCCCCGCGTCCTTGACTCCGTCGGTGATCATGATCGTGCAGAACGGACAGGCGACCGCCGCGACCGCCGCGCCGCTCTCCAGGATCTCCTGGGTGCGGTTGCGGTTGACGCGCGGCCCCTTCTCCTCCTGCCACATCCGCCCGCCGCCCGCCCCGCAGCAGAAGCCGTGCTGCTTGCTGCGGTTTAGCTCCAAGAGCTCGCCGCTGGCCACCGCCCCCAGGATGCTCCGCGGCGCGTCGTACACCCCGTTCCACCGCCCCAGGTAGCAGCTGTCGTGGTAGGTGACCTTCTGATCCAGCTTGGTGTCGGTCTTGAGCCGCCCGCTCGCGAGCAGCTCCGCCAACAGCTGCGAGTGGTGCACGACCTCGTAGTTGCCGCCAAACTGCGGGTACTCGTTCTTGATCGTGTGGAAGCAGTGCGGGCAGCTGGTCAGCACCTTGCGCACCTTGGCCTCGTTCATCGCCTCGATGTTCTCGGCCGCCTGCTGCTGGAACAGGAACTCGTTGCCGGCCCGCCGCGCCGGATCGCCCGAGCACTTCTCCTTGCGCCCGAGGATCGCGAACGAGACGTTGGCGGCGTGCAGCACCTCGACCAGGGCGCGCATCGTCTTTTTGATCCGGTCGTCGAACGCCGAGGCGCAGCCGACAAACAAAAGGTACTCCGGGTTTTCGACCTCGTCGACGGTCGGCACCGGGACCTCCAGGCCCTCGGCCCACTCCAGGCGCTGCTCGTTGCTAATCCCCCACGGGTTGTGGTTGCGCTCCAGGTTCTGGAAGGTGCGCTGCAGCTCGGTGGGCATGCGGCCTTCGGTGAGCACCAGGTGGGTCTTCATCTGCTGGATCTTCAGCGGATGATTGATGAACACCGGGCAGACCTCCTGGCAGGCGCCGCAGGTGGTGCACGACCACAGCGTCTCGTCCTTGATGCGCCCGCCGACGAGCGGCGGCATCTCGGCGAGCTTGGCCTGCAGCCCCTCAATCTGCTTGCGCACCGGCTCGGGCGCCTTGCCCAGGGCCTCGGTCGCCTCTTCCTCGGTCTTGCCGAAGGTGCCGGCCTGCCGCTTGAGCCCGTCGAGCTCCAGGCTCAGCGTGCCGCGCTCCGCCATCTCGTGCTTGAGGTCGTGGATGAGGTGCATCGGCGACAGCGGCTTGTCGGTGAGGAAGGCCGGGCAGAAGTTGCTGCAGCGCGCGCACTCGGTGCAGGCGTACTGGTCCATCAGCGACTTCCACGAGAACTTCTCGATCTTGTCGACGCCCCAGTCGGTCTCGTCCTCGAGGTTGAGCTTGGGCATCTTGCCGCGCTGGCCGAGCTCGCGGAAGTAGATGTTGGGCAGCGCGCCGAGGATGTGGATGTGCTTGGAGTAGGGCAGGTAGTTGAGGAAGAACAGCAGCACCCCGGCGTGCACCCAGCGCGAGATCTCGGAGATCACATGGGCGCCGCCAAAGCCGCTCAGCGCCTGGCCGATGGCGGCCGAGATGGGGCCGGCGGTCGCGCCCCCCTCACCGGCGCCGCGGGCCGCCACCTCGAAGCCGTGGAAGCCGAAGTGGCTGATAATAAGGAGGCTGATCTGGGCCAGGATGAACGCCGCGTCGCCCGACAGCGGGATGAGCCGCGGCTGAAGGACGATGCGGCGGAAGTAGGCGTAGCCGATCATCAAGAGCACCAGCACCGAGAACAGCTCGATGCTCCAGGTGAGCACCGGGTACAGCGGCCCGAGGAAGGCGAAGCTGAACTCGGGCACCACGTCCTGCAACAGCCCCTGGACGATGAACTCGATGGTGCCGACGGTGATGACCAGGAAGCCGTAGAAGATGAGCAGGTGGTGCTTGGACGTCGCGCCGGGCGGCGTCTTGTAGGACATCCGCTCGCCGACCTTTTTCTGGCCGAAGAAGTAGATGAGCACCGACGCGATGCGCTGACCGAGCCGGTCGAGCGGGCGCAGGTCGTTTTCGCGGCCGCGCGCCATGACGCGATACAGCCGCAGCACCGAGCGGGCGAAGATTAGGGTCGCGACGACGAGCAGGCCAGCAAACACAGCAGACTTCACGGTAATCTCCCTTTCCGCTTCATTGTGCGGCGTCGATAGAGCGGCGTCCAGCGGCGCGGGCGGTCGCCCTGCCCTTGGCCGTCGGGCGGACCGCTGATTTTACCTTGCCGGCGACGGCCGCGGTCGAGCTGGCGGCGGCGGCCGAGCGCCCGGCGGCGGGCAGCTTGGTCGCGCCGAGCCGCAGCACCAGGGCAAACTCGGCCGCGGTCACCGGCACGACCGAGATCCGACTTTTGCGCACGAGCGCCATCTCGGCCAGGCGCGGCTCGGCCTTGATCGCCGCCAGCGTCACCGGCTGGTGGAGCGCCACCACCGGCGCCACCTCGACGACCGACCAGTCCTCACCGGGGGCCGTCGGGTCGGGGTAGGCGGCCTTGGTGACCCGGGCGACGCCGACGATCTGCTTGCCCTCGTTGGAGTGATAAAACAGCAGCCGATCGCCGACCCGCATCGCCCGCAGGTTGTTGCGCGCCTCGTAGTTGCGCACCCCGTCCCAGCGGGTCTGACCGTCGCGGCACAGCTGGGCAAACGAGTAGACGGAGGGCTCGCTCTTGACCAGGTAGCAGGCAGGGGGCTTGGCCATGGCAGGCAAGCTAGCACGGCTCTCGGCGGAAGTTTTTTTCGCGAAAGCTTGCCCCGGGGTTTTTTGCCAACTTTGTTGCAAAGTTTTTTCGCCAGACGGTTCCGCCGCCGGCCGGGCGTGGTACGTTCGCGAGCCTCAGATCATGTCGCCTCGCAACTCGCCGCAACTTGCCAAACTCGCCTCCGCTGACCCGCCTATAAGCTCCAGCCCGTCGAGCGCCGCTGAGTCGGCGCTGCTAGACCCGCCGTCGGACCCCTCGGGGATGATGACGGTCGGTCGCCCGAGCGGTCGCCTGTCGCGCCCGTTTAAGCCCTACATCCCCGAGAGCGCGCACGACGTCGCCGAGCTCACCCCGCAGGCGATCATCCTCGGCGCGGTGTTCGGCGTCATCTTCGGCGCCTCGACGGTGTACCTGGCGCTGCGGGCGGGCCTGACGATCTCGGCCTCGATCCCGATCGCGGTGCTGTCGATCGCGGTGTTCAAGAAGCTCGGCAAGAGCACGATCCTCGAGAACAACATCGTGCAGACGCTCGGCTCGGCCGGCGAGTCGATCGCCTCGGGGGCGGTGTTCACGGTGCCGGCGCTCATCTTCCTGTCGGGCGGCGAGCACTACTTCCAGTACGCCCAGATCATGACCCTGGCCGCCGTCGGCGGCGTGCTCGGCATCCTGTTCATGATTCCGCTGCGCCGCAGCCTCATCGTCAAGGAGCACGGCAAGCTGCCCTATCCCGAGGGCACTGCCTGCGCCGAGGTGCTGATGGCCGGCGAGCGCGGCGGCACCCTGGCCAAGAAGGTCTTCCACGGCGTGTTCACCGCCGCGTTCTACTGGGTGCTGATGGGCATCCTGCGGCTGTGGCGCGACACCCCTGGGGTGCGCACCGGCCCGCGCTCGGTCTACCCCAACGCCACCCTCGACTGCAACATCACCCCCGAGTACCTCGGCGTCGGCTACATCATCGGTCCGCGCATCGCCGCCGAGATGACCTCGGGCGGGGTGCTGTCGTGGCTCGCCCTCATCCCGCTCATCTCGCTGTACGTGCCCGAGGCGCAGCGCCTGGCTGACCTGCACGCGCTCGGCTATAACGACGCCTGGATCGCCGACCACTCGGTGGCCGAGCAGGTCTACCGCGCCTACGTCCGCTACATCGGCGCCGGGGCGGTGGCGTGCGCCGGGGTGATGACGCTGTTAAAGACCCTGCCGACCATCGTGCAGAGCTTCCGCGACTCGATCCGCGACCTGCGCGGCGACGGCCAGAAGGCGACCGCGCGCACCGAGCGCGACATCCCGCTGCCGGTGGTGATCATCGGCACGCTGGTGCTGGTGGTGCTGATCGCGGTGCTGCCCAGCCTGCCTGGCAAGTTCCCCGGGTCGCTGCTCATCTCGCTGCTCATCGTCGTGTTCGGCTTCTTCTTTGTCACCGTCGCCAGCCGCATCGTCGGCATCATCGGCAGCTCGTCGTCGCCGATCTCGGGCATGACGATCGCGACGCTGATGGGCACCTGCCTGGTGTTCGTGTCGATCGGCTGGCGCGGCGACTCCTACCAGACGGTCGCCCTCATCGTCGGCTCGGTGGTGTGCATCGCCGCCGCCAACGCCGGGGCGACCTCGCAGGACCTCAAGACCGGCTACCTCGTCGGGGCGACGCCCTACAAGCAGCAGATCGGCCTCATCATCGGGGTCCTGGTCTCGGTGCTGGTGATCGGCGGCACGCTGCTTTTGCTCGATCGCTCGATCCCAGGCATGCAGCACGCCATCGGCTCGGAGAAGTTCCCGGCGCCGCAGGCGGTGCTGATGGCGACGATGATCAAGGGGCAGCTCAGCCAGCAGCTGCCGTGGGGGCCGGTGCTCGTCGGGGTGTTCCTGGCGTTCATGGCCCAGCTGGCCGGGGCGCACGCGCTCAGCTGGGCGGTCGGGGCGTACCTGCCGCTGTCGACCACGGCGCCGATCTTTGTCGGCGGCGCGGTGCGCTGGGTGGTAAACCGCCAGCGCACCCGGCGCAGCGGCGGCAAGGCGGCGGCGGCAGAGTCGGACATCGGGCCGGGCATGCTGTACGCGACGGGCCTGGTCGCCGGCGGCTCGCTCGCCGGCATGCTCATCGCCTTCCTGCAGGGCTTTGCCGAGCGCACCGCCAAGGCCCTCGACCTCGGCGGCGAGTACTGGCTGCGCATTGGCTTCCGCGGCGACGCCCTGGCGTTTGTGATGTTCGCCGGGCTGGCGGTGCTGCTGATCCGCCAGGCCCTGTCGCAAAAGACCTAGCCAAAAGCTCGCGTCCGCTCGCGTCCTCCCGCCACCCCCGCCGCTCCCCGAAAAACCGCAAAGACAGCTCTTGATTCGCGGCGCAAGCCGACTTTTGTCCTGTTGTTGGCAATGACCGCTGGTTTGCCCCGTGTTACCTTAAGCAACAATTGCCTTCATCTACGCGGTCTGCCTATGCACCTTGAGTCCACGCCTACTTGGCTGATTGGTCCTGAGATTCCGCCCACCCAGCGGATCGGCACCGTCCTGTCCGGCAGCTACCGGCTGGATGCCTTTCTCGGGCAGGGGATGACCGGGGTTACCTACAATGCCTGGCACCTGCGTCAGAAGCAGCCCTACGCGGTCAAGCTGCTGCACCGCGAGCTGCAGCCCAGCCACGAGCGCGTCTCGCGCCTGCGCCAGGACCTGCGGACCCTGTCGGGCCTGCGCCGCTTTGGCTTCCTGCCGGTCGAGCTGAGCTTTGCTCCCGACGGGGCGCCGTTTCTCGCCTGCGAGCTGCTCACCGGTGAGACCCTGCGCAGCCGCCTGGGCCGCGGGCCGCTGCCAGTGCTGGCCACCGGCATCGTCACCGCCGCTTTGGCGCGGGCCCTGGGCGAGGCCCACCAGCAGGGCATCGTCCACGGCGACCTGCGCCCCGAGAACGTCCTTCTGCCGTCCGAGGCCGGGCGCGAGATCGAGGCCGGTCAGCCGGTGCTGCTCGACGCCGCCCTGCACCACCTGCGGCGGCGACCGATTGGCCTTGATGAGTCGCTGCCGATCGGCAAGCTGGTCTACCTGGCGCCCGAGCAGGCGAGCGGCGAGCAGCAGACCGCCGACGCCGCCGGCGACATCTTCGCCCTGGGGGCGATCCTGTATGAGTGCCTGACCGGGCAGCAGGCGTTCGCCGGACCCGAGCTCGAGGTGGTGCTGGAGAAGCTGGCGGCCCCGCCGCGCAAGCTGGCGCTGCCGCGCGAGGTCGGGGCGCCGCCGGGCCTGGCCGAGGCGCTGGACGAGGTCATCGCCAAGGCCTGCGCCCGCGATCCGGCGGAGCGCTACGCCAGCATGGCCGAGCTGCTCGGGGGGCTGGACAAGGCGTTCGCGCAGTCCGGCCTGCCGCTGCCGCCGCCCGACGAGCGGGTGCCGATCGAGACCGTCAAGGCGCAGAACCGCGAGCTGCGCAAGCGCACCGTGGTGGTCAAAAAGGTCGTGCCGCTGGCGCCGATGACCGAGCTGCCCGAGACCTCGGGGGTGATGTCGGCGGCGGCGTTCGCCCACCTGAGCGCGCTCATGAGCTCCTCGTCGACCCCGGAGCCGGGCGAGGCGGGGGCGGACAAGCCGGCCGACAAGTCGGGCGCCACCGAGGCGGGGACGGAAAAGCCCGCCGAAGGCAAGCGCATCACCGCCAAGAACCGGGTGGTGCGGCGGACCGTCCGCGCGCGGGACCTGTCGCGCCTGCTCAATCAGATCGAGTCCGGGCAGCTGGATGTCGCGCAGGCGATGGAGCTGGCCGCCAAGGCCGAAGCCGAGCCCGAGCCCGATGACGCCGTCCCCGAGCCGGTGGCCGAGGCCAAGAGCGAGGCGCAGCGCATCATCGAAGAGGGCCGCGCCGCCGTCCTCGCCCGCGCCGAGGCGGCCAAGAAGAACCGCGAGACCGAGACCAAGGAGCGCCAGCAGCGCGACCAGGCAGCAGCGCAGGAGATGCAAAGGCGGCTCCTGGAGCAGGCCCGCCAGGAGACCCTGGGCCGCATGCGCGCCGAGTGGGAGCTGAGCCGGCCGGTGCCCAAGCTGGCGGCCAAGGACGTGGCGGGGGAGCCGCGGCCAGCTCGCGCCGAGGCCAAGGCCGATCCCCAGCAGGCCGAGCTGCTTGCCGAGGCGCAGCGGCAGGCGCAGCGCCTGGAGGCCGAGCGCACCGAGGCCGAGCGGCGTGCCGCCGAAGAGGCGGCCAAGGCCCAGGCAGAGGCGCAAGCGGCGGAGGCCGGGCGCAAGGAAGCGGCACGGCTGGAGGCCGAGCTGCGGGCTGCCGAGCGTCGCGAGGCCGAGCGGGCCGAGGCGGTGCGCCGGCAGGCCGAGCTCGAGCTCAAGGCGCAGCAGCAGGCCGAGCAGGCCGAGCAGGCGCGCGCCGCCAAGCAGGCCGAGGTCGAGGCCCGGCAGCGGGAGGCCGAGGCGGCCCGGCAAGCGGCCGAGGCCAAGCAGCGCGAGGCCGCCGCCGCCAAGCAGGCGGTCGAGTCCATCGACGAAGCGGCGCTGTGGGAAGACGGCTTCGACCTGCTGTTGTCCGAGGACAAGCCCGATCGGACAATCCCGCCGCCCATTCCCGCCGCGGCGATGCGCGCGCGCACCGAGGCGGCGCGGCGCGCCGAGGCCGAAGCCGAGCGCGCCCAGGCCGAGGCCGCCGCCGCCGCCGCCGCCGCCAAGCAGGCGAGCAGCGACGCCGCCGAGATCGAGCAGCAGGTGCTGGCCGCCCGCCGCGCCCAGGAAGAGGCGGCGGCGGCGCGCGCCCGCGAGGCCGCCGAGCTGGCCGCCGCCGTCGAGGCAGCCGAAGATGTCCGCGCCCAGGATCAGGCGCTGTTCCGCCAGGTCATGGACGCCGAGAAGCGGGCCAAGGTCGCCGAGGCGGCGCGCATGGCCAACGTCGCCCGGGTGACCCGGGTGACCCAGGCGCTGCAGGTCATCCGCCAGGTCCAGACGCTGGTGGAGGACGAGCCAGCTGCCGAGCCAGCGGCCCCGGCGGCTCCGGTGGCCCCGGTGGCGATGAACGCTGACGACACCGGGCGCTTCCGCCGCCCGCTCGCGCGGCCATCGGCCGGCGAGCCGCTCAGCCCCGGCGCCGCTGCCCCCGCGGGCGCGCTGTCCAACGAGATCACCGGCCGCACCGCGGTGCCCGCCGTCGTCGCCAACACGGCGTCGGCCCCCGAGACGAGCAGCGGCTACGCATCGCTCCAGGTGAGCTCGGGTCCCGCGGCCTCCGCGGTCCCCCCGGCAAGAGAAGGCAGCGGTGCCTACTCGGCCGCCCAGCTCGCCGCCGCTGGCATCCGCATGCCGGACCCCACCGCCCAGAGCGCGCAGACTGCGCAGCCCGGCTCGAGCACGCGCAGCCCCGCCCGCGCGAGCCTGCCGACCCCGCGCGCGGACCTTGGCACCGGCCAGGCAGCCGCCCCGATGGCGGCGGGGCTGCGCGCCCCCGACCCGAGCACGAGCTACACAGCGGCGCAGCTGGCAGCGGCGGGGATGCGAGCCCCCGACCCGAGCGCGAGCTACACGGCGGCGCAGCTGGCAGCGGCGGGGATGCGAGCCCCTGACCCGAGCGCGAGCTACACGGCGGCGCAGCTGGCGGCAGCGGGGATGCGAGCCCCTGACCCGAGCGCGAGCTACACGGCGGCGCAGCTGGCGGCAGCGGGGATGCGAGCCCCCGACCCGAGCGCGAGCTACACGGCGGCGCAGCTGGCGGCAGCGGGGATGCGAGCCCCCGACCCGGCGGTGCAGGTCGCGCCGCCCGGGTCCACCACCGGCAGCTCGGCCTGGGCGGTGCAGCCGGATCCGCGGGCGGATCTGAGCGCCAGTTACTCGGCGGCGCAGCTGGCGGCCGCCGGGATCCGTCCCGACTTGAGCAGCGGCTATACGGCCGCCCAGCTCGCTGCTGCCGTCCGCTCGCCGTCGCAGGTCATGCCGCAGGCGATGACGCCGATGATCGGGCAGCCGCTGCCTTCGGGCCTGCACCCGGCGATGCCGCTGCCCCAGGGCGGGTCGGCCTCGATGCCGCATATCTCGGGCAGCGTCCCCGGGCGCCCGGAGGGCGATTTCTCGGCGATGATGTCCGCGGCGGCCCTGCCGGGGATGATGAACCCGTCGATGGCGCCGGTGCCGCCGGCGCACGAGCCGGGCGGCGTCACCCTGACCACGCGGCAGCTGGTGGCGACGCTGGCCATGACCTCGGTGCTGTCCGGGGTCATCGGCGCGCTGATCGCGCTGCTCGTGCTGCAGAATACCTACAAGCCGGTCGAGGCGCCTGTCGCTCCGGGAACCGCGGCCAGCGGGTCCGGTGCCGAGGTCGCGCCGAGCGCGACGCACGGCGAGCCGGCCGCCGAGAATAAGGGTGAGGCACCGCGACCGCCCACCGCCCCGACGACTGCGAAGGCGGCGCCGCCGGCTGCGGTGAGCGGCCCGATCGACTCCCTGGTGCTGCACCGCGGCGCGGTGGCGCTGCCCCCGCTGCGGCTGGCCAGCGTGGCCGCAGTAGGTCCGCCGCGGGTGAGCCAGTGGACCAAGCCGGGCGGCGCGGCAGCGGCACGGCCCGCGGTCCCCGACCCTGGCGCCCGGCCGGACCCTGCGGCTCCGCCGCCGCGCGCGCCGCTGCCGGCCGGCAAGCCCGCTGGTGACAGCAAGCCCGCTGGTGACAGCAAGCCCGCTGGTGACAGCAAGCCCGCTGGTGACAGCAAGCCCGCCGCCGACAGCAAGCCGCCCGCGGCGGGGGGCAAGCCGGCGGGCAAGCCCAAGGCCTCCGCGGATCAGGTCGGGCTGCGCAACCCCTTCGGCAAGTAATCCCCGCGGCATCCCCCTGGCGGCGCGGCTTTGCGGTAGCATGCGCGCCCATGTCTGCGACCCCCAGCCAACTTCGCGACGCGCACGTCCTTATCACCGGAGGGGCGGGCTTTATCGGCTCGCACCTGGTCGAGCGGCTGTGCGCCGACAACCGCATCCGGGTGTTCGACCTGATGCGCCGCGACGCCCTGCGCCCCGCCGGCCTGCACGAGCACAAAAACGTCGAGCTTATCGTCGGTGATGTCCTGGACGCCGCCGCCGTCCGCGCCGCCGCCGCAGATGTCGACATCGTCATCCACCTGGCCTCGATCGCCGGGGTCGACACGGTGATGAAAATGCCGACCCAGACCATGCGAGTGTCGCTGCTCGGCACCGCCCAGGTCATCGAGGCGGCGCACGAGGGCGGCCGCTGCCGGCGCTTCATCGACTTTTCCACCAGCGAGGTGTTCGGGCGCTTCGCCTATCAGGTCTCGGAGATCGAGGCGACGACGCTGGGCGCCGTGGGCGAGGCGCGCTGGACCTACGCGGTCGCCAAGCTCGCCACCGAGCACCTGGCCATGACCTACCACCGCCAGTACGGCTTCCCCGCGGCCACCATCCGCCCGTTTAACATCTTCGGCCCGCGCCAGGTCGGCGAGGGCGCGGTGCACCACTTCATCGTCCGCGCGCTGCGCGGCGAGCCGCTGCTCATCCACAACGACGGGGCGCAGATCCGCTCGTGGTGCTATGTAGATGACATCGTCGATGCGACGCTGCTCATCGCCAGCGCCAAGGAGGCGGTCGGGCACGCCTTCAACATCGGCAACCCGCGCTCGACCTTGACCGTGTATCACCTCGCCCAGCTCATCAAGCGCCTGGTCGGCTCGGACTCGCCGGTCGAGTTTGTGACCTGGAACCACCCTGATGTCGAGCTGCGCGTGCCGTCGATCTCCAAGGCTCAGGAGCTGCTCGACTGGCACCCCCGCTTCGATCTGGAAGAGGGCCTGCTCCGCACCATCGCCTGGTATCGGAACCGCTGACCCATGCGCGCCGCCGCCCAGCCTGCGATCGTCACCCCGGCGCTGGTGCTGCGGGTGGTAAACTTCGGCGAGTCCGACCGCGTGGTCACGCTGCTCACCGCGGCGCACGGCAAGCTGTCGGTGCTGGCCAAGGGGGCGCGGGCGAGCAAGCGGCGGTTCGGGGCGGCGCTGTCGCCCTTTGGCTACGGCGAGGCGACGCTGCGCGAGCGCCGCGGCCAGGAGCTGTGGCTGCTGGAGGACCTGCACACAAGCCGCGGCTTTGCCCGCCTGCCGCAGGAGCTCGGCCGCTTCAGCCACGCCTGCTACGCCCTGGAGCTGTGCCTGCACCTGTGCCCGCCGCACGAGCCCGAGCCGGCGGTGCTGCAGCTGACCTTGCAGCTCCTTCAGTACCTCGACGGGCTGCCCCTGGAAGCGCGGCCGGCCGCCGAGGCGCTGCGGGTCTACGAGCTGGGCCTTTTGCGCGAGGTCGGCCTGGCGCTGCAGCTGCGCGAGTGCGCGGCCTGCGGCCACGACGTGCCCGAGCTGCCGCTGGTGCCGCTGGACATCGCCCGCGGCGGCGTGCTGTGCCCGGACTCGTGCTGGCTGGGGCCGATTCCGACCCACCTCGGCTCGCTGGGCGGCGGGCTGAGCGCCGAGGTGCGGGCGGCGCTGCGCCACCTGGAGGCGACGCCGCTGGTGCCGGCGGTGCTGGCCGAGCTGGCGCTGCCGCGCGCCGTGCAGCGGGTCTGCCGCGAGCTGCTGGTGGCGGTGCTGCGGCACCACCTGGGCCGCGACCTGCGCGCCATCGAGTTCATCGCCAAGCTCAACGCCGCCGGCGTCGCCGCCCTCTAGCCGTGACGGCGGCCGGCGTCAGCAGGTGACCCCGGCTGAGCGGGGCCACGCCGCGTCCGCACGCAGCGCGCGAAACGGCCCTCAGGTATACTAAGCTACAGGGGTATGCCGTCAGTAAACCCGTCCGCGATCCCCTCTGCGCACCCGGCCGTGCCGGCGCTGCCCGCCGACGTGGTGGTGTTCGGCGAGGCGCTGGTGGACATGTTCCCCGAAAAGCCCGGCGTCCCCCTGGAAGAGGTCGACCGCTTCGTCCGTTACCTCGGCGGCGCCCCGTGCAACCTGGCAGTCAACCTGAGCCGGCAGGGGCTGCGGGTGGCGCTGTGCACCCTGGTCGGCGCCGACGCGTTCGGGCGCTTCATCCAGCGGCAGCTCGCCAGCGAGGGGGTGGTCGTCGATAGCGTCGGCACCCACAAGAGCGCCCGCACCGGCGTCACCTTCGTCGCGGTGAGCCCGAGCGGCGGCCGCTCGTTTCTTTTTTACCGGCACCCGTCGGCGGACATGATGATCTCGCCGGGCGAGCTGGAGCCGGCGCGGCTTGGCCGCGGCCGCTGGTTCCACTTTGGCAGCTCGACGCTCGCCCGCGAGCCGGCGCGGGCGGCGACCTACAAGGCGCTGGAGCTGGCCACCCGCCAGCGCGCCGGCAAGCTGGTCTCGTGCGACGTCAACCTGCGCTCGCACCTGTGGCCCGAGCCCAAGGAGGCGCCGCCGCTTCTGCGCCAGCTGTTTGCCCGCTGCGACGTGGTCAAGCTCACCCGCGAGGAGCTGCTGCCGCTGTGCGGCACCGAAAGCTTGGAGGCCGCCGCCGCCGCAGTGCGCAAGCTCGGGCCGGCGGTGGTCGTCATCACCCTGGGCGAGAGCGGCAGCTACCTCGACTGCCACGCCGGCCAGGCGTTCTTCGCCGCTGAGTCGGTCACGGTCGTCGACAAGACCGGGGCCGGCGATGCCTACACTGCAGGGCTGCTGTCCGGCATCATCGGCCAGCTCGGCGGCCCGGGGCCCGAGGACCTGCGCGAGCGGCTGCGCGCCCTCACCATCGACCAGATGAAGCGGGCCTGCCTGCGCGGCAACCACCTGGGGGCGCGCGCCTGCACCGCCCTGGGCGCCACCACTGCGGTGCCGCGACGGAGCGCCGAGCCGCCAGTTTGACCGCACCAGCCATCTCACATAGAGATGAGAGCCGTGAAGACGACTCCTTCTGTGTGCAGGTGCCGCGGGGCGGCCAAATCAGGGGCGCGAGCGCGGACCCGCAACGGCTGGCTGGCGACGGCGGTGCTCGCGCTGCTGCCCAGGATCGCTGGCGCCGCGGCCCCGCTCGAGTCGCAGCCCTTGCCGGCAAGCCCGCGCCCCGCCGCCAGTGACCCCGAGTCGACGCGGCTCACCTTCGAAGAGGCGATCGAGCAGGCGCTGCGCCGCAACCCCACCGTGCTAGCCGCCCAGCAGGACATCCGGCGCGCCCAGGCCCTGGTCGAGCAGGCCCGCGCCGGCGCCCTGCCGACCCTGAGCCTGGCCGTCAGCTACCTGCGGCTCGACGGCGATCGCGTCCTTGAGTCGGCGGACGGGCCGCCGGGCAGCGGCCGCGTCATCGCCGGGGCCAACCAGCTGGCCGGGAACCTGACGGTGGCGGCGCCGCTGCTCGCCCCCTCGCGGTGGGCGCAGTGGCTGCACGCCGCCGACGCGGTGAAGGTCGCCCAGGGCGGCGCCCGCGAGACGGGCCGGATGCTGGCGATCGCCACCGCGCGGGCCTACCTGGCGGTGGTCACCCAGGGGCGGCTGCTGCAGGTCAGCACCAGCGCCCGCGACGTCGCGCAGGCCCACTACCAGTATGCCGCGCAGCGCTACCAGGGCGGTGTCGGCAACTACCTGGACCAGGTGCGCGCCGGGCAGGAGCTGGCGACGAGCGAGGCGCAGCTGGAGGCGGCCCACAGCGCGCTCGTGCGGGCCCGCGAGGCGCTGGGCGTGCTCGTCGGGGCCGATCAGGCGGTGGACTGCGCGGGCGACCCCGAGCTCGCGGTGCCCCCCGAGCTCGGCGGCGGGGCGGAGCGACTGGGCGACGATGCGCTGGTCCTGCGCGGCGATCTGCGGCTCCTGCAGCTGCGGGCGTGGGCGGCGGCGCGGCTTTTCCGCGACAGCTGGGTCGACTACCTGCCGACGCTGGTCGGCTCGGTGGGGCCGTTTTACCAGAACCCGCCGACGCTGACCCAGCCGCTGCTCGGCTGGCAGGCGCTGCTTAGCCTGACCGTGCCGCTCTACGACGGCGGCCTGCGCTACGGGGTGCAGCACGAGCGCCTGGCGCTGTACACCCAGAGCAAGCTTAACATCCAGCAGGGGCAGCGGCAGGCGCGCTCGGAGGTGCGGGCGGCGCACGAGGCGCTGCAGCGCGCCGAGCAGGCCGGCCAGGCCTCGCGCCGTGCCGCCGAGCTGGCCGCCCAGGCGGTGCAGCTGACGACCCTGGCCTACCGCGCCGGCGCGACCACCAACCTCGAGGTCGTGGACGCCGAGCGGCGCGCCCGCGACGCCGCCATCGCCGCCGCTCTGGTCGAGGACACCCGGCGCCAGGCCCACCTCGACCTGCTCATCGCCAGCGGCTACTTCCCGGCCGCCGACGGGCGCGCCGGCGGCCCGTAGGCAGCGCCCGACGTGGCCGGGCCTGGCCGGGACCTGGCGGCCGGGACCTGGCCGGGACCTGGCCGGGACCTGGCCGGGCGGTCGTGATCGCAAGCTTGCAGAGGGTAGCCGCAGGTCGCGAACGTGGCTTACGCAAGCGAGTTTTGTGCTGGTATCATCACTGCGCGTAGGGCAGACTCCGCGCCGCCCTATCTCGGAGACCGCAGCGAATGCCGATACAAGCACTCATCCGTTGGCTGCTTCCCAAGGACGACAGGTTCTTCAAGCTGTTCGAAGATCACGCCGAGGTGATCTCGGACGCCGCCAAGATCATGCTGGATTTCCCCTCGACTCCGGGCGGCAACATCCACCACCTGCTCACCCAGATCCACCAGCTGGAGCACCGCGGCGACGACATGGTGCGCTCGGTGATGCTGGCCCTGGACGAGACCTACGTAACGCCGATCGACCGCGAGGACATCCACTCGCTGGCCACCGCGCTCGACAACGTCCTTGACTACATGTATAGCGCCGCGCAGTCGTGTGTGTCGTATGTGGTGCGCGAGCTGACCCAGGCGCTGCGCGAGCTCCTGCAGCTGCTCAGCGAGGGCACCACGGTGCTGCGCGAGACGGTGCCGAGCATCCGCCAGCACCAGCTCGACAAGCTCGCCCCGGCGCGCATGCAGATCGTCGCCATCGAGAAGCGCGGCGACGCGATCTACCAGACCGAGATGGCGGCCCTGTTCAAGGACCCGGCGGTCGACGCCAAAGAGCTCCTGCGCCAGCAGGCGGTGCTCAACGCCCTGGAAGCCGCGCTCAACAGCTGCCAAGACGCCGCCGACGTTCTCGAGAACGTGGCGATCAAGCATGCGTAGGCTGCCCGCCTCTCGCTCGCTGATTTCCCGCCTTGTAGACCTATTTCAGGTTCTGCCGCCATGTTGACCCTGCTTGTCCTGGTCATAGTCTTTGCCCTCATCTTCGACTACATAAACGGCTTCCACGACGCCGCCAACGCCATCGCCACCGTGGTCTCGACCGGCGTTTTGCCGGTGCGCACCGCGGTGCTGCTGGCGGCGCTGCTCAACTTCGTCGGCGCCTGTACCGGCACCGCGGTCGCCAAGACCATCGCCAGCGGCTTTGCCGATCCGGCGCTGGTCACCCAGGTGGTGGTGCTGGCGACGCTGGTCGCCGCGAGCCTGTGGAACCTGCTCACCTGGTGGCTGGGCATCCCGTCGAGCTCCTCGCACGCCCTCATCGGCGCGCTGGCCGGGGCGGTGGTGGCGCGCGGCGGCGTGCACGCCTTCTCGTGGGGGGCGCTGTACAAGAAGGTGCTGGTGCCGCTGGTGAGCTCGCCGGCGATCGGCTTCTTTTTGGGCCTGTTTCTGATGATCGGCATGGTCTGGCTGCTGCGCCGCGCCCGCACCGCCACCGTGCACGTCATGTCGCGGCGGGCGCAGCTTTTGTCGGCGAGCCTGATGGCGTTCGCGCACGGCTCCAACGACGCCCAGAAGTCGATGGGCATCATCACCCTGGCCCTCTTGTCGATGGTCGCCGGCCACCACAGCGACATGCTACCGGCGTGGATGCTGCCCGGCGACGCCAGCGACAAGCACACCGTGCCCCTGTGGGTCATCGTCGCCTGCGCCGGCGCGATCGCCCTGGGCACCGCCGCCGGCGGCCAGCGCATCATCAAGACCATGGGCAGCAAGATCATCCGCATCACCCCGCTGCAGGGCTTCGTCGCCGAGACCGCCGGCGCCGTCACCATCCTGGCCGCCAGCAAGTTCGGCATCCCCGTGTCGACCACCCACTGCATCAGCGCCAGCATCATGGGCGTCGGCGCCGCGCGTCGCCTGTCCGCGGTTCGCTGGGGCGTCGCCGGCAACATCGTCACCGCCTGGGTCCTGACCGTCCCCGTCAGCGGCCTGATTGCCTACGGCACCTACCACGCCCTCAGCCTGATCTTCTAGAGCGAGCAGGCCGAAGCGAAGAGGCCGAAGCACAGAGGCCGAAGCGAAAAGGTCAGAGCGTAGAGGTCGGAGTGTAGACAGAGGCGCGGCCCCCGCGAGGGAGCCGGCGGGCAGCGGGGGACCGCTTAGACGTGGGCGTGGGCGTGGGCGTCGTGCGACTTGCCGCGCAGCAGCGAGACCAGGCGCTTGCCGGCCTGCTTGACGCCGTGCAGCGGGTCCTTGAGGTACGGCGCCACTTCGTGCACCACGTCCGAGGCGGTCGCGGTCACCGTGTGCTTGGGCCAGAAGAACGGGCTCTGGAAGCGCGGGTGCTGGGCCATGAACAGCTTGACCTCGGCGGGGCTCACCCCGTGCGCCTGGCAGGCGGCCTCGAACTCGCTGCGGGCGGCGGCGCGCGCCTTGAAGAGCATCATCTGCACGCGGCTGTAGACGTTGACCGCGCCGTCGCCCGAGGTCTCGATGGGGAGGAAGATCGCCCCCGGCCACTTCTCGGTGACGAACGACTGCACACCGTCGGAGACGCCCGAGCTCGGCATGCAGCCAAAGGGCTTGACCGACAGCGTCATGGTCGCCTTCTTGTGCGACACATTGAGGATCAGCTTGCCGACCTCCATGTGCCCCTCGCCGCCGCGCAGGTGGTTGTTGTAGAAGTCGCGCGCGGTGTCGGCGACCTCGTCCATGTTGGGCAGCGGATAGTTGTGCAGGCCGATGATGGCGCCGATCGACTTGAACAGGCCGCGGACCACGTTCTCGGCCACCCACAGCGTCGCCAGCTTCTTCTGCGGGTTGGTCCCGGCGAGGCCCTTGCGGCCGCTGTCTTCCTGGCGCAGGGTCATGCGCTGCTTGGTGTCCCAGCGGTGCTCCCAGATGTTGTAAAGGAGCCAGTTGGTGACGATCTGGATGTCAACCTCGGCGCCCTCCTGCTCGAGGAAGCGCTGCAGGCCGTAGTTGCCGTCGCCCTCGGTGGTCATCGCCCAGAACTCGCCGATCACCGACACCTTGGGCTTGACCGTGGTGCGGTCGACCTCGACGTTGCGCAGGATGCGGCGGACCTGCAAGAGCGCCCACAGGATGTTGGTGCGCTGCTGGAAGGTCTTAAACAGGATCTGCTTGCACTCGGCCAGCGCCTTGTCGGTGGCGCCCTTCACCTTCTCGTAGGGGCGCATGCGGTAGCCGATGGCGTTCAAGGCATCGCCGACGACGATCGCCAGGACCACCGAGACGAAGAACTTCGGGTTGAGCTCCAGCCCCTCGCCGCCGCCGGTGGCCTGCTTGAGGCCGCCCTGCTGCTGGAACAAAAGGACGCGGAAGCCCTCAAAGCCGCTGTCGCGCAGCGCCTTGCGGTACTCGGTGACGTAGGTGCCAAAGCGGCAGGGGCCGCAGGCGCCGGCGGTCACAAACAGGTAGTTGGCGACGATGTCCTTGGTCGGGATCTTCTCGACGTCGCGCAGGTGGGTCAGGTGCTTGACGAGGTTGCCGACGGTGAAGTAGGTGGGGTTGCACTGCCCGCGGTTGCCGAACTCCTTGCCGAACTGCAGCGCCGAGGTGTCGGGCACGTCCAGGGTCTGGACTTTGTAGCCGATGCCCGACAGGGCGCCGGTGATGAGGAAGTCGTGGGCCATGGTCAGGCCGCCCAGGAGAATCGTCGTGTGGGCGCGCTGGTCGGCGGTGAACACGCGCGGGTTCGCGTCGACCCAGTGCCGCTTCTCGCCATCGAGCCCGAGGCTCGCGCGCTGCTCGGCCTCGAACTTCTGCAGCTCGGCGTCGATGTCCAGGGCCGGGGCGGGGTCCGCCTTGGCCTTGGCCTGGCCGATGACAGGGAGCTGCACCCGGCGCTTGTCACCAATCTGGATCGGTTCCATGAGGATCTCCTTGTTGCCTGCGTGCCCAGGCGGCCGGTGGCCGCCGCAAAGTGTACTAAGCCGTCACGGACGGCGAAATCTAGGCGGTGAGCTCGTCCCTGCCGCTACAGCCGCACCACGCGGTCCTCGGCGGTCTTCTTGATGCCCAGGCGCACCAGGCCCTTGTCGGGCTCCAGGGTGGCGCCGGTCGGCTGAAAGCGCGCCGAGTACTCGGCGACCTTGCGCTTGACCTCGGCGATCTGCTTGGCCAGGCCGTCGTCCTGCTGCTGGCGGTCGCGCAGCTGCTGCTGCTTGAGCTCGAGCAGCTGCAGGCGCTTCTCCTCGATGCGCAGGTGCAGCTGGGCGCTCTTTTTGTGCTGATCGTCCAGCCGCTCCTCGTGGAGCTTGAGGCTGTGGGCGTAGGTCTTGACGCGGATCTTGATCGAGCCGCCAGGCTTATTGGCGTCGATGTCGTGCAGCGCCGAGTACGGCGTCGCGCTGGTGCCGATGATCGAGTCGATGAGCCCGTAGATCGGCGCGTCGTGTCCGCACTTGAACGACGACAGATCGAGCACCACCACGTTGGGGTGGCGCGCGGCGAACTTGGCCGCCCACACCTTCTGCACCGAGTTGGCGGAGTAGTTCTCCGGCCACACGTCCTGGACCTCCAGCGGGCCTTCGATCAGGCCGCGGTCGATGTCGTCCTTGTAGAAGCGGTACAGCCACCGCGGGTCCTTGGGCAGAGAGCGCATCGACAGGATCGGATACCCGAGCACCTGGAACTCCTCGAGCACCGAGTGATTCAGGCCCGGATCGCTGTGATACGGGCGGCCGATGAGCAGCACCGCGACGCGGTTTTCCGCCTCGACCTGCTCCAGGATCGCCTGGCCGCGCTTTTGGATCTCGCGGTCGAAGATCTCCATCGCCTTGTGGCCCTGCTCGACCGCGTAGTCGCTCTCGTCCTCGGTGATGTCGAGCAGCTCGCCGAAGCACTCGAACAGCTGACGGCGGAGCAGCGCCGCCTCGGTGAAGGTGAGCGCGGGGTCGACGTAGCGGATGCCGCGGGTCTTGAAGAAGTCGACCTCCTTGGTAAACGCCGCCTTCATGACCTCGGGGGCGCCGGCGACGATTGGGCAGCTGGCGGTGTCCATCACCTTGTGCAGACCAGGCGGCACGTGGGTGATGCAGGGGAAGAAGATCGCGTGCAGCTTCTTGTCGTCGCGGTGGTGGTGGAACAGCAGGTTGTGGATGTGCGCCTGCGCCACCTTGGACGGGTAGCACGGATCGATCGAGCCGTACTTGCCGCCCTCCTGCCACATCTCTTCTGAGGTGTCGTCCGAGAACACGACGTTCTGCTTCTGGATGCCCAGCGCCTCCAGGTAGCTGCGGATAAACGGCGCGATCGACCACACGTTGAGCACCTTGGGGATGCCGATGCGCTGGCCGGCGCGCTTCTTCCACGCCGCCGCCGAGCTGCGCTGAAACAGCCGCTGAATCGGCACCCGCTTGATGCTAAACAGCGACTTTTTCAGCTCGACGTCGTCGATCATCGTCTCGGCGGTGGGCATCGGCGGCGCGTCGTAGAAGTGGCGGAACAGCTGCTTGGACTCGTAGTCGACCAGGTTCGGGTAGGCCTTCATCAGGCGCTTGCGCTGCTTGGTCAGCTCGAGCATCGCCTCTTCGGACTCGACGGTGCCCTTCTCGCACGAGAAGCCGGCGATGTAGCGGCTGGTGGCGCCGTCGGGGGTCTCGGTGTCGATGAAGGTGCGGGCGCACTCGTTGGGACAGAAGTGACAGCGCGTCGACTCGTCGTTGCGCGAGATGAACTTGAGGTTGATCGCGGCGTCGATGCCGATGAACGTGCTCTTGCCGCGGCGCTTGACGATGCGCAGCGTCTCCATCGCCGCGCCGATCGCCCCCGCCTCGCCGGTGTGCGGGTGGACGTAGACCTCGGCGCCGGGCACCCGGTCCTTGATGTAGTCGACCTGCGCCTTGACCGCCGCCAGGTTGTGCTGGGTGCCGCCCTGGAGGACGAACTTCTTGCCCAGGCTCGCCATGCGCGGGATCTGCACCACGTACTGCCAGACGTTCTTGGGCAGCACCTGCGCCAGGCCCGCCAGGAGCTCTTCCTTGGAGTAGCCCTCCTTCTGGAAGTTCACGCGATCGCTATCGAGGAACACGGCGCAGCCGTAGCTGAACTTGGGCGACAGATCGGCCTGGAAGGCGACGTCGGCGTACTTGGTGACCGGCACCCCGAACTGATCCGCCATCGCCTGCAGCAGCATGCCGTTGCCGGCCGAGCACTGGTTGCTGAGGCGGAAGTTCTTGATGTCGCCGTTTTCCATGAACAGGACCTTGATGTCCTGGCCGCCGATGTCGCAGATGACGTCGACATCGCCGAAGAAGTGCACCGCCGACATCATGTGGGCGACCGTCTCGACGATGTTGACGTCGGACTTGACCGACTCTTGCAGCACGTCGGCGGCGTAGCCGGTGGCGCCAAAGCCCATGACCTGCAGCGTCGCCCCCTGATCGGTCGCGTACTTCTGGATCTGGGCGAGGATCTCCTTGGTGTCCTGAATCGGGTTGCCCTTGGAGAGCTGGTACTCCTTGGTCAGGATCTCGGCGGTGTCATAGTCGATGAGCACCGCCTTGGACGAGGTCGAGCCGCCGTCCATGCCGATGACGCCGCGCACCACCTGACCGGGCGAAAGGGGCTTTTTCTGGAACTTGGGAATCCGGTACTGCTCGCGGAACGCCTCCAGCTCGGTGAGCTTGTCGGTGCTCGCCGGCGAGCGCAAAAGAGGCGGGCCGGCGGTGTCGCCAAGGCGCGACTTGCGGCCGGTGGTGATAAAGTCGTTCAGGCCCGTAAGACCCTTGTACAGGCCGACGGTGGCCGGCTCGTGCAGGCCGTACATGACGGCGCCAAAGGCGGCGTAGTACTGGGCGTTGTCGGGCACGAGGATGAGCTCCTCGATCGGCACGTCCTTGGGGTAGTCGAAGCCGCGGTCGCGCCAGGTCTCGGGGATGCGCTTGCGCCAGCAGTCGCGCAAAAACGGCAGGTAGGTGTTGGGCCCGCCGAGCAGCAGCACCTTGGGCTTGAGGGTGTTGCCGCGGGTCAGCACCGACAGGTTCTGCATGACGATGGCGTCGGCCAGCGAGTTCATGATCTCGATCGCCGGGATGCCGCTCTTGACGAGGTTCACGATGTCGGTCTCGGCGAACACGCCGCACTTGGCAGCGACGTGGTGGAGCTTGCTGTCGTCAAAGGCGATCTGGACGACCTCGCTGCTCGGCAGGCCGACCTTGAGCACGCACTTGTCGATGGTGGCGCCGGTGCCGCTGGCGCACTTGTCGTTCATCGAGGTGCTGGCCTGCTTGTCGCCGGTCTTGTCGTTCTTCTTGAAGATGATGATCTTGGCGTCCTGGCCGCCGAGCTCGCACACCGACAGCACGTCGGGGTGCAGCGTCTCGACAGCGAGGGTCACCGCGTTCACCTCTTGCACGAACTTGGCGCCCACATGCGGCGCGATCGGCGAGGCCCCCGAGCCGGTGATGAACATGCGGATCTGCGACTGCGATAGCTGCGGGAACGCGGCGGCGATGGCCTGCAAGAAGTCCAGGACGAACTCGGCCTGCTTGGTCTGGTGGCGCTGGTAGTCGCTCCACAGGATCTGCTTGGTCAGCGGATCGACGACCACCGCCTTGACGGTGGTGGACCCGACGTCCATGCCGATCATTACGGGGTCTTTGCGATCCCTACACTCGGGCGAGACGAAGGCGGTCATGAAACGGCTCCTTCTGGCAGGGGGCCGCCAGCGGGGCATGGCCCTAATGACGATCCGGACGACCTGGGGTGCGACCTGCGAAAACCAAGCTAACCAAATAGACTGACAGTTCAGTCTATGAAGACACGTTACGAGCAGCCCCCTCGGAGGTCAACATTAAATTGCGGGTATTTCTCGTCGCGCAGGTCGGGGTGACCAGGGGCCAAGTGACGCGCTTATTCGGTGGCCGGACAGGCTATCGGGGCTTAAGAGGTCGAGCCAAAGGAGGCGAGGTAGGGGTCGGCGGGCAGAGGTCGTGAGCAATAATCAGGCGATAACAATTTTGTAAGATAAACGATATAGTGCTCTGTGATGATACGCGAAGTCTTGCTAGGCAGCCTGCTGCTGGGGGCGCTCAGTATCGGCAGTCCAGGCACTAGCACCGCCGATGAGGCGCTGGAGATCGCGCGCAAGCGCTACCACGCCGGAGAGCAGGAGTTCATAAACGGTCGCTACTGGCAGGCCGCCAAGGCGTTCGAAGAGGCCTACGACCTGTCCAAGCGCGTCGATCTGCTCTTCAACGCGGCCCGCGCCTACGATCGCGGCGAGTACACGGTGCGCGCCATCGAGGCCTACGAGGCTTACCTCAAGGCGGGCACGGTGTCCGATCGCGCCCAGATCGAGAAGCGCATCGAGGCGCTGCGCAAGACGCTGGCCCAGCTGCTCATCAAGACCGACGAGACCGCCTTCATCTTTGTCGATGGCCACGAGTACGGCAAGACGCCGATGAAGCAGGCGATCCCGATGGACGGCGGCTACCACCGCGTCGAGGTCCGCACCGGCAACCGCACCTGGTCCAAGGAGCAGCAGTTCAGCGCCGGCCAGCCCTACGAGTTCGAGGCCATCCTCAGCGAGGAGAAGACCGGACCGGGGGCGGGCCTTGTGACCGTCGGCGCCGAGGACCGCCGGCCCAAGTCCAAGACCCGCCGCCTGGCGGTGGTGCTGGGCGTCGGCGCCGCGGTGGACATCCTGGGCACAAACTTTCCGCCCCACCAGGTGGCGCTGAGCTTCGGCGCCGAGTATCGCATGGTCGAAGGGCCCTACGGGGCGCTCGATCTGGCGCTGCGGGTGCCGCTGGAGTTTCTCCAGCAGTGGACCAACGCCGGCTTCCTCATCGGCCTGCGCGGCGCCCTGACGCCGTCGCCGCGGATTCCGCTCGAGCTCGTCCTGTCGGGCGACATCGGGCTCGGCGTGCTGGAGTTCCGCTCTAGCGCTCCGCCGGCGGCGCAGCAGGTCTGCGCCTCGCCGTCGCCGCTTGGCACCTGCACCCTGTACGGGGTGCGCCTGCACCCGGGGCTGAGCGTCGCCTACCGCTTCTCCCCCGCCTTCGAGCTGCGGGCCGAGGTGCTCGGCGTCGAGCTGAACTTCACCTCGCCGCTGGTCGACCCCCGCCTGAGCTTCGGCCTCGCCGCCGCCTACCGCTTTTACTAAGCCTCGCCTGGCAAGCGGCTGCGCGGGCGGCCGCGGCGGCAGAATTTTTGGCAGCGTGGCGGGCTTGGGGTACGGTGGCAGCGCATGACTGCGCCTCTTTCTGCATCTGCCCGCAGCCCGGAGTCGAGCCCGCGCCTGCCCGCCGGGCGACCGCGGCGGCCGCTGCCGCTGCTCATGCGGGTGCTGGCGGTGTTGTCGCTGCTCGCCGGCCTGTGGGGGGCGGTCTCCTCGCTGGCCGAGCTTTTGGGGGCGGTGCGGGCGGATCGCGCCGAGTTCATCTCGCGGGTGCGCGATCACCAGCTGGCGCTGTTTGACAGCCTGCAGGCGGCCAGCGCGCAGGCGGCGCCCGGGGGGCAGGCCACGGCGAGCCCGGGCATTCCGCTGGCGCAGCCGCTGCTGCAGCCGTTTTTGCGCCTGCCGCGCTCGGAAGCCGAGAACCTGTCGCTGCAGCTGAGCGGCGAGCTCTACGAGCACCTGCCGGTGACGATCCCGATGGCGCTGCTGCAGCTGCTGCTCAGCTGGCTGCTCCTCACGGGGTCGCTGGGGGTGCTGCGGCGCCAGGTGTGGGCGCTGTCGATGTGGAGCTGGGCGTGCATGGTCAACCTGCCGTTCGCCATGCTCTCGGTCCTGGTGAGCCTGGTGCACAGCCGCTCCCTGCGCGAGCACCTGGGGCCGCAGGTCGCAGCGGCGCTGGCCAAGGCGAGCGGGCGCTCCCTCGATGCCGAGCTGGCCAGCTTCAACCAGCTGACGCGGCTTTACGTAGGGGGCCAGGCGGCGATGCTGGCGCTGTGGGCGCTATTTCTGGGGGCCACCGGGCTGTACCTACAGCGCTACGTGGTCGGCGGGCAGCGCGCTTAGGGCCACCGCCGGGTGCTGGGCCGGCTCGGCCCGGCTAGGCCTGGATCAGCTTGAAGGCGTGCGACCACTGGTTGCGGTTGAAGCCGCGGGCGCACCACAGCTGGCACAGCGGCTCGATGGCGCGCGCCGACTCGACCAGGCCCATGTCTTCGGTGTCCCAGCCGAACTGGTCGCACAGCCGGCTCACCTCCTGCTTGGCGGCGGCGTCGTTGCCGCAGATGAACATCGTCGGCCGGCCGTCGGGGAAGCTCGGGTTGACCATGAACGGGTTGCCCACCGAGTTGAACGCCTTGACCAGGCGGGCGGCCGGCACCTTGTGCTGCAGCTGCTCCATGAGCGACTCGTTGGGCCCGGTGAAGTACTGCAGGACGCCGTGGACCGGCGGCTTGTCATCGATCGGGTTGGTGGTGTCGATGATGATCTTGCCGGCGAGGTTGTCGTGGCCGGCCAGCTCCAGGGCGCTCGCGGCGGCGCGCCCGAGCACCGCCAGGACGACGATCTCGGCGTGGCGCGCGGTGGCGGCGAAGTCGCCCAGGGCGATGCCGGCGCCCTTTTCGGCCTGCCAGGCGGCGAGCTTGGCCGGCTCGCGGCTGCCGAGCATGACGTCGTGCCCGTGCTTGTTGAAGCCGAGGGCGAGGATCTGGGCGACTTGGCCCGAACCCAGGATGCCGATCTTGGACATGTGCGGACTCCTTTTGGATGTGCGGGGCGGCCGTAGCGCTGGGGGGAGGGCTGCGGGGAGGTTAGGAGAGGGCACAGGCGGCGGGCTGCAGCGGCGTGGGTCCCTGCGCTACTTTTTTGCCCGCTGGCGCGGACAAACAAGCAGCTCCGGTCGGCCCACGCCTATTGGCTTCCGCGGGAGGTTGAAGGAGTGCCCCAAGGAGTGGGGCGGGAGGGAGGTGGGGAGGCGCGAGGGGGGTTACTGCTTTGCGAACTTGCCGGATTTCCAGATGTAGCGGGTCTTTTTGTCCTGCCAGGGCAGCAGGATCGGGATCAGGTCTTCGGCGGGGAGCTCGCCGTAGCTGGCCTCGGAGAAGCCGACGGCGGGCTGGGGGGTGAGCTCGATCTCGGTGCTCTTGCCCTTTTTGACGAAGTTTACCTGCACCGAGAGGCGGCGGGCGCCCTGCTCCTTGGCCACCTCGGCGGCGAACAGGGACTCGAAGCGGCCGGCGGCGAGGCGGTAGATGCGCAGCACCTCGCGGCCGCCGCCGCTTCCGTGCTCGGCGATGCGCACCGCCACCGCCTGCTTGTCGCCCTCCAGGGCGATGAGCTGCACGTCCTTGATGTCGCTGCGCGACGGCGCCATCTCCAGGTAGGCGTAGGACTTGCCGGAGAAGGCGAGGAACTTGCCGGCCATGAGCAGGCGGCCCAGGCCCTCGCCGATGTCGGCGTTGCGCTCGAAGAACACGTCGGAGGAGCGGACGTTGAGGTCCTTTAGCAGATCGCCGTAGCTCGACTGGCCCTCGGCGAACTCGATCTCGGACAGCTGGCTTGGGCGATCGAGCGGCGAGGTCTCGGCGTAGCTCAGCTTGCCGGGGCCGGGGCCGTCGCTGTCGACCACCTTGATCGCCAGCTTCAGCGGCGCGCCTTCACGGAAGCCGGGGATGATCTTTTTGGGCAGGCGCAGCTCGACGGCGTAGCCGCGCGGCTGCAGGGCGTCGTAGACCTCGAACACCGGACCGCCCTTGAGCGGCGCCCGGCCGGCCGGCCCCTCGCCCTGCACCACCTTGGGCGGCGACTTGGCCTCCCAGCGCACCACGCGCGGCTGCTTCTGCGGGTTAGACCCGGGCCAGATGAGCAGCTTGTCGATGCGCAGCGGCTCGCCGGTCTTGCTGTCGACGCCGAAGGCGAGCTCCAGGTGATCCTCGGCGGGCCCGGCCTCCTTGCTGCGGATGATGATGTCATCGTCGACATCGACCAGCAGGTACAGGTTCTGCGGCCCGTAGTTGCAGCTGACCCGCACCGCCAGCGTGCGGCCGGTCATGCCGGCGGCGGGGTTGACCTTGAGGATGATGGGACTTACCCCCTCCCAATCGCTGAGCAGGCCGTCGATGTGGATCGTCCCCTCATCGACCAGGCCGCAGGGGATCATCGTCACGTCGGCAGCGCCGGCCGGCGCCGGCCGGGCCAGCGACAGCCCGACCAGGGCGACCAGGAACGCCAGAGTTGGAGCGCCTCGCGAGTGCATGGGCCCAGTATAGCCAAACCGTCGCCGCACCTGGGTCGCGCTCAGATGCCCGGGGTGGGCGGGTGGACGATGCGCACAAGGCCCTGCATCCGCTTGGAGATGTGGACCTGATTGTGGGCGTCGACAATGATCGCCCCGGCATCGGGGATCGACTCGATGAGCTGCAGGCCGCGCTCGGGCCCCATGATGAGGATCGCGTCGTCCAGGCCGTCGGCGGTGGTCGCGTCCTTGGCGTAGACGGTCACCGAGCGGGCGGCGCGCGCCGGGTAGCCGGTGCGGGGATCGAGGATGTGGTGGTAGCGGATGCCGTTTTTGATAAAGCCGCGCTCGTAGTCGCCGGCGGTCGAGAAGGCGTGGTCGCGCACCGGGCAGACCGCGAAGTAGTCGTCGGCGGCGGAGCTGCGCGGGTCGCGGATGCCGGCGAGGAACGGCTGCCCGGCCTTGCTGCCGAACAGCATCAGGTCGCCGCCGGCCTGCACCATTCCGTTGCGCAGCCCCTGGTTGCGCAGCACCCGCACCGCGGCGTCGACGGCGTAGCCCTTGCCGATGCCGCCCAGGTTGATCGCCATGCCGGGCTTTTCGAGCATCACCGTGCGGGCCTGCTTGTTCAGGCGGATCTGCCGCCAGTTGATGAGCGGCAGGCGGCGCTTGATCTCGACCGGATCGGGCAGCTCGGGGCGCAGGTCGTCGTCGAAATGCCACAGCCCCTTGAGCCCGTAGTACGAGATGTCGAACACCCCGCCCGAGCGGCGCGAGTAGTCGAGCGAGGCCTGGATGACGTCGAACACCTCGGGCGAGACCGCCACCGCGGCGCGCCCGGCGGCGGCGTTGATGCGCGAGACCTCGCTCTCCGGGCGCCAGGTGGTCATCAGGCCCTCCAGGCGGCGGATCTCGGCGAAGGCGCGGTCGATCTTGGCCCCGACCGCGTCATCGATCTCGGCGGACGGCTCGCCCTCGACAAAGACCCGCAGCTGGACCAGGGTGCCCATCGCCACCCCCGAGCGGATGACGTAGAAGCCGGTCGCTGCCGGCGCTGCCGCCGCGCCCGGCTCGGCCGCGGACGGCGCCGGTGCTGGAGTCGGGGCGGCCGCCGGCGCGGCAGCTGCCGGCGGGGCCGCCCGTCCACCGCCGCTCAGCCCACAGACCAGCAGAGCGCCGGCCACGAATCGATAAGTCCATGACGAGCTACGCACTTCTCACAACGTAGCTCGGACTCGCCCGGCTGTCATCGTCACGTCCTGGTCGGCTGGAGGAAAGTTTGCGTACTATTTAGTTCAGCTCGCCGGGCAGTGGGGCGCGGGCGGCCCGACTCCGGGCGCGGCCTGAAGAACTTAGCTCACGGCTTATCCCTTTGTCTTAAGGAGGCTCTCATGACTTCATCTCGGCAGCCTGCGGCAGGTCGGCCGGCCAGGCGTCTTGTCGGCGGGGCGGCGCTCGCTCTACTCACTGCGGCGGGCTCGTGCGGCGGGGCGCCGCTCAAGTGGTATGCGAGCTGCGGCGATCCGGTGTGCCACGGCTACACCCCGAAGGCCGGCGTCGCCCAGTGCACCACCGAGCAGCTCGGCGCCGCCTGCACCACGGCCAACGCCACCTGCGATCCGACCGACTCGTGCAACGTGCTTTATGTGTGCACGACCAGCGATCCCCAGACCGCCCCCGGCGGCTGTCCGATCTAAGGGAGCCGCCGGCGCCGCCGCACCTCAGGCGGCGGCGGACTTGCCGAGGGAGCGCAGCAGATACCAGATGTTGAACGCCATGAACAGCGCCAGGAGCGCGCTCACCGGCAGCGTCCACAGCGCCGAGCGCGGCGACTCACCGTCGAGGATCAGCCAGGCGTCGGCCGGCACGGTGAGCGGCTCGCTCACCTGCACCGCCTGTACCTGCTCCCACAAGAGCACGGTCGTCTGCTCTTTCTGCGGCGCCAGCTGCTGGGTTCCCGGCGGCGCGGCGGCCGGCGGCTCGGCACCCGCGGTCGGCGCGGTGCCGGCCGCAGCGTCCGCGGCTCCGGCACCGGGCGGCGCCTCGCCTGCTGGGGGCGGCGGCGCGGCGGTCAGCTGATAGCGCACCGGCTGCGCCAGCGCGTCCGGGCCCGGCAGCACCAGCCCGGCCGGCGTCACCGAGAGCGCCCCCAGCGGAACCCGATAGGTCTCGATGCGGTGCCACAGCCAGATGCCCAGGCCGTCGATCTGCGCCAGCACCCGCTGCCGCGCCAGGCCATGCGGGGGCAGCCGCAGCACGTAGCCGAAGCCGTCCTTGGTCTCGATGCCGGGGCCGTGCGGCAGGCCGACGCGCTCGATCTCGCGCCGGGCGTCGGGCTCCGAGGGGAACTTGTCCTTGGACAGCAGCACGCGCAGGTCGTCGGCGAACAGCACGTCGATGAGCAGCTCCTGGTCCTTGCCAACCTGCAGCGGCTCGCCCGAGCGATCCGTGGTCGCCAGCGGCTGCGGCAGCGGCCCCGCCGGCAGCGCCTTCAGCCGGCCCAGGTCAAGCGCCCGCAGCGCCTGCGTCTGCTTGAAGTAGTCGGCCACCGCGTCGGCGAAGTAGACCTCGTCGAAGCGTCGCAGGCGGCCGGTGAAGTGGTTGTCGGCCAGCTGCGCCGCCACCCCCGGCGTCGCCACCAGCACCTTGCTCGCCGCGCCGCCGGTGCCCAGGATGCGGAACACCTGTGTGCGCAGCCGGCTGCCCTTGGGATCGAAGGCCAGCGCGTTGCGCCGGTCGGGCAGGCCGCTCACCCGCACGTAGCCGCCGGCCGCCTCGGCCAGCTTGCCCGACCGCAGGGCCACCGCCGCCTCCCCAAGCTCGCGCGGGGCCGCCGGCTGCATGGCGTAGGTCAGATCCGTGCGCATCCGATAAAGTAGGAGCGCCCCGACCAGCAGCACCGCCACGGCGACCAGCGGGTGGCGACGCGGCAGCGGCACCGAGAGCTTGAGCAGCTCTGGATCGATGGCGTCGGGCGGGACCGGGGCCCCCGGCTCCAGAGCCGCAGTCGAGCCCGGCTCCGCGTCCGCCGCCGGCGAGTCGAGAGGTGGAGTGCGCGCGTCCTCAGCCATGTCCCATATCCATGTCCAGCCAGGTCCTATCCTTGGGGACCTTATCCGACTGACTTTGAATTTACCATGGCTTTGTCGCGACGGCCGCCGGGTGATGGCGCGACGGCCACCGGGTCTGGCATCGGGTCTGGCATCGGGTCTGGCATCGGGTCTGGCACCGGGTCTGGCACCAGGCGCGGCCAGAAGGCGGCGGCGGCGCGGCACCTTGGGCGCAGGCTCTGCGATCCGCCGTCGCCCGGAGCGGCACGATAGAGTATTGTGGCTTTTCATGAGCTCGCCCTACGCCGCGCGCCGCGCCGAGTTTCTCGCCCGCATCCCCGCGTCTGCCGCCGCCGTCATCGCCGGAGCCCCCGAGGTCCGGCGCAACTCCGACAACCACTACCGCTTCCGTCAGCCGTCCGACCTCTATTACCTGACCGGCTTTACCGAGCCCGAAGCGCTGGCGGTGTTCGCGCCGCGCAAGCCGCACCCCTACACGCTGCTGTTGCGCCCGCGCGATCCCCACCGCGAGACCTGGCACGGGCGCCGCGCCGGGCTCGTCGGCGGTCGCGAGCACTTTGGCGCCGACCAGACCTTCGACATCGCCGAGTGCGAGGCCCGGCTCACCGAGCTCCTTGACGGCTGCAGCGAGGTCCACATGCTGGTCGGCGACGATCCGCGGCTGGATGCCCTGGTGGCGCGGGTGATCGCCGGGCTGCGCCAGAACGAGCGCAACGGCCGCCGCGCCCCCCGCCGCATCGTCGACCTCACCGAGACGCTGCACGAGCTGCGGCTGTACAAAGACCACGACGCGCTCGCCCGCATGCGCCGCGCCGCCGCGATCACCGTCGAGGCCCACGCCGCGGCGATGCGCGCCTGCCAGGCCGGCCGCCACGAGTACGAGATCGAGGCTCTTATCGACTACATCTTCCGCCGCAACGACGGGCTGCCCGGCTACGGCTCGATCGTCGGCGGCGGCGCCAACGCCACCATCCTCCACTACGTCGACAACCGCGACCGCCTGGTCGCCGGGCAGGTGCTGCTGGTCGACGCCGGCTGCGAGTGGCAGGGCTTCACCGCCGACATCACCCGCTGCTACCCGATCGCCGAGCCCGGCCGACCGGCGCGCTTTGGCCGCGCCCAGCGCCAGCTCTACGAGGCCGTGCTCGCCGCCCAGCTCGCCGGCATCGCCGCCGCCCGCCCCGGCGCGACGATCGAGCAGATCCACGAGGTGTGCACTCGCCACCTGACCGCGAGCCTGGTCGAGCTCGGGCTGCTGCACGGATCGGTGGACGAGCTTATCGCCAGCGGGGCGCAGAAGCGCTACTACCTGCACCGCACCAGCCACTGGCTGGGCATGGACGTGCACGACGCCGGCACCTACTTTCCCGGCGGCGAGCCGCGCCAGCTGCTGCCGGGGATGGTGCTGACCGTCGAGCCCGGCCTGTACGTAAGCGCCACCGACGACTGCCCCGAGGAGTTCCGCGGCATCGGCATCCGCATCGAAGACGACGTGCTCATCACCGAGTCCGGCAACGAAGTGCTCACCGCCGCCCTGCCCAAGCAGCCGGCCGAGGTCGAGGCGCTCAGCGGCGCCGGGCTCACCATCAGCTTGTAAAGCGGCGCCCGCCTGGATGGCCGCGGCAGCGCCTCGTCACAAGCGCCGCTGCTCGGGCCGCGCAACCAGCCACTCGACCGGGCACGGTCCAGTCGGCGGCGGCGCCGTCGCCGGTCGCCGCGGCTCAGAACTCGGGCAGCTCGTCGCTGCGCGACTGCACTGGCGAGCGCTTGCTCGAGCTGGAGGAGCGGCTCACCGGCGGCGGGCTCGACTTGGTCGAATCGCGCTTGCCGGACTCGGTCGACCGCGCCGGGCGGCTCTTGATGCTGCCAGTCGGCGCAGGGGGCATGGGCGCCAGGGTCTCGCGGCGCTCCTCGCTGGAGTTGCGCGACAGCAAGAGCCGCCGCTCGGCGAACCCGCGCTGGCGCAGCACAACGGCCTGCGCCCCCGGCGCCGCCGCCGTCGTATAGTCGAGCGGCGTCAGCCCCAGCACCCGTCCGTCGGGCTCGGCGACCACCTCTGCCCCCGCGGGCTCGCTCTGGATGCGCCAGTGCACCTGGCTCGCCAGCCCCGGCAGCGCAGCGTGCCCCCGCAGCAGCGCAAACGCCCCCAGCCCGATGAGCAGCACGCACCCCGCCGCCATCGCCAGCAGCCGCGGCCGTAGCCGCGAGCCCTTGTGCAGCTGGCCGGTCGCCTGCCCCAGCGTCGTGTGGCGGGTATCGGCCAGCTGCACCGTCTGAGCCACCACATTGCTCAGCTGCGCCTCGGTCGAGGCGACAAAGCCGAGCTTGCGCAGGCTCGACAGCTCCGCCGCCACATCGCGCATCGCCGGCCGGGCGGCGGGATCTTTGGCCAGCATGCGGTGCACCAGCGCCGCCAGCTGCGGGTCGACGCTCGGGGCCAGGGTCTGCAGCGGCGTCGGCTGCGCGAACAGCTGGCGGCCGATGATCTGCGCGTCCTGGTCGCCGATGAACGGCGGGCGGCCGGCCAGCATCTCGTAGAGCATGATGCCGAGCGCGTAGACGTCGGTGCGGTCGCAGACCTCGCCGTCGCCGCCGCACTGCTCGGGGCCCATGTAGGTCGGGGTGCCGATCATGACCCCGGTGCGAGTCTTGATCTGCCCGTCGGTCTGGGTGTTCTGCAGGACCTTGGCGATGCCGAAGTCGAGCACCTTGACCCGCTCGCTGTAGCCGTCGGCCATGGTCTCGGTGGGGGCCTCGTGCAGCAGCATGACGTTTTCGGGCTTGAGGTCGCGGTGGATGATCTTCTTGTCGTGCACCGCGGCCAGCGTCTGGGCCAGCTTCTCGGCGATGCGCAGGGCCTGGGCGGTGGTCACGCCCTGCTTCTGCAGGCGGGCGCGCAGCGAGTCGCCGTCCAGGTACTCCATCGCCAGATACGGCGCTCCACTAGGCAGGACGCCGATGTCGTAGATCGTCACCACGCCCGGGTGATCGACTACATCGATGGTGCGCGCCTCGTTGAGGAAGCGGCCGGCCATGTGGCGGTCGCGCACGTACTCTGGGCGCAGGACCTTGATCGCGGCGCGGCGCAGCGGCAGGTTGTTCTCGCCGTACTCGGTGGCCTCGTAGACCTGGCCCATCCCGCCCTCACCGAGCAGGCGAACCACCTTGTACGGACCGATGAGTTCCCCGACCATGGACATCCTAGCCGCTGGCATCCCCCGACCCGACACCCCCCCAGGGACCGCGGGCGGCGGGTAGCTACTCGCCTCCAGTATACCGCGATTGCCGAGCGGACACGGCGCCCGAACGCAACTCCGTCGCCGCCGGGCGGTCCGCGGGCAGGCTCTGTCGGCTGACTCGGCTGACCGGGCGCGGCGGCGGGCTAAAAGCCTGACTCAGAGCTTGCTGCGGGTCCCGAGCAGCGCGTCGTCCGTGCTGACGGCCCCGAGGCTGCTGGGGGCGGGAACCCCGCGGCTCCTTGCGACGGTTCTGTATCAGGCTTCTAGAAGTCGTCGGGGGGCTCGGCGTCTGCAGCGGTGGCGGCCGCGGCCTGCGCGAGCGCGGCGATCTGGGACTCCAGGTCTGCAAGCTCGGCCAGGGCGGCGGCGGCGCGCCCGCCCGCGCCCGGTAGCCCGGCGGTGTCCGGCTCGTCGGGGGCCTGGGCGAGCGCATCTGCTGCTGCGAGCTCGTCGTCATCCAGCTCGTCGCCGGCGGCAGCTCCGGGGGCCGCCACCGGCAGCACCGATTCGTCCGTGGCGCCGGCCAGCTCCAGCAGCTCCTGCCCAGCGGCGTCTTCGGCAATCTCATCCGCGGGCGCGGGCGCGGGCGCGGGCGCGGGCGCGGTCGCGGTCGGGCCGTCGGCGACCTGGGGCGCGACGCCAGGTGGCGCGCCGCTTTGGGGGGGCTGGTGCTCCGCTCCGGCGGCCGCTGCTGGGTTCCGCCCCTTCCTCTGCCGCGGCGGCGCGGCGGGAGTTACCGCGGGCGCCGGCGGCGAGCTCGCCTCGGCGTCCGGCGCGGGACTCAGGTCGGCGGCAGCGCCGCTCTTGTAGAAGGCGACCACCGCCTGGGCCGCGCGCAGGGTCATGCCGGGCACCGCCGCCAGCTCCTCGACCGTCGCCGTGCGCACCCGGCGCACGCTGCCCAGGGCCTTGAGCAGGGCGACCTGGCGCTTGGGCCCGACGCCGGGAATGTCGGCCAGCTGCGAGCGGATCGTCCGCTTCTCGCGCAGCTTCTGGTGGAAGCTGACCGCGAAGCGGTGCGCCTCGTCGCGGATGCGCGAGAGCACGAACATCTCGGCGGTGTTGGGGCGCAGCTTGATGGGGTCCTTGGTGCGCGGCAAAAAGACGCGATCGGGCAGCTTCTCCTGCTTGCCGCCGGTGGTGGTCTCGCCGGTCTCGCGCTCTTTGGCCAGGCCGATCACATCCAGCTCGGCCGCCCAGTTGACGCCCACGTCCTTGAGCGCCGCCAGCGCGGTGGCCAGCTGACCCTTGCCGCCGTCGATGACCAGCAGATCCGGCAGCGCCCAGGCGTCCTTGTCCGCGGGTCCGGCCTCGGCCTCGTGCTCGCTCTCGTGCTCATCGAGCTCCGAGTCGCCATCGCTGTCCAGGCCCGCGGCGTCCGCGGCCATCGCCACGGGGCCCGCGGTCAGCGGGCGTCCGGGCAGCACCGCCGCCGACCGCCGCGCCGCGATCTGCGCTGGGGAGAGCCGCGTCTGGCTGTCCAGCGCCAGCGTGGCGGCCAGCGCGCGCTCGCCGGGCGGCAGCGGCGCGACGCCGGTCGCAGTCGTCGCAGTCGCCGTCGCTGTCGCCGTCAGGGAGGCGCTTGCAGCGGCAGGGCTTGCCGCCGGGCCGGTGCCCCCCGCCAGCGCCCGCCGGAAGCGGCGCGACAGCACCTCGTACATCGCGGCAAAGTCGTCGTTGAACACCGAGCGCACCCGGAACGTGCGGTACAGGTGGCGCGCCGGCTCGCCGTCGACGAAGACGACGCGCGAGGCGACGGTGAAGCTGCCCTGCAGGTGCGAGATGTCAAAGCACTCGATGCGCCGCGGCAGCTGCTTGAGCCCGAGCCGGCTCTGCAGCTTGACCAGCGCCTCCTCGGTGTCGCGGGTCTTGTCGCGGCGGCTGGTGTAGCTGACGGCGGCGTTCTTGCTCGCCAGCTCGACCAGCTTGCCGCGCGGGCCGCGCTGCGCGAACACCACCACCACCTTGCGCCGCCCGCCCTCGGGGCGGCTCGGCGTGCTCGCCGCCTTCTCGCGCAGCCACTCCTGCTTGGCGGCGAGGTCCTCGATCGCCACCGGCAGCAGGACCTCGTCGGGGATGACGGCGCCGCGGTCGTAGTACAGGCCGACAAACGACGAGATCGACTCCTCGTCGGGAAACTCCTGGCCGGTGAAGCGGTAGCTGCGCCGCCCGAGCAGCCGCCCCTGGCGCACGAACAGCACCGCGATCTCCAGCACGTCGCCCTCGCGGTAGTAGCCAAAGACGTCCTGATCGATGAACTGCGCCGACACCGCGTGCTGCTCCTGCAGCGTCTGCTCGAGGGCGCGCAGCTGGTCGCGGATGGCGCCGGCGGTCTCAAACTCCAGGTCGTCGGACGCCTTGAGCATGCGGGCGCGCAGCCGCTCGACGAGCACGTCGTCCTTGCGGTCGAGGAACAGCGCCACGTCGCGCACCTGCTCGGCGTACTGCTCGGCGGGGACGGGGAAGACGCAAGGGGCGTCGCAGCGCTTGATCTGGTACTGCAGGCACGGGCGCTTGCGGCTGTTTAGGACCTGATCGGTGCAGGTGCGCAGCTTGAAGTGGCGGTTGACCACGCGCAGGGTGTGGCGGCACGAGGTCGCCGAGTGATAGGGCCCGAAGTAGCGCGCCGAGTCGTCGCGGATGCGGCGGGTGACCTCGAGCCGGGGGTAGCGCGCCTTGGGATCGAGGCGCAGCACCAGGTAGCTCTTGTCGTCGACGAGCTTGACGTTGAAGCGCGGCTTGTGCTGCTTGATCAGGGTGTTTTCAAGGAGCAGCGCCTCCTTCTCGTTGCTCACCACCACCGTCTCGATGTCGCCGAGCAGGCGGTTGAGCAGGCGCACGAACGCCCGGCTGTCGCCCGAGCGGTTGAAGTAGCTGCGCACCCGCTGCCGCAGGTTGGCCGCCTTGCCGACGTAGATGATGCGGCCCTTCTTGTCCTTCATCAGGTAGACGCCGGGCTCTTTGGGGATGCGCTCGATCAGCTCCTGCAGCGACAGCGAGATCGTGGGCTCGTCGGTGGCCGGCACTTCTCCGGGCTCGCGGCCGTTTTTCTGGGTGGGATCGCCGATCGCTGCGCCGGCGGCGCCGCTCGGCGGCAGCTGCGCCGCCAGGGCCGGCGTCGCGGTCGAGTCGGGGGTGGACGGCGTGGTCGTCACCGCCGCCGCCAGGGACGGGGTCTCACCGGGCGGCGCGGCAGCCGGGCTGGCGGCAGGCAGGTTCGTCGCTGGCTCCTCGCTGGCAGGGGGCGGCGACGCAGGACGGCGCTTCCGGGGCGGCATGGGGGGTAGAGTAGGCACCCACCTGCAAGCTGGCAAGCTGGCAAGCGGGCAAGCGCGCCCCGCTTGCGCCTGGCGATGCCACGGCGCTGCGTCGCGCTGCCGGGCACCTGGCAGTGGCGCGTCTCAGCTCGGGCAGGGGGTGGGCAGCGGCTCGTCGAGGTTATTCTGGGCGTTGTCCAGCCGGCAGTGCTGCTGCGGCCGGGTGCCGTCCAGTCCGACCTCGACCTCGACCTCCATGAGGCACTGGATGAAGTCGCCCTTGGCGGCAGCGCGGACCCGCTTTTCGCCGTCGGGGCGGCAGCTCTGCTGGAAGCTGACGTGGACGCGGCCGTCCTGCAGGGTGGGGGCCGCCGGCCTGTAGGTCGCGACCTTGGGCACGAGCCGGGAGAAGGTCCCGGGGGCGAAGCTGAAGATGCGCCGCGGCGTCGGCAGCGGCGCGGCGGCCCCGCCCTCGGCGCCGAGCTTGGCGATGCCATCGAGCACCACCAGCCCCGGCGGCGAGCTGCCCGCACCCCCAGCTCCAACGGCGGGACTGCCGGGCGGCGGCTCGACCACGGCGACCAGGTGGTCCCCCAGGTAGGCCGGGCGCTGCAGGCCGGGCAGCTGACCGCGCGGCAGCAGCTCGCCGCGCGGCGACACTGCATAGATATGCAGCCCGGTCAGCGGCGCGCTCGCCGGGGGCTTGGCGGCGCCCGCCGGGGGTCGTCCGCCGGCGGCGATTGCCGCCGGTCCGGCCGGCGCGCTCGGCGGCGCGGCGCTGACCGGCGCCTCGACGGCGAACTGGGTGCGGGCCGCGTCGTGGTCAAAGCCGTCGAAGGTCCCGGCATCGGCGAAGCGCACGCAGCGGCGATAGTTTGGCGTCACCGCCAGCAGGTCGGCGTGCGGCACCTGGCCCTGCTTGCCCGAGAAGCGGGTGGTCAGGCACAGCCGCCCGTCCTGCAGCAGCCGGCCGTTGCCGTCGTCATTGTCTTCATCGCGCGGCGTGCAGTCGGCCGGCAGCAGCACGGTGGGGCCGGCGAGCAGGCCGGCGCGCGGCTGCAGGACCGTCAGGTAGCCGCTCTCGGCGGCGCTGGAGTCGTGGCCGCCGCGGTCGCCTTCGTCAGGCTCCGCGGTCGCCTCGTCTTCTTCCTTGGGCACCACGACCTGGCCGGTGGGCAGGCGGGCGAGCTCGCGCAGCGCGCCATCGGGAGGCCGCGGCGCCTGGTAGAGCGGCGCCGGCGTGCCGTCGGTGCAGACGATTCCCAGGCGGACCACATCGTCGCCGCCGGCCTGACCCGCCGGGGCCAGCTCGGCGCGCTGGCCGGTCGCCTGCAGCGCCGCCTGCAGCGCCGCCAGCTGGCGCGCCTTGCCGCGCGCCAGCACCACGCGGAACCCATCGGCGTGGTGCTCGACGCGGGGGAAGGGCAGCGGCAGGTCGACCGGCAGCTTGAGCGCGGCCTCAAGGCCCAGCCGGGCGGCGCTGAGGGTGTCGTGCTGACTGCCGACAAGGACGCTCTCTTGCGTCGGATCCAGGGCCGCCGCGGGGGCCGCCGCATCGACCTGCGGCCCGGCGACCGCGACCGCTCCGGTCGGTGCCGGGGGCTGCTTGCAAGCCAGCGAAACCAGGACCACTGCGCACAGGGGCGAGCGTAGGCTGTGCATCATCTTGGCAGACTCTACCACAGCTGCCAGCTCTCGGCGGCGGACCGTGGCGCGTGGTAAAAAGGTGCATGCGCTTGCATCCACCCGAGCTGCCCGCTGCGCCAGGTCACTCCTTGGCGCCGATCGTACAGCTGCAGTTCGGCGTCCCGGTGGCCGATCCGTACCGCTGGCTGGAAGCCGAGAGCGATCCGCGCGTCCAGGAGTTCGTCGCCGCGCAGGATGCGGCGGCCCGCCAGCACCTGGGCGCGCTCCCCGGGCGGGCGCAGCTCGTCGAGCGGCTGCGCTCGCTGTTCTATGTCGATGCGATCTCGGCGCCGCGGCGCTACGGCCGGCGCTACTTCTACAGCCGCACCCACGCCGACAAGGAGAAGGCCGTCCTCTACGTGCGCGATGAGCGGGACGGCGCCGAGCGGGTGCTGCTCGACCCCAACCTGCTTAGCCCGGACGGCTCGCTGGCGGTGGGCGGCTGGCAGCCGAGCCCCGACGGCAAGGTCGTGGTCTATGCCGAGCGCCTCAACAACAGCGATGAAGCGACGCTGCGGGTGCTGGACGTGGACGCCGCGGTGGCGCCCGGCGGCCCCCGCCCGACCGAGGTGATCGCGGGCGCCAAGTACGCCCACCCGAGCTTCACTCCCGATGGCCGCGCGTTTTATTACACCTACCTGCCGGCGACCGCCGCGCCAGCGCCAGCTGACAGCGCCGCCGACTCCCAGCGCGAGGTCGGCCACACCGTCGCCAAGCTCCCGCTCTCCGAGGCCGAGCGCCCCGGCTTCGCCGAGATCCGCCTGCACGTCCTTGGCACCGATGCCAGCGCCGATGTGCTGGTCTACCCGTGCACCGGCTCGCCGCGGGTCTTCCTGCAGCCGGAGCTGTCGCGCGATGGCCGCTACCTGTTTCTATACCTGCAGCAGGGCTGGAGCGCCTGCGACGTCTACTTCTGCGATCTGCACGCCCTGCCGCAGCTGCCCTGGGGCAGCCCGCCCGAGGTCCTGCGCGCCGCCTTCCAGCCGCTGCGGGTGGGCGTCACCGCCCGCTACCAGGTCACCGCCTGGCAGGATCGCTTCTACATCTTCACCAACGAGGACGCGCCGTGCGGCCAGGTGTTCGTGGCCGACCCCCAGGCACCGGCGCGCGCCAGCTGGCGCCCCCTGTTCGGCGCCGACCGCGGCGGCCTGACCGCGCCGGCGGCCGCTGGCCCGGAGGCTGCGATGACCGCCGGGCAGTTTGTGATCACCGAAGTGACCCTGGTCGGCGGGGCACTGGGAGTGCACGCGCTGCACCGCGCCCACAGCGTCCTTCTTTTGTACGAGCTGACCGGCGAGCTGCTGCGCCAGGTCCCGCTGCCGGGCCTGGGCCAGAGCTACGGCTTCATCGGCACCCCCGAAGACGACGAGTTTTACTACCACTTCACCTCGTTCACCCAGCCGCCGCAGATCTTCCGCAGCACGGTGCGCGACAGCGCCGCCGAGCTGTGGGCGCAGGTGCGGCTGCCGATCCCCAGCGGACCGGACTCGCCGTTCCAGGTCGAGCAGGTGGTCTACCCCTCGCGCGACGGCACCCCGGTGACGATGTTCCTCATCGGCCACCGCGACCGCGTGCGCGATGGCCAGACGCCCTTTCTGCTCACCGGCTATGGCGGCTTCAACATCAGCCTGCTGCCCGAGTTCTCCGCCGGGCTGCTCACCTTCCTGGAGCACGGCGGCGCGTGCGCGGTGCCCAACCTCCGCGGCGGCGGCGAGTACGGCGAGGCCTGGCACCGCGCCGGCATGCTCGCCTGCAAGCAGAACGTCTTTGACGACTTCATCGCCGCCGCCGAGTACCTGATCGCCCACCGCCACACCCGGCCCGAGCGCCTGGCGATCCGCGGCGGCAGCAACGGCGGCCTGCTGGTCGGCGCGGCGCTGACCCAGCGGCCCGAGCTATTCCGCGCCGCGGTGTGCGCGGTGCCGCTGCTCGACATGCTGCGCTACCACCTGTTCGGCAGCGGCCAGACCTGGATCCCCGAGTACGGCAACCCCGACCAGGAGGCCGACTTCCATGTGCTGCACGCCTACTCGCCCTACCACCACGTAAGCCAGCGGCCCTACCCGGCGGTGCTCATGCTGTCGGCGGACCACGACGATCGCGTCGATCCGATGCACGCGCGCAAGATGACCGCGCTGCTGCAGGAGCGCAGCACCAGCGGCCACCCGATCCTGCTGCGGGTCGAGCGCGGCGCCGGTCACGCCGGGGCCGATCTGGTGCGCAAGACCATCGAGCAGGCCGCCGACGTCTACGCCTTCCTCCTGCACGAGCTGGGGGTGCGGCTGCCGGAGCGCGGCAGCGACTAGCAGGCTGTGGCAAAACTACTCCACGACCCGATCACAGGACCTGCCGTGCTCACGGCCACGAGGCCGCTCGGCGCGCCAGGTCCTGCGCTCGGGCCGCTCGCTACGTTTTGCCAGCGGCCTGCTAGGCGGGAACGGTCGGGGCGAGGCTCGGGCCGCCCGGTGCCGTCGCGGCTCGCGGCGCCGCGGAGTCGCCGGCCGGCTCGGGGGCCGGCGGGCTCGCGGCGGGGACCGGCACCACGACCACCGCCGGCGGCGTCGGCACCGGCGGGCGCGGCGGCGGCAAGCGGGTGCTGGACAGCCGCGGCTCGAGCTCGGGCAGCCGCGGCGCCAGGCGCATGGTCGGCCGGATGCGCAGCCCCTTGTCGACCAGTGGCACCGCCGCCTGGGCGCGCGCCAGCTCGATGAAGCGGTACTGCGAGCGCACCGCGGTCTCCCCCGCGGCCGGGCCGAGGCGCTCGTAGCTGCCGTCGCGGCGGAGGATGCGCGAGCGGCTGTTGTCGAGCAGGATGGTGCCGAGGATCTCGTCGAGGATGCGCCGCCGCAGCGCCGGATCTTCGATCGGGAACATCGCCTCGACGCGGCGCTGGAAGTTGCGGTTCATCCAGTCGGCCGAGGACATGAACAGCTCGTGCTTGCCGTCGGCCTCAAAGAAGAAGATCCGGCTGTGCTCCAGGAAGCGGTCGACGATCGAGACCACCCGGATGTTGTCCGAGACCCCTGGCACCCCCGGCCGCAGGCAGCAGATGCCGCGCACGATGAGGTCGATCTGCACCCCCGCCTGCGAGGCGCGGTACAGGGCGCGGATGACGTCGCGCTCGGACAGCGCGTTCATCTTGGCGATGATGCGCGCCGGGCGCCCCGAGCGCGCGTTCTGCGCCTCGGCCTCGATGAGATCGATGATGCGCTCGCGCAGGCCGAGCGGCGCCACCACGAAGCGGTGCCAGCGCGGCGGCTGCGAGTAGCCGGTGAGCAGGTTGAACAGCGCGCTGGCGTCGATGCCGAACTCCTCGCGGCAGGTAAACAGCGACAGGTCGGTGTACTGGCGGGCCGACTGCGAGTTGTAGTTGCCCGTCGAGATGTGCACGTAGCGGCGGATGCCGTTGCCCTCGCGGCGGACCACCAGGGCGACCTTGCAGTGGGTCTTGAGGCCAATTAGGCCGTAGACCACGTGCACGCCCGCTTCCTCCAGGCGGCGGGCCCAGACGATGTTGTTCTCTTCGTCAAAGCGCGCCTTGAGCTCGACCAGGGCGGTGACCTGCTTGCCCAGCTCGGCGGCGCGGGCGAGCGCGGCGACGATCGGCGAGTTGCCGCCGGTGCGGTACAGCGTGCCCTTGATCGCCAGCACGTGCGGGTCCTCGGCGGCTTCCTCGATGAAGTCGACGACGCTCTCGAACGACTCGTAGGGCTGGTGGAGCAGCACGTCGCCCTGGGCGATCGCCTCGAACACGGTGTTGGCGTCGGACAGCCGCGCCTGCACCTTGGGCAGAAACGGCTCCTCGTACAGCTCGCGCGACTCGCTGGCCTGCGAGCGGGTGTAGACCTCCATGAGGTCGGCGAGGTTGAGCGGGCCGGCGATCGGGTAGATGTCCTGCACGTCGAGCTTGAGCGCCCGCCCGAGGAACCGCCGCACCGTCAGATCCATGCCGGCGTGGCACTCCAGGCGCACCGCAGCGCCGCGGTCGCGCCGCCGCACCTCCTTCTGGATCGTCTGCAGGAGGTCCATCGACTCTTCTTCATCGATGGTCATCTCGAAGTTGCGGGTGACGCGGAACGGCCAGCAGCCGAGGATGCGGGTGCCGGGGAACACGTCGGCGACGTGCAGGGCGACCACGTCTTCGAGGTAGACGTAGGCGCGGCGGGCGCCGGTGGTGGGGACCTCGACCAGGCGCCCAAGGACGCTCGGCACCTGCATGACCGCGAAGCTCGCCTCCTGGCCGCGGTGGCTGCTGCTGCTGCCGGCGCCGGTGGAGGCGCTGGTGCCGCCGCGCTGCAGCAGGATCGCCAGGTTCAGTGTCTTATTGCGGACGTGCGGGAACGGGTGGCCCGGATCGACGGCGAGCGGGGTGAGCGCGGGGTAGACCTGGGCGTTGAAGTGGGCGTAGATGAAGCGGCGCTGCTCGGGATCGAGCTCGCTCGGGTTGAGGAAGGCGATGCCGGCCTGGCTGAGCCGCGGCTGCAGCTCCTTGTGCCACAGGCGGTACTGCTCGGCGACCATGCGCTGGGCGCGCACCGCCACGTGAGCGAGCACCTCCGAAGGCAGCAGCCGATCCGGCCCGCTCTCGACCAGGCCCGACAGCAGCTGCTGCTTCAGGCCCGCGACGCGCACCATGAAGAACTCGTCCAGGTTCGAGGCGCCGATGCAGAGGAACTTGACGCGCTCTAGGAGCGGCACGCTCGGGTCGCAGGCCTCGTCGAGCACGCGCTGGTTAAACTCCAGCCAGGACAGCTCGCGGTTGAGGTAGAGGCTGGGGTCTTCCAGGGGCAGCGGGGCGCTGCTTAGCGCCGCGCCGGCTCCTTGATTGGCATCGAGTGGGCCAGGCTGCTGGCCCGAGCTCGGCAGTCCGGGGTTACTGGGAGAGGTCATGGCGGTGAGCGCTATCTGCTATCTATAGAAGCGTAGCACAACCGGCCCGCTGCCGAGCAGCCGGCGCTACCAGCTGCCGCGCAGCCTAGAAGTGGGGCAGGTGCGAGGTCAGGGCGTGCCAGCCGTTGGACAGGCCCTGGCCGGCGGCGGCGGCCTGACCGGCCAGCCAGTGCGAGCCCTCGCGCACCCCGCCGGCGACGTCGATGTTGTGGCCGGCGAGGTTGACCTCGAGCTGCCCCTGCGACAGGTCGACGTGGGCCCCGGCCTGGGCCCAGTTGCCCGCCTGCAGGTGCAGCGGTCCGAGATCCAGGCTCGAGCCGGCGAGGTTGATGCTGCCCTGCGCCTGCCCCCGCTGCGCGTTGATGCTGCCGCCGCCCGAGGCGTTCAGCTGGCCGCCGTAGCTCAGGTTCAGATCGTTGCCAAGGACGTGGATGCCCTGGGTGCGGTGGACCGCGAGCTGGGCGTTGTCGAACTGGCCGGCCGCGGTGCCGTGCGCAAGATCGATGTTGCCGCTGGCGTGATCGACGCCGGCGCCGAGCGTGAGCTGGTCGTTGCGCCCGACCAGGGAGCCCGGGCGGGTGCCGCCGAGCGCCAGCTGGGCGCGGGCGTTGTCGACGCTGCCGCCGGCAGTCCCGGCGGCAAGATCAATGCGACCATCAGCGTGCCCGACCGCCGCGCCGCCGCTGACCTGGCCGGCCAGGGTGCGCCCGAGGGCGCTCGCCTGACCGCTGGCGCCGAAGCTGACGCTGGCATTGTCCACCGAGCCGCTGCCGCGCGCCCCGTCCCAGCGCCCCTGCGCGGCGCCGAGCTGGCCGCCGGCGTAGGCGTTGCCGCTGGCGCCGAGCGGCCCGGCGCCGAGCTGGATGCTGCGATCGGCCAGGTTGTTACTGACCGGGACCCGATTGGTGAAGCGCGCCCCGTCGAGCAGGTCCTGCGGCCGGTTGAAGCCGGCGGTCTCGCTGCCCTTGGCGGCGCTCTGGTCGGCGCCGTACTGCGCCCCGGTGGCGGCCAGCCACTGCTTGTAGCTGCCGTCGTTAAACTGGTGGTGCCGCCCCTGCGAGTCGAGCCACGCCGAGTACATCAGCATGGACGCCGCCTTATCGCCGATGGAGTGCAAGCCGAGCGGGTTCTTGCCGTCCATCTTGAGGTTCACGTCGTAGTAGTTCGGATCGCCCTTGCCGACCGCGTCCTTCAGCGTCTCGCCGATCCCGCTGTCCACCTGCGCCCCGTCGCCCAGGTGGCCCGAGATGTTGGTCACCTTGACGCCGATCTTCTCCAGCACGTCGCGCTCGTGGGGCGACAGCGCCATCTCGTAGCCGTTGACGGCGACGTTCTTGAAGCCTTTCTGATACAGGTCGATGGCGGTGTAAAAAGCGCCCTGACCGCCGCCGCTGTGGCCGAGCACGGAGATGAACTGATTGGCCGCCTTTTCGTCGGTGAGCCGGCCGGTCTTGGGATCGAAGGTGGGCGCCGGCTTGAGCTGGCTGAGCGCCTGGTTGGCCCCGGCCTTGCCGAGCTCGGCGGCAGAGACGTACTTCTCGCCCAGGTTGTCGTGGGCGGCGTTGAGCCCCTTCTGGGTCGCGGCGTCGATCTTGAGGTGACCGGAGGAGTCGACCTGGATCCCCTCGGCGGCGTGGAAGTACTGCGAGACCGCCTGCACATCCAGGCCGGCGTCGCCGACGTTGCGCGCCGTGGGGTTATTGCCCAGCCAGCCCGGGGCCTCGGCGATGCTGCCGTAGGCGGCCACCGCGTGCGGGTCCTTGGGGGCCGCGAAGCCGCCGGTGTTGGCCAGCTTCTGCCACATCCGATCGGCGTCCTTCTGGCCATTGGTGATGCCGGTGAGCAGCACCGTCGGGCTCTGCCTGGCGGCGCCGTGGCCAGCGGCGGCCGGCGCGGCGCCGCTGGTCTTGGCGACGAGCGCCGCGGTGAGCATGCCGGCCGGCAGGTCCTTGTGCTCGCCGAGCTGCTTGGGGTCCTCGGCCAGCCGGGCGAGCGGCGCCTTGCCGCCGCCGGGGCCGCCGCTCGGGCTGGCCATGAGCGGGGCGAACGGTCCGCCGAACAGCGGCGCGCTGGCCAGCGGGGTCGGGCGCTGCGAGCCAGGACTCGGGCCGGTCAGGGGCGCCGCGGCCTTGGGGTCGGCGGCCCACCGCGAGTCCGGGTGGGCCTTGCCATGCTGCTCGTCTAAAGAGGTGGTCCCGGACATGCTGCGGCGCTCCGCGCGGTGACCCGCTGTCTTAGTTATCGGATCTTCCGCTGGCGGGTTTCGTTGCCGTGGCGCAGGCCGGCGCCGCCCCCGACCGCGGCGGGTTTCGTTGCCGTGGCGCAGGCCGGCGCCGCCCCCGACCGCGGCGGTCAGCGGCGCGGGGAGCGCTGCCGGCGGCCGCTGCCCGGCAAAGAAGCTTGGCAAGTGCCGCGAATGACTCTAAAAACTGAGGGTCTGAATGCAAGGCGGGGCCGTCGACCTCGACGCTTTCGCCACCCACGTGAAAGCCGACCACCTCCCGCACGCGGTCATCGTCGATTGCTCGGCGAACGATGCGGTGGCCGAACGCTATTCGGGATGGCTCGAGCGCGGGATCCACGTCGTCACGCCGAACAAGCGCCTCGGCGCGGGGCCGCTCGCGCGCTACCGCGCAGTGCGCGAGCTCGGTCGCGGACTCTCGCGTCACTTCTTCTACGAAGCGACGGTCGGCGCGGGGTTGCCGGTGATCACCACGCTGCGCGACCTGATCGAGACCGGCGATCGCATCGAGAAGGTCGAGGGCGTCCTCTCGGGCACGCTGTCGTTCGTGTTCAACGAGCTCACCGCCGAGCGCGCGTTCTCCGACGTCGTCGCCGAAGCCAAGCGGCTCGGTTACACCGAGCCCGACCCGCGTGACGATCTCTCCGGCACGGACGTCGCGCGCAAGCTCGTGATCCTCGCGCGAGAGATGGGCGTCGAGATCGAGCTCGGCGACGTGCAGCTCGAGAGCCTGGTCCCCGAGACCGACGAGACGATGAAGAAGCGGCTCGACGAAGCGACCGCCGCCGGCGAGGTCTTGCGGTACGTCGGAGTGGTGACCGCGTCGGGCAAGGCGACGGTGTCGCTTCGGCGGTACGCCAAGAGCCACGCGTTCGCGCGGATCACCGGGAGCGACAACATCTTCGCGTTCACGACGGCGCGGTATGCGAAGCAACCGCTGATCGTCCAAGGCCCCGGAGCGGGCCCCGACGTGACGGCCGGCGGAGTGTTCGCGGATCTGCTGCGGCTCGCGAGCTACCTCGGCGCGGGGTGAGACCTCTCGCGCGATCGTGAAGCCGTTCGGTGCCTCGACCGCGTATCATCGAGACATGCACCTCGTACCTTGTGCCTCGTGCCTTCGACTCGTTCGCGACGACCGCTGTCCGTTCTGTGTTCGTCGCGGTGCTCTCGGGGCGTTCGGCGTCGCTGCCATCGTCCTCGCGGCCGCGTGCGAGCCCAAGACGCAGGACGTCGTCGTCGAGCCGCCGGCGACGGTGGTTCCTTCTGCGACCGCGTCGGCGGCACCGACGCCGTCCGCCGATCCCACGCCGAGCGCGGCGCCGACGGCGAGCGCGGCGCCGACCGCGTCCGCGACTGCTTCGACGAAGCACAAGGATCGCCCGGTGCCGACGGTGACGGCGCGACCCATCCAAGCGCTCTACGGAGGCCCACCGCCTCCGATCGAGGAAACGATCGTCTGAGGCGCACCGCGCTTCCTTCGCGTGTCACGCAGGCTTTGCGCCGCTGCGGTGACGTTTCGCTCACTTGGGTGGTCGCGGACTTGGCACCAGTCCTGCGTACGCAGAGGAGATGATCCCGCGCCGTCTCTTCTTCGTTCTTCCGCTGCTCGTCGCCACGTTTGCGACCGACGCGCTCGCCATCACCGCGGACGCCAACGGCTGGTACCACACCGGCGATGCCGTTCGGACCAAGACGGTCTTCAAGGTGAAGGTCTACGCGATCGGGCACGACATGAAGTGCCTGCCGCCGCAGAAGACGAAGCAGGCCGTCATCGATGCCGATTGCGACAAGCGCTTCATCTGGACGATGAAGCGTGACGTCGACCGGCAAAAGATCATCGACGCGCTCAAAGAGGCGTACGCGATGAACTCCTACACCGACACCGCGAAGATCAACGCGGCCCTCGCGGCGTTCTCGGTCGATCTCGTCGATGGCAAGCACGTGTACATCACCTACAGCTCCGCTTCGAAAGTGACGACGTTCGTCGTCGAGGGCGGCGGCTCGGCGACGGTGTCGAGCGTCGACTTCATGAAGGGCACCTGGAAGATCTGGCTCGGGAACATCGATCCATCTTCCATCGGAGACGACCTCATCGCGAACCTCTGATCGGCGCGCTACGCTTGCGCCATGGATCCGTGCCCGTCCTGTCGCCGGCTCGTTCGTCGGGACGGCCGCGGATGTCCGTTCTGTGCGCGACGTCCCGCGATCGCGGCGCTCGGCGCGGCCCTCGTCCTCGTCGCGTGCGAGCCGACGATGCAACCCGTCGTCGTCGAAGCGCCCGCGAACGACCCGGCGATCGACGCCGGCCCGAACTCCACGCCCCCGCCACCGACGGCCTCCGCGCTCCCGACGACGGAGCACCGGTCCCGCCGACGCGTCATCACGATCGAGCC
>JBGANQ010000138.1:0-17806 GCA_044222245.1 Polyangia bacterium | reverse complement strand
CCGCTATGAAGCGACCGTGCTGCCGGCGCTCGACGCGGCGCTGCAGGCCGGCGAGCGCTCGTTTCAGGCGCTGCTGCGGCGGCTGCGGGTGCGCGAGCTGGAGCTGTCGGCGGCCGAAGCGGCCGAGCTCACCGACTGGGACTGCCCGGAGGACGTCGGCGCGCCGCCGGGGCGCGAGCGGACGCCGTAAGGACGCCTACATCGACTTGAGCAGGCGGCGCACCGCGTCGGCGAGCTCGCTGCGGCGGTGGCGGATGCTGCCCAGAAAGGCCTGGCGGACGATGCCACGCTCGTCGAGGAGCAGGGTGGTCGGCTGGGCGTTGTTCTGCAGGCTGGCGCGCAGCCGATCGTCGCCGCTCTGGTACTGCGCGAGGTTGGGTAATAGGGCGCGGTTGTCGCGCAGAAACGCCTGCAGCTTGACCAGATCCGCGGTCTCGCTGACCAGCACCGCCTTGACCTGGGTGAGCGGGCGCAGCGAGTCGAAGATGGGGCGTAGCACCGGAAACTCCTCGATGCACGGGCGGCACTCGACCGCCCACAGGTGGACGATGAGGACGCGCGCCACCGGCGGCGACTCCGCCACCACCTTGCCGCCTTCGAGCTTGCGCAGGCCGGCGAGCTCGACCTTTCGGTGCAAGAGCTGGCTCTCCTGCTGGCGCATGCTCAGCTCCTGCACCGGCGCCGCTGCCGGGGCGCTCGCGAGGCCCCGGGGCGCCGCCGCCTGCGCTCGCGCCGCCGCGGGCGCGAGCAGCAGCCCGCCGAGCACGACCAAGCCGAGCCCGCCGCGCGCCAGCAAGCGGCGCCCGCCGCCCGCCGCGCTTGTCGCTCGGCCGGGTGACCTCCGGCAGCCTGCAGCGCGCACGATCATGGACACAGGACTGGCCATGGACGGCTCACTGCCCCGGCGGCGCGGCGGCCCCGGCAGGCGTGGCCGCCGGGGCGGGCGAAGCGGCCGCGGCGCCGCTCACCGGCAGCGCCTGCAGCGGCGGCAGGTTGACCGCCGGCGCCGACTGCAGGGCGCAGTCGTTGCAGCCCGGCGGCTCGGGCAGATCGGTCGGGGTGGCGCAGTCGATGCGGAACACCCAGACGCTTAGCGATAGGTCAGATCCGGGCACCGGTTGGTCATCTTTGCGCAGGTACTCGCCTTTTTTCAGCGAGAACGAGTACACCCAGTGCAGGATCTGATCGCGGCGCACCTTCTGGCCCCCGCTGAAGGGGAACTCGAGCAGCTTCTCGATGATCTGCAGCCCGCGCGACTCGGCCCGCTGCACCATCGGGTCGCTGGTGGTCAGCCGCCCCGTCGCGCTGGCCGGGCCGGCCGCCCCGACCGCGCCCGGGGCGACGATCGGCAGGTTCGAGACCACCAGGAACTTGGTCGTCGGCAGCCACGGCGGCAGCGGCTGCGCGGTGCGCTTGAGGCGCTGCATGTACACCCCCTCCGGACCGTCGATGAGCTGGTCCTTGGGGGTGAAGTACAGGACCGTGTGCAGCTGCTGGTCCATCATGCCGACGAACCTGCCAAGGTGCGTCGGATCGGCGTCGCCGACCAGGGTCGCGATCTTCTGGTCGAGGCAGACGTCGTCGCGCTTGCAGACCTGGGCGACGTCGTCGATAAGCTGCCGCACCGGCGCCTTGCACAGCGCCAGCGCCAGCCCCTGGGTGAGCTGGTTCTGGGCGCAGCGCTGGCAGGCCTGCAGGTGCTCGAGCTGACTGCGCAGATCGGCGATCTCTTCCGCATAGCACCCGGGAAATACTGCGAATGCGGCAACCAGCAGCACCCCTATAGCCGACGGGAACTTCACGGTGCTGCCTTCCCTTTGCTCGTTTTTGTGATGTTAAGCACTTTGGGCACTATTTTGCCCTTTACGCGCTGCTTGAGGCAATCGCGAAAGTCTTGGCTCGTACTCAGCTCTGGGCTCGTGTGATTAGGGTCGACATACAAGATGCCATTTATGTTCTGCAGCAAGATATTAAAGGGAAGTCGCGGCGAGATCATCTTCACGCAGCTCGTCAGGTCGCTGCGCTGGGCCTCGGTCAGCGCCTCCACCTCCGGCCCGCTGAAGGCGAGCTTGAGCGGCCCACCTGCGCCGCCGGCGGCGACGGCCCCCGCGGCGGGCGGAGTCCCCGGCGCGACCGGGGGTCTCACCACCAGCCCCGGGTGGCGCGGACCCGGCGCCGCCAGGTCCTCCGCGCTGCCCTCCCCGCTCGGCTGCAGATCCGGCAGCTCGCCTGGCCCGAGCAGGTCCTCGCGGCCGGCGTCGCCGGGTTCGCCGTCCGCCGGCGCCCGCAGGTCGGCAGCCGGCAGCCCATCGGGGCTCGAGCTGACCAGGCGCTCGTCGCTGGCAGCGCTGCTGGCGGGGGCGAGCAGATCCGGCCGCGGCGGCCGGGCGGGGGGCTCGGTCAGCTGCCGGAACACCACCACGCCGCCCAGGCCGAGCAGGGCAAAGACCGCCCCGGCGGCCATCGGCAAAAAGAGCCGCGGCGAGCGCTCGGGCGGCGCCAGCTCGGCCGCCTTGATATAGGGCAGCGAGGCCGGCCACCGCGAGACATCGACCCCGAGCGCCCGCAGGAAGTCCCGCACCGCCGGGAAACGCACCCCGCGTGAGCGCGACAGGGCGCGCGCCAGCGCCTGCTCGACCGGCCGGCTCTGCGACAGCGGCAGCGGATCCTCGTTGCCCACCCGACCAAGGACGATCTGGCGATCTTCGTTGGCGGCGGCGATGAAGGCCGGCTGACCGGCGAGCATCTCGTAAAGGATCACCGCCAGCGCGAACTGATCGGTGCGGCGATCGCCAAGCTGCGCGTCGGTGGCGCCGCCGTGCGGCCCGCCGAGCTGCTCGGGCGCGAGGTACCCCGGCTCGCCGAGCTGCGCCGCCCACGACGGCGGCAGCAGCCCGAAGTCGGCGACCTTGACCCGCACCTCGGGCCCGTCGCTGATGACGTATACGCACGAGGGGGTTAGGTTCAGGTGGCAGGCTCCCTGCTGGTGCGCCGCCTCCAGCGCCTCGCCGATCTGGGCGCACAGCTTGATCGCCTCGGCCTCGGCCAGCGGGCCGCCGCGCGCCGCCAGCAGCTCGCGCAGCGTCTGGCCCTGCTGCTCCACCGGCTCGCGGACGAGCAGCACGGCGCGGTCGCCGTAGGGCCCAAGCTCGTAGGTCTGGGCCACCGCGGGGTGCTGCACCCGCCCAAGGAGCACCGCCTGCCGGGCCAGGTACGCCCGGTCTTCGTCGCGCAGCTCGTAGGGGCCAAGGCCGCTGCCCGGCGCCGTGAGCAGCCGCAGGGTCACCGCCGCACTCCCAGCCGGCGCGCCCGTGGTCACCGCCTCATACGCCGCAAACGCGCTGTCCGGCCCCGGCGGGCAGAGGACGCTGACGATGCGATACCGTCCAGCTACGACCTCGGACGGCTTGAGTGCCGCGGCGGCTGGACCTGGAGGCGGATTAAGCATGGGCGAGGCTTTTTTGCGAGCTGCTTCCTGTCAATATGCCAGCGTGAGGTCAGCCTTGACGGGAAATTCGCCCGCGCACCGGCCGCTCGGGTGACCGCGCCCACGCTGCGCGGGACGACTAGGGCAGGCCGATCGCCAGCCCGAGCCCGATCGCCAGCCCTGCCGAAGCGGCATATCCGACGGAGTATGCGGTCTGGTAGTGGTAGGGAATCATCACCTGAAGGCGGCTCGGATCATCGGAGGTATAGGTCCGGCCATCTAGCGCCGTCAGTGCCACCGAGGTGACCAGGCCGGTCAGCAGCAGGCTGCCCAGGGCGCCGATGGCCATCCCGCGGTTGAAGCTCCACTTGCTGCGCGGGGCCTCACACAGCGCAGTACGCGCCGCCCCCGAGTTGAGCAGCCGATGCCAGTCGATGAGCACCGACCCCAGCCCCAGCGCGGTGAGCGAGGTCAGCACATAGGCAGCGCGATACTGCGCCTGGAAGTTCCAGGTGATATCGTCCGCATAGCCGTCGGCCCGCCCGAGGTAGACCGAGCCGTCGGCGGCCGTCAGCGCGACCGCGGTGACAAGACCAGCCGCGCCGAGCGCTCCGAGGGCCCCGACGGCGACGCCGCGGCGGAAGGTATAAAAGCGCGGCGTGCAGCGCCCCGCCCCGCGGGCCAGGGCGGGCTCTGCGGGCGGCCGCGCTCGCACAAGCTCTGCCGCGGGGGGCGACGGCGCCAGCGGGACACTGGCGGGCGGCGGCGGCGGCACACTGGCGGGCGGCGGCGGCGGCACACTCGCGGGCGGTGGGGACGGCTGGCCGGACGCGGTGCCGGACACCGGACCGGACGGCGCGGTCGCCTCGGGAGCCGGCGGGGGCCCGGCGGGCGGCGGACCAAGCGGCGGCGGCGGCAGCGGCGGCACCGGGGCGGCATCGAGGAGCTTGCCGGCCCCGCTGGCGGCGAGCTCGTAGACCTGCTCTAGCGTGCACTCGACGCAGCGCTCCTCCACCGAGCTCGGCTGCTGCGGCGCGACGTCGAGCATCCACAGGCGGATGATGTAGTTGCGATCGTTGGGGAGGATCTCGCCGCCCACCAGGCGGTCGGCGCGGAACGAGCGCGCCAGCCGCTGCAGGCAGTCGGTGCTGGTGCACAGCAGCTCATCGCTGGGTAGCGCTGGGGCGAGCACGCTCTCGCCCATGTGCAAAAGGTGCTGGGTGACCGCGGCGCGGGCGCGCGCCACCGGCCGTCCTTCTTGCTGCACGCCGAGCACGACGACCACGGGGCTGTGCGGGCTGGCCCCGGCCATCCCGAGCGGCAGCAGCGGCAGCAGCGCCCCAAGGACACTGAGCAGCCGGCTCGGGGGCCGGGCGACGCGGGGTGTTGTACCAACGGACGATGCCGGCGACCTCAAAGATCCGCGCGAATTGGGCAACATCTGCACCAATGTAGCCTAGCATGGGCCGCAGCAGGCTGGATTCGGTTGTCAGCCGAGCAAGTGGCGCGGTGGCGGCTCCTGTCGGCCGACCACCGACGGTCGATCTAGCGCCGGCGGGCGCTCCCGGCGCGGTGCGCGGGCGGTGCTCATGGCGGCAAGTGCGTGCCGTGCTAGATTTTGGTCGGGTCATCTGAATGCATGCGGCTCGGTCTTCGTTTCATCTGGGCCAAACTGGAGCGGTTTTCTGCCTTCCGGGGCTGGCCTGAAAATTGCTTGACCTCCAGACCGATGGTGACGCACGCAAGCTCGGGCATTCGCTGGACTTTTCGCTGGCACTGCCCTAAAAGGCCACCCCTAAGTAATCCAGTTAACCCCTTGCCGACCTGCTGGGTCGTCACTATACCCAAGCACCGAACTTAGTATCGATTAGACTGTGATTCGTAACCTTCGATGGGCCGCATCTCAGATCGAATCGAACGCATGAGGGGCCATTAGGCCCGTAAGCATATGAAAGGAATTGTATATGTTAAAAAGACTCTCTGAGCTGGGTCGCCGCGTGACAGGTCGTCACCTCTTGACGCTGGGCCTGGCGCTGCCGCTGGGTCTGGCACTGCTTCCGTCCTCCTCATGCAACGTCAACACGACCAACGGAAACGGCACCGGCGGCAATAAGGACCTCAGCACGCCGAACTCGGGCGAGGACATGAGCACCGGCGGCGGCTCGGGCGAGGACATGAGCACCGGCGGCGGCACGAACTCGGATGCGGGCACGATCCCCTACGTCCCCGATGGCGGCTGCGTGGGCCGGCAGTGCCAGATCAACTACAGCTGCCCAGTCAACAAGGGCCCGACGACGTTTACCGGGGTGGTCAACATCCCGGCCGGCAACCTGCCGGTCAACAACGCCATCGTCTACATCCCGAGCGGCGCGGTGCCGGCGGCCCCGGCGAGCGGCGCCTCCTGCGACCGCTGTGAGTCCGCGGTGCCGGCCGATGCTGCGGCCAGCACGACCACCGACATCAACGGCAAGTTCACCCTCAGCTACGTCCCCTCGGGCAAGGACATCCCGGTGGTCATCAGCGTCGGCAAGTGGCGGCGCGTGGTGACCATCCCGAGTGTCGCCGACTGTACCACCACGACCCTGCCAGCGGATCAGACCCGCCTGCCGCGCAATCAGAGCGAAGGCAATATTCCCAAGATCGCCCTGTCGGACGGCCGCGGCGATGCGATGGAGTGTCTGCTGCGCAGCAAGAAGCTCGGCCTAGACGACTCCGAGTTCACCAACCCGACCGGGACCGGCCGCGTCAACCTGTACGCTGGCGGCATCTACAATGCGAACCCCGGCCTCAACACCCAGGGCACCAACGCCTACTCGGCGGCGCTCGGCGGCGCGACGTTCCCGACTTCCAACGGCTGGTGGGACTCGCTCGGCAACCTCAGCGCCTACGACATCATCATGCTGTCGTGCGAGAGCGCGCAGAACCCCTCGACCAAGTCGGCCAATGCGCTAAGCGCCATGCAGCGCTACATCAACGCCGGCGGCCGCGTGTTCGCATCGCACTATCACAACTACTGGATCTCGGCGAACACCGCGCCGCTTAACACGGTGGCCTCGTTCCTTTCTTTTGGTGGCTACCAGAACGACGCGTCGACCATCATCGCGACCGTCAACCAGGGCTTCCCCAAGGGCGCGGCGCTGGCCAACTGGCTGCAGCTGCCAGCGGTGGGGGCGACGACCAACCTCGGTCAGCTGCCGATCACCGCTTCGCGCGTGACGCTCACCGGGCGCAACGCGGCGCTGACCACCAACTGGGTAGACTTCAGCGATCCGAACTACGCCGCAGATGGAGTCATCGCGCCGGCGTCGCAGTACTTCTCGTTCAACGCGCCGGTGGGTGCCAGCGCCGCCAACCAGTGCGGCGAGATGGTGTTCACCGATATGCACGTCAGCGGCACCGTCTCCACCGATCAGTCTGGTCCTTCCTTCCCATTCCCGACCGGCTGCACGACAACGGGTCTGACGCCGCAGGAAAAGGCGCTCATCTTCCTGCTGTTCGATCTGTCGAGCTGTCTCAACCCGACCTAGCCAGGGTCTTTAGTCTTTATTGCGCATAGGTGGAAGGAGAGATCATGTGGAAAAAGCTACTTAACCTGGCTCAGGTACTCCCGCTGGCGCTCGCCGCGGCCTGCGCCAGTACATCCTTGGACCCCTTCAACATAAACGGTGATGGCGGCACCGGCGGCAACGGCGATGGCGGCAAGGACGGCGGCAGCGGCAAGCCGGGCTGCGTTGGTCGCCAGTGTCAGGTGAACTACTCCTGCCCGGCGGGCAGCCCGACGACTCTGACGGGTCGGGTGACGATTCCGGCCGGGACCCTGCCGCTTTATAACGCCAACGTCTACATCCCCAGCGCCGAGGTACCGTCGGCCCCGATCAGCGGTCCGTCCTGCGACCGCTGCGAGCAGATCGTCCCGCTGGACGTGGCGGCCAAGACCACGACCGATGTCGACGGCACCTTCACCCTGACCAACGTGCCCTCGGGCAAGGACATTCCGCTCGTCATCCGCGTCGGCAAGTGGCGGCGGGTGATCACCATCCCGAGCATCACCGACTGCACCAGCACCGCCATCGACACCACGATGACGCGGCTGCCGCGCAACCGCAGCGAAGGCAACATTCCCCGCATCGCGCTGTCGACCGGCAGCCAGGACGCGCTGGAGTGCCTGCTGCGCTCGAACAAGCTCGGCCTTGACGACTCCGAGTTCACCCAGCCGGCCGCCGGCGGTCGCGTCAACCTGTACGCCGGCGGCCAGCGCTTTAACGGCACCGCCGGTACCGACGCCTTTGATCAGTCGCTCAACGGCGGCGCGCCGTTCCCCTCGGCGAATCCGTGGTGGAACGACGTCAACAACTGGAACCAGTACGACATCGTGCTCCTGTCCTGCGAAGGCGCGCAGAACGCTGGGTTCAAGAGCCCGGCCGCGCACGCCGCGCTGGAGTCGTTCGTCAACAACGGCGGCCGCGTGTTCGCCTCGCACTGGCACAACATCTGGGTCTCGGACGCCAAGCCGCCGCTGTCCACGGTCGCCACGTTCGTCGACAGCAACGCCGGTGGCTACATCAACGACAGTACGCCGATCATCGCCGACATCAACCAGAGCTTCCCCAAGGGCAAGGCGCTGGCCAACTGGCTGCAGCTGCCGGCGGTGGCCGGCTCGACGCAGCTCGGCAAGCTGATGATCAACTACTCGCGCGTGACCCTGACCGGCCGCAGCGCCTCCCTGACCCAGGACTGGGCGGACTACAGCGACGCCGGCAACCTGACCGCGCCGCTGGTGAATCCGGCGTCGCAGTACTTCTCGTTCAACACCCCGATCGGCGTGCCGCCGCAGAACCAGTGCGGTCAGATGGTGTTCACCGACATCCACGTAAGCGGTGGCAAAAACGACGTCTCCAATCCCACCAAGCCCTTCCCCACCGGCTGCACCAGCAGCGGCCTGACGCCGCAGGAAAAGGCCCTTATCTTCCTGCTGTTCGATCTCACCAACTGCCTGCAGACCGTCATCGGCTGAGCGCGGCGTAGAGGCGATCGCGGAGGCGCCCCTTGGCCACCGCGTATAAGAGCCGCGCCGCCTCCCTCCCCAGCGAAGGTAGCTGTCGTCCGTTCACCGCGGACGGCAGCGACAGCCACAGCCGCAAGAGGTGCCGCTTGCGCTCCGGCTCGGGGTGATCTTCGTACTGGCTGCGGGCATGGATGACAGTGTGGTTGCTTAGCAGCTGGATGTCGCCGGGGGCAAAGTCCATCTCCCAGTAATTTTCGGGGCTGCTGGCGAGCTCGTCGTACAGATTGAGCAGCTCGCGCTCGCACTGGCCGAGCGGGCGCGCCCCGCGGTGCTGCTGGGCGGTGCGCAGGTAGTCGGCGTGATAGAAGGTGCGCAGCTGGCCATCGGCATAGCGGCACGGTGGCACCGCGAAGAAGTTCAGACCGCCGTCGCCGCGGGTGTCAACCTCCATGGGCGCAAAGAGCCGCGCCGCCAGCTCGGGCCGGCGGGCGAGCAGCTGGTTCCACACCGTCACCGAGCTGACAAAGCGGCTGCGGCCGCCCGCCTTGGCGGCCCGGTAACAGAGCAGCCCGACGACATCGGCGGCGTCGCAGTGATAAGAGAGGTGGGCGGCGGTGCGGTAGCCGCGTACGCCCGGATCGGTGTAGGAGAGTCCCTCATCGCGGACGTGGCCGAGCAGCTCCTCGTTGCGATTCTGGGCGCCGGGGGTGCCAAGGTGCAGGCCGAGGGCGAAGAAGAACCGCTCGCAGTCCGCAAGCGGCCAGCGCTCGACCGGCACGCCGCGCACCACCTGCACGCCGCAGCCGCTGCCAAGCGCCCGCCGCCAGGCAAAAATGCGCGGCTGCAGCGTCGGCAGCGGGAAGTCGGCGGCGGTCATCGCGGTCAGCGGCCGCCCGCTCCGGCGCGCCACCGCCAGCGCCGCCTCGATCTCGGCGAGCTCGGCAGCGCTGAGGGTGGTCGTCCAGGCGGCCGCGAGCTCTGCCCCGCGCCAGGCGGCCGGCGACGAAATGGGTGCCGTGGGCAGCCCGCTGTGCGGCCGGATAAAGTAGCGCAGGCTCTGCTCAGTAACGCTTCTGTAGGTTCGCAGCATGGAGGCTCTCCGGCTGCTATTTTTAGCTAGAGTTTGGTTGAGCCGTCGAGGGTCCGCTGCATGAGCGCGAGCTGCTCCTTGAGCGCGGCGTGCTTGCGCTCGAGCTGGGCCCGCTGCGCCTGCTGCTCCTGCAGCTGCCGGCTGACCAGCTGCAGCTCGGCGGTGCGCTGGTACTCCAGCTGCTCGTGGGCCTTCTGCAGGGCGGCGTAGGCGTCTTTCTGGGCGAGGATGGTCCGCTGCTGCAGCTCGCCGGTGGCCTCCAGCCGCTCGCACACCCGCATGTGCTCCAGCGCGATCGCCGCCTGGGCGCACAGCAGCAGCGCCAGCTCGATGTGCACCGCGCTAAACGCATCGGAGATGGCGTTGTTCTCCATGTAAAGGACGCCCAGGCGCTGCCCGCGATAGCTCAGCGGCAGCGCCGCCAGCGACTTGGGACGGACCGCCTTGATGTGGCGGTCGGCGGCAAAGCGGGTGTCGCGGCTGGCATCGGCGAGCACCAGCGCCTCATCGGTGCGCGCGACGTACTCGACGACGCTCAGCGGCACCTCCTGCTCGGCAACAGGGGGCAGCTTGGGGGCGAGCTGAACGCCCTCCTGGTTGCTGAAGGCGCGCCCGCAGAGCTGCAGTTCCTCCCCGTGCAACAGGAGCAGGCTGGCGCTCTCGGCTCCCATGTGGCTTATCACCAGGCCAAGGAACTGGCTGATGACGTCGCTCTGCTCGATCTGACTGCCGATCGCCTGGATCATCTTCATGACCGCCGGGACATCGAAGCGCAGCCCGGCGATCGGGACGGTCGCCAGGCGATCCACCTCGGTGGGCGCCACCGGCGGCGGCGGCGTCAGGTCGAGCAGCACCTCGGTGAGGTGGGGGTAGGTGCTGCGCAGCTGCTCGACCTTGCGACCGGCGTGCCACTGGGTGTAGCCGGCGATCGCCTCGCGCAGGTAGGTCTGGGCAACGCGGTTGCGCCGCAGGGCGCGCGGTCCGGCGCCGGCCAGGTGCAGCCGCACCGCCAGCTCGGCGGCCAGCGCGCTGTACAGCGGAAAGCCGCTCTGCGCCGCCAGGTCGATGGCGCGGTCGTAGGCCGCCATCGCCGCCAGCTTGTCCCCCTCGACGCGCGCCCACTCGGCGGCGAGCAGCTCGCGCTTGCAGGCGAAGTTGGCCGGGCAGCTCTGCGCCCAGCCGCTGATCTTGTCGCGGTGCGGGATGAGGCGAGCGAGGATCGCCTGGCGCGGCTCGGCGGCGACCACCGCGGCGCGCTGCAGCCCCGCCAGGCAGTATAGGAACGAGAACTCGGCGACGATGTACAAGCCGGCGGCGGCGGGTGCTGACTCCAGGGCGTGCTCGGCCAGCGCCCACAGCCCGGCGTGCTCATCGCTGGACGCTCCACCGGAGGCGGGCAGGCCGTCGCTGCGCGGCTCGCCTTCGCTGAACAGCAGCAACAGCAGCAGCTTGACCAGGTAGTACCACAGCCGCCCGGACGGCAGCGCCTTGAGTCGCTCGGCGCTGAGCTCGCTGTCCTCGTCAAACTTCTCATCGCTCAGGCTGGTCGGGCCGTGGGTCAGACCGGCCAGGCACTTGGCGGTCTGGTAGCCGACGCGCGACAGGGTGATCGCGAGGTTATTGTTGGTGCGGGCGATGAGGGTGAGCACCCGCTCGCTGTCCTCGCGCACGCGGTCGACCGGATCGCCGTGCAGCAGGCGAAAGAAGATGAGAAACAGCGAGGCAAAGTACGCCTGCATGTCGCCAAAGGCGCTGCCCACCTCGAAGGCGCGCTGCTGCTCGATGATCGCCTCGCGCAGCGGCCGCACAAAAGGCAGAAACGAGCCGAACAGGTAGCGCAGCCGGGCCTCAAAATCCAGGCAGTGGTAGCGGGTGTTGATGAGCAGCGCCAGCTCGCCCAGGCGCAGGGCCTCGCTGTACTGGCCGCGCATGCGCGATAGCAGCATCGCCAGCGCCATGTAGCCGACCACCGAGCCGCGGGCGTTGCCGTGGCGCAGAGACAAGCTCACCTGCTTGGCGGTGATGAGCGCCGACAGGGTGCGGTTCACCGCGAAGGTCGGCGTATCCAGCCGGATGAGCAGATCCAGCTCGACCAGGCGCACCGGCTCGACGAGCTCGGGCAGGTTGGCGAGCTCGCTGAGCGGCCGCACCGCCAGCTGCGCGGTGATCGCCTCCAGCTCCAGCTGCAGCGCCCGCTCGAGCTCGGAGTCGCTGTCGGGTAGCACCGTGCCCAGGCTGGACAGCGCCAGCAGGCCCGCCGCCACCGAGCGCGGGAACTGCCCCATCGCCTGCAGCAGCTCGATGCGCACCGTGCTGATGCGCCCCTGCAAGAGCGGCGTCGTCGCCAGGACGTCCAGCTGCAGCAGCAGCCCCTCGGCTTTTTCATACTGGCCGCTGCGCTGCAGGCAGTCGGCCTGCTCGAGCAGCAGGTTGAACCACAGCCCCTTGTCGCTGCTCCGCTGCGCCTCGTCGAGCAAGCTCAGCCCGGAGGCCAGAAGCTGCGCCGCCATCGCGTAGGCGGTCTTGGCCTTGGCCTTGTGGGCCGCGCTCTGGTTGAGCGCCACCAGGGTCAGCCGCTCGGCCGGATCGGTGATGCGCGCCGCGCCCAGGTTGAGGTGGCGCACCACGTCGAACACTGCGTCGCCTGCGTCGTCGCCGAGCAGCTTGTGCAGCCGGCGCCCGACCCGCAGGTGGATGTCGGCGCGGTAGGCGACGTCGGTGAGCGAGTAGGCCGCCTGCTGGATGCGGTCGTGCTGGAAGCGATACGACACCTCGAGCGACGGCATATCGACGGTGTCCGAGTTGTCCTCGGTCGCCGACTCGGGCTCGCTTACCACCTCGGCGGTGCCGAGCAGGCGGTAGCCGCGCTTAATCGGAAAGATGATCTCGTCGATAAGGGCAAACCGCAGCGCCGCCGAGGTGTGCGACAGCGACTGATCGAGCAGCGACGACAGCAGCGGGTGATCGAACTCGAAGCCGATCACCGCCGCCAGGGCCAGGGCGCGCTGGGTCTCGGGCGGCAGGTCGCGCAGCCGCTCGACCAGGAAGTCAAGGACGTTGTCCGAGGCGACCTGCTCGGCGATCGCCTCCAGCTGGTAGTGCCAGCGGTCGAGGTCGGGGGCAAAGTGCAAAAGGCCCCGCTCGTACGCCGAGCGCAGGAACTGCCCGAGGAAGAACGGGTTGCCGCCGGTCTTGCGGTGGGCCAGGGCGGCCAGCGGGGCGATCTCCTCGGGCGGCGCGCTGAGGGTCTCGGCGACCAGGGAGTAGCTGTCCTCGGCCGACAGCGGACCGAGCGGCAGCGTCTCCAGCACGCAGCCGCTGCGCTTGAGCTGCTCGATGACGCCGGGCAGGGCGTGGCCGGGGAGGATCTCGGCATCGCGGTAGGCGGCGACCACCAGCAGGTGGCGGCCCTGGGGATCGCCCAGCACCTGCTGCAGCGTGCGCAGCGACGCGACGTCGGCCCACTGCAGGTCGTCAAAGAACAGCACCAGCGGGTGCTCGGCGGCGGTCATCACCCGCAGGAACTCGCACAGGAGCAAGCTCAGGCGGTTGTGCGCCTGCGGCCCGTCGAGCGCCGGCACCTCGGGCTGGACGCCGATGAGCAGCTCGAGCTCGGGGGCGATCTCGGTAAGGACGCGCCCGGCGGTGCCAAGGACCTTGGTGAGCTGCCGCTTGAGCTCGCGCAGCGGCCGGAACGGCATCGCCAGGGTCTGCTGCACCAGGCTCGCCAGCACGCGCCGGATGCCCTCATAGGGGGCGTTGGCGCCCAGCTGATCGAACTTGCTGGCGGCAAAGCGCCCGCCCACCGCCGGCAGCTCCCACAGGAGCTCCTGGACCAGCGCCGACTTGCCGACGCCGCCGGGGCCGGTGATAAGGACCAGCTCGACGCCGCCCTTCTGCACATGATCCCAGGCCGTCCACAGCACCTGGCTCTCGCGCTCGCGGCCGTACAGGCGCTGCGGCGGCCGCAGCATCTGCGCCCGATCCGAGTTCCCGAGGGCAAAGGGGGCGATCTCGCCGCGCTCCAGGTACTCCTCCAGGCAGTGCCGCAGGTCGGTGAGCAGACCCTTGGCGCTCTGGTAGCGATCCTCGGCGGCCTTGGCCAGAAGCTTCATGATCAGGTTGGAGACCATGAGCGGCACCGCCTGCTGCCGCCCGCCCGCCGGCCGGCAGTCGATCGGCGGCACCGGCCGGCGGCCGATGTGGGCGACCAGGACCTGCAGCGGCCCCTCGTTGGGAAAAAGGACCTGGCCGGTGAGCAGGTGGTAAAGGGTCGCGCCGAGCGCGTAGTAGTCGCTGCGATAGTCGATGACGCGGCTGATGCGGCCGGTCTGCTCGGGCGGCAGGTAGTCCGGGGTGCCCTCCTGGGTGGCCTCGGGATCGAGGACATCGGGCACCTCCTGGCGCAGCAGCGCCGAGATGCCAAAGTCGATAAGCCGCAGCTTGGCGCCCGACCAGGCGTCCACGCTCTCGAGCATGATGTTGTGCGGCTTTATGTCCTTGTGGACGATAAAGCGAGCGTGCACCGCGGCCAGGATCTCGGTGAGGGCGATGCCAACCTGCAGCACCTCGGCCACCGACAGCCCCTTGACCTCGCCGAGCTCCTCGGTGCCGGCGCGCGAGATGAGCTCAAAGAGCTGCCGCCCCGGCACCGCCTCGATGATCAGCACCGGATGCCCGTCCGCAGTCGTCTGCATGCCGAGGCTGTGCGCCACCCCGGCGACATCTTTGAGCTGCGCGAGCACGCTGGCCTCGTGGCGCAGGCGCTGCACCTCGGTGGGGTCGAGCGGCAGGGCGCGCGGCAGCTTGAAGACTACCGGCAAGCCGTCGCTATCGCGGAAGCCGCGATAGACGGTGCTCATCGGCCCTTCGTGGACCTTCTCTACTACCGTGTAGTCAGGGAGCTGCACCATGGATAGTACCTGGCAGGATAGCACCTTATGCGCGATCATGAACCAGTCTGGGGGCGGCCGAAGGCAACAAGTGCGCGTCCGGCCAGCGCTTGGGCGGGCAGCGACGGGACTTAAGAGCCAGCGGGCAGGCGGCTTGGCGGGCGAGCGTTGGCGCTACTTGCCCGCCGCGAACTCGTCGAGGGCCTGGGCGATCTCCGCCGGCGCTTCCAGGGTGGGAAAGTGACTCTTGGCGGCCAGCTTGCGCACCTGGAAAAAGGGGTGCTGGGCGGCAAAGCCCTGCTGGAACCCGAGGTACCCCGGGCCATCCGGCTGGCCGTACAGGTGCAGCATCGGCACCGGCGGTGAAAGCTTGGCCGCGGCCGCCAGCGGGCTGCCGTGCGCGGCATAGGCGGCGCTGATCTCGCGCCCCGCGCGTCCCCACATCGCGCCCGGGTAGGCGCCCATCTCCTCGCGGACAAAGCGGATGACCGCAGGATCGGTAACCCCGTGCAGCCACATCCCGAACACCTGATCGACTGCCTGTTGCCAGTGCGCAGACTGCATGCCGGCGAGGATGGCGAGAAACGGCGGCGGCGCCTCTGAGACGATCCAGTCAAGAAAGACGAGCCCCGGCACCCGCGCGCCGAGCCGGCGCCGCAGCTCCAGCGCCACCCAGCCGGCGTGCGAGATCGTCACCGGAATGACCCGCTCCACCCCGCTGGCGGCGATCACCCCCAGCGCCTGCGCGACCAGCTCCTGCTCACCGAAGTCGCCGCTGGCGGCGCCCGACTCCCCGTGGCCGGCCCAGTCGAGCACCAGCGTCCGCCGCTTGCTCGCGAGCCGCTCGGCCAGCGGGCGGAACACGCTGCGGTTTGTGCACCAACCGGGGAGCAGCAGGAAGGCTGGCTCGTTGCCACCAGAGGTCGCTCCAGCGGCAGGACCGAGATCGTCAAACGCAATCGAGACGCTGTCTACGGGGGTCCGGCTCATATCGGGTCTCCTGCCTGTCTACGCAAGCCAAAAAAGGGCTACAAGGTGCCGCGGGAGTCGTCCCGACATCCAGGGTGAACGTGCCGCAGCATCGCTTGCGGCGAATGTTACACTAGCTCCAGGCTCCCAGGCAAAGACAAGCACACTGTAGGCGGGATAGGAGGAGCTTGTTTACGGAGAGAGTCGCGGAGACTATTGTATTAGGAGTGAGTAACAAGTTACAGGGGAGCAAAAAGTGACTCTGCCTGTGCGAAGTAGTCGGTCTGTTCCACCTGGGCTGCCGGCGTCGCTACCGGCGTCGCTACCGGCATCGCTACCACCATCGCTACCACCATCGCTACCACCATCGCTACCACCATCGCTACAGGGGTCGCGGCCACCTGCGCTGCCGCCATCGCTACAGGGGTCGCGGCCACCTGCGCTGCCGCGCGCGCTGAACCTTCCGGTGTCGGCGATCGGTCCGGGTGGCGCTCGCGAGGCGCGGCCGGATGCACTCCTACAAATTGCCGATAATCTGCGATTCCTTAAGAGTGCAAGCGGCGGCTCGCTGGTCAACCTGAGCATGAATGAGAATCCGGAGCCGCCGCTGGAGCTCCTGCAGTCGCCGCCGCTGGAGGCGCTCGCCCAGGTGCACCGCTACCCGATTGAATCGGCAGAGCGCCTGCGCCAGCGGCTCGCGGCGCTGCACGAGCTGCCGGCCGATCAGGTGCTGGTGACAAACGGAGCGACCGAGGCGATCTCCTTTATTCCGCGCGCCCTCTACGGTCCGCACGTCCGCGCGCTGCTGCCCGACTGTACCTTCACCGCCTATCGCAGCGCCTGCGCGGCGGCCGGTCTGGCGGTGGATGAGGTCCCGACCGAGCTTGCCGGCAGCTCCCCGAGCGCGGCGCGCAGCGAGCTGGCGGCGCTGTCGCGGAGCGTCGGGCCAATGATCAAGCTCATCTTCCTGGCCAACCCCAACAATCCCACCGGCGCCTATTTCACCCACGGTGAGCTCGCGCACTTCCTCTCCACCTTGCCGCCGTGGGTAGTGGTGGTGCTGGATGAGGCGTACAAGGACTACGCGCCGGAGCTCGACCTGCCCGACTCGGCGGCGCTGCGCCGCGAGCACCGCAACCTGATCGTGATGCGGACCTTCTCCAAGAGCTACGGCATCGCGGCGCTGCGCGTCGGCTATCTGCTGGGAGATGCGACGCTGCTCGGGCGCCTTGAGAAGGCGCGCGATCCGTTTAGCGGCAACCTGTTTGGTCACGCCGCGGCGCTCGGGCTGCTCGAGCAGCCCGAGCTGCTGCCGCGGGTGGTCGAGCGCAACCGCGCCCGGCGGGCTCTGCTCACCGCGGTGCTGCGCGAGCTCGGGCTCCTGGTCTACCCGAGCGCGGCCAACTTCGTCCTGGTCGATCTGCCGCAGCGAGGGGAGGATTTCGCGCAGCTTTTGCGCGCGCGCGGCATCCTGGTGCGCACGCTGACCGACTGCGGCCGGCCCGCCTCGCTGCGCATCAGCGTGGGTACCGAGGCCGAGATCGAGCGCCTGCGCTGCGAGATGAGCGCCATCCTGCGCGCCCAGGTCGCCCGATGAGCGCAGCCCCCCCGGCCGGCCCCGACTGGACCGAGCTCGCGGCGCGCGCTGGTGAGCTGCGCCGCGACGCCGCCGCCTGCGCCGCCGCGGCGACCGACTTTGGCCGCACCGCGGTCCTTACGCCGCAGGCGGTCCTCTGGCCGCGGCGAGTCGAAGACGTGGTGGCGGCGGTGCAGTTTGCCCGCGCGACGCGGACTCCGGTGGCGCTGCGCGGCGCCGGTCACGCCGCCAGCCAGCTGACCCTGCGCGAGCGGGGACTGGTCATCAACCTGCGCTCGCTCGGCCGCGTGCTCGCCATCGATGCCGCCGCCGGCTGGGTGGAGGTGGAGGGGGGCGCGACCTGGGCGACCTTGCTCGCCGCGACCCTGCCGCACGGGCTGATGCCGGCGATCAGCGTCGACTTTGTCGAGCTGACGGTGGGCGGCACGCTCAGCACCGGCGGGGTCGGCGCGCAGAGCTTCTGGGCGGGGGTGCTGGCGGATCAGGTGCTCGCGCTCGAGGTGGTCACGGGCGCCGGCGAGCTGCGGCGCTGCAGCGCTGAGTCCGAGGCGACGCTGTTTGATCTGGCGCGGGCGGGCCTGGGTCAGGTCGGAGCGATCGTGCGGGCGCGCCTGCGCCTGGTCGCGGCGCCGCCGCGGGTGCGCCTGCAGCAGCTGTTCTTCGCCACCCTGGACGAGCTGCTGCAGGCGATCGCCAGCCTGCGCGAGTCCCGCCGCGCCGACACCCTGCTGGCGCTGGCGCTGCCGGCGGCCTCCCCCGGGGTGGCGACGCAGCTCGGCCCGGCGGCGCAGCACGAGCTGCAGCAGCAGGCGCGCCGCGGCGCGAC
>JBGANQ010000137.1:0-17950 GCA_044222245.1 Polyangia bacterium | reverse complement strand
GTCGCTCTGCCGCGCGCCGCTGGCGGGCCGGACGGCAGCGGGCCTGGCCGGCGGCAGCTCCCCCCTTGGGCCGGCCAAACTGGCGCAGGCGGGGCTGGCGCAAAGAATCTGGCGTAGCCAGTGCTGCATGGCAAACTGACCAGAGCAATCTGGCCAAAATGCTAGATAATGGCCTGCGAGATGACTGAGCCCCTCAACAACCAGGCTAATCGATTCCTTCAAGCGTGCGCCGGTGCCAAGGTGGACACCACGCCCATCTGGATCATGCGACAGGCGGGCCGCTACCTGCCCGACTACCAGCGGACGCGGGCGCGCGCCGGCGACTTCCTGACGCTGTGCAAGACGCCCGAGCTGGCCTGCGAGGTCACCGTACAGCCGGTCGAGCGGCTGGGCGTGGACGCCGCGATCCTGTTCTCGGACATCCTCATCCCGCTGGAGGCGATGGGGCTGCCGCTGGCGTTCACCGAAGAGGGACCCAAGGTCCGGCCGGTGCGCTCGGGCGAGGAGATCGAGGCGCTGCGGGTGCCCGAGGCGGCCGAGTGCGGCTTCGTCATGGAGGCGGTGCGGCTGTGCCGGCGCGAGCTCGCCGGGCGGGTGCCGCTCATCGGCTTCGCCGGCGCTCCGTTTACCATGCTCACCTACGCGGTCGAGGGGCAGACCGGCAAGCAGTTCGTGGCGACCAAGAAGCTGCTGTTCGCCGCCCCCGAGCAGGCGCACCTCCTGCTCGACAAGATCACCGAGACGGTCATCGCCTACCTGCGCGGCCAGGTCGCGGCGGGGGCGCAGGCGCTGCAGCTGTTCGACTCGTGGGTGGGCGTGCTGGGCGTCGAGGACTTTGTCACCTTCGCCGCGCCCTACGTGCGGCGGGTGCTCACCGCGCTGCGGCCGCTCGGGGTGCCGCTCATCTACTTCGCCAACGGCGGCGCCGCCCTGCTGGAAGAGGTAGGCAAGCTGCCGGCGGACGTGTTCGCCCTGGACTGGCGGCTGCCGATTGGCCTGGGGCGGCAGCGGCTCGGCATCGGCGGACCCGGCGATCGGCGGGCGGTGCAGGGCAACCTGGACCATGTGTTCAACCTCGGCCACGGCATCCTGCCCGAGACGCCGGTGCCGCACGTCCAGGCGCTGGTCGAGATGGTCCACCGGCTGGGCGCGGCGGTGCCTCGGGACGGACGGGACCCCGCATGAAGGACCAGGGCACCCGCGTGGTGGTGATCGGCGGCGGCGGCGCTGGCCTCTCGTGCGCGCTGAGCCTGCTTGACGCCTATCGGGCGCGCGGGGGAGTGATCGGCAAGGGCGGCCTCCAGCTGACGGTGCTGGAGGCGCGCGAGCAGCTCGGCGGCCGCATCGGCAGCGAGCGCCACGGCGGCTTCAGCATCGAGACCGGCCCGGCGACCCTGCAGGAGGGCTCGCCCGGCCTGGGCGAGCTCCTGCAGCGCATCGGGCTGCGCGAGGATCAGGTCTTCTCGTCCGATCAGGCCAGCCGCCGCTACGTCTTTCGCGCCGGCGCGCTGCGGCGCCTGCCGAGCAAGCCCACCGAGGTGCTTTTCTCCGACGCGCTGTCGATCCCGGCGCGGCTGCGCCTTATCTGGGAGCCGCTGATCGCGCCGGCCCGACCGGAAGCGGCGGCCGACGAGAGCGTGGCGGCGTTTGGCCGCCGTCGCCTGGGCAGCCGGGTGACCAGCGAGCTCATCGATCCGTTCATGAGCGGCATCTTCGCCGGCGACATCGAGAAGCTGTCCCTGCGCAGCACGCTGCCGCGGCTGTGGCAGATGGAGGCCGAGCACCGCAGCCTGTTCAAGGCGCTCAAGCACAAGCAGGCCGAGGCGGCCAGCCGGGTCAAGGCCGGCGGCGCCCCGTCCGCCCTGCCGCGGCTGTTCGGCTTCCGCCAGGGCATCGGCCAGCTGGCGGCGGCGCTCGGGCGCAGTGTAGTCGAGGCGGGGGGCACCATCCGCCTCAGCACCGCGGCGCAGGCGCTGCGCCGCGCCCCGGGCGGTGGCGCCGGCTACGAGGTCATCCTGGCCGGCGATGGCGGCGGCGAGCGCCTGCCGGCCGAGCGGGTGGTGCTGGCGCTGCCGCCGCCGGATGCCGCGGCGCTCACCGCGACCCTCGATCCGGCGCTCGGCGCCGCTTACCAGGGGATCCCGATGGCCTCGGTAGTGGCGATCTCGCTGGCCTGGCCGCGCGAGCAGGTGCCGCACCCGCTTGACGGGTTCGGCTTCCTTATCCCGCGCCGCGAGGGGCTGCTCTTGCTCGGGACGCTGTTTATGACCAGCATCCTGCCCGACTACGATCAGGCCCCCAAGGGCCAGGTCGTGCTGCGCGCCATCTACGGCGGCGCGCACCACGCCGAGGTGGTAAACCTCGACGACGGGGCGCTGCTCGAGCAGGTGCGCCGCGACCTCAAGGTGACCCTGGGCATCCTCACCGAGCCGCGGTTTATCCACATCCAGCGCTGGCCGCGCGCCATCGAGCAGTACCTCATCGGCCACGCCGGGCGGATCGCCGCCCTGGAGGCGCGCCTGGGCGAGCTGCCCGGCCTGGCGGCGACCGGCGCCGCCTTCCGCGGGGTGAGCGTGCCCGACGTGCTCCGCCAGGGGCAGGAGCTCGGCGCCCGGCTTGCCGGCGAGCTGCCGCTGCCCGGCTGACCGCGCCCCCGGCCGGGGCGGGGTTTCCGGTTGTCAGTGATTTACGGCGCGTGGTAGCGTCGCCGCTATGCCGGCGCAGCGAGTCCTCGTCGTCGATGAGAACCAGACCTTTTGCAACCAGGTCGTGGCCGCCTTCTCGGAGGCCGGCATCGACGCGCGGGGCAGCGCGCGCGGCAACGAGGCGCTGATGCTCGCGGCCAGCTTCCGCCCCGATGTGGTCGTCGTCGATCTGGTGCGTCCGGGCTCGGAAGGGCGCTGGCTGCTCGGCCGCCTGTGCGCCCAGAACGACGAGGTGCCGGTGGCGCTGGTGCCGCGGGCGGTGCTCGCGCTGGCGCCGGTGGCCGGCGACTACTCTGATCTGCCCGACGGCGTCGAGGTGATGGTCAAGCCGATCTTCCCGAGCCAGGTGGTGGCGAGCGCGCGGCGGCTGCTCGGCCCGCTGTCGGGCCACCCGCTCGGCGCCGGCCCGCTGTCCGGCGGTCGACCGCCGCGGCCGGCGGTCAAGACGCCGAGCTCGCTGTTGCCGCCGCCGCTGCCGCGGTCGGGGAGCCTGTCGCCTAGCGAGCAGATGGCGATCGAGCACACGGCGCCGCCGGGCGGCCGGCCGCTCGATCCGTTCGATGATGACTCCGATTTCGGGCCGGCCGACACGCTGCTCGCCCCGGCGGCGAGCATCAGCGAGCTGGCGCGCAGCATGGCCCTTATCCCCGACTCGGCGCCGCGGCCGCGGCCGCGCCCCGAGGTGCCCGCCCCCACCGGCTCGGATGGCGGCGAGGCGACGATGCCGCTGTTCGAGTTCAACCTGCGCGGCGACACCGGCGCCGCGGCCGAGGCGGCGGTGCGACCGCGGCCGAGCACCGGAGCGCGACCGCCGGCAAGCGGCCTCGGGCTCTCGCCGGGCGCCGCCGAGCGCGAGGCGCTCACCGGCAGCCTGGCGGCGGTCCCGATCATCGATGTGCTGAGCCTGCTGGCCCGGCAGTGCCAGACCGGCATCCTGCGCGTCGTCGCCGCCTCGGCCGAGCGCCAGTTCGAGCTCGTGCTGCGCGGCGGTCAGCTGGAGCAGGCGGTTGCCCTGGGCCTGCCTTCGCTGCGCCTGGGCCGCTTTGTCCTGGAGCTTGAGACCCTGCGCCAGCCCGAGCTCGACGCGGTCGACGCCGCGCGCGGCAAGCGAGCCCGCCCCACCGGCGAAGATGGGGAGGAGCAGACCGGCGTGCCCATGGACGCCGATCAGCTGCTCGGCGGTCGCCTGGTCGCCGCCGGCCTGCTGTCGCGCGACGAGCTGCGCCAGGCCCTGCAGCGGCAGACGATCGAGCTCCTCTACGAGGCGCTGCGCCTGCCGAGCGGCCGCTTCACCTTCATCCGCACCCGCGAGCTGCCGCGCTGGGCCGTCGAGCCCGACAGCGGCGCCGCCCTCGGCCTGGATCTGGAGGCGCTCCTTTTGGAGGGAGCCCGGCGCGCCGACGGCTGGTACCAGCTGGATCTGGACACCACCGAGGGGGCGGTCTACGTGTCCACCCTCGCTCCCGACCAGGAGCTGCGGCAGCTCGGGCTGAGCCAGGGCGAGTGCGCGGTGCTGCTCCTGTGCAACGGCCGCAACTCGGTCGGCGAGATCGCCAAGCAGAGCCGGCTGGCGCTGCTCGATGTCTCGCGCACGCTGGGCCGCCTGCTGTCGCTGCGGCTGTGCCGGCGGCGGCTGCCGGTGGTGCTCGCCTCGTGACCGGCGGCGGCCCGCCGCGCCGCGCGGTGCTGGCGCTGCTGGGACTTGGGTCGGGGCTGGGGCGGGCGTGGGCGCAGGACACGCCGCCGCGGCTGCGCATCGGCGATCGGCTGCCGGATCTGCTGCTGAAGACCACCCAGGGCGAGCCGGTGCGCCTGGGGGCGCTGCGCGGGCGGGTGCTGATCGTGAACTTCTTCGCCGCCTACTGCGGACCGTGCCGCACCGAGCTGCCGCTGCTCAGCGAGCTCACCGCCCGGCTCGCCGCCGAGGCCCGCGACGGCAGCCCCGGTCCGCTGCTGTTGCCGATCGGCGTCGATGAGCTGCCCGCCGACTCGGCACGCTTTGCCAAGAGCCTGGGGGTGACCGCGGCGGTGCTAAGCGATGGCGCGGGCGAGGCGCGCAGGATGTTTGACCCGCAGCGCTACCCCTGCACCTTCCTCATCGACGCCGCCGGCGTGGTGCGCCGCATCAACCGCGGCTTTGGCCCCGGCTACCCGGCGCGCATGGAGCGCTGGCTGCGCGAGCTTTTAGCCCTGGCCCCGGCCCCCCGACCCTGACCGCCGCTTACCGCTTACCGGGGCCGCGCGTATGGTGACTGCATGATCGAGTTCCGCAATGTCTGGAAGGCCTTCGCCGGCCACGAGGTGCTGCGCGGCCTGAACCTGATGGTGGCGCGCGGCGAGATCCTGTTTATCATCGGCGCCTCGGGGGTCGGCAAGTCGGTGACGATCAAGCTCCTCATCGGCCTGCTCAAGGTCGATCGCGGCGAGGTCTGGCTCGACGGCGCGCGCACCGATCAGCTGTCCGAAGAGGAGCTGCGGCCGGTCCGCCAGCGCTGCGCCATGGTCTTTCAGCACTCGACGCTGTTTGACTCGATGACGGTGCTCGAAAATGTCGCCCTGCCGCTGCGCAAGCACCAGCGGCTGCGGCCCGCGCAGGCGCAGGCGCGGGCGCTGGAGTTTCTCGACAAGGTGCACATGCGCGAGTTCGCCGAGCACCTGCCGGCGGCGCTGTCCGACGGCATGCGCAAGCGGGTAGCGATCGCCCGGGCCCTCACCCTGAAGCCGCAGTACATGCTGTTTGACGAGCCGACCACCGGCCTGGATCCGGTGAGCGCCCGCCGGGTCGATGCCCTTATCCGCGAGCTGTCGCGCGAGCTGAAGGTCACCGCGATCGTGGTCTCGCACGACCTGACCTCGATCTTCGCGGTGGCCGACCGGGTCGCGCTGCTCTACCAGGGCCGCGTGCACGCGCTCGGCGCGCCGGACGAGCTGCGCCACAGCGGGGACGCCGTGGTGCAGCAGTTCATCACCGGCCGCAGCGAAGGCCCGATGGAGACCCCAGGGTTCTAGCCGCGGCAGCGAGCCCCAGCGGCCAGTGGCGCAGCGCGAGGCAGGGCGGCGAGGGGCGCCGCGGGGCGCGGATGGAGGCGAGGACGAGAGCGGGGAGGACGCAGCGGCTGCGCGGATGGGAGGCGAGGACGAGAGCGGGGAGGACGCAGCGGCTACGCGGTGGGGCGGGTGCGGCGACGGCGTAGAGCCGCCAGGCCGAGCGCGGTGAGGCCGCCCAGCAGCAGCCAGCCGCTGCTGCGGGCCGCAGCGCTGCCGCCCAGCGAGCAGCCGTTGCCGCCTTCATACTTCGGCTCGCCGCCGCCGCCGGTCGGGGCCTGGCAGCGACCGCTTGCGACATCGCACGAGCCGCCGCTTGCGCACTGGGCGCTGGTCGTGCACTCGACACACGTCCCGGCGGCGCTGCACTGGCGCATGGTGGCGGGGCAGGCCTGGCAGCTGGCGCCGCAGTGGTCGGCGGTGTTGCAGCTCTGGCACAGGCCGTCGCCGCAGTAGCTGCCGGCGGCGCAGCTGGTGCCGGCGGCGCCGCACTCCTGGCAGGCGGAGCTCTGACCGGCGACGCTGCTGAAAAGCTCGCTGGCGGCCACCAGCTTGAAGCTGCCCGGGTACATCACCGAGTCGCTGAGCGAGGTCAGGCAGATGTTGTTCGGGCACTCTTGAACAGCGGTGTCGCTGCGCGCCCACTCCAGAAGCGCGGTGCTGCCGTTCTGGAAGTACACGAGCTCGACTGGATACAGCCCCGGGTCGGCGAAGCTCACCTGCTTGATGACGCGCGCCGAGATCCGCTCGTCGGCCGTCACCACCATCGTCGGGCCGATCTGCAAGGCGCAGTAATCGTCGCAGTTGATGCCGAAGCTGATCGTCTTGCCGGCCAGGCCTGCCGGCACGTTGAAGTACCCGCGCAGGCGCAAGGCGATGTTCGAGTCGGTGCCCGGCGGCATCGCCGTCTGATCCTTGCTGTACGGCAACAGCGCGTCGGGCGCCGCCGGCCCGGTGAAGTCGCCCGCGGTGTTGAGCTGGCTGTTGCGCAGGTTGAGGTTGCCAAAGACGCGGGTGGTGCGCTCGAGCACCATCGGATCGGTGGTCGGCTTGTCGAGGATGGCGACGGCGTCGGCCTTGGTGTTGAGCGGCTGCGTGGCGAGAAAGTGGGTGGCGCTGCCGCACAGGCCGGTGCCGACGTCGGTGCGCGGGCCGCCGACCGCCTGCGCCTTGGTGAAGGTGATGGGGTTTGCCGCCGCCGTCGAAGCAAGGGCTGCCTGCAGCAGCAGCGCGGCGAGAGCTTGGCTTTTCCGGGTCGGGGTCATGGCCTAGTTCCGTACGCTGCCCTCGGCGGGAGCGTCCTTCTGGTGGTAGATGAGCAGCGGCTGCTGCTGCTGCTCGACTACCTCTTCGTTGATGAGCGCCTCTTTGATGTTGGGGCGCGACGGAATCTCGTACATGGTCTCTAGCAGCAGGCTCTCGACGATCGCTCGCAGGCCGCGGGCGCCGCTCTTGGTCTTGAGCGCCTCGTGGGAGATCGACTTCATCGCCCCCTTGGTGAAGCGCAGCTTGACGCCGTCCATCTCGAACAGCTTCTGGTACTGCTTTATAAGCGCGTTTCTGGGCTTAGTGAGGATGTCGATGAGCGCGTCCTCGGACAGCTCGTGCAGCGGCGCGATCACCGGCAGGCGGCCGATGAACTCGGGGATCATGCCGTACTTGAGCAGATCCTCGGGCTGGACCTCTTTGAGGAAGTCCCACACCTTGCGGTCATGCTTGGACATGATGTTGGCGCCAAAGCCCATCGTCTTCTGGCCGACCCGCTGCTCGATGATGTCCTCAAGCCCGACGAAGGCGCCGCCGCAGATAAACAGGATGTTGGTCGTGTCGACCTGGAGAAACTCCTGCTGCGGGTGCTTGCGCCCGCCCTTGGGCGGCACGTTGCACACAGTCCCCTCGAGGATCTTGAGCAGCGCCTGCTGCACCCCCTCGCCCGAGACGTCGCGGGTGATGCTGGGGTTGTCGCTCTTTCGCGCGATCTTGTCGATCTCGTCGATGTAGACGATGCCGCGCTGCGCCCGCTCGACGTCGTGGTCGGCGTTCTGAAGGAGGTTGACGATGATGTTCTCGACATCCTCGCCGACATAGCCGGCCTCGGTGAGGTTGGTGGCGTCGGCGATCGCGAACGGCACATTGAGGATGCGGGCCAGGGTCTGGGCGAGCAGGGTCTTGCCGCAGCCGGTGGGACCGATGAGCAGGATGTTGGACTTCTGCAGCTCGGTCTCATCGGGGCCGATCTTGGCCTCGATGCGCTTGTAGTGGTTGTGCACGCCCACCGCGAGGATCTTCTTGGCGCGCTCCTGGCCGATCACGTACTCGTCGAGGACGAGCTTGATCTCCGAGGGCTTGGGCACCGAGGTCGTGCCGAAGGTCTGTTCTTCCTTTTCGATCTCTTCGGCAATGATGTCGTTGCACAGGCCGATGCACTCATCGCAGATGTAGACCGTCGGTCCGGCGATGAGCTTGCGCACCTCTTTTTGGCTCTTGCCGCAGAAGGAGCAAGACAGCCCGTGCATGTCGTCTCGGCGTTTGTCCAGATCGCTCGCCATAGAATGATCCCCCTGCGGCTACTTGGCGGCCGGCGCTTCCGGCTTCTTCTTGACCAGAATCTCGTCGATCAGGCCATACTCCTTGGCCTCCACCGGGCTCATGAAGTAGTCGCGCTCCATGTCGCGGCGGAACTTCTCCTCGGCGGTGCCGGTGTGCTTGGCGTAAAGCTCGATGAGGCGATCGCGGGTGCGCAGGATCTCGCGCGCGTGGATGTCGATGTCGGTCGCCTGACCCGAGTAGCCGCCGAGCGGCTGGTGGATGAGGATGCGCGAGTTCGGCAGCGAGTAGCGCTTGCCCTTGGCGCCGGCGGCGAGAAGAAATGAGCCCATCGACGATGCCTGCCCCATGCAGATCGTCGCCACGTCGCAGCGGATGTACTGCATGGTGTCGTAGATCGCCAGGCCTGCGGTGACCATGCCGCCCGGCGAGTTGATGTAGAGCATGATGTCTTTGTCGGGGTCCTCGGACTCCAGGAACAGGAGCTGGGCGATGATGGTGTTGGCCACCATGTCATCCACCGCCGTGCCGAGGAAGATGATGCGGTCCTTGAGCAGGCGCGAGAAGATGTCCCAGCCGCGCTCGCCGCGGTGGGTCTGCTCGACGACGGTCGGGATCAGGTACGACATCGACGGCGAGGAAGCGGAGCTGGCACTGTTTGCTGCCTTGAGGTTGTGCATAAGAGCGTGATCCTTGGGTGACCTTGGGGAATTGACCTTGAGGGACTGACCTTGAGAGAAGATGCCTGCGGGCTGACCGGGACCATGCGGGCCCGGAGCGGAGGCATCCTCATGTTCCTACTACCAGACCACCGGGGAGGTGAATCGTCAAGCGACTAGCCCCCCGCTGGGCCCGCCCGCCCCGCCGCTCGCCCGGCGCAGGCGGCGGGAATTTGCGGCTCGCTGCGGGTGTGCAATGGGTCATCGCGGCGCGACCGCCTGCAGCAACCAGACCGCACCCGACCCGGGCCGCTCGCCGGTTCGCCCTAAAGGGTCCGGCGGCGGGCCCGGCGGCGAGCCCGGCGGCGCGCTAGGTCGCTTCAGGAGCCTCGGCCTTTTTGACCTGGGCCTTGGCCTCGAGCACGTCGAGCGCCATCTCGAGCCGGAGCTGGCCGCGCAGCTGCTGCAGGTTCGGATCCTCGCGCTGCAGCTCGGCCTTCAGGCGCGCCACGCTCTTGTCCCGCTCCTTGGCCAGCTCGGACAGGTGCTTCTCCAGGTCGGCCTCGGTGACCTCGACCTTCTCCTGATCGGCCAGCGCCATCATGACAAACTCGATCGACAGGTTGCGCACCGCCTCAGCGTGCGCCGCCTGGGCGAGCGCCTCGGGGCTGGCGGCCTCGTACTTGGCCTCGGGGTTACTCTTGCGCGCTTCCTGGAACAGCTTCAGCTCCAGCTGCATGCGGCTGCGCTGGTTCTCAAGGAGGTTGCGCGCCAGGCGCTGCACCAGCATGGTCGGCAGCGGCACGGGATTGCGCTTGAGCAGCTCCTCGACGAGCGCCAGCCGCATCTCGTGCTTGGCCTCTTCGGCGTCCTCTTCCAAGAGGTTCTTGCGCAGCTTCTCTTTGAGCTCGGCCAGGCTGTCGGCCTCGCCGGTGTCCTTGGCGAAGTCGTCGTCGAGCTCGGGCAGGTGCTTCTGGTGCGCCGACTGCACGGTGATCTTGAAGGTGCCGGTCTTGCCGGCCAGATCCTCCTTCAAGCCCTCGGTGGGCAGGGTCACCTTTACCTCGTGGTCGCGGGCGCTCAGCGGGATGCCGACCAGCGCCTCGGCCAGGCCGGGCAGCGGCGACATGCCGGGCCGGGTGAGGTCGATGCTCATCTCTTTGTCTTTGTAGGTGAGGTGGGCGATCGCACCGCTTAAAAGGATGTTGAGCACGTCGGTCGCCGCAGCGGTCTCGCGCCCCTCGACCGGCCGCAGCTCGGTCTGCGCCTGGCGCTTGCGCTCTAGCGCGCTGTGCACCTGCTCGTCCCCGGCCTTGGGGGCGCGCTGGGTGACCTCCAGGCCGACGTAGTCCTTGACCTCGATCTGCGGCATGAGCTCGATGCGCGCCGTGTAGCGCAGCGGCTCGTTGCGCTTGGCCGACGGCAGCGCGTCGAGCATCGGCTCGCTGACGACGCGCAGCTGCTGCTGGCCGATGACGAACGAGATGCTCTCGTTGACCAGATCGCGCGAGGCGTCCTCGGCGACCTTCTTGCCGAACATGCTCTCCAGGAGCGAGCGCGGCGCCTTGCCCTTGCGGAAGCCGCGCAGGTTCACCTGCCGTCCGAGCTGCTTGAAGCCCTCGTCCAGCTTCGCGTTGACCTGCTCACGCGCGACCTCGACCTTCAGGCGCTTTTCGACCGGAGATACGTCTTCGAACTCGAACTGAACGGGGGAGCCCTGCATCATCGCCTCTCTAAATAGTAGCTAGCCGGGGCAGCCCGGCGAAGGAGCCAGCGGGGGCCGGCGGGGGAGCGCTCCCCCAAGCAGGCTGCTTGCCGGCGTGTGACCAAGGAAAGCTAGGGTCTAGCGGTTTCCTTGCAGTGTCCAGGATTTACGCCAACCGGTAAAGTAGGTAATCACTTTTGCCGCTGCGGCGCGCCGCTGTTTTGCGGCCGCGCGGTCGCCTTGGCCGTGACCTGGCCGCGGCCAGCCTAGTTGCAGCCGGCCGGCGCCGGCGCGCCAGAGTCATTTTGCGCCCCGCCGTCGATCCAGCGCGCGAACAGCTCGATGTTGGCGGCGTCGAGCGGCTGGTACAGCGGCATCACCGCCCCCAGCGGCTTGGTCGGGCCGCTGTCGGCCGGGGCCAGGGTCAGCTTCTGATAAAGGAAGCTGCCGTCCTTGTCGCCCGGCACCAGGCGGCGCGGGTACTGGCTCTTGGCGGTGCTGCGGTAGGTCGCGCCCTGGGTCGCCCCGACCAGCGAGCAGTAGGCGTCAGCCTCGGCCAGCGACAGGTTCCCCGAGCCGGTGGCCGCCACCGCGTGGCACGAGCTGCTGAGGGCACAGCTCGTCTTGAGCAGCGGGCGCAGCTCGCTGAACGTCACCGGCTGGTTGTTCATCGGATCCTGGCCGCAGCCGAGCGCCAGCAGCGCCGCCAGCGCCAGCCCGTCGACCCGGACGAGCAGGCGCCCGCGCAAAGAGCTCGGCGGCGCGACCGGGAGGGATTTTGAGGCTGAGTTTGAGTTTTGTCGGCTCATGTGATTGTAGGGCGCACGCTAGCACAGCTTGGCGCACTCACACAGGGCCAGTTTCGCGCGGCGGGTGAGCCGCTTGATCGCCGCCTCCCGGCGCAGGGCGGCGCTGCGATCGGCGGCGACCTCGAAGTAGGCCAGGGCCACCGGCAGCCGGCAGCGGGTGTACTTGACCTGCTGCTTGCCGTGGGCGCGCAGCCGCCGCGCCAGATGATTGGTGCAGCCGGTGTATAAAGTCCCGTCGGCACAGCGCAAAATGTAGACCCCCCAGCCAGCGGGGGCGGGCGCGACCGCCGGCGTGACCGTGCCAGTGCCCACGACCGCGACCGCGACCGCGACTGTGACCGCGACCGCGACCGCGGGCGTGACTGCGACCGCGGGCTCGACCGCGACCCCAGGCGCGGCGCCGGGCCGTGACCGCGGGCTGGCTGGCGGGCCTTTGGCGAGTCTTTTTGCCACGCCTTTGGCAGGACCTGGCCGGGTGCCTTTTCCCGAGCCTGCGGTCCGTCCCCGGCCGGGGCCTCGGCGCTTGGGCGCACGACTCAGCCGCGTTGACGCCATGATTGCGCGGATGCTAGCGTGCCTCCACCGATCATGCGAGTCGATACACACAAGAAACTGTTCGCTGGGGTGCGCATCGACAGCCGCATGCGGGAGCAGCTTGAGAAGTGCCCGCAGCGCGATCGCGTCTTTTTCGAGTCGGACGATGGCAAGTACCTCATCGTTCTGCGCGGCGTCGAGGAGACCTACATCGGCAAGGTGCTGCCGCCAGCGACCGAGCTGCGCACGGTGGACGACATCCGCCGCAACATCTGGTCGATCCTGCAGCGCGTCTGCCCCGGGCGCCGCGATGAGGGCGAGGTCAAGCTGTTCACCATCGCCGAAGACGAAGCGGTCTTTACCCCCTCCAAGCGCCCCGGCGCCGCCCACAGCGATGCCGCTGGCAGCGACTACGGCAAAGGCGCCGGCGAGGAGCCCGACGACTACTACTGACCGCGGCCGCGCGGCAAAAATTTCTCTTGCGCCCGGGCGCTCCCCCTTGGTATGCGATAGCGGCGATTGTGTGAGCGCTTGTAGCTCAGTTGGATAGAGCAACGGACTTCGAATCCGTGGGTCGGGCGTTCGAGTCGCTCCAGGCGCACAAGAAGACCGGAAGCAGACCGGACAAGAACTGAGAAAAATCTGTTGACAGTTCCCCCCAGCTAGAGGCAATTAGTAGCCACATTCCGTCCTGAACCACCCGCAGAACTCGAACGGGCCCATAGCTCAACTGGCAGAGCAGCGGACTCTTAATCCGTTTGTTGTAGGTTCGATTCCTACTGGGCTCACTCAGACATCACGACGAAAGAAAAAGCCGCTGTCGTTGACCGCGGCTTTTTTTTTGCAGATTTTCAGCCGCGCGGCCCTTGCCTGGACCCCGGCCGCGGACGCAAAAATAAGATCAAGCCGCGAGAGTGGCGGAACTGGCAGACGCACCAGACTTAGGATCTGGCGCCGCAAGGCTTAAGGGTTCGAGTCCCTTCTCTCGCACTACGCCCCCCCCAGGCGCGGGCCGAGCCGCTACCTCAAGGCTCGCGAGCCGCGTCCGGGCTCATGTGGCGCATCATGTTGTTCTTGGGGCTGCGCAGCTTGATCGTGCCGACGCTCTGCGGCTCGCTGAACTTGCCAAGCTCGGCGTTCACCTTCTTGAGCAGATCGCTCTTCTCGCGGTGCGGCAGGAACGCGCTCTTGAACCCGGCGATGAGCACCTCTTTGACGTCGTCCAGGGTGAAGCCGTAGTTCTGGTGGCACAACAGCAGCTCGCGGCTGACCGTGGTGCTGGTGACCAGCCGGTTGTCGGTGTTGATCGTGCAGCGCAGGCCGTAGGTGTAATAGAAGGGCAGGGGGTGGGTCTCGAAGCTCTCGGCGGCGGCGGTCTGGATGTTCGAGCTCAAGCAGACCTCCAGCGGGATGCGGTGGTCGCAGACGTAGTTGAGCATGTCGCCGTTTTCGCGCAGGCGGGTGCCGTGGCCGATGCGGTGGGCGCCGCAGTAGTGGATGGCCTGGGCGATCGACTCGGGGCCGTAGGCCTCGCCGGCGTGGGCGGTGCAGTTGACGTTGTTGTCGAGGATGAGCTGGAACGCCTGCTTGTGCACCTTGGCCGGGTGGTTCAGCTCGGCGCCGGCCAGGTCGAAGCCGACCACGCCGCGGTTCTTGAAGGCGACGCACAGCTCGGCCATGCGCAGCGAGGAGTCGGCGCTAGAGCTGCGGATGCCGCACAGGATGACGCCGGTGCGGATGCCGAAGTCGCGCTCGGCGTGCCGCAGCCCGAGCAGCACCGACTCGACGATCTGCGACAGCGACAGCCCGCCCTGGGTGTGCAGCATCGGTGAGTACCGCACCTCCAGGTACCAGACGTTCTCGCGGTGGCAGTCCTCGGCCAGCTCGTAGGCGGCGCGGTACAGCGACTCTTCGTTTTGCAGCACCGCCAGGGTGATGTCGAAGGCCTTGAGGTACTCGTCCAGCGAGCGGTTGCCGTTGCCGGCCGTGACGTAGGGCAAAAGGCCCTCGGGCGTGTCGGCCGGCAGGCGGATGCCCTGCTTCTGGGCGAGATCCAAAATGGTGGTGATCCGCATCGACCCGTCGAGGTGGCAGTGCAGATCCGTTTTGGGAAGCTTTTCAATGAGTTCTAAAGAGAGCGCCATGTCCCAAAGTAGCCTAGCCGGTCCCGGCCAGCAACATCCCCCTGCAGCCGGTCTGCAGCCGGTCTATTGCCGATCTGCAGGCGGTCTGCTGCCGATCTGCAGGCGGCCTGCTGCTGTCTGGGCCGCTGCCGACCTCGCCCGCGGCGGAACTTTGGCCCTGCGCCGCGCTGCATCTTGAGTATGATGCCCGCCTTCATGTCCGACCCGCGAGCCCGACTGCGCACCTTCGGCCTCAGCGTCCTTGTGCTGGCGGCGCTGACCCTGCTCTTGCACCGCGAGGTGCTGCTCGGCGGCGCCGTGTATCACATGGACGACGCGGCGGACAACTACTACCCGGCGCGCGTCGCCTTCAAGCGCGCCCTGCGCGACGACGGGGTGCTGCCGAGCTGGGAGCCCGGGTCGCTGTGCGGCTGGCCGCTGTTGGCCGACCCCTATTATGGCTACTTCTATCCGCTGAACTTCGTGTTCTACCTGCCGGCGCGGGCGGGCGTGCTGTCGTCCGACGCCGCGGGTCTGGCCGGGGGCGTCGCGGCGGGCCTTGGCTACTCCGCGGCGCTGCACATGCTGCTCGGCGGCGTCGGCATGCTGCTGTTTCTGCGCCGGCGCACCTCGGCGATGGCGGCGCTGTACGGGGCGACCGCGTTCGCGCTGTCGTCGTTTCTGGTGGTGCGCATCCGCCACATCATCTTCATCCAGCTGGCGGCGTGGCTGCCGTGGCTGCTGTGGGCGATCGACGACTACGTCCAGACGCGCCGGCGGGCGGCGCTCCTGCGCTGCGGGGTGTTCACGGCGCTGGTGCTGATCGTCGGGGCGCACTCGCTGCTCCACTTCGCGGCGCTGCTGCTCGCCGGGTACGCGGTGGCGCGCCTTGTGAGCGCCGCGCTCGTCGAGCCGCCCGGGGCGCGGCTCGGGTTTTTGCTGCGCACCGGCGGCGCCCTGGCGGTGGCGGCGGGGCTCGGCGCGCTGTGCGCGATGGTCGCGCTGCTGCCGACGCTGCTGGCCATGCCGAGCACGGCGCGGGCGCTCGGCACCGACTACCATTTCGCCTCCAGCTACGCCTGGCCGGGCTGGCGCTACGCGTACACGCTGCTCATGCCCGATGTGTTTGGCCCCGGAGAGTGGCGCGGCGCGCCGTGGTTCGGGCGCTGGAACCACTGGGAGATGGCCGGCTACTACCAGGGCGCGGCGGCGCTGCTGCTGCTGTTGCCGGGCGCCTTCGCCGGGCTCCGTCAGCCCGAGCCCACCGCGGCGACCCGGACCCGGCTGCAGCTGGAGCGGCCGGCGCTGTTCCTGCTCGCCGGGCTGGGGCTGCTCGCCGCGCTCGGCGACGCCGGCCCGGTGCACCCGCTGCTGTATCGCTACGCCCCGCTGTACGCGGCGCTGCGCTGCCCGGCGCGCGGGCTGTTCGTGCTGGTGGTGGCGGGGCCGATCCTCGCCGCCTGGGGGGCCGAGCGGGTGCTCGGCGAGGGGGCGGGCGCCCGTCCGGGTCGCTCTTGGCGCGCGGTGGTGGCGGCGCTGCTGGCGGCCGGCCTGGGCGTCGCGGCGTCGCTGCTGCTGACCCGGCTCAGCGGCCGCCTGGCGCCGAACTTCGCCCAGGGGGCGCGCGCCGCGGCGCACCTGTGCTGGGTGCTCGGGCTGCTGCTCGCGCTGCTCATGCTGCGGCTCGCGGCGCCGCGGCGCCACCTGCGGCTTGCACCTTTTTATGGCCCCGTGCTCCTGGGGCTCTTGATCCTGCTGACGGTGGCCGACCAGCTGCCGATCGCTCGCGGCTACGTGCAGCCCCGCGGCCCGAGCTTCGCCTACGGCACCGAGCACTTCGCCGCCGTCGGCTGGCTGCTCGCCCAGCCGCCCACCGCGGTGAGCAGCGAGCCCCCCGGCGAGCCGCTCTACGACCGCCTGGTCAACGACCCGCGCGGCCCGTTCCGCCTGCTATCCATCGGCGAGACCGTCGGCCGCGAGAGCGCCTCAGGCTACGGCTCGATTCAGATCTGGCGCTACGTGCACCTGCTTTACATCATCAACCACGGCCGGCCCTACCCCCATCGGGCGCTGAAGGACGACGTGGCGGCGGGCGCGATCTGGCAGCTCAACTCGCCGCTCGTCGATGTGCTCAACGTGCGCTACCTCATCGGGCCAAGCTCACCGGGACCCAAGTGGCAGGAGCGCTTCCGCCCCCCTGCCGGCGCCTCGCCGCAAGCGGTCTACGAGGCCGCCTGGGACGCCCAGCTGGCGGTCTTTGAGAACGCCCAGGTGATGCCGCGCGCCTTTGTCGCCTACCAGGCCCGCCAGGCGCACAGCGCTGCTGAGGAGGCGGAGCTGGTGGCGCGGCCGGAGTTTGATCCCCACCGCGAGGTGATCCTGGGCGCGGTGGCCACCAGCGGGGAGAAAGTGGCGGCGCCGAGCATCGAGAACAAGGGCCGGCTGCCGACGCCGGCCCGGCTCCTGTCGCACCACCGCCAGCGCGTGGTCATCGAGGCCGCGGCCGAGGCCGCCGGGGTGCTGACGCTGAGCGATGCCTTCTACCCCGGCTGGACGGCCACCGTCGATGGGCAGCCGGCTCCGATCGTGCCGGTGGATCTGGCGCTGCGCGGCGTCGCGCTTCCGCCGGGTCGGCACCGGGTCGAGATGACCTATCGGGATCCAGCGCTGCGGCCGGGCGGCCTGCTCTCCCTGCTTGGGCTGGGCGGGCTGCTTCTGCTATCGCTGGTAGGGGCGCTGGGCGGGCGGCGCGACGGCGCGCGCGCCGCTGCTTGTGTATAATCAAAATCGCTTGGAGGAAACGTGCCGCGAATCTTCGTCTCGCAGCGACGAGTTCAGCAGTGGACCGAGGAAGGCCGAGTCGCCATCGATGGCAACCAGATGAGTCTGCCCGAGCTCGGACGCACGTTCCGCTTGACCGAGGCGTTCTACGTGCAGCGCGCGGTGTCCGAGGACGGCGACCAGTTCAAGCTGGCCGGCCGGGTCAAGAGCCGGACCCAGATTGCCACCCTCGGCGGCGAGGTCTTCCTCAACTCACTCATCATCGGTGACACCGCCTACGAGGGGGACCCCGGCTTCATCGGCGAGCCCATCGCCGCCAGCCGCTCCGCCCGCCACTCGCCGTCGCGCACCGAGGGCAGCCCCGGCTCGGGAGCCCGCCCGGCACCGGTGAGCCCGAGCGCCCGCACAGCCCCCAAGAGCACCTGATAAGTCGCCCATGCCGCCTCTGTTTCCTCTGACTCTGGCCGTGTATGCGGTCGCCTGCACCCTTTACTTCGTCGCGGTGGCGCAGCCGCAGCTTGGGCGGGTGCTCAAGGCGGCGCAGCTGGCGCTGGCGCTGGCCTATGTCGGCCAGGCAATCGACATCGCCTGGCTGTGCCTGCACGGGCAGCACCCGGGCTCGTCGGCGCGCGAGGCGCTGTTCTTTGCCGCCTGGCTGATGGTCGGGGCGTTCCCGATCCTGACCTTCCGGCAGCCGATTCCGCTGCTCGGGGCGCTGCTGTTGCCGGTGGCGATGGTGATGGACGTGGTGGCGCGGGTGACGCCGTCGCAGGCGACGCCGGGGCCGCTGCTGGCGGCGGCGGGCCACCGGACGCTGGGGCTTGTGCACATCTTCTCGGCGACGCTCGGCATCGCCCTGTTCGGGGTGGCGGCGGCGGCGAGCATCGTCTACGTGCGCAGCGAGCAGCGGCTCAAGCGGCACCGCCCGGCAGCGGGCTTTGCCGCCCAGCGCCCGGCGCTGGAGACCCTGGACAACTGGAACCGCCAGAGCATCGCCTTTGGCTTTCTGGCGTTCACCATCGCCATGGTCACCGGCACCGTG
>JBGANQ010000136.1:0-17992 GCA_044222245.1 Polyangia bacterium | reverse complement strand
AAAGAAATCGCCGGCCTGGCCGTATAGGCGCGCGCTGTCGGCGTCGATGCGTCCGGCGCCGACCTCGCTGCCGAGCGCCGTGAGCTCGGCGCGGTCAGCGGCGACCAGGGTGAAGACCTCCAGCTCGGAGGACTCGCCAAAGCGCGCCACCAGCTGCTCCAGGTTGTAGGCGGCCGGGGGCGCAGCCGCGGGGGTCGGCCGGGGCGGCGCCGCGACCGGCACCGGAGCGGCGGGGACCGCCGGGGCGCTCTCCACCTTGGGGCGCTTGGGCTCGGACGACTCGGGCGGCGGTGCGATCTTGCCGCTCGACTTGCTGGACTTGCTGGCGCTCGCCCCTGCCGAGATCGAGCTCGCCGCCGGCCGGGTCGCGCTCTTGACGCTCCCCTCGGCGGCCGGCTTGCCCGCCGCCTGCTCGCGCTGGGCCGCCGCCTTGCTCGCCAGCGCGGCGGCGTTCTTCGCTGCCGAGGCGGCCTTGGCGATGGCCGGGGCGCGGTCTTCCTTGACCGACTTGCTCGGGTCCTTGCCGCCGAGCTTGGCCCCGGCGGCCGCCTTGTCCTCGCGGGCTGCGGGGCTGGGCTCTTTGGTCACCGGCGCCGCAGGCGGGCTCGCCGGGGCGGCAGCGCGGGTCGCGCCCTTGGCAGGCTTGGCCGCGGGCGCCGTCTTGACGGCAGGCTCGGCGTCCGCGGCAGCGGTCTTGGCCGGTCCTTTGGCTGCAGGCTTGGCCGCGGCGGCCTTGGCAGCAGGAGCCTTGTCCGCGGGGGCGGGCTTGCTGGCGCCCTTACCCGCAACCTTGATCACGGCCGGCTCGGGGCTGGCGGCGGGCTTGGTCGGCGCTTTTTCAGCCTTGGCGGGCGGGGCGCCTTTGGCGGCGACCGGCTCTGCTGGGGCCGCCTTGCCGGGGGTCTTGCTCGCCGCCTTGCCGGGGGTCACCGCGGGCGCGGCCGCGGGCTGGAGGTGCCGGCCGCGGGCTGGAGCTCCTTGCCGGCCGCCACTTTAGCGGTCGCAGGCGTCTTGTCACCGGGCGCTGCCTTGCCGGGCGCCTTCCCCGCCGACTTGGCCGCTGGCGCCGCGGGCGGCGCGGCAGCCTTGGAGGCCGCCTTGGCAGGCGCCTTGCCCGTTGGCTTGGCTGCAGGAGCGGCCTCGGCGGGAGCGGTGGCGGCTGCCGCACGGGGCTCCTTGCCGGCGACCGCCTTGGGGGTGGCAGCGGCTTTGGCCTCAGGCGCGGCCTTGGCCTCAGGCGCGGCCTTGCCGGGCGCCTTGCCCGCCGACTTGGGCCCCGGGGCTGCTGCCACCGGGACGGACTTGCTGGTTTCTTTGGTCATCGCCTGGGCGGGCGGCGCTGCCTTCTTGGCGGCAGCCGGCGCTTTTTCGCCAGTGACCGACTTGCTGAGCGCCTTGCCCGCAGGCTGGGCCTGTTTGCTCGCGGGGGCAGCGGCCGGCGTCGGGACGGCCTTGCTCGGCTCTGCGGCCGCCGGCTTGGTCGTCGCTGCCTTGGCGGCGGCAGGCTTCTTTGACGCGCCAGCTGCCTTGCCCGCGCCCCCCGGACCGGCTTTGGCGACGCTCGAGTCGGCGTCTGCCGTCTCCGGACTCGGCGCTTTGGCGACCGGAGCTGCCTTGCCGCCAGCGGCCGGCTTGGCCGGCTTGGTCTTGGGCTCTCTTGCAGCCGAGTCGGCGGCTGGCTCGGCTGCCGGTCGGGCGGCGCGCGCCGCGGCCTTGCGCGGAGTCGCGGCGGCCGTCTCTGCATCCGCCGGAGTGGCGGCCTCGGCGGGGGAGGCCACCGACGGACGGATCGGCTTGCTCGATGGGGCGGTCGGCTTGGTCGGGCGCGCGCTGCCAGCCGGCGCCGCTTCCGGCGCCAGGGCCGCCTCCCGAGCCGACTTGGCCTTACCCTTGGCTACCGGCGCCGACTCTGGCGCCGCAGCCGCCGACCGGGCCCGCTTGGCTGCCTCGCTCGCCGCCGGACGAATCGTCTTCGCCGAAGGCGCGACCGGCTGCGCGCTGCCCGGCTCGGCCTTGGTCTCCGCTGCGCCGGCTCGCTCCCCGGCCTTGCCGCCCTTGGCCGCGGCAGGCTTGCCGGGCTCCTTGGCAGCCGTCAAGCCAGCAGGCTGCTTCCCTTTGGCTCCCGACTTGCTCACCGCTGTCGCAGATTCCGTCGTCGCGGCCTCGGCGGCCTCGGCTGCCGGCTGACCCGCCGAGCCCGAGTTCCTCGTCGCCGAGGTTGCATTTTCCGTCGCCGGCTTCTTGGCGCGGTGGTCGGATTTTCCTGTTGACATGTAAGGACGCTATCAGACCCTATGCGCAGGCTCAAGCATAGGAAGCGTATGCTGGAGAAATTCTCTGCGCGCCAGGCCGGGCTCGCAAGCCGAAAACGGGCCGCGCCGCCCGGCCCCGAAAAGACTTTGCTTAGAAGAACTTATGTAGGTCCATACCGGCGTACAGCTTCGCCACCTGCTCCGCGTAGCCATTGAACGGCAGGGTCCGGCGGCGGCGGAACTCACCAATCCGGCGCTCGGTGGCCTGGGTCCAGCGCGGGTGGTCGACCGCCGGGTTGACGTTGGAATAAAAGCCGTACTCGGAAGGGTTGGACTTGTTCCAGCTCGTCGGTGGCTGGCTGTCTGTGAAGCGGATCGTGACCAGGCTCTTGGCGCTCTTGAAGCCGTACTTCCACGGGACGATGATGCGCACCGGAGCGCCATTCTGATTGGGCAATACCTCCCCATACATACCAAGACATAGGAGGGTCAGCGGATGCATCGCCTCGTCGATGCGCAGGCCCTCTACGTACGGCCAGTCGAGCACATCCGAGGTCTGCCCGGGCATCTGCTTTTCATCTTTAAGCGTTACAAACTGGACAAACTTCGCATTGCTGGTCGGCTGCACGAGCTTGCAGATCTCGCTAAACGAGTAGCCGATCCACGGCACCACCATCGACCACGCCTCGACGCAGCGGAAGCGGTAGACGCGCTCTTCCAGCGGCGCCAGCTTGAGCAGGGCTTCGATATCTATCTCCCTGGGCTTGGCGACTTCGCCCTCGATGCGCACCGACCACGGGCGGGTCCGCAGGTGCTTGGCGTTGTCGGCCGGCTCGTCCTTGCCGGTGCCAAACTCGTAGAAGTTATTGTAGGTCGTCGCCTCCTTGTAGGTGTTGAGCTTATCATCCACCAGATAGGAGCTCTTGCGCACCCCCTCGAGCTTGCGGCCGGCCTCGGCAGCGGAGTCGCGATCGCCGCCGATGAGGTAGGCCCCGGTGGCGATCGAGATGCCGGCGACCCCGCTGCCGATGAGAAACCGGCGGCGGTTCATAAAGACCTCCTTGGGGGTGATCTCAGAGCCGGGCAGATCTTCTGGTTGCTTCAACAACATCCGCTACTTCTCCCTATATGTCAGCCGGGCCCGCTGCAGCTCCCTTGGCGAGGATGCACAGCCTTTGTAGTCTTGTACGTAGACTACCAGATTTCCGCCGCGCGACCCGGTCGAGTCGACCGCCGGCATGCCGGCTGCGGCGTGAGCGACAGGAATAACTATGGAATCGCGTGCCCCGGACAAAAAGGCGGCTCTATACTGACTGGATATGATGCTGCAGGCCGGCGTGCGACTAGGTCCCTACCAGGTCGTTTCGCTCATCGCTGTCGGGGGTATGGGCGAGGTCTATCGGGCGCACGATGGGCGCCTGCATCGCGATGTCGCGGTCAAGGTCCTCAGCGGCGAGCTGGCCAAGGACGCGCCGCGGCTGCTCCGCTTTGAGAAGGAGGCGCTGGCGGTAAGCTCGCTGTCGCATCCCAACATCCTGACCCTCTACGACGTCGGCACTTTCCAGAGCATGCCGTACATGGTCACGGAGCTCATCGAGGGCAAGACCCTGCGCGAGCGGCTGACCGAAGGGACGGTGCCGATTCGCAAGGCGATCGACTATACGCTGCAGATCGCCGCCGGGCTGGCGGCGGCGCACGACAAGGGAGTGATCCACCGCGACCTCAAGCCGGAGAACCTGCTGCTCACCCCGGACGGTCGGGTCAAGATCCTCGACTTCGGGCTGGCCAAGCTGAGTCCCTCCGAGCTGCCGGGTGGCGTGGCCAGCGAGGCCGCGCGCACCTCACCGGGGGATCTGCGCACCGATCCGGCGGTGCTCATGGGCACGCCCGGCTATATGTCGCCCGAGCAGATTCAGGGCCTGCCGGTGGACGCACGGTCGGACATCTTCGCGCTCGGCCTCATCTTATATGAGCTGCTCTACGGGCGGCGCGCCTTTGCCCGGCCTTCGGTGCTCGAGATGACGATGGCGATCCTCAAAGAGGATCCGCACATGGACTCGGGGACCGAGCGCCTGGTGCCCACCGCGCTGCAGCGGGTCATCCAGCGCTGCCTGGAGAAAAATCCCCAGGAGCGCTTCCACTCGGCCCGCGACATCGCCTACGCGCTGGAGGCGGTGTCGGCGGTCTCGGATGAGCGACCGATGCTCGGCCCGCTGCCGCGGGTGCGACCGCCGCAGCTGACCCGGCGGGCGGCGCTCGCGCTCGGCGGCGCCGGGCTGCTCGGCTCGTACGCGGCGGCGATCGCGCTCGGGCGGCGGTTGCGGCCGGCGGGGCGCTGCAGCTCGCCGCGCTTCCGCCAGCTCACGTTCCGCCGCGGCGTCATTGAAAACGCGCGCTTTGCCGCGGACGGCAACACGGTGGTGTACGGCGCGGCGTGGGAGCAGACCCTGCTCAGCCTTTACGAGGTGCGCACCGATCAGCCGCAGTCGCGGCAGCTGTACGCCGACGCACATGTGTTCGCGCTGTCGAGCAGCGGTGAGCTGGCGATGGTGCGCTTTGGCAGCCCCGAGCTGCCCACCGCCACCCTGGCCCGCGCGCCGCTCGCCGGCGGAGCGCCGCGCGACGTGCTCACCGGCGTGCACGCCGCCGACTGGTCGCCCGACGGGTCGCAGCTCGCTGTGATCTGCGCCAGCGAGCGCAAGTTCCGCCTGGAGTATCCGATCGGCCGCGTCCTGTTCGAGACCGCGGGTCTTATCAACCAGCTGCGGGTCTCGCCCGATGGCCAGCGGGTGGTGTTCCTGGAGCACCCGGTCATGGGCGACACCGGCGGTGTGGTCGCGATGGTCGATGTGAACGGCCGCTACACCGTGCTCACCCGGCGCTTCAACCACCTGGTGAGCTTGGCCTTTCACCCAAGCGGCCGCGAGATCTGGTTCAGCGCCGCCGAGAGCGGGCTCCAGACCTCGCTGTGGGCGGTGACCCTGGATGGCGAGGAGCGGGTGCTGCTGCGGGGCGCCGGCGCGCTGCGCATCCACGATGTGAGCCGCGATGGTCGCGCGCTCATCTCGCAGGACAAGTTCCAGTGCGCCGCCCTGGTGCGGCCGCGCGGCAGCCGTGAGGAGCGCGAGCTGTCGTGGTTTGATTTCTCGCGCGTGGTAGATCTGTCCGCCGATGGCCAGACCCTGCTATTCGACGAGACCGGCGAAGGCGGCGGGCCGCGCTACTCGACCTTTGTGCGCAAGCTGGACGGCTCGCCCGCGGTGCGCCTGGGCGAAGGCTCGGCGCTCGCCCTGTCGCCCGATGGGCGGTGGGCGCTGGCGGTGGTGCCGGATCGGACGCCGCGCATGGTGCTGTGGCCCACCGGCCCGGGGCAGCCGATCTGGCTGCCGGGCAGTGGCCTCACCTATCAGTCGCGCGGCCGCTTCACACCCGACAGCCGCTACGTGCTGTGGAGCGCCAGCACCCCCGGCGGCGCCATCCGCTACTACCGCCAGGCGATCGAAGGCGGCGGCGGCCCGCCCGAGCCGCTGGTCGGCGAAGGCATCGAGGTCGCCGACGTCTCCCCGAGCGGCCGCTGGCTGCTCACCGGCTCGCTGCGCGAGAAGACCCCGGCTCTGCGCATGGCGCTGTATCCGATGGAGGGCGGGCCGCCGCGGCCGATCCTTTATGACGGCGTCCAGCCTCCCGACAAGTTCGACCGCCCGTTGCGCTTTGGCGACTCTGAGACCACCATCTATGTATGGCGCAAGTGCGGCGATCTGCGGCGCCAGCCCACCCGTATAGATCAGGTGGACCTGCTCACCGGAAAGGCGACCACCCTGTTGGAGCTGCGCCCGGCCGATCTGACCGGCTTCGCCAAGATCCTCTCAGTGACCCTCACTGCCGACGCGCAGGTGTACGCCTACAGCTACCTGCGCGCGGCCGCCGATCTTTATTTGGTAGAGGGCCTGCAGTGAGGCGACAGCCGCCAGTTCCGGGGCGGCACGGCGGCGGTTTTTTCATCAGCGCGATTCGGGCATGATGCGCTAACCCCTATCTAAAGGAACTTGAGTCAACGTCATGGATAATACCCCCTCCGCGCCAGAGCGCAAACTGTTTGGTACCGACGGCGTTCGCGGCGTCGCCAATATTGAACCGATGACCACCGAGACGGCGATGCGGCTCGGCCGCGCGGTGGCCCACATCTTTCATCGCGCCGGGCACCGCGGCAAGATCGTCATCGGCAAGGACACCCGGCTTTCCGGCTACATGTTCGAGCAGGCGATGGCCGCCGGCATCTGCTCGATGGGCGCCGACGTGCTCCTGTGCGGACCGCTGCCGACGCCGGGCATCGCGTTTATCACCTCGTCGATGCGCGCCGATGCGGGGGTGGTGATCTCGGCCAGCCACAACCCCTACCAGGACAACGGCATCAAGATCTTCGCCGCCGACGGCTTCAAGCTGCCCGACGCCGCCGAGGCGCGCATCGAGGAGCTCCTCGATGGCGTCGAGCTCGACGCCGCCCGGCCGCCCGCTTCCGAGGTCGGCAAGGCGACGCGCATCGAGGACGCCCGCGGTCGCTACATCGTGTTCCTGAAGAACTCCTTCCCTCGCAACTTCACGCTCGACGGCATCAAGATCGTCGTCGACTGCGCGCACGGGGCCGCCTACCGCGTCGCCCCCGCGGTGTTTCAGGAGCTGGGCGCGACCGTCTACCCCATGGGCGATGAGCCCGACGGCCGCAACATCAACGATGGCGTGGGTGCGCTGTACCCGCGCGGCATCCGCCAGGCGGTGCGCGACCTGAACGCGCACGTCGGGATCGCCCTTGATGGCGACGCCGATCGCGTCATCTTCGCCGATGAGAACGGCCGCGTGGTAGATGGCGATGCGATCATGGCGCTGTGCGCGCGGCGCCTGCTGCAGCGCGGGGAGCTGAAGCAGAACACCCTGGTGGCGACGATCATGTCCAACCTCGGGCTGGAGCGCGCCATCCAGCAGCACGGCGGCCGCCTCGTCCGCACCCAGGTCGGCGATCGCTATGTAGTCGAGGAGATGCGCAAAAACGGCTACAACTTGGGCGGCGAGCAGTCGGGCCACCTCATCTTCCTCGATCATATGACGACCGGAGACGGCATCATCGCGGCGCTGCAGGTGCTGGCGCTGATGATCGAGCAGGGAAGGCCGCTCAGCGAGCTCGCTTCGCTGATGCAGCCCTACCCGCAGGTGCTGATCAACGTCAAGGTCAAGCAGCGCCACCCGCTCGACGAGCTGGCCGCGCTACAGAGCCTGCGCCGGGACATCGAAGGCCGGCTTGGCAGCGATGGCCGCGTGGTGCTGCGCTACTCGGGCACCGAGCCCAAGGCGCGCGTCATGGTGGAGGGCCCGGACGAAGCGACGATCAACGGCTACGCGCAAGAGCTGGCGGCGGCGATCGTCGCCGGCTGCGGGGCCGGGTAGCGGCGCCCGGGCGGCTAACCCCGCGATCTGCCTGCAAGCTCGCTCGCGGCGACGGGAGCGTGGTACGATCGTGGGGCGATGCGGTGCGCTCGCTTGATGAGCCTCGGGGTGGGGCTGGGGCTCTTTGTGCTACGCAGTGGCGCCAGTGCCGCGCCGCCGCGCGCCGAGCTTGTGCTGCTGCGCCTGGCCAACCTGGCCGCGGCGGCCGAGTCGACGCGCCTGGGCTTCGCGCTCGATCTGGAGGGACCTCCTCTAGTAGATGAGCTGCCGGCAGGCGCGCTGACCACCCTGCTCCCCGGCCCGGCCGAGCTGCGCGAGCTGTGGGTGCTGCCGCGCGGGCTCACCCTGCCCAAGTCCCTGCCCGAGCCGCTGCCGCTGGCGCTGGCGGAAGGGGCGAGCAGCAGCGCGCCGCTCACGATCTTCCTCTTTGATCGGCCGGGTCCGCGCGGCGAGCCGCGGCGGCAGCTGCTGAGCGGCGCCCCGCTGCCTGCCGCCGCCGGCCAGCTGCGGGTGCTGAACCTGTGGGGCGGCGCCGCGGCGCTGGATGTCTGCCCACGCGGCCCGGGGGCGGCGCCGCTCACCCGCGCGGTGCCAGCGTGGGGGCTGTCGCACTCCCCGCAGTGGTTCGCGCGCCCGCCGGCGGCAAGCGCGGCCACCCCCGAGCTCTGGCTGGCAGTGCGCACCGCGACCGAGCCGCCCTGCCGCGGCGGTGAGCTGGCGGCGGTGCAGCTGCAGCTCTCTGAGCGCGGGACTTTTACGCTCGTGCTCTTGCCGCGGGCCGCGCCCGCGCGCGCGCTGCGCGCCCTGGCCCTGGAGGAAGGGAGCCTGGCTCCCGAGCGGGCGGTCCCGCTGCCGGTCTGGCCGCCGGTCGCGCTCGAGATCCCGCGCTAAGCGCGCAGAGTTGGGTACGATAAAGACGAGTGCCTCTGTCCAGTTCGGGGCCCCCGGGCCCGTTAGATCCACGCAAGATCCAAGAGGAGTTTAGGCCATGGCTTCCCCCTCCACCTCGATCGACCAGACGCGCTTCCAAGACTACATCCGCGGCCAGTGGGCCCCCGCCGGCTATGACGTGAGCGAGGTCAGCGCAGCCCCCTACAAGGAGCTCAACAAGCCGCTTCAGGACGGCTGGTCGTTCGGGCTCACGGTCGCCCGCAAGAACGACCCGAACCAGAAGGCGCGCGTCGGAGTCTGGTTCCGACCCGGCCCGGGCGGCAGCATCAATGACCTGGCCGCGCTGCGCACCCACTACCAGCAGAAGCTGGCGCAGCAGGGCCGCGGCTGCCGCATCCACAACTGCGGCACCGAGCCGGGAATCATCTTCCTGTTGTGGGAGACCACCGCCCCGCTGCCCCAGGCCGCGTTCAAGACCTGGGTGGGCATGGTCGATGAGCTGTCCGCGCTGTGCTTTGACTCTGAAGGCCTGGACGGCTTCTTCGCGGCCTGACCGCGGCGCCGCGTCCGCTCGGGCCGCTGCTGCTCAGACGCGCCGGCGGCGATTGTGCTGGCGCGCCGCCGTGCCATCGGCAAAGTGGAGGTCTGTGCGACTAACATGGAGGCACTTATGACTAACAAGCTTGGTCTGACCTCGGCTGCTGTGACTGCGCGACGCTTTGTCCTGGCCGCTGCGCTGTGCGCTGGCGGCCAGCTCGGCTGCCAGGGTCCCGGGATCAACCGCGTCGACATCGATCTGGGCATCATCAACTCCGGCGATCTCGCCGGCACGGCGCCGCAGGCCTTCTTCCGGGTGGGACACTTCCTAGTCGGACCGGGGCCGTTTGACATCTGCATCAAGGGTCCAAGCGACGCCGACTTCAGCGGTCCGCTGGTGCGGCAGCAGGCGCAGCGGGCGGGCGGCATCACGTACGCCAACGTCAGCACCTACTTGACCGTGGCGCCGACCTCCTACACCGTGCGGGCGGTGCCCGGGGCGGCGCTCGATTGCAAGACCTCGATCGGCGGGCTGCCGGATCTCGCGGTGACTCCGCTGTCGCTTGGGCGCCACTACACGGTGGTGGCCAGCGGGGTGACCAGCCGCCTCTCTTCGGTCAAGTTCAACCTGATCGAGGATGACCTCAGCACCCAGGGAGGCCAGGCGCGCCTGCGCTTCATAAATGGCTCCGCCGACCTGCCAAGCGCCGAGCTCGGGTTCGGCTCGGGCGCCCAGTACGCGCCGCAGCTCACCAGCGCGACCTACGGCGGCATCGGCTTTGCCAATGGCCAGCCCTACCTTACGACTGCGCCGCTTATCAACGCGACCATTGCGGTGCGCCAGAGCGGCGTGAATATGGACGCGCTGGTGATCCCGAACAAGGCCAACGTGGCAGTGGGCACGGTGGCGACCGCGGTGATTGCGGGAGTGCCGGGGGATCCGTTTACGCCGCTGTCCCTGGTGCTCTGCGATGACAGCGCACCGGCGATAAGCGGCCTGGCCAGCTGCACCGAGCTGCCGTAGTCAAAGACCTTGGGTCCGCGCAGCGCGCCGCCCTTTTCGCAAGCGCGCGCGACCCTTGTTGCGCAGGGCCGCGCGCCGCGCTGGGCACAAAGTATCTGGCTACCTCAAGAATTTCGTTTGTATTTAGGAACGCGCGGTCTAAATTCCCAAAATGCCATCTAAACCCAAGACCCCCAAGTCCAGCGTTTCGTCCAGCAAGTCCTCGTCCACTGCGAAGAAGGCGGCTTCCGCCAAGAAGTCGGCGGCCAAGAAAGCTCCGGCCAAGAAGGCTCCGGCCAAGAAGGCCGCCTCCGCCAAGAAGGCGCCGGCCAAGAAAGCGACCAAGGCTCCGGCCAAGAAGGCTCCGGCCAAGAAGGCTGCCTCTGCCAAGAAGGCGCCGGCCAAGAAAGTGACCAAGGCTCCGGCCAAGAAGGCTGCCGCCAAGAAGGCTCCGGCCAAGAAGGTCGCCCCCAAGAAGGCAGCGACCGCCAAGAAGACCACGGCGAAGAAGTCCGCCACCAAGCCTGCCGCCCGCAAGGCCGCAAGCCCGAAGAAGGCGGCGGTCAAGAAGCCGGCGGCGCGCAAGTCCGCTGCCAGCTCCAAGTCGGCCGCGGCTCCCAGCGCGCGCACGCCGGCCCCGGCGACCGCTCCCAAAGCAGCTCCGGCGCCCTCGTCCAAGAGCACTTCTGGGGCGACCAAGAAGTCGGCAGCCTCCAAGGCCAAGCCGACTCCTTCGCCGGCTGCCTGAATCAGTCTGCCGACCGACTCTATCCCTAGGCGTTGTTGACGCCTCTGGCCGCCCTCTCGCGACCCGGCGGTGCCGTGCAGCTACTTGTGCCGCACCACGAAGCGCTTCTTCACCACGCCGTTGGCATCCACGGCGGACGAAGCCCCTCCCTCTTCATCTTCCAGGATCACGCCGCGGTTGTCCGCGGTCAGGTGCGAAGGCGTGTCCTTGGCCTTGCTCGATTTGGACTTGGACGGCCGCTTGGCGGCGGCGGCCTTGACCACCTCGACATCGGCGTTTAGCAGGTTGAGCTGCTCCTCGGCCGGCAGCGGCTTCTTGGAGGCGTAGACGAACACGTTCTCTTGGCCGGTGTTCTCGTCGAGCGGAATCCACTTCTCGGGATTTTTGGGGATGCGCAGCGGCTCGCTGGGAGTCACCTGCTGGTCGCCTTCTTTGGGGAACAGGCGCTTGAACGAGCCGTCACTGCTGATCACCGTCACGTAGACGTAGGCCGGCTGATCAACGCGCACCGTCACCGCCAGGCGGTCGCCGCTCTTGAGGACGTCGCCCGGCTGCATCTCGAAGGCGCCCTTGCTCTGGCTGATCGCGTCGAGTCGCAGCATGACGTCGACCGGCTTGCCGTTATCGGCGGGGGCGGTCGTGGCCGCCGGCGCGGTCTCGGTCGCGGTCACCGGCGGCGGCGGCGGCTTCTTCTGGGTCCCGGCGCAGCCGAGCAGCAGCGCGCAGCCGACCGGGAACAGCGCCGCCATCCTGGGAGTCAGTCTCTTGGCAAAGGTCATCGTCGTACCTCGTTCCTTCCTACGTGCCGGCTGCGCGGCGGGCTCGCCGTGCGGGGCGGCCGGGACTACTTGTCATCGTCGTCCGTGTCGTCTTTGTCCGCTTTGTCGCTCGCGGGCGCCGCCTTCGCCTTGCTCGCCTTGCCAAAGCCGGTGAGCGGCCCGCTGCGCCCGATGGTGATGAACGGGGCCCAGAAGTAGGGATGCGGGTGCTTCTTGCGAACAAACTGCGCCGCCTCGCGCATGCTCTCGGCGCGCCCCAGTCCCTTGAGGAGGTTACTGTAGTAGCGCTTCATCAGGTCGCGCGTCGCCTTGTCGTCCACCTTCCACAAGCTGGTGAGCAGCGTCTGCGCGCCGGCCACCATCACCGCGCGGCGCAGCCCATAGACGCCCTGGCCGAGGTTGCTCACATCGCCGCGCCCGGTCTCGCAGGCCGACAGGACGACGAGCTGAGTGCCCCACAGGTTCATGCTCGCGACCTCCAGCGCGGTGACCAGGCCGCTGCCGATCTCGGGATCGCGGTTCTCGGGCGCCAGCTTGCTCGCGGTCTCGGCGCCGGCCATCACCAGCATCGAGCTGAGGAGCGGATTTTCGGCGAACGCCAGCCGCGGTGAGCTCTGGGTGACCGTCTGCGCCGGCCGCGCCGGGGCGTCTTCGTCCTCCAGGATGATCCCGCGCGAGGTGTCGCCGCCCTTGTTGGTCTCGCCGAGGAACAGGCCGTGCGTGGCGGCGTGCAGGATGCCCGGCTGCTCGATCTTGAGAAACTCGCTCTTGGTCGCATCGGCGCCCGACAGCGAGTTGAGCTCGGCCTTCTTGAACAGCTTCTCGATCGCCTTGGCCTCCTGGCGGGTGCCGGGGAGCGGCGCCACCTTGCCCAGCCGCAGGCCGCGGTACACGCCGGAGCCGCGGCTCTGCGCCGCCGCCTCCGCCGCGCCCTTCTGGACCAGCGTGAACTGCGGGTCCGAGAGCAGCGCGACGCTCGTGTGCAGGTCGGCATCACCGCGGCGCAGAAGATCCCGGCCCGAGGTGAGGTACGACAGCTCCGTCTTGTCACCGAGTACGCCGCCCCCCTCACCCACCGGCAGCACCGCGAACGGCACCAGGCTCAGCTGCCCATCGGGCGACAGGTAGTAGCGGGTCTTGGTACCGAGCGCCGGCCGCAGCGGCGCCAGCACCAGCTGATCGAGCGCCTTGGCCGCCTCATCCCACTCCGCCGCCGGATCGGTCAGCGCGGACAGCAGGTGCCCCACTGTCTGATCGATGGTCTGCCCGGGTCCCAGATCCACCGACTGCGCCTTGCCCTCATGGGTGAGCACGATGCCGGCATAGCGCAGCGGGCCCGGGCCGACCTGCGGCCGCTGCGCGCTCGGCCGGAAGTTGAACTGGCGGTAGGCCACAAGCTCCACCAGCGCTCCGTCCGCGGGCAGCGCCTTCTGAACATCGGCCAGCACCTGCGTCGGGTTGACGGTCTGCAGCTTGAGCCGCAGAGCCGCCGAGTTCTTGACCAGCTCGGCCTGCAGCTTCTCTTCCTCGTCTTGCAGATCCTTGAGCAGCTTTTGGTAGACCTCGGGCGGGTAGATGCCGGCGCCGGCCAGCGCAAGATCTGCGCGCCGCGTCCGCGCCTCGCGCAGGCTGGCGAGCTTCTGCAGATCCTCGGGACCCAGACCCTGATACAGCGCGTGCGAGGTGTCGGCCGCTTCATCCACCGAGCGGCCCTTGCGCACTAGCGCCGTGGTCGCCACCAGCGCCATCACCGAGTCGGAGGCGAGCTTCTCGGTGAGCAGCGAGTAGACGACTTCTTCCTGGCCGCGCAGGGTGCGCAGAAAGGCATCCACCCGCGCCTCGTTGGCGCTGCCGCTGATGCTGCGCAGCACCGCATCGTTTATCGCCAGGGCGCGGCTCAAGATCGGCAGCGCCGCCTCGGTGCGGCCGGTGCCGACCAGCGTCGCGCCGAGGCCGACCAGCGCCTCGGCGACCTCGGGGTGCTGGCCGCCGAGCAGCTTCTCGCGCTGCTGCAGCGACTTTTGGTAAAGCGGCTCGGCGCGGGCGAAGTCGCCGCGCGCCCGATAGAGGGCGGCCAGCTTGAACAGCGAGCGCGCGACCGCCGGGTGCTCGGCGCCGAGCGCCTTCTGGCGGACCTCCAGCGCGCGCTGGTAGTACTGCTCCGCCCGGCCAAGGTCCGACTTGGCAAAGTACAGATCACCCAGATCGCTGCACGACTCGGCGACCTGCGGGTGGGACAGCCCGAGCTTGGTCTCGCGAATCTTGAGCGCCCGCAAGAGCAGCTGCTCGGCCTCCTGCGAGCTGCCCTGGGCGAGCAGCAGCCCGGCCAGCTGATCGAGCGACTCGGCGACGCTCGGGTGATTGTCGCCGAGCGACTTCTGACGCAGCTCCAGGGCGCGGCGCAACAGCGGCTCGGCGGCCTTGAGGTCGCCCATGCCCTGGTAGAGCGCCGCCAGATCACTTATCGACTCGGCAGTGCGCGGATCGCCCGGCGGCAGCTTGCTCTCGCGGATGGCCAGCGCCTGCTTGAACCGCGTCTCGGCGAGCGGATAGTCGCCGCGCTGCTTGTACAGGTTGCCAAGCTCGTTCTCGGTCTCGGCCACATCCGGGTGATCGGCGCCCAGCTTGGCCTTGCGGATCGCCAGCGCCTGCTTGTAGTAAGGCTCGGCGGCGGCGTAGTTGCCCATCGCCAGCTGCAGCCCGCCCAGATCACTGCTCGACTGCGCGACCTCCAGGCTCTGCTCCCCGAGCTTGCTCTGGCGGATGCTGAGGGCGCGCTTGTACAGCGGCTCGGCGCGACCGTAGGCGGCCATCTGCTTGTACAGACCGGCGAGCTGGTTGGCGCTCTGGGCGACGCAGATGTGATCTTCCTTGAGCGCCTTTTCGCGCACCTTGAGGGCGCGCTGATAAAGCGGCTCGGCGCGGGCGAACTCGCCCTTGGCCTGCGCCACCTCGGCCAGGGTGGCGAGCGACTCGGCGACGTCCGGGTGATCCTTGCCCAGGGCTTTTTCGCGCAGCTCCAGCGAGCGCTGCGCCGGCGGCTCGGCCTTGGCATACTGCGACTGCGCGAAGTACAGCGCCGCCAGGCGGTTGAGCGCCTGCGCCAGCTGCTCGGGGGGCGCTCCTTTTTCCCGCTTCTGGACCAGGCCCTGCAGGCTCTGCTCGGCCTTGGCGTAGTCGCCCTGGTTGAAGGCCTGCTCGGCCTCCGCCTCCAGCGGATCGCTGCTCGGCTTGGGCGTCTCAAGGTTGCAGGCCCCGGCGTAGAACAGCTGGGTCGCCTGCAGCTTGCGCTCGCGCTCCTCGATGCGCCGCTGCACCGCCGAGGCGATCGCCCCGGCCGCCAGCTTGCCGAGCACCACAGACGAAGAGACCCCCAGGCTCGCCACCTGCGCGTTGAGCCCCGCGAGGTTGCCCGAGCGCAGGATCGAGGTCGTGCTGGTCACTGACTGCAGCGCATCCCCGGGCAGGAGCCCGGCGCCGCCGGTCACCGAAGAGCTCACCGCGCCCGCCAGCGCGCCGCCGGGCAGCTGACCACCAAGCTTCTGAAAGAAAGCACACCCCGGCAGCGCGGCGACCGCCACCACCGCTCCGGCGACCAGCTGGCTCCGGAGTGTTCGCAATAACTTCCCCATAGTTATTTGGTCCCCATCTTCACGCAGCGAAATCCCACATCGAGCTGCACCAGCTCTTGCTGCAAACGAATCCGACCGGCGCCGCGACAGGCGTCGGCCGCCAGCGAGTAGCTGCCGCCGCGGATCACCCGCAGCGTCGCCGCGGACTCCTTTTTCTTGCCCTTGCCGGCGGGGGCGCTGCCCGGGTCCGCGGCCTCGACCAGCGGATCTTTGCAGGGCTCGCCGCAGCTCGGGTAGGGAATGACGAAGCGATCCCGCACCCACTCTGCGACGTTGCCGCCCAGATCCATGACGCCATCGGGAGTGCGGTCCTGCGCCGCCTTGCCCACCGGGCTTGGCTGATTCTTGTAGTCGCGGCAGCGGCGGTCGGCGGGCAGCTCCTCGCCGCGACCAAAGACCACGCCGCCGCAGGTGGGCAGCGCCGCGCCCCAGGGGAACAGCCGCTCGCTCGCCCCGCGCGCCGCCAGCTCCCACTCGGCCTCGCTCGGCAGGCGCTTGCCCTGGCTCTCGCAGTAGCGCTGCGCCCCGTGCCAGCTGACCAGCACCACGGGCAGGTTGGCAGCGCCTGGCGCCACGCGGAACTCGCCGCGCTTGCCGCCGCTGTGTTCGATGCCGCTGCCTTCCTGGTTCACGTCGAGCAGCACGGTCTTGCCCCACAGGACGTGCCGCTTGTCCTTGACCTTGAGGTCCTTCTGCTCGTTGAGCCAGGCCACCATCTGCTCATTTGTGACCTCTGTCTGATCCATATAGAGGTCGCTGACCTGCACCATCCGCTGCGGCAGCTCGCGCTCGTACAGCTCGCGCCGGCAGCTGGTGCCGGTCTTCTGGCACAGCGCGAGCCCGGCGTCGACCTGCTCATTGGTGCTGCCCATCGCGAAGCGGGCGCCGGCGATCGCCACCAGGCCCGCGGGCGTATTTGGATCGAGGCGCCGCGGCTCGGGCGGCGGGGTCTTGTCCGGCTTGTCGGGAGTCTGCTTTACCTCCGGCTTGGGGATCGGCTTGGGGATCGGCGGCGGCGGCGGCCGCGAGCGCAGAAAGCCGAGGATCCCCACGGTGAGCACCACCGCCCCGCCCACCCCGGCAAGGATCCCAAGGCGCGGCGAGCGGCCCGCCGGCGGTCGCGGCTCGGGCAGGGTGCCGGTCTGGTTTATTAGCGGCGGCCTGACCACCGCGGGCAGGTTCGGATCGTCGATCGCCATGGTGCCGCCGGGTCCGGCCGCACTCTTTGCCGGACTCTGGGCCGAGCCATGGGTCGGCGCGGTCGGCTCGCCGGCGATCGTCCGGGCCTCCGGCGGCGCCTGCAGCGGGTGTCTCCCCGAGGGCTCGTGCGGCAGCGCCACCGCCTGCAGCACGCCGGTGCTGGCAGCGCCGAGCCGCTCCAGCTCGACTATCGTCTCGGCCATGGTCGGGCGCACCGCGGGGTCCTTGGCGAGCAGGCGATGGACAAAGGTCGCAAGCGGCAGCGGCACGCTCGGCTGCCGCTCGCGCAGCGGCGGCGGCTCGGTCATCATGTGGGCGGCCATGATCTCGCCGATGCCGCTGCCGGTAAACGGCGGCTGCCCGGCTAGCATCTCGTAGATCATGACCCCCAGCGAGTAGACGTCCGACTTGGTGGTGACCGCAGCGGCCCCCCGGCACTGCTCGGGCGCCATGTAGACCGGCGTGCCGAGCAGCGAGTTGGCCTGCGTCTTCATCACATGCTCTTCGGCGATCTTGGCGATGCCGAAGTCGAGCACCTTGGCCCGCTCGCCGCCCGGCGCTTCGGGGTCTTTGACGATGATGACGTTGTCCGGCTTAAGGTCGCGGTGGATGATCCCTTTTTCGTGCGCCGCCGCGAGCACCGAGGCGATCTGGCGGGCGATGCGCAGCGTCTCGACCCCGAGCGGTCCGCGCTCGATGCGCTTGGCCAGAGAGTCCCCCTTGAGGTACTCCATGACGATGTAAGTGGTCCCATCCTGGAGCCGGCTGAACTCGAAGATCTCGACCACCCCAGGGTGCTCGATGAGGTTGGCCGCCTTGGCTTCATTAAGGAAGCGCGTGGCGACCTGCGGGCTCTGGGCAAACTGCGGGTGCAGGACCTTGATCGCGGCGCGGCGGCCGATCTCCTGGTGCACCGCCTCAAAGACGGCGCCCATACCGCCCTCGCCGAGCTTCTTTACCACCCGGTAGCTGCCGATCGTCTGACCTTCGGTGAGCATCACGATTTAATCACGCAACTTTTTATCGTAATTTATATAACGATTTACGGTCGGATTCTTCTCCCAATTGCGCAGCGCGCGCTAATTGACTCCGGATTTAGGCGAAAGCGGCCCACCTTGAGGTCGCGTGAAGGTGCCGCAGGCTGCGGCTTTCCCGTCGCAGACAAAAAGAAAATGCAGCTAATGCATTTTTTCCTAGCCAGGGAAAATCAAAATGGTAGATTCCCGATCGCCCCGCCGTTCAGCCGAAGCGTTCGCCCCCCCAAGCGCCAGGCTGCCCGTCGGGGCATTTTTTTTGCCCGCAGGCGACCGTCGGCAGGCTCGCCGGCGGCGGGTTGATTCGGCGCGGGTCTGTCTCCCGACCCAAGGACTAAGGAGACGGCGGCGCCAGCTGCTGGTGACGCCGCGTCCCGGCCCACCGCTTGAGCCAGCCGGGCTCGCGCAGCTCGCTCTTGTGCACGGTAGGCCGCTCGCTGGTCGTCGCGTGGACGAAGCGCCCGTCGCCGACATAGA